>JADGBE010000032.1 GCA_015231615.1 Desulfamplus sp. | reverse complement strand
ATGTTCGTAGTGCATCTGATGGGTTAGAACTGAGCTTTACGCTTCGAGAGATAAGTGGACAACCACTGACAGTCAATCAACTCATTTAATGCAATTTTCTATATTTTTCTATAGGAGTTGCAACTATATATTGCCTCACAACTAAATAAAATTTGGTTTTTAGGTTAAGGATAAAAGATAGTTAGAAAATCCAATGAAAAAGATAAAGAGAAAAAAATAAAGATGCAAATTGATAATTTGATTAGTTTTTCCATTAACTATATCAATTATCAATTTGACATTTTATGAAATTTAAGGAAGGGAACGAAATTAAAGAGCAATATCCTCAAGAACCCTATTTTTAATGTGCTTCACCACAGAGGCTATAAAATCTTCCATTGTAACCCCCATTTTAACATTACCATCAAGAGTTCTGACAGAAAGTGTTGAAGATTCCCGCTCCTTCTCTCCAATTGTAATTATAAGAGGGGTGTAATTAACTTGAGCATCTCTGATTTTCTTTTTCAAGCTCTCGGTTCTTGTATCAACCTCGCAGCGGATACCATTATCTGCTAATTGGCGACTCACATCATTGGCATGGGGGGCAAGTTCATCATTAATTGGAAGAATGACCGCCTGCACTGGTGACAGCCACAACGGAAATTTTCCAGCAAAATGTTCAACCAAGATTCCAAAGAAACGCTCAATTGAGCCATAAATAACTCGGTGAATCATAATTGGACGATGTTTTTCATTATCAGCTCCTTTATAAGAGAGATCAAAACGCTCTGGCAAAGCCATATCAAGCTGAATAGTTCCACACTGCCACGTTCTTCCCAAGGCATCTTTTATGTGAATATCAATTTTAGGTCCGTAAAATGCACCATCTCCCTCATTTATTACATAATCTTTGCCATATTTATTCATGGCATTTTTCAATCCATTGGTTGCAGCTTCCCACTGTTCGTCAGAGCCTATTGATTTTTTGGGACGGGTTGAAAGCTCCAAATGAAACCCAAGACCAAAGCGGCTATAAATTCTATCTACAAGATTCAAAACTCCAAGTATCTCTCCTTCAATCTGTTCGGGGGTCATAAAGATATGGGCATCATCTTGATGAAATGCTCTAACTCTAAAAAGACCAGACAAAGCCCCTGATTTTTCGTGTCTATGAACAAGTCCTATCTCTCCAGCTCTTAATGGTAGATCGCGATAAGAGTAAGAGCCTGTTTTATAAAGGATCATGCCTCCCGGGCAGTTCATGGGTTTAATTGCATATTCTTCTTCATCAACTACAGATGTGTACATATTTTCTCGATAATTTTCCCAATGACCACTTTGCTCCCATAGATGGCGACTTAACATTACAGGAGTTTTTGTCTCAACATAGCCTGCTTTTTTATGCTCTTCACGCCAATACTCTAAAAGCACATTCCACATCTCCATACCTTTTGCATGAAAGAACGGCATACCAGCAGCCTCTTGATGAAAGCTGTAAAGGTCAAGTTTAGTACCAATTTTTCTGTGATCTCTTTTTTTTGCCTCTTCAATTAAATGCAGATATGCGTTGAGCTCTTTTTTATCAAAAAACGCTGTGCCATAAAGTCTTTGAAGCTGTGCTTTGGATTGATCAGCTCTCCAATATGCACCAGAGGTCTTCATAAGTTTAATCCCCTTTATCATGCCTGTATTAGGAATGTGAGGACCACGGCACAAATCTGTAAATCCGCCTTGCTGATAAAGAGAAATCTCTTGATCTACAAGCTCGTCTATAAGCTCTGTTTTATATGGATTACTCTTAAATATCTCTAAGGCTTGCTGTTTGGTTACAACTTTTCGTTCAAAAGTTTTCTTTGCCTTGATGATGTTGTTTATCTCAGCTTCAATTTTTGGAAAATCCTCTTCAGATATTGGCTTCATATCAATATCATAATAAAAACCATCTTCAACAACAGGACCAATGGTGAGAACGGCATCAAGATAGAGATTTTGCACAGCCTCTGCCATTACATGGGCAGAACTATGACGAAGTATTTCAAGAGCCTCTTTATCTTTTGTGGTGATAAATTTTAGATGGCAATCTTCTTTGATTTTCTGGTTCAAATCAAGACGCTTGCCATCTATCTCCATTGCAACACAATTTTTTGAAAAACCTTCAGAAATGGAGATAGCAACATCCATTCCGTTAGGATATGATTCAAAAGCCTTTATACTATTATCAGGAAGTGTTATATTAACCACTGATTCACTATTTTCTGCCCCATTATTTACTGATTCACTGTTCATTATTTACAATCCATTACCTATTGTTGGTTATTAAAAAGTTAATAACTATTGGGTTATTAAGAAGTTTAACAATTTTGAAAATTTATAGAAATTGATAAAAGTTCATAAAAAATCAAAAGATTAAGGCAACAGCCTGAAACGGTCAAGAAAAAAAATGATTGAATACTCCCTGATAAGCTCGAATGAAGAATTAAAGAACCAATGTGAAGATATTGCATTGCACAACAAGATTGCAATGGACATTGAAGCAGACTCTTTGCACCATTTTAAAGAGAGGGTTTGCTTGGTTCAGATGGCTTCCCCTAAAAAAAATTACTTAGTTGATCCTCTAACCATTGCTGATTTTTCACCATTAAAACCAATTTGTGAAAACCCTTCAATAACAAAGGTTTTTCATGGGGCAGACTTTGATATCAGAAGCCTTGATAGAGATTTTGATATTAAAATCTGCAATCTGTTTGACACTGAAATTGCATGTAGATTTCTTGGGATACAGAAAAGAAGCCTTGCTGCCCTTCTTAAAAAACACTTTAACTTGAATCTTGACAAAAGATTTCAAAAAACTGATTGGTCTCAGCGTCCCCTCTCAAAACAGATGATTGAATACAGCATAAACGATGTTGCCCATCTTATAGAGCTTTCTGAAATCTTAAAAAACAAGCTGATTGATATTGGAAGGCTATCATGGGCAATGGAGGAGTTTGAACTTCAAACAAAAGTGCGTTATGACAAACATGAAGATACCCCTCTTTTTACAAAATTCAAAGGTTCTGGCAAAATGAGTAAAGAGAATCTTGCTGTTTTGGAGTCTTTGCTTCAAATGAGAGCAAAAATTGCTGAAGAGAAAAACATACCTCTATTTAAAATAATAAGCTCAGAATCAATAACAACTCTGACCGCCAGAAAGCCTAAAAATATGAATGAGCTTAAGCAGACCAATGCTTTAAGCCCAAAACAGATTTCAATGTATGGAGAGAGTTGTATTAAAGCAGTTACTCAAGGTATTCAAACAAAATTGTCATGTAAAAATGGTGCTAATGAATCTAAAAATAATATTAATGATAATACACGACTATCTTCAAGAAAAAAGATGTTGGAAGCACAATCATTGGCACAAGATAAAGTAAATGACTTAAAAAGTTTACGAGACTCTTTAAGTGAAAAAACAGGTATTGAGTCTGGTTTTCTACTTAGCAATGCTACTATTGCATCAGTTGTTCTTGCCAAACCTTTATCTGAAGAGCAGCTTTTGCAGATAAATGGCATAAGAAAGTGGCAGGTTAATCTTATTGGAAAAGAGGTCATAAAAATATTAAAGTAGTTTGAATTGGGAGAAAAAAAGTGAAAGTTGAATTTGAAAAAATGGAAGGTCTTGGCAATGATTTCATCGTGTTAGATGATAGAGATGGTCAAATATCAGCAAATTATATTGGCGGATATGCCAAACTTGCAATTAAACTATGCTCTCGTAATTTTGGAATTGGTGGAGATGGTATTATTATTTTATTAAATTCATCAAAAGAGGATATTGGATTTAGAATTTTTAACTGCGATGGCTCAGAAGCTCAGATGTGCGGTAATGGCATGAGATGTTTTGCAAAATATCTTTTTGAAAACAGAATAATCATCAAAAAACGATTTACTGTTGAAACTCGTGCTGGTAGTGTTATTCCTGAAATAATCACAGAGGATTCTGGCAAGGTTAAATCTGTATGTGTAGATATGGGAGAGCCAATACTTAACCCCGTAAAGATTCCTTTTATATGCAAAGAAACCCATAATAATAATCAAGCAGTAAACGTGCCTCTTGATGTGAATGGAGAAATATTAAATATAACTGCTGTTTCTATGGGGAACCCTCATGCCGTGATATTTGTTGATGATCTAAACACCACAAAAGTTGAACTTTACGGCAAAGCTATTGAGAATCACCCAAGTTTTCCTCAAAAGACCAATGTTGAGTTTATTCAGATAATTGATAGACTTCAGATGAATATGCTTGTGTGGGAAAGAGGGGCGGGAGAGACACTTGCATGTGGCACAGGAGCCTGTGCTGCAATGGTTGCAGCAAGCCTGAATGGGAAAGCTGCAAGAAAGGTAAAACTGCATCTAAAAGGTGGAACTCTTGATATAGAGTGGCGGGAATCAGATAATCATGTCTATAAAACAGGACCTGCAAACTCTGTGTTTAAAGGGATAATTGAGATTTGAACCGCCCCGATAACCAAACCACCGCCGTAGGGCTAAAGCCCTCGGCTAAGTTATAAAAAGAAGCCCTCTTAAGAGGGCTTAAGTAAAAATTAGCCTATAGCTTTGTAGGGGTTGGTGTAGTTGTAGGGGTTAAGCATGCTTAACCCCTACAACTACGGACGATAAATAAAATTAAAACCTCAAATTAATTACCACCCTTTTGAGCTAATTATATTTTTTATCTTCTCTTCAGTCTTTTTCTCCACAAGGATCATCTTGCGTGCCTTTGCCTTGTGGATTTTCTCGCTTAAGCTGTTTAAATCCGCAGGTTTTTCAAGCAGATCCATTGCCCCAAGTTTCATTGCCTCAATACCTTTCTCAACAGTTGCATGACCTGTCAGCATGATTATCTGAACCTCTGGATTTATCTTCTTTAGTGCTTTGAGCGTCTCAAGTCCGTCCATTTCAGGCATCATAAGATCAACAATAATGGCATCATAATTCTCATCTTGAACTTTTTTTAAAGCATCTTTTGCTGATGCTACGGTAGTAACATTCATGCCTCTATTTTGCATACGCTCTGACATAATTTCAAGAAATTCTGTCTCATCGTCAATTAATAGTATTTTTTCAGACATTTTTATTCTCCTTATTTTAATTTGCGATTGTTGATTTTGTTATTTGTTTAATGGGACTGATAGTTATGATAATTTTATCTTCGTTATTCATGTCAATTTTTGCATTAAGCCAATCTGCAAGGTGAATTATCCTTTTTTCCTGCTCTAAATCTGGTGAGCCGATATTTTCCTGACAAGTCATAATATTATAAAAAACAAGGTGCTTTATGATGATTTTGGCTTGTTTATCTTCTTTTGATAGTGCAATTTCAATCTTTTTATCACTGTTGACCCTTTTGAATGCTGATTTGATTACAATCCACAAAAGGTTCATAAGCAAAAATGGGTTTGTCTCAATTGAGATTGGAAAATCACAACTAACAGGTGCAAGAGTTATACTCTTTGTTGAAGCGGTGCGTCTTCCAAGCTCAAGCGTAAGCTCTACAACTTCAGATAGACTCACAACTTTGACAGGATCATCAACAGAATGGGCAAACTGGCTCATTTTTTTTACAATGGTATCTGCTCGTTTTATCTGCTCCATCACCTTTCTTGAAAGCCTTGCAACCCTTTCAGAATCTAACGGTTGTCCATTTTTTATTGAGATAAGGCTTAAATCTTCCAAAAGACCTGCATTTTCATTGGTAATTGCAAGGGCATTTTTAATCTCATGGGCAATAGAGGCAGACATTGCACCAAAATATTGCAAACCACTATATTGCAAATCATAAGACTGTAAGCCTTTACCCTCTAAATCTAACTTGTTTAAACCTTCAATTTGCCCGCCCATTAATCTTTTCCTTCCATCACTTTGTTCATCATTTTTATAAGATCGTCAATATTAACTGGTTTGATAAGATAATGGACAGAATCAGCAACTCCCTTTTGGTAGTCATCTTCAGAGCCATGACCAGTCAGATATATAAATTTCATGTCAGGATATTTTTTTTCAATCTCCTTTTTTAGCTCAAGACCCCCGATTTTTGGCATCTTCACATCAAGCACAGCTAAATCATAACTGTCAGTTTCAAGATATTTCAAAGCATCCTGACCACCTGATGCCCATTTTGCCTCAATTCCTCTGAAGGAGAGCCGTTCTGCTAAAGTTGAGACATAATCTGCCTCATCATCAACTAATAGTATTTTCAACCTTTTCCTCCTTTTTAGCTGTATGATAAAACTTCACTAAAATCATAGAGTAATTATAAACCATTCGCGATCTTCTTCTCCTTTTTTCCTGTATGGTGTTTGTAAGGCAGCGTTACAATAAAGCGAGTTCCTTTGCCCACTTCACTCTCAACATTTATATAGCCGCCAGCTTCACTTACAAGCCCATAAGTTATTGAAAGCCCAAGCCCTGTTCCGCCTTTTGAGGCTTTTGTTGTGTAGAAAGGTTCAAAAATTAGCTCCAAATCAGCGGGTCTGATACCACAGCCTGTATCGCTTACTGTAATTATGCAAAATTGGCTATTTTTTTGATGTGCCTCTATTTTTAAAGTTCCGTCAGATTCTATTGCTGCAAATGCGTTGTTGATAAGATTTAAGAATATCTGCTGCATCTTGCCTCTATCGCACACCATATCAGGAAGACTATCAGGAATATCAACAATAACTTTGATGCTTCTATATTCAGCCTCTTTGCCAAGAAAACCCAAAACATCGTCAATTAAATTTTTGATATTTACCGACTTTATTGAGACCTCAAGATGTCGTGCAAAGTTTAAAAGTCTGTGGGTGATATTTCCGCACCGTTGAACTGACGATATTACAGACTCAACAAGATTGATAAGTTTTTCGTCTTTATCGTATTTGTGTTGATAGATAAACATATCCTTGATAAGCCCTGCTTTTTCGTTGATTACAGCAAGCGGATTGTTTATCTCATGGGCAACTCCAGCCGCAAGTCTGCCAATGGTTGCCATTTTGTTGTCATAACCTATTCTGTGCATTGCCATTGCCCTTTTTTTGTCAGCAATGTAAAGGTTACTCACAAGATAGGTTGTCATAGACAATATAACACCAAGAATAATTGTAATGCTTAAGGCAAGGAATATAATCAAAATTGACCTTGTGCTATACCACGATTTCATAAGTTGAACCTTGTTCTTGACAATCATTAATATGAAATTTGTGTCTGGTATGTAGGCATATCCAACAATATTGGTATTTTTCCTTGAATCCATATATTCTCTTACCTCTGTGTGGTCAGAATATTCAGGAATAGGAATATCAATCTTTTTTAAAACATCACCGTGAATTCTGCTTGGGGTCTGTATTATTCCACTGTGATTAATGATAAAGGCATCTCCCATGCCACTTAACTCTAAACCAGAAAGAAGCTCATTAAAATGCTCTGCGTCAATGGTTGCACGAAGTAGATAAAAATCCTTTTCTGTTTTTTGTTCAAGGATTGGGGTTGATACACTATATTTTGCCATTGACGATTTTCGATCTGCGTCTATAGAATAAATCCGCTTAATGGCAATGACAAAATGAGGCTGATTCCTAAAACCAAGAAACACATCGCTTATATAAACCCCCTGTTCAACTGCTTTTTTAAACCAAGGTTGAGTGCTGTAATCTTTTCCTTCAAGTTTATAATCACCAATATATGCAGTCTGAATGCCTTTAGAATTGATAACACCAATATCAACAAATCCTCCAAAACCTGTTTTAAGATGTTTTAGAATCTCTGTCAGACGTCCAACTTCCTTAAGTTCCTCAAATGTATTGTCATTAATAAGAAAATCTAAAACTGATTTATGTTTTGCTAAAAAAAAGTCAATTGACCGTTTTGTATTTGATGCAACTCTTCCAACTCTTAACAGAATTTCAGATTCTATAGCTTTTTGGGTAACATTATAGTCTATTGCTGTAATTGAGATCAGGGGAATCAGTGCCACTGCAGCAGTTATCAAGACAGTCATCTTCCAGATTTTACGAAAATTAAATGTATGTTTATACACAGTATTATCTGGCGAAGGACGCTCTAAAAATGCTGGTTTAAAATATTGAGCTATGGACATGCTTCCCCTCTTCAATTTCACTATTTTTTTAGATTATTCTTTATCTTTTCATTTGCCTGTTTCAGGGTTTGGCTCAAAAGGTCAATATCAACTGGTTTATGAAGATAGGCAAATGCTCCAAGCTCCATACAAATTTTCCTGTCTGCTTCAGAACCATGACCTGTAAGAATAATCACCTCAATCTCTGGTTTGGTGGCTTTTACCTTTCGCAAGACCTCAATGCCGTCAATACCCGGCATCTTCAAATCTAAAATCATAACTTCTGGTTCGTCTTCATCAACAATGCTTAAAGCTGATTCGCCATCGTATGCAACCGCAGATGTCATATCTCTTAAAAGCAATCTTTCTGAAAGTGTCTGGACAAATTCTCTCTCATCATCAACTAAAAGTAACTTTGACGGAATCTCAAAATCATATTTTCTATAAATATCTGCTTGATAAAAATTTTTGCCAATTTCGGTCTCAACTGAAGTTACTCCCTGAACCTTTTGAGCAATAGATTTAATATCTTCCTCAAGTTTTTTGAGCATAAGAACATTATTGTTGATGGTTAATTTAACAGCACCATTTTTAGCACTTACACCAATATTATGCCCATCATCTGCCAAAGCTGTCTCAACAAGTGCTGCAAGGTGAAAGTCTCGAACAGCACCCTTTGACCTTTCGTTATATTCAACAGCACCGCTTTTAGATTTTTCAACAATCAAAGAGACAGTATCTTTAATGGTATTTTTATCAACTGGCAGCACCATGTCATAAATTGAGATGTCCCAAGGGTCTTCAATTGAAAAGATACTCTTGACCCATGCAGAACTGTTCTTGTCATGCTCTTTTATTAGCTTCATTGCATTTTTTTCAGATTGTCCTGATTGCTCTATTGAGGCGGTTTTAACTCTATATTTTATATCAGCAATAAGGCACGTTCTAAGAACATGGTTTATATCGCGTGGAATAAGGTGAACAGGAAATCCAGCAACAACTGATGAACCGCTTCCAATAGTTTGAAGAAAATCAGCAAGTGCAAGTCTAAGATAGGCAGTTGACCGCTCTTTTTCGTGGGTAAACTTATTGAAAATAGAGGTCTTTTCCATAAATGCCTCTGTTATCTTTGCCTCAGTTATTTTTGAGAGGCTGCTTGCCTTTTTGACAATTTCCTGCTGATTTGTCAGGTTGTAACCTGCTGCCTTAACCAAATCTTTGACAATGGCATCTTCATGGCAGAAGCTGCCGCTGAATATTGTAATCACTGGCATGATATTATCCTATATTTTATATTAGTTTATATGTTGGCTCTTTTTATATGTTAGCTCTTTTTATATGTTAGCTCTTTTTATATGTTAGCTTTTGGGATTTTTTATAAGCTGGCTGCTCTTCATCTAAAGAAATTGAGTCAATATCTATACCTTTTTGTTTAAGAAGTTTTAAATACTGCTCTTTTTCTCTTTTCTCTTTTTCCTTTTCCTGACGTTCAGCATCTAATTGAATTAAAGCCTCTTGGCGTTGCTTATCCGCCTCTTTGAGTTGCTGTTGAGCCTCTCTTACCATTAATTCCCATGTGTTGCGTTCTATCTGTGCATCAATTCGGCTCTGATAAAGCAGATAATTTTTCTGATTTTCTGAAAAATCTTGTAATGTTTCCATAGCCTGTATCATCTCCTTTGTTTGAAGAACCTCTGGAAGATTATTAATATCTTGGTGTTCCGCCTGTTTTAGGAAATATAACCAGCGTTCTGTCTCATTGCAAATATCTTTGTATTCGTCAAAAAGCGATAACTGGAGCAGATGAATTTTAAGATGGTTACTTAAAGATATATTATTATTTAGATCATGTATGCCAAATGCCAAATGATAAGAATCTGCCTCTTTAAAAAGAGGGCTGTCAAGAATCCAGATTGAAAATACTGGTTTTAATTCAGAATAAGCCCCTTTTTTGGTAATTTGTGAGTGGTAAATTGTAGACCAATTATAAATTATCCTTGATGGAAGTGCTGAATAAACAGCAAGCTGAATTTCAATCTGATACTTAAAATCATTTTGACATTTGGCTTTTATGTCAACAACAGACAACTTATCCTCTATAAACTCACGGTCATTGTAGGGATTCATAATTACAACATCGGTAATTTCATCATCATCTTTTAACCCTGTTACTGCATTCAAAAAATGGATTAGGAGATTCTTATTTTTTTCAGAGCCAAGCAATGCTTTAAATACACAATCTACGATAGGGTTGATTTTATGTTTCATAAAAATCCTTTTATTTAGCTATCTCTAACTTCTAATGTTTAAAATTATAATTAAAACATACAATTTTAAAGACAAGACATTTTAAAAGTAAAGCATTATACCAACGAACAAGCTCTTGATAGCGGACATGCAAGCTCTTGCCCTTCTGTATGAGTAACTGGGTGAATATCACAAACTGCCTTTGCCATTGTTGGATATATGTGGTCATTTCCGATTTTGGCAATAATATGTGTGCGTTCAAACACCTTATAAACAGATTCATTTACGCCGCTAAAAGATATATCTCGCCCCGAACTTCTTATATTATCAACAAGAAGCGAAATTACCTCTTCGCCAGATGCATCAATATCGTTAATTCCATTGGATACAATGACTATATGTTTTAGAGTTGGCTTTTTAAGTAAGCGATCATTTATCTGATCCTCAAGATAACTTGCATTGGCAAAAAACAGTGGTCCATCAAATCTTATTAAATCCATATATTCACACTCTTTAAGCCCATGAGTTACAGCACATCTAAAGACATCTTCATCTCCATGCCTTGATAGCGATGGCACTGTTGGACGCATACTTTTATATAAGAATACACTAAGAGAAAGAACTACTCCAACCATAATTCCCTTGTCAAGATGCGGGGCAAAAGCAAGGGTAGCAATAAAGGTTATAACAGAAATTGCCCCGTCATACCACTGGGCTTTCCAAGCGTGGACAAAACCAGATACGTTGATAAGCCCGATTACTGCCATCATAATGACAGAGGCAAGAACTGATTGTGGTAAGTGGTATAGAAGCGGAGTCAAAAAGAGCATTGTAATTACAACAACAAGACTTGTGAAGACGCTTGAAAGACCTGTTATAGCACCAGCTTGGAGGTTTACAGCAGAACGCGAAAAAGAGCCAGAAGTGGGATAACTTCTGCCAATTGAACCCAAAATATTGGCAACACCTTGTCCGATAAGCTCCTGATTTGGGTCTATCCTTTGACCCGTTTTTGCTGCCATTGCTTTGGCAATTGATATTGCTTCCATAAATCCAAGCAAAGATATAATTGCAGCAAATGGAAAGAGCTTTATAACAACTTTCATATCAATTTTAGGGACATCAAATGATGGAATTCCTTTAGGTATGCTTCCTACAACTGCACCACCTCCAACCATTGTAACTTTATTAAGATCAATTGGACGATTGCCAATCTTTATACGCCATGTTCTGCCATCACTTTTGGCTCCAACTGGCTCTGTGCCTTTAATATAAAAGGTCATTAAACCTGTTTTATTTGTAGAATCATCTTTTTTAAGAGAATCAACAGCGTTAGGCTCTTCAGGAATAGCAACAAAAAACACGTCTCTTAGTTTTTTACGATACACGGCTGTTTCGTGCTTTATTTTATTCATTTTTACGCTAATAACCTGCAAATCATGTTCTGCATCAAGAACTCCAATTGGATCATGAACCTGTTTTGCCTCGTCCATAGTTATGCCTGTTTTTTTTCTCTGATCAGCCAACGGGGTAAGTTCAGATGTGAGGCTGTTAAAGATTTGAATATCTGCCCTAACCTCATCAGATTGGATTGCAGATAACGGAGATGATATATTGTGTTCAAATCCAATAGCCCACGAAATTATGATACTGATAGCTACAGCTACAAGGACATTTGGAATCTTGGGATAAAATTTCTTTAAAATATACATCACCATAAAAGCAAATATTCCAAGCACAAAGGTTGTCCAATGGGTGTAATGAGCCGCTGCTTTGCATACATTAATTATTGTCTGATAGTGGTGTTCAGAGCTATCAACAGAGACACCAAACATGCTTGAGAGTTGAGAAGATGCAATAATAATTGCTGCTGCATTTGTAAACCCGTTGACAACGGGGTGAGACAAAAAATTTACAACAATTCCAAGCCTTAAAATTCCAAGCGATAACTGAAACACTCCAACCATAAGGGCAAGTAAAATTGCATAGGCAATGTAGCCTTCACTGCCAGCAGTTGCAAGAGGCTCAAGCGATGCCGCCGTCATTAAAGAGACAACAGCAACAGGACCAGTTGCAAGCTGCCTGCTTGAACCAAAAAGTGAAGCAAGCATTGGGGGCAAAAAAGCTGCATAAAGCCCATAATATGAAGGCATTCCAGCAAGCTGGGCATACGCCATTGATTGGGGGATCAACACCAACGCAACTGTAATACCAGCAATAAAATCGATTTTAAAACTGTCAAGGTTGTAGCCCTTGAACCATGTAAGAAACGGAAATATTTTTGTAATAATTTGCATTTAACCACCTGTTTGTTTGAATGTTTTTATTATTTCTAATTTTCATGCCATCGGTTTTTGAAGTAAAACCAAGACCTATAACAAGAACCATAATTTTTACTCCTTATATTTTAAAATCTTGTTGCAAGATTTTATCAATTCAGCAAACAGCACTCCTGAATCATACAAATTATAAATTTTGAATCTAACAACCCCTTCAATCATTGAGAAAATAACCAAAGCCGTCTTTCTTGAATCAACATCAGCAATACTTCCATCTTCTTTTCCCTTAACCACAGCTTTTTCAAAAATTTCCACAAGGCTATTATAAGTTTTTTCAAGATGCTCTCTACAAACCTCATTTACCAATGCCAATCTATAAGGATAGTGGCTATGAAGAAGCAGAAACCACTGCCCCATTGCCCCTGCAAGGTATAAATAGTAAGCAATTATCTCCTCCATCATCTTAAGACCATTTTCAAACTCTCTGTCTCGAAAATATTCATCAAAATGGCTTATTATCCCCTCTTTCACATTTTGAAGAGCTGCAAGAAAAAGTTCCTCTTTAGTTTTGAAGTGATAGAACACATTGGCGGTTGAAGCATTAGTAGCTTTTGCCACCTCTGTGATGGAAGTGTTGCTAAATCCCTGCTCTGCAAACAAAATAATAGCAGCATTTAATATCTCCTCTTTTTTGGACAACCCCTCACTGTTTTTTGATATTTTTGGCAATTAGACCCCATTATATTTAAAAAGATTATAAAATTAATAAAATAGCAAAATAAATTTACAAAACTGATTAGTCAGTCAGTATTTAACAAAATAAATAACACCTGATTTTGTTAAAGTCAAGTAGATTTATTTGTGATTAGTTTGAAGTTGAATTTTATGACACGGCGTGTTATGAAAAAATAAATTATAGTTCAAAATAAAATAGTTATTATATTCTATCGGTCAAAATAGAATTAGACTAGCACAGTATATATTGGGCAGATTTGTTAGTTTATATTTAACCTTATTAAGAGTTATTTGGAAAATATCATGTCTTTATATCAAATTATCAGCGGACCTATGGTCTGGACATCTTTTGTGCTATTTATAGTAGGCACTATATTTCAAATTATTCAGCTTTATCCTTCTATTAAACGAAGTATGACACACCTAAATGCCATCTCATACTCAGGTGTAAAAAGAGAGGAGAAGCTAATTGTCAATACGAAAAAGCTATCTATTAAAAAGCTATTTAGACACCTTCCTGATTTCAATTCACTTATCTACAAATTGGCTATGTTAAAATATTCACTATTTGGGCGATACCCTCTGACAATGTTTATTACAACGTTATTCCACTTATTATTGATCTTTTCACCTTTTCTGGTTTTGGGGCATAATGTTCTCTTTGAGTCAGCTTTAGGGGTATCTTTTCCCAGCTTATCTTCTGAAGTTTCAACAACCCTTACTTTGATTGTCATTCTTTGTTGCCTCTATTTTCTCATTAGAAGATTGACTATCCCATTGGTTAAATCCATAACAACAAGGGGCGATTACATCATGCTTGCAATTGCGGTTGCCCCTTTTTTAACAGGATTTATGGCCCATCATCAGATATTTAATTATACACTAATGATTCATCTTCACATATTGGCAGGAGAGATAATGCTTATCTCCATACCTTTTACTAAATTCATACACATGATCTATTTTATTATTGTCCGTGTTGTATTGATGAATAATGGTTTAAGAGCCAACGAGTTGAAAATTTAAGGATTAAAAAAATAAAATGACATCTAACCATAGTATAGTGTTTGAACAAGATGAGCCTTCTTCTGGGCAGCAAGATTTAGTTGAGATTAACAAAAATGTTTGTGTTGAAGAGATCAATGCAATATTGAAAGAGAAAAAGGATAAGATAGCAACAGCCTTGAAAGTTTGTGCCCACTGCACGCTCTGTGCAGATAGCTGTTTTCTTTACAGAAGCAAAGAGCAGGTAACAGAACACATGCCATCTCACAAATTTATTACCTCTCTTGGTGTAATCTACAAAAAAAAGGGGAAGGTAACTATAGAAGAGCTTTACGAAATGAGAGAAACATTGTGGAAAAGGTGCGTTTTATGCACCAGATGTTCATGCCCTCTTGGAATCAATATTCCTGAGCTTTTAGCAATTGGACGAAGAATATTGAGAACTCAAGGAGTATATCACTCCTATTCAGAAAACCAGCCTCTTACGGAGATGAAATGATTAAAATAAAAGAGAAGAATTTCAATGAAATTGTTGATTCAATAGAAGGATTTAAAAATATTTTAGTGCTTGGATGTGGTGGCTGTGCTTCTGTCTGTCTTGGAGGTGGGCAAAAGGAGGTTGAGAGGCTTTGTGTAAATCTCAATATCTTGTTTAAATCAGAACTATCTTCAAGAGTTGCAAGAGGTTATACAGTTGAACGTCAGTGTAATATCACATTTATTGAGGAGATACGCAGCTTTATAAAAGATTTTGATGCCGTGCTATCAATGGCTTGTGGGGCAGGTGCCCAGTATATGGCAGAAATTTATTCCGCCACCCCGATTTTTCCAGCAGTCAACACCATTGCAATTGGCATTGACCGTGAGATTGGAGTTTATGAAGAAAAATGCAGAGCCTGTGGAGATTGTGTTGTTGGGTTTACAGGTGGAGTCTGCCCTGTAACACGATGTGCAAAGGGGTTATTTAACGGTCCATGTGGTGGAACAAACAAGGGTAATTGTGAAATTAGTAGCAATATTCCATGTGCATGGGTTGATATTTACAACAGGTTAAAATCTCAGGATAGATTAGATAATATTCTTAAAATTCGTCCAGTTATGGAGTGGCAAAACCAGACACAGAGAACGGTAATTCAAAATAGATAATAGGGTTCAGTGTTGGAATCACATGATTACAGCCAGATGGAACTTGCAGGCTTTTGTAAAAAACATTTTTTGCCAGTAAAATCAAGTGGTCAATTCAAGTTTTGCAGGAACTCTATTAATTTGTAAATAGGAGAAAGTTTATGTCAGAAGATATTCATCCTTTTGGAGACCTTTCGATTCATCCGTTTTTATCAAAAATGTCTCCTATAGATATTAAAAAGGGAAAGGTAGTAAATTTAGATGAAGCTGTGCGTCTCATTCATGATGGAGATACCGTTGCTGTTGGCGGTTTTGTGGGAGCTGGTTTTGCTGAAGATATTGCAATTAGAATTAAGGAGACCTTTCTTGAGACAGGCAAGCCTTGTGAACTAACTTTAATCTATTCACCCGGCATGGGAGATGGGAAAGATAGGGGATTGAATCATTTTGCTCAAGAGGGATTGCTAAAAACTGTAATTGGCGGACATTGGGGGCTTGCTCCTAAACTTCAGAAATTAGCACTTGAAAATAAGATTTTTGCTTATAATCTGCCGCAAGGAGTCCTAACTCAGATGTATCGAGATATTGCATCTCATAAACCAAGGACAATAACTACTGTTGGAATGCACACTTTTGTGGATCCAAGAAAAAGCGGAGGAAAGATAAATAGCATTACAAAGGAAGATATTGTTGAACTCGTCCATTTTGATGGGAAAGAGTATCTTGCCTATAAAACACGTCCTATTAATGTAGCAATTATTAGAGGCACTACAGCAGACACTGATGGAAATATAAGTATGGAACGGGAAGCACTCACCTTAGATACCCTTGCAATTGCTATGGCTGCTAAAAATTCTGATGGATTTGTTATCGCTCAGGTAGAGCGAATTACTGAGGCTGGTTCAATTAACCCGCGAATGGTTAAAATTCCGGGCATTTTTGTAGATTGTATAGTTGTTGCAAACCCCCATAACCACTGGCAAACCTTTGCATCTCCCTACAACCCAGCTTTTAGCCATGAAGTAAAAATGCCAATGCAGTCAATGCCAGAGATGGAAATGAGTGATAGAAAAATTATTGCACGCAGAGCTGCTTTTGAACTTGAAGGTAATTGTGTAATCAATCTGGGTATCGGTATGCCTGAGGGTATTACAAATATTGCTGGAGAAGAAAAAATTTTAGAATATGTAACCCTTACTGCTGAACCCGGGATAATAGGCGGACTTCCATCTGGTGGTTTAAGTTTTGGTGCTGGTGTCAATACTGCCGCTGTTTTAGATCAGCCTTATCAGTTTGATTTTTATGATGGAGGCGGTTTGGATATTGCATTTTTGGGATTAGCCCAAGCTGATCAGGAAGGAAATCTAAATGTCAGTAAGTTTGGCACAAAATTAGCTGGAGCTGGTGGATTTATCAATATCAGCCAGAATGCACGTAAATTAGTCTTTGTCGGCACATTTACAGCAGGTGGTTTAGAAATATCAGTCAATGATGAAAGATTACGGATTGATAAAGAGGGCAAAGTTAAGAAATTTATAAAAAGTGTGGAGCAGATTACTTTTAGCGGTGCTTATGCTGTTCAAAAATGTCAGCCAGTTTTATACGTTACAGAAAGATGTGTATTTAAATTAACTGAAAAAGGTCTTAAACTTATCGAAATTGCACAAGGCATTGATATAGAGAAAGATATTCTTGCAAATATGGATTTTGTTCCAATAATTGATGATACTCTTCAGCTCATGGATAAAAGAATATTCCAAGCAGGTATCATGGGAATCAAAGAGGATTTATTATCAGTTCCTTTGGCAAAGAGGCTGTTTTATGACTCTCTTAACAACCTGTTTTTTGTCAATTTTGAGGGACACACGATCAAATCACAAAGAGATGTTGATAATATTGAAAAGGCTGTTACAGACACATTGTCAGGGGCGAGTAGGAAAGTATATACAATAGTGAATTATGATAATTTCAATATTGTTCCAGATGTGATAGATTCATATACAGATATGGTAAAACGGCTCATTGACAAATTCTATATCGGTGTAACCCGTTACACAACCAGTGCATTTCTGAGAATGAAATTGGGAGATTCGCTATCTAAACGTAATGTTTCTCCATATATTTATGAGAGCAGCCAGCAGGCAAGAGATGCATTGGAAGAGCTATCTAAAAAGTAAGGAGGAGTAATATAGAAAAGGTAAAATATAAAGATTTGGCAACTTGTTGAAAGTTGCCAAATCTATTTTTTTAAATCAAGCCTCTTTCATCAACAAGGTTGAATCCCTACAAACGCACCTGTGGTCTTGTCATTGATGTAGAAGTTCCCTGCTGAATAGGTTAGTTTCTGCAAAAACTTTTTAAACTTGTCGATTTTGCATAAACTCATCTTCCTTTAAAAAAACTCATTTTTTATCCAATAAAATCAAGGGGTAAATTAAAGTTTTGCAGGAAATATATTATAATGGAATTAATCTAAAGTCATATTACTAAATTTTTAAAGGATAGATACATGTCAAATATACCCGAACTCGACCGCATTTTTGAAGCACAAAAATCAGCGTTTAATAAAAATCTTATGCCATCTGCCAAAGAGCGAATTGAGAATCTTGATCGTCTTGAACAGGGAATAATCAGATACAAAGATAAACTCATTACTGCTGCAAATATGGATTTTGGCTGCCGCTCCAAAGATGAAACCCTGCTTGCTGAAATTATACCTTCTGTTGAGGATATTCGTTATATAAAAAAAAGAGTGGCAAAGTGGATGAAGCCATCTCATAGGCAAACAGGAGTTTTATTTCAGCCTGCTAAATCAATGGTTATTTATCAACCGCTTGGTGTGGTGGGAGTTATTACGCCTTGGAATTATCCAATGTATCTTTCAATGGGACCATTAGCAGGTGCTTTAGGTGCTGGCAACAGAGTTATGATCCGCATGAGCAAAAGCACACCAAATACCGCAATAACACTTCAAGCAATGATTGGAAGCTGTTTTGAAGAGGATCATGTAACTCTTATGACAGCAGATGAGTGTTCTGGCTCTTCTTTTGCTGAAAAAAAGTGGGATCACCTTGTATTTACTGGTTCAACATCTGTTGGTCGTCAAGTTATGAAGGCAGCATCTTCAAATCTTACCCCTGTAACTTTAGAGCTTGGTGGTAAATCTCCAGCAATTATAAGTTCAGATTTTCCAATGCAAGATGCAGCAGAGAGAATAGCATTTGGTAAAGTGTTTAATATGGGTCAGACCTGTGTTGCTCCTGACCATGTTATATGCCCAAGAACCCGAGTAAATGAATTTGTAAGACTCTTTAAAGCATCTATTCAAAAGATGTATCCAACCATGAAAAACAATTCTCAATACTCTTCAATCATTAATAAAGAGGAATACTCAAGGCTTTTAGAGTTTATTGATGATGCAAAATCAAAAGGGGGCGAGGTTATTGCTCTTAATCCAACCCAAGAGCCTTATGACACGGTTGATGGCACTTGGAACAACTCAAGAAAGATTGCAGTAACTTTGCTTCTCAATGTTGATTACAACATGAGAGTTATGCAAGAAGAGATTTTTGGTCCTCTTTTGCCTATTATTCCTTACGATAAACTTGAAGATGCAATAGAGTTTGTTAATCAAAGACCAAGACCATTAGCTCTTTACTATTTTGATTACGACAAAAGTCGAGTAAACCATCTGCTTACTCATACCCATTCCGGCGGTGCCCTTATAAATGACACTCTTGTTCATGTAGCACAAGATGATTTGCCTTTTGGTGGAATTGGAGAATCAGGAATGGGTCAGTATCATGGGCATGAGGGTTTTTTAACATTTTCAAAAGCAAAAGGAGTGCTTATAAAACCAAAATTTAACAGCGGTAAATTTGTCTATCCGCCTTATGGTAATATGGTTCATAAGTTGGTTTACAAAATGTTTTTGGGGAAGTAATATTAATTTTGATAGGTATTAGTTTGACCCACTTCAAAATTAATAAAAGGTGCTTTTTATGACTCATAAAAAAAAGATATTCCATACCCGTTCAAAAATATGGCTTGAAGATGACGATGGAAATGTTGTTTTTGGATTAGGACGATTGAGAATGTTAAATGCTATTAAAGAGCATGGTTCTCTTCTTGGGGCATCAAAAGCACTTAATATGGGTTATCGGGCAATATGGTCAAGGATTAAGTCAACTGAAAAAAGGCTTGGATTACCTCTGCTTATTAAAAAGCAAGGTGGTTCTAAAGGAGGTGGTTCTAAGTTGACACCTTTAGCAGAGTCGCTTATCCAAGAGTTTGAAAAGGTTTATAAGAGTATAGAAAAAATAACAGATGATGAGTTTGAGAAGACCCTTGGAAACCATATCGTTATCAATAATTCTGAAGATTGACACCAATTCCTAATCATTTCCATATTAGGTTCTTTATCTTCATTGTTTCAGATATTTCAAAGAGCAGTGCTTAAAAAAAAAAGAGCAGTGTTTATAAAAATAGATGAAGATTAGGACGTTCCATTGTCTCTATATTTTGAGAAGATTTTGTAAAAAGTTCATCAATAACTCTATATATTTCACCAGAATTATCAGGTCTAAGTAACTGCTTACTTATGCTGTGTCCAAACTTAAATCCCGCTGAATAATAAGGGACAATCTTTTTAAACATCTTAACCGCTGTTCTTTCATCATAATGTTTTAAGAGAAGTGTTATCATACGTGTAGCTGTTTTTTGGTAAATATCATTATCTGGTAAGAATCCATTGGCAATTGTTGAAAATATCCAAGGTTTTGCAACTGCCATGCGTCCAATTGATATACCATCGCAACCACTTATATTTAACATCTTTTTGCAATCTGCTGGCTCAAAGATATTACCATTCCCAAAGACAGGTATTGAAATAGCCTCTTTAATTAGTTTAATATGTTCCCATTTAGGTGGTCGTAATCGCCTATCAGGTGCAACCCTTGGATGAAAGACTAAAGCGTCAGCTCCAGCCTCCTCAAACATAACTGCCATCTTTGCAGCGTGCATTGCAGCATCAATAGGATTATCATACCAACCACTTCTAAACTTTACAAAAAGCGGAATAGAGACAGCATCTCTTACCTCTTTAACAATATTTTTTGCTAACTCTGGCTCTTTTAAAAGTGCTGCACCACTCCCTTTTTTACAGATTGCCGCAGCACAGCAGCCAAAATTCAAATCAACCCCAAAAAATCCCTCTTTTTCGATTCGTTTGGCTGCAAGTGCCATTGCTTTTGGTTCAGCTCCAAATATTTGACAAACCAGATAGTGTAACTCTTCATCTCTCCATTTAAAGACATTTGAGATATTTCTGTTCTCCTGAGGAACTGCCTTTGCACTACACATACCTGTAAATAGAAGCCCAAATCCTTCAAATTCGGCAACCATTTCTCTGAATGCAACATTACCAAGACCTGCCATCGG
Organism: Desulfamplus sp.; assembly: GCA_015231615.1. Taxonomy (GTDB): domain Bacteria; phylum Desulfobacterota; class Desulfobacteria; order Desulfobacterales; family Desulfobacteraceae; genus Desulfamplus. The sequence continues at coordinate 13,129 of JADGBE010000032.1, read as the reverse complement.
GGCAAGAAAGAGTCGATTCTTAACTTCCTTTCCTCTTATTTTTATTGGAGCTGAAAGAAAATCTCTGTAGTTATCTTTATACAAGAAGCACCGCCGCATTATTACCCCAAATTTTACCCTTATCTTTATTTGATATTCCAGATTCGTTTATATCTTTGTAGTATCGTGATGGTTTAAGTAGAGGATAGTCGCTGCCAAGAAGAATTTTATCAACTAATCCCATCTCACAAACAACTCGATATATTGCACTGTCATATAAAAAAGGTGATGCAGCAGTATCATACCAGATATTTTTTAAAGTATTTTTCGCCTCTTTTTTTAGGAGATTATAAAAAAGAACCCCACCGCCCCAATGTGCAAGAACAATTCTATTATCAGGAAAAGAGGCGGCAAGTTTATAGATCTGCTCTAAAGTATTTGGAGTTTTTCCGGGATATTTATGCCCAACAGGTTCATTGGTGTGAATCATTATTGGCAAATTGCCAGATTTAAAGCATATCTCCATAATTGGTTCTAACTGCCGCAATGCAATATCATCTATTCCAGAGAGATAAAAAGCAAGCTCTCCAACACCGCAAAGACCGCCTTTAATGCACCGTTCAGTCTCTTTTGCAGCCCCTTTCCAATCTAAATCAAAACATGCAAATCCTTTAAGGCGATTAGGAAATTTTGCAACTGATTCCATTATATAATCGTTGTTTTGCATTGCTGTATCACCATCTTTCCAAGGAAAACCAAAAATTACAGATAGATTAACCTCATCTTCGTCCATTGAGCAGATTAAATCAGATACCCCTACCATTTTTGAATTAACAGAGTTGTAAAGGAGCTTAAAAGCGGGTTCATTATCAAAATATTTTTCGCGTGAATTGCAGATATTTTCAGGAAAAATGTGAGTGTGGAAATCTATTATCATAAATTAATTACCTCAAAATTAAGTAGTAATTGCTACCCAATGAACATTTATCTGTTTTTTAGGCAGCAGAGATTAAATATCAGTGATGAATTTTTCTGGACACTATTTTAACTCAATGTTAGTAAGAATGCACACTTGGATTATTATAGTTATTATTTTTTTTTGAATCAGATTCTAATCAAACATTTTACCACATTTTATTTACAAGGAAAGGTTATTACAAATGGGAATCACAGCAGATAAAATTAGAGACTTACAAGAACGGGAAGCAAAAATTTTTGAAATGGGCGGGGCAAAAGCTCTTGAAAAGAGGCGTGAAGAGGGAAAATTAAATGCAAGAGAGAGGTTAAATATTCTATTTGATCAAGGAACTTTCAGAGAAATAGATATGTTCGTTACCCACAGATGCGTAAATTTTGGAATGGAAAAGACAGAGATTCCAGCAGACGGCGTTATAACGGGTCATGGCAAAGTTGATGGTCGTGTAGTATTTGCATATTCTCAAGATTTCACATCAAGAGCTGGAAGCCTCGGTGAAATGCAGGCAAAAAAAATATGCAAAGTAATGGATATGGCAATGAAAGCAGGTGCCCCAATTATTGGCATGAACGATTCAGGAGGGGCAAGAATTCAAGAGGGTGTTGATGCTCTTTCTGGATATGGAGAGATTTTTTTTAGAAATGCCTCAGCTTCTGGTGTGATTCCGCAGATAACCGCAATCATGGGAACAACAGCAGGAGGAGCTGTCTATTCTCCAGCTATGACAGATTGGATTTTTATGGTTAAAGATTCAAGCTATATGTTTATAACTGGTCCTCAGGTTATTAAATCTGTTACTGGGGAAGAGATATCTTTTGAAGAGCTTGGCGGAGCAATGACTCACAATGAAAAGAGCGGTGTTGCACATTTTGCCTGTGAGTCTGATGAAGATGCAATTGCACAAATTCGTAAACTCTTGTCATATATCCCATCAAACAATATGGAAGACCCTCCATTTACTCCAACTCAAGATTCACCTTACAGACTTAACGAGAACCTTGATATACTTATTCCAGACAGCCCCAACGCATCTTATGACATAAAAGAGGTTATTACCTCTATTGTTGATGATGGAGTCTATTTTGAGCCACACCAATATTTTGCAAAAAATATAACTATCTGCTTTGCAAGAATGAACGGAAGAGCAATCGGTATAATTGCCAACCAGCCTAAATTTCTTGCGGGCTGCCTTGATATAAACGCATCTGATAAGGCAACACGATTTATCCGTTTTTGCGATGCTTTTAATATCCCAATGCTCACAATTGCTGATGTTCCGGGTTATCTGCCGGGCAGCGAGCAAGAGTGGGGAGGAATTATTCGTCATGGTGCAAAACTTTTGTGGTGCTATTCAGAAGCCACAGTTCCAAAACTTCTGCTTATAACTCGCAAGGATTACGGCGGAGCTTATATTGCAATGTGTTCACGCCATCTTGGAGCTGACATGGCATTTGCTTGGCCCACTGCCCAGATTGCAGTAATGGGGGCAGAAGGGGCGGCTAACATTATTCACGCCAAAGAGATAAAAAATTCAAAAAATCCTGTAGATACACGCAAACAGAAAATTGCAGAGTATGAAGAGCTTTTTTCAAATCCATACTGTGCAGCAAGTCGTGGTTATGTTGATGCAGTTATAAGACCTGCCGAAACACGGGCAAGACTTTGTGATGCGTTAGATGCCCTTTGCACAAAGCGTGAGATGCGTCCAGCTAAGAAGCATGGGAATATTCCGATGTAAGATGTAAATTGTATATTATTATATTGTTCTAACGACTTAGAGAACATACAATTAGATTGATATGAATATTAAATGGACAGTTGAGTTTACAGGTAAGGCACTAAAACAAAAAGAGAAACTTCCTATAAAAGTGCAAGAGGGCTTATACCAACTTGTGCGTGAAATGGAAGTAATGGGTCCTGTTAGAGGTGATTGGCCTAATTACTCTAAGTTATCCGATTTTAAGCATCATTGTCATCTAAAAAAAGGAAAACCAACCTATGTAGCGGTTTGGTGGGAAATCAAGGAGAAAATTCAATTTATAGAGGTGATATATGCAGGAAGCCACGAAAAAGCACCATATTGACGAAGAGATGGTTACCATTCGTTTGCGTGTTCATCGCAGCAATGCACCAAAGATTAAAGAGTATGCAAAAGCTGTTGAGCTTGATGACAACAAACAGACCTACACCATTGACGAGGTATTTCCTGAATATATCGGTAAAAAATCTCAAATTGCTATTCGTGCTTACCGCTACCGTGAAAACTTGACCCAGAAGCAATTAGCACAATTGACTGGCATTCCTCAGCGTCATCTATCAGAAATGGAGAACGGCAAGTGCGTCATCAATAAAGAAATTGCAAAAACGCTGGCAAAGGCTTTGAATACGGATTATCAGATGTTTTTGTAATGAATAGGAGGGGTAAAAATTTTATGAAGCTAAAAGTTATAATTCATAATGCGAAAAAAAAACGGATTTTGGGCGAAGTTCCTGCTATTGAATATTAAACCATGCACATTATAGCCAGACCTAAACTAATACAATTTTATCAGCAAGAAGGTAATAGCGATGCTAAAGCCCCGATTGATGCTTGGTGGCATGAGGTAAAAAAAGCTAAATGGCAATCATGGACAGAAATTAAAGCACAATACGGTTCTGCCAGCATACTTAAGAATAATAGGATTGTTTTTAATTTAGGGGGCAATAAATATCGTTTGGTTGTAAAAATCAATTTTTTGGCACAGACTGTTTATATTCGTTTTATAGGAACTCATAAAGATTATGATAAAATTAATGCGGAGGAAGTATAATGATTAATAAGCTCATAAAGACTGAAAAAGAATATAATCTTGTTCTCTCCCGCATTGAGGAATTGATGGATGCTAAAGAGGATTCTCCTGAACTTGAAGAATTAGAGCTGCTTGCTGCCCTTGTTGAACTTTATGAAGATGAATATTATCCAATGGATTTACCTGACCCTGTAGATGCGATCAAATTTCGTATGGAGCAGTTAGGTCTTAATCAGCAAGGTCTTGTTCCCTTTATAGGTAGTAAAAGCAAAGTATCAGAGATTTTAAATCGTAAAAGAAATTTGACATTATCTATGATACGTTCTCTTCATAAAAATTTAGGGATTCCAGCGGAAATTTTCCTTCAAACATTTGAAGCCGCTTCTTAAAGTTTCGGTTACAAGACGATGGTATCAGAGCTGAGGTGTGAAAGAAATTTCTGGAAAACAGTTTGCAAAGATTGTGGTAAGGAGGACAATATGAGAACCAAATTGTGTAAGATAGGTAATTCACGCGGCGTAGTCATTCCAGCATCATTTTTGAAAAATTATAATGTTGGCGATGAAATAGATATTAGGAAAGAAGGCGGCAGCATAGTCATCAAAAAGATAAACACTCCGCGTGAAGGCTGGTTCAATAATTATCATTTTGAAAATGATATAGATGGTTGGGAAGGAATGGTAGAAACATCTTATGACAATGAGGATTGGCAGTGGTAAAGCGTGGAGAAATCTACTGGGTTCAACTTGATCCGACTGTTGGCACAGAGATCAGAAAAACACGTCCTGCTTTAGTTGTTTCTCCTGATGATATGAATACATCTTTGCCAAGAGTTATCGTAGCACCAATAACAAGCAAAGGACAGCCATTGGCTTGTCGTCCTGAATTAATTGTATGCGGCAAACAAGCACGGATACTTTTAGATCAACTACGCTGCGTTGATAAAACACGCCTTGTTGGAAAGATCGACGAGATAGAGCTATCTTTATGGCATCCGATTTTGCTGGAAATGTTCGCGTAAAGGGATAATAAAAAATTATGGACAAAAGAAAATTAGCTGTAATCACAGCAGCAGTATTTACTTATATTAAAACTCAAGAAGAGGCGGCTTTTGCCCCCACTTCTTTTGAGCAACCCTGTGTTTCAAGTTTTGCAGCTACTCCACAAAATTACCCAAGTGTTTGGGGGCTTGCTGGAAGAAATACACAGATGAATATGCGTTCGATGATGCAGATAAGAGCCTTTAAATGAAGTTTGAATTTGATCATGTAAAAAGTCAGATAAACTTAGAAAAACATGGTATCGGCTTTTATGATGCACAGCAACTGTGGAGTGATTCAGATTTGCTTGAAATTCCAGCTAAAACAGTAGATGAACCTCGTTTTATGGTAATAGGCATGATCGCTGGTAAACATTGGTCTGGCGTTATTACATATCGAGGAGATATTATAAGAATTATTTCTGTTCGCAGATCTCGTAAAGAGGAGGTGAATTTATATGAAAGCTGAAGAGTTTGATAAAAAATTTGATGATGGAGACTATATTATTGATACTTTGGATATATCCAAAGCTACAAGGAGTATGCAAAATCATAAACGGATCAATATTGATTTTCCAATTTGGATGATTGAGTCATTAGACAAAGCAGCTTATCGTATGGGGGTAACCAGACAATCTGTGATAAAAATTTGGTTAGCTGAACGTCTTGAAACTTTGGCTGCTAATAATCAAAATATAACTAAAGATAAAGTTACTAACTAAAAAATATAATTAAGAAATTTTAAGGAGAAAATATATAGATGGGTGAACATGGCAGAATAAATATGTGTGAAATCAACTGCGAAAAAGAGAGACCACCAGCAGCAAATCCACTTAAAATAGAAGACCTCTCTTTAAGAGACGGACACCAATCGCTTTTTGCAACAAGAGGAAGAACAGAAGATATGATTCCAATTGCAGAAAGAATGGACGAGGTTGGATTTTGGGCAGTTGAGATGTGGGGGGGGGCAACCTTTGACACAATGCACCGTTTTCTCAACGAAGACCCTTGGGAGCGTCTCAGAACTTTAAAACGATACTTTAAAAAGACTCCGTTTTCAATGCTGCTCAGAGGTCAAAATCTTGTTGGATACAGAAATTATGCAGATGATGTAGCAAAATTATTTGTAAAAAGAACGGCTGATAACGGCATGGATATTTTCAGAACATTTGATGCTTTAAATGATTACAGAAATTTTGAAGCTGTAGTGCCTGTTATTAAAGAGTGTGGCAAACATTTTCAGGGTTGTATGTGCTACTCCCTAACTGAACCAAGAATGGGCGGCACGGTTTATACTCTTGACTATTACATCAAAAAGGCAAAAGAGCTTGAAGCAATGGGGGCTGACAGTATCTGCATAAAAGATATGGCAGGATTAATGGCTCCTTATGATGCTTATGATCTAATTAAAGCACTCAAAGAGAATGTCAAACCGCCAATTCACCTTCATAGCCATTTTACCTCTGGTATGGCACCAATGACCCATCTTAAAGCAATTGAAGCTGGTGTTGATATTTTGGATACTTGCCTTACACCTTATGCTTACAGAACCTCTCACCCAGCACTTGAGCCACTTGTTATGTCTCTTATTGGAACAGATAGAGATACAGGTTTTGACATTGAGCTTCTTGCTTCTATAAACGAAACTCTTGAACAAGAAATTCTCCCTAAATACCGCCATCTTCTTGATGACACCAAAGTCTCTGTTATTGATATTAATGTTCTTCTTCACCAAACCCCAGGTGGAATGCTCTCTAACCTTGTTAATCAGCTCAGAGAGATGGATGCTCTTGACCGAATTGGTGAAGTTTATAAAGAGCTTCCAAAGGTGAGAAGAGAGCTTGGACAAGTTCCGCTTGTAACTCCTACAAGTCAGATTGTTGGAACTCAGACTGTGAATAATGTTTTATTTGACACAGAAAATGAGCGTTACAAGATGATAACAGCACAGGTTAAGGATTTGTGCTACGGTCTTTATGGTAAAACAGCAATTCCAATTGATCCAGAGGTTCAGAAGAAGGCTCTTAAAAATTACGATAGAGGAAGTGAGCCAATAACCTGCCGTCCAGCAGAGGTTTTAAAACCAGAGCTTGAAGCAGCAAAAGAGGCAATTGGAGAGCTTGCAGTTGATGATGACGATCTTTTAGTTTATACGCTGTTTCCTGTAACAGGCAAAAAATATCTTCAGATAAAATATGGGAAAGAGCCTGTTCCAGCAGCAATGAAGCCAATCACTATGGACGATGTGGCAAAACAGGCAGAAATTGTTAAGAAGGCAAAAGCAGGTGAGCTTGTTGAGAAATCTGCCTTTGATGCAGCCGTTGCCGCAGCTTCTAATGCAGCTAAACCCTGTAAATGCGGAAGTGAAGCACCCCCAAAAACAGAAAATCTACGCACATTTAACGTGTTTGTTGATGGCGAATATTTTGAAGTTGGAGTTGATGAAGTTGGAGGCTCTCCTGTAATTGCCTATACTCAACAGATTGGCTATCCAACACAGCCAGCTTCAGCACAGCAGACACCAATAAGTAAAACACCAACAAGAATTCCTCCACCGCCAGCAATGTCAAGAGTTTCTGCACCAAAACAATCAGCATCTCAACAATCATCTCTATCAACACCAAAACCAGCAATAACTCCAGCAGTTGCGATACCTAAAGCTCTATCACCTCAAACATCATCTACAACACAAACTGCAACTGCTCAAGCGTCAGGCGGGGCAGGAGAGCTAAAAGCTCCAATGCCCGGTATGATAATAAGGTATGAAAAGTCAGTGGGGCAGAGTGTTAAAAAAGGTGATATTGTTGTAGTTCTTGAAGCTATGAAGATGGAAAATGGTCTTCCTTCACCAATTGATGGTGTTGTAAAGGCGGTTAATTTTGCAAGTGGCGATTCAGTTCCAAAGGGGTCTGTTTTGGCACTGATTGAGTAGTGGTCTTGATTTGTCTTAACAACTTGAACTTTATTTTAAATAAAACTCTATTATTTTTCAAAAAGGCGGAACTCTTTTAGGGGTTCTGCCTTGACATTTCTATATAACAGTTAATGATAAAAGCAGCTTGAAAAGGAGAGTTGAAAAAAATGGCGGAAAACGATGTAATAAACATTTTAGAGAATGCTGAAAAAGATTTGCTGTTAAAAATGGTCATTGACTCTTTTAGAAGAACTATTGTCCATTATGGTCAGTGGTTTGGAGAAGTTGTCCATCAGTTGGGCATGGAAAAGGCAATGCAGATTGAAGATGGTGTTTGGGAGGCAAGTTTTGGTAATCAGATGAACAGATTAGCCAAAACTTTGGGCTTTGAGATGGAAAACGGTATTCCTTCAGCTCTTGCAAAACTTTCAAAATCAGAACTTCTTGACCTAATTGAAAAGCAGGGGATAAATTGGCTTGCAAATGATGGTATTTGGTTTCAGGCTGTGGAACACAAATATAATATGAACGATGCTAAACGGTGTAATGACAACTGCTGGGGACGATTCTCACCTTTTGAGGCATTGCGAATAAAAAAACTTCTGAATCTACCTGACAATGGTGGTATTCAAGCTTTAAAGCAGGCACTTGCATTTAGAATGTATGCTGCGATTAACAAGCAGTCAATTGAAGATGTGAGTGAAAATTGCATAATATTTAGAATGAATGAGTGTCGCGTTCAGTCATCCAGAAAACGTAAAGGGCTTGATGATTATCCATGCAAATCAGGCGGGCTTGTTGAGTATCCAACTTTTGCCGTAACCATTGATCCAAGAATTATGACCGAGTGTGTTGGTTGCCCCCCTGATAAACATCCAGAAGAGTGGTATTGTGCGTGGAAATTCACAATAGTTTCAAGCAATTAACCTTAAGGAGAAGATGATACATGGGGCGTTTTGAACGCTTTGAATTGGGTATAGACAAGGTGCAGGACTACCCCGCTGTTTTTGAGGCGGTAATACCACCTGAGTGCAGTTTATTTCAAGATGTTAGAAGATACCAGAGCTTAACTTCTCATCTTGATGTAAGAGTCATAAACATTGACGGTAAAATTGAGATGGAGCAGGGTGTTATCCCTATTCCGTTATCAAAAATATCATCTACTGAGAAAAAAGAACTTATCGAATATTTAAAAATTCGTATAAGCAGAGGTGATAATATTGGCTCTGGGTGGGCGTTTTTTAGATCAGAAAATAAAAAGAGACCTCTTATTGCTGTAGGTGCCAATGTTGTTTATAAAAATCCAGCTACAGGCTATTCAAAGGCGGTTCATCTCCTTTCAGAGCTTCAAAAGAGCGGAAATAAAATTAACACTTTTCTGAAGGCAGTAGTATTTGCAATAATTATTGCGGCAGTTGCAGGAGGTGGGTATTTTGCATATTACGGGTTTATAAAAAATAGTGATTTTAAACTTTCAGATAAACTCAATTTTGGAAAATATTTTCCGGGTGCCCAACCAAAAGAGATGCAATTTTATAAATCAGTATTTCCCGATATTTACGAGTGGCTCTATTCAAAAGTTGTTGATGAGCAATTGATTGCAAAAGAACTTCTAAACCCTGATTATATCAAAGATATTATTTTTTGTATGGATAAGCCATTCTATAAAGATAGTGGCACAGATACAAGTGGCACTATTGAAAACTACAGAGGAACTCGTTTAGCTCTGTTTATATATTTTAACTATAACCAAAATGTTAAAGATGCTCTTGAAAAATATAAGTATAAACTTGATTCAACCGAATTTGGTCGTCTTGCAAATATATACTCATGTAATGAATCTGGTTATACAAGTAATATTTTCTACTTTAAAGTTGGCGATCTCGCTATAAAATCTCCCCAAATAAACCAATATCTCACAGATAACATGATCTCACATAACGACTATACAAGACTTAGAGATAGTGAAGATTTTTCAGAGATGCTAAAAAAAGATGATATAAATTTTAGGCTTAAAAATTTTCTTTCAGATGTTTATACTTTCACTCCACTTAAAGTTGAAAATCCAATTGAAAATATCGAATGGTATCTCTTAACCAAATCTTATCCTAACGCTATAAATTTGTCTGAGACAAATAATAACTCAAATGGAAAGATAAATTTTGCAGCGTTCTTTAGAATTAATGAATCAACAATGGTGCCAAGGGATATAAGCATTGAGCTTATTGACCATGCTAAGCAAGGAGAGGCTATATTTCAATGGTATAAGATCGATGACGATCAAAAAAGAAGGCTTAATTTAAGCAATAATTCAACCATGGTGTTTACAGATAAAGCTGGGCAAAATTTTAGACTTGAGGTGATTGAGAGAAAAATCAAAGAGCTTGAACTTGAGAAAATCGAAGGAGATTTCCATGTTACTGTTCACAGAGACCTTTTGATGGAAGATTCTAAAGGCAAATATGGAATTCAGTGCTATGATCCTGTAACTTCTCTTGTTCTATCTAATTTGATTAGCAAATCATCATTTGAGTCTGATAACAAAATCACCCTAAAACGGGACCCAATACAGATCAACACATCTTTAATACAGCTATCAAAAGATGATAGCTCATCTAATCAGGTTTTGAACATAAGCCCAGGAAAGACAGGAGTTGTAAATCTTTTCAAAGATATTGATAATTTCCGTGCAAAACTTAGCAATGGTCAAGATGTAAAATTTGAGAAAGCTGACATTAATCTTTTTAATCCATTCTCTTTTACAGTTTATGATGATAGCATCACATTTAGCTATAAACATGAGATAAGCGGAATGGAGTTCTCAATTAATAACAAGATACTTAAAATTATAAAATCTGATGATGGTGGTCACCAGATTGTTGAGATAAATTAGATTTAGCCTATTTGATCTCCTGCGAAACTCATTTTTTATCCAATAAAATCAATGGATAAATCCCAGTTTTGCAGGAACTCTATTTTCTATAAGGAGAATAAAATATTAGTATGAGAGCAATGATTTTATTGGCACATGGAAGCAGAAGAGAAGAATCTGCCAAAGAAGTTAAAGAGATGGCAAAAGAGCTTGAAAATCAAGCCCTTAAAAAAGGGCAATTTGACATTGTAAAACCAGCATTTATGCAGTTTTGCGAACCAGATTTCTATCAGGTGGTTGATGAAGTTATCCTCAATATTGAGGATAACAACTCTGTAGAAGGTAGTGGTGAAGTTGAACAAAAAAATATAAAACCAACAAACAAAAAGGAGATTATTATCCTTCCTTATTTTATATCAGCAGGTAGCCACGTTGCAGAAGATATTCCTGAACTTATTAAAAACGCATCTGCAAAATATCCTGATATATCCTTTAAGGTAACACCTCACCTTGGGAAATTTCAAGGGCTTGCAAAACTGATACTTGAGGAGACATAATCAAGCTAATCCCCTTATCGGTAATCTCGATTTTTCTCTCCTTGTATAGATTGCCGATTGATCGCTTAAACTCTTTTTTGCTCATGCCAAATTTTTGCATTATAATATCTGGTGAGCTTTTGTCGTTACAGGGGATAAATCCACCATCTTGTTTTAGAATATCAACAATTTTTAACGCTGATTCTGGAACAGAACTATATCCACCTCTTTTGAGTCTAAGATCAATTTTACCATCTTCTCTGATTCTATGAATGTATCCATTTGTCTTATCTCCTATAAAGAGACGCTCAAAGGTTTCATTCTTATAAAGAACGCCATAATGTGTGTTGTTGATGATTGCCTTGTATCCAAGTTTAGTTATACCATAAATGAGAAGGTTTACAGCCATACCTTCAGAAAGCCCCACCATATATTTACTGCAATTTTCCTCAATATTTGTTGTTGCATATACTCTACCGGTCTCTTTATCTAAACAGACCTTAACTACACACTTTTCACCCTTTTTCAAATTTGTAGCCATCTCATTTTTAGGTATAAACAGCTCTTTTTCAAGACCCCAATCTAAAAATGCCCCAAAATGTGCTGTATCTTTAACTTCAAGAAAGGCAAAATCACCCACAACAGCGTTTGGTATTAATGTTGTCGCAATTGGTCTATCTTCAGAGTCTGTATAGACAAACACTCTTATAATTTGACCAACCTTTAACCCATCTTCAGGGACATATTTTAAAGGGAGCAAAACCTCTTCTTCTTTAGGGTTTAGATAAAAACCAAAAGATACCTCTCTTTGTACTACAAGATCATTATAACTTCCTATTTCAAGCATAATTGTTATTTCACTTATATTTTATATTTTTGATTGTTAGGTAATTTGCCATACTGTTTTAGAACTAAGATTGTGGTTTATTACAGCTTCCTTTCAGAACCTTGTTCGCCTTTTACCTTTGAACCCTGTCTTAATCAGAGTAAAGTTCTTGTTCAAGTCAATTGTATTGAAATAAAAATAGAATCCGCCGTACTTGGAGCTATTCCTATCATCCTGAGAAACCATACGCATCTCCAGTTTGTCGTACTCAACTGGGAGTGCATATACACCGAGGGGTTTATTGTCCCGAGGCTCATTGTCCACCCAAATACGTTCTCCCTTGAACAAAACCCCCTCACCTCCTCCAGTAAATGGTGCAGCCCAAGCTGTCAAGTATTCAATATGTTGGTCAAACTTTGACTCATATAGATCACCCTTACTTGGGAAACGGGTACCCTCTGGAATAAGGCTTTGTTCATATTGTTTTGCCCATTCAGCCTCAGGATTGCCTATATATTTTCGTTTGCCAGCTTTCATTTCTGCGAAAAGGTCGGAGAGCGTAAGATTCCAATCAGAAGGACGTTCAGGTATGTTACGCACTGGCTGCACGGGTGCTTTTCTGCTGAATAATCTCTTAATCCAATTCATTTCTAAATTAACCTTTCTCTCTTCACAGATTTTTTCACACCAAAATCTTTCGCTTCTTCCAAAGACTTAAGGGAACGCATAACAATAACAATAAAACTACTGTTCTCTCAAGATTTAACTGTTGGATATAATCGCTTTAATTTTACCCTTGCATTTTTGGTAGTAAATTGCCAATCAACTTTTGACATATTTTTATTTCGAGTTTCATACCAATTGGTGACTTTTTTGGTCATTTCATCTTTGTTTGATGTTCTTCCATTTAATGCCTGACGAGTTAAGACACTGAGTTCACACTCAGCAATATTCAACCAAGAGCCATGTTTTGGGGTATTAACAAATTCGATTCTTTCTATAATTGCTCTGGCTCTTTCTGGTGTAAATATCTCATACAAGGCTGATTTTTTATGGGCACTCAAATTGTCGTGAATCAGCGTGATTTTGTCAGCAGATGGATACATCACCTCTGCAATATGGGCTACTACTTCTGCCCACTCAAGACGGGTGTGCTTATCTTTGACTAATACTTCACGTCTCCCGCCTAATGGTTCTG
>JADGBE010000031.1 GCA_015231615.1 Desulfamplus sp. | reverse complement strand
AATCAAATTGGCAAAAAGGTTCGTAAACCAACGTTAAGATGGGTTTTTCAGACATTTGAGGGGATAAATTTTGTAAAAACGATAACTGGAGACAGTGTGCAGTGTATAATACATGGTATCAATGATTCACATAAAAAAGTTATCAGGCTTTTGGGAGGAGCTTCTTGTGAAATATATCAGCTTTCTACAAATTGAGGCTGCTCAATGTCGGTTACAATATTCAAAATTAACTTATAAAAACTAAGTAAGGAGTTCAAATGAAAATCAAAAAAGCAGTTTTTCCGGTTGCAGGGCTTGGCACCCGTTTCTTACCCGCAACAAAGGCTATGGCAAAAGAGATGTTAACGGTTGTAGATAAACCAATTATTCAATATGCGGTTGAAGAGGCTTTTGCTGCGGGCATTGAACAAATTATTTTTGTAACAGGTCGAGGGAAAAAAGCATTAGAGGATCATTTTGACAGGTCTTTTGAATTGGAACTCACATTAGAAAAGAAAAAGAAATATGATACTCTAAAAATGCTTCAAGAGCTTGTTCCAAAAACAGGAACTATTGTTTATACAAGACAAAATGAACCATTGGGGTTAGGTCATGCAATATGGTGTGCAAGAGATATTGTCGGAGACGAACCCTTTGCAGTTCTGCTTGCAGATGATCTTATACAATCATCTACCCCCGTACTCTCTCAGATGATTAGCCGTTTTGACAGGTTAAGAGCTTCAATTGCAGCGGTTATGGAGGTTGAACCTGATCAAACAGATAAATATGGTATTCTTGATGCCGATGAGATTGAAGACAATGTTGTCAGAGTAAGGGGCATGATTGAAAAACCAAAACCTGAGGATGCCCCTTCTAATCTTGCCATTGTTGGAAGGTATATCCTGACACCAAAGATATTTGACTATCTTGGAGAGAATAAAGCAGGGGCTGGTGGAGAAATTCAGTTGACAGATGCAATGGGGCAACTGCTCAAGGAACAACCCATATTCGGATATAAATTTCAGGGGACAAGATTTGACTGCGGGGACAAGGCAGGATTTCAGATGGCAAATCTTGCTTTTGCTATGGAGCGTCCTGAAATTAGAGGAAAGTTAGCAAAATTTATAAGCCAAATGGGTCAAAATTTTTGTATTGAAAGAAAATAGAGGCTTAAGGTTATTTAGGATTTAACAGCTTTTAAAAAGTTTTAAAAGCTATACTGGCAGTATAGAGCCTGTTTAAATATTCAGGCTCTAAGGTTATATGCTCTAAAAGCATAATAAAAGATTACTACATAGTTTTATACTGTCTATATAAATTTATCACTTTAGAGACATAATTAATTGTTTCGTTGTAGGGGGGGATTCCTTCATATCTTCTTACAGATTCAGGTCCTGCATTGTATGATGCAAGTGCTAACTTCAAGTTTTTATTATTGACATCGAGCATTTGTCTTAAATATTTTGCTCCTCCCATAATATTTTGGTATGGATGAAAAGGGTCGGAAATATTGAGTGAACTATAATTTGCAGGCATTATCTGCATTAGCCCTTTTGCCCCTTTAGGTGAGACTGCTTGCGAATTAAAAGCAGACTCTGCTGATATAACAGCTTTGATCAAGGCAGAATCTAAACCATATCTAAGAGATGCTTTTTCTATAATAGGGTCAAACACCTTAGTATTTACTGCTCGAGAGGAAAATTTCTTATACACACCACTGTTGTTATAATATATCCTTCCTGTTCTTTCTGGTATGAATAGTTTATATTTAGGGTTATTGGGAACATTGGTGAAATGCTTTACTCCGTTTTTATCTTTGTAAGTGTAAATATCTGCCATTAAGGTTTTAGTAGATACACAAAATATTAAATTGCAAAGAATAAAAAAAAGAATAATCAGATTATTTTTACTTAGATTGTTTTTAAAATTATCATTAATAATATACAGATTTGGCATTCAACTTACCTCCGGTCATTTGATATTTTTAAGAGTTTCAAATTATATTTATTTGTTTTTTACCTTAACCTTTTAAAATATGATTTATATGGTCGGTGGGTTACTAAATTGTCCTGTATTTGTTCAGACACTATTATTTAAGTGATTTTGTATATTTTATAGATATATTGAGGATATATGTCCACAATTTTTATCACTTAGTCATTGGATTATTTCAAAAATGAAATGTATTTGATTTGCTATAGAAAAATTTTAATAGGCTAACTAATTTTATTAAGGTGAAAAAATGCGTATAATAAGGTTCTTAGATTATAAAGATAATGAATTGATAGGTTGTAATGTTAGAGATGATGTCGCAACAGTGATTACTGGTGATATGTTTGATAATTTTACTCTAACAGATAGAGACGTTAAAATTAAGGCTATTTTAGCACCTATTAATCCTGTTGCTATACTATGTATTGGATTAAATTACAGAATGCACGCCCAAGAGACAGGTATGCCTTACCCAGAACACCCAGTGCTATTTATGAAAAATCCCGCTGCCGTAACAGGAGCTTATTCAGATATTGAGATACCTAAATCATGCCTTGAGCCTTTACAGGTAGATTATGAGGTAGAGTTAGGCGTTGTTATTGGAAAATCGGGTAAAAACATCAAAGTAGAAGATGCTCTATCTCATGTATTTGGATATACTTGTGCTAATGATGTATCGGCAAGAAGGTGGCAAAAGCATAGTGGAGGAGGGCAATGGGTTAGAGGAAAAAGTTTCGATACTTTTTGCCCATTAGGACCATATATAGTAACTAAAGATGAGATAAAAGACCCACAAAATCTCGAATTAACATGCAAACTCAACGGAAAAATTATGCAGGTTGGCTCAACTTCTGACATGATTTTTTCTGTAGCAGAGATAATCTCAAAGCTATCTGAAAGCACGACGATTCTTGCGGGTACAGTCATTCTCACTGGAACACCAAGCGGTGTTGGATTTACAAGAAATCCCCCAATTTTTCTACAGCCCAATGATATTTTAGAGAGTATTATAACTGGAGTTGGAGAGATGAAAAATTCTGTAGTAGCTGAAATATAGAGATTACGATTTTGACCCTAAGGAATGAGAATTTAATTAATCCTTAAACTTGTAATCGCATAAACTTGATAGTCAAAGTTAATCTGGTGAAGTTCATGGTGTTATTTGATTCCCATTCCTAACTGGGTAGCACCACATTTAACCGTGGTTTAAAAAGTTCCCCAATTTTTAATGAGTTCAAGCGTTTTTTTACTTCTTCGCCCTCTTCCTTTGAAAATCCATGGTTGATGAGGAACTTGTTCCTGTAAATAATTCCGTGCTGTTATGCCAGAGTCTTTTAAGTATCTATATCTGACTATTTTGCAGGTTATGCCGACTTAAAAATAGATTAATATCTATGCTTTATCGGAATGATATTATACAATATATAACAATTGTGCTATTTCATCTCCTGCCCGGATCAAGAACCAGATATACTTTCTAAAACAGCACGGATTTATTTACAGTACCAACTAATTTCAGAAATTCTTACACACTTACCTAATTTTAGACTCTTTATTGAGGTATAGTCCCCTTAACATTATCCACATAATACATAATGCTCAACAAATCCTGTTTAGAGGCACGTTCTCCAGCCTTTACCCGCTCTTTCCCTGTATTGTCTTTAATTGGTCCCTGATATGGATCAAAAGCCTCAACACCTTTTTGCATCTGCTCATATCTTTTCAGCACAAGGTCATACACCGAAAGTTCACCAAGATCAGATGTTTTGCTCTTCACTGCTTTAAGATCATTTATGAACTTTGAATTGATAAGCTCATCAAAGCTGCCTCCAAGAAGTGCGGCTTTTTCAGCCGCAAGCCACCACATATCTGCATTTGTCCATTTTCCACTATAAATATCCTCAAGAGCTTTAACATACATTCCACCCCAATCCATAAGCTGACCAGATACGACTGAATCTTTTCCATAAGGCTGCATTGGGCTGTAGTGGCTAAATGTGTATATCTGTTTCCCTTTTTCTGTGTGAGACTGACCAACCTCTATAACTGCTGGAGTGTCTTCTGTAAATGCCAAGACATCGCACCCTTCTCCAACTAATGATTCTGCCGCCTCTTTTGCCTTGTCTGGTCCATACCATGCGTAAGTCCATCTTACGTCAACTGATGCTTTAGGATTTACAGCCTTGATACCAAGTGCAAATGCGTTGATATGGCGAATTAACTCTGGTATTGGGAACGCTGCAACATAACCAACTTTATTGCTTTTGGTCAAAGCACCAGCCATTAAACCATTTAGATAGTACATCTGATAGAGATCGCCAAAATATGTTCCAACATTAGGAAGATTCTTAAAACCCGAACAGTGCATGAACTTTTTGTCTGGATATTTTTGACCCGCTGAAATTGTTGCGTCCATGTAGCCAAAACTTGTGGTAAATACAACATCGCATTTTTGCTCTTGAATTAAGCGATCAATTATTCTTGTGCAGTCCGCATCTGAAACTGATTCAACAATAACGGTCTCAAGCCAAGGAAGTTTTGATTCTGCAAATTTTCTACCCTGATCGTGGGCATGGGAAAAGCCATAATCTCCAACAGGTCCTACATAGATAAAACCAGCTTTGAGCTTTTTGTCAGCCTCCTTTCCTGATGCAACTCCAGATAAAGTTTGAAATGTGATGCTAAATACAAAAAACATACAGATAGACCAAATAACGATACGATTAAAAAATTTCATCCTTTTACTCCTTCTAATTAAATAATAGCTTTAGTTTACTAAATACCCTCAAATTTTAAATAAATTGGTAAAACCCTTAAAATAAATTTATACCAAACAAACCGTGTTACCTTACGATATTACAACCTTTTCAGTCAATCAAAACCTTTTGGTAAAACAAAATGGCTAATACCATATCACAATATTGTAGTTTTTTTATATCTGGTTAAAATTTGAAGTTAGTAAATTTTCTATCGACAGATTTATAATTTTATGCTTTAGAATAACTTAAATTATTCCGTTGTAAACATTAACAATCTAATAGTATTTTTAATTTAAGGAGAAATCAATAATGTCCTGGAGTCAAGTGTTAGAGCTTATCCAAAATATTCTTATCTCACAAACCGGTTTTCCACATATCACCGTGGGACAGATAATTATGATGTTGATCGGGCTGTTATTTCTTTATATGGCTATTGCCAAAGAGTATGAGCCCCTGCTGTTGCTTCCCATTGGTTTTGGAATTTTTCTTGTTAACTTTCCCCTTACACCGCTTATGGGTTTTACCGAGCACGGCACACCTGAACTTATTCGTGTTTTCTATAAATACGGTGTTGAGTGGGAAGTCATTCCCTGCGTTATATTCCTCGGTTTGGGGGCAATGACCGATTTTGGTCCCTTGATTGCCAACCCCAAAACCCTGATTATAGGAGCAGGGGCACAGCTTGGTGTTTTTATCACTTATCTTGGAGTACTCTTTTTTGGATTTACCCTCAAAGAGGCGGCATCCGTGGCAATTATCGGAGGGGCAGACGGGCCTACCACCATTTACCTTACTGCAAAATTGGCTCCTCATCTTTTAGGGGCAAATGCACTGGCTGCCTACTCATACATGGCAATGGTTCCTCTTATCCAGCCACCCATCATGCGTCTTATGACAACAGTCGAACAACGCAAGATTAAAATGCGTCAGCTTCGTTATGTCTCCCCGCGTGAAAAACTTATTTTTCCGCTTATTGCCTCTATGTTGATACTTCTGCTTATCCCATCAGTTGCTCCTCTTTTAGGTATGTTCCTGTTCGGTAACCTGATGAGAGAAAGCGGTGTGGTCAAACGCCTTTCAGATACAGCCCAGAATTCTCTTATGAATATCGTTACTATATTTTTAGGATTATCTGTGGGGGCCACCATGAAGGCTGAGGTTTTTCTTGACTGGAAACCTCTTCTGATTTTTGCTTTCGGTCTTCTGGACTTTATAGTATGTACATTTGGAGGTATTCTAACAGTTCATATAATGAATATGTTTTTAAAAGAGAAGATGAATCCTCTTATAGGTTCAGCAGGCGTTTCGGCAGTACCTATGGCTGCAAGGGTATCTCATTCTGAAGGGCTCAAGGCTGATCCTGACAACTGGCTTTTGATGCACGCAATGGGTCCAAATTTGGCTGGTGTAATCGGTTCAGCCGCAGCCGCTGGCATGTTCATTGCCATGTTTCAATAGGAGGGTAAGATTATTATGACAAAAACATATAACTATCTGAACAACAAAATATGGAAATCCAACAATAGAACAATATGGAATAGTTCAATAGCTTCTGGATTAATTATCTGTTTATATGCAATACTTTTTCTTTTTCCGATGGCACTTTCAACAGCTTATGCAAGTTCAAATGATAAACAAAATAAAAATGCTATGGTCTCTGGTCAAGAACTTGAAAAACCAAAGCCAGTTTTTACCCGTAACGGAGGCGAAATTTCAGCAAAATTTATTCCCCGTGCAAAAAGCACAAGTGTTATTTTGAATTTTAAGGTTACTAAAGGAGGTAAACTCCTTGATGTAAAAGGTATGGATTTTGAGAAAGCCGCCCGTCCCGAAGTTGACATTAAAAATTATAAATCAGCTCTTTTTGTTGTTGAAATTGGAGATGTGTCGCCTGCTGGATCAGATGCTACTGTTAATATATCATCAGATTTTTTTGCAAGTGGAACAGAGTATCGCGTGTTTAATGAGAAATTGCCTCAACCTTGGTTTAATTCAGAGTGTCATAATGTGGCAAGTAAAGGTCGGGTCAGAGAGTTGATGATTACTGTAAAAGATGGGGGGCCATTTGACTCTGATGGGCAGGCAAATGGTTCAATAACTTTTGTTGGTGGTCCAAGAGATTCGTTTTGGGGATATGCACTTGGAACTCTATTTATCCGATTCTTTGGAATTTTTCTTGTTCTATCTGTTCTTATGATAGGCATGATGTTGTCTGGTATGTTTTTTAGTCGAATTGAGGCAAAAAAGGCTGAAAAAAAATCTGATGATGATTTGAAATCAACCTCTTCTGATGTTGTAGATTCTATTTTTTCTGACCCTGAGACAATAGCAGAAGAAAATGGTGTTGAAACTCAACACCATTCAGAAGAAATTGCACCAAATGCGGAGACAGAAGCTAAATTTTTTGATGAGGCAGTTGACGATTATGAAATTGCTGCCGCAATTGCTACAGCTTTGCATCTTCATTTTCAAACATCAGCCCCAACCCCTATTGTAATAGAAAAAACAGAGTCAACCGCTACTCTCCAGAGAGTAGTATGTCCTGTTGCCCAAGCTCAAACTAATACATGGTCAAATGATGGGCGTTCACAAATAATGAGAGAGCGTCAGCAAACTTATAATCGTGGTAACCGTTAAGAAAGTCAAAATATTACAAACACCCGAAATAAAAACATATAAAAGGTCTTAAAATATAATGAAATATAATCTAATAATAAACGATAGAGAATTTGACGTAGAGGTTGGAGCTGTTCAAGATGGATATGCTCAAGTTTTTGTTAATGAAGAGCTTTTTGAGGTAGATATAGCAAATTTTCATAACGTTGGACAAGCTGCCCCACAACCAAGACGTTCACAGCCAGCAATGGCAAGACGGGTTCAAGTAGCACCAAGGCAAGCTCAACCTTCAGTTGCAAGACAGCAACCAGCACCAAAAGCTGTTGTTCAAGCTCCGCCACAGGCAAAAGCTGCCCCTAAAGTAGCTTCTGCCACAGCTCCTAAACAGGCAACTGCCGCACCAAAAACAGCTTCGGGTAGTAGTGTGGGGGCAATTAAAGCTCCAATGCCAGGGCTTATCATAGATATTAAGGTAAAGGTTGGAGATACTGTAAAAGCAGGACAAGTTGTGGCAATCATGGAAGCCATGAAGATGGAAAACGATCTACCAAGCACATTAGATGGAACTATAAAAGAGGTTCGAGTTCAAAAAGGAACTCAAGTTTCAACAGGTGATGTGCTTATTGTAATTGGATAGTTTTATAACCTGATAGGCAAAATGAGTAGAATTAAATTTTAGAGACGCACGGCCGTGCGTCTCTACTTATGTTGTGTAAAATTATACGGAGTCTATTTCCAATGCTTGAAACAAAAATTGAAGATAATATTATAATTGCCACATTAGCACACAGTA
Organism: Desulfamplus sp.; assembly: GCA_015231615.1. Lineage (GTDB taxonomy): Bacteria > Desulfobacterota > Desulfobacteria > Desulfobacterales > Desulfobacteraceae > Desulfamplus. Next base: position 26,652 of record JADGBE010000031.1, on the reverse strand, counting down.
AAACCAATTCCATAACACGCCAAACTCTTGATGACTTAAGAGTTTGTGTAGCAAAGGCAAATCAAGATGAAACAATAAAGGGGATTATTCTTACTGGTCAAAACAGATTTTTCTCAAGTGGTTTTGATCTTCATACATTTATGGGTTTTCCAAAACTTGAAGATGCAATTGAATTTCTTGGTTATGCTGATGAGGTTTTTCTTGAACTATTCTTATGCTCCAAACCTGTGGTATGTGCCATGAATGGTCATGCTGCTGCTGGAGGCTTGATTTTGGCTATGGCATCTGATTACAGAATAATTGTGAACCACCCAAAAATCAAAGTTGGTATGTCCGAGATAAAAATTGGAGTTCCTCTTTCTGTTGCCCAGAGTGCTATTATGCGATTTGGTCTTGATTCTGACAAAAAATTTCGTGATGTCATGTATTTTGGCGAAATGGTAGATGTAAACAAGGCTCTTGGAAAAGAGATTGTTGATGAGCTTGTAGAAGCCAACGAGCTTATTTCACGGGCTAAAGCCATTATTTCAATGTGGATAGATACACCGGGACGTCCATTCTCACGAATAAAAGAGGAACTAAAAAAAGAGGTGGGAGATCATATAAGAAAGCGTATGACAGAAAATGATTGGCACTATGCTTTAAACTGCTTCTTTAACAAACAGGTGAAAGATACTTTGGCGTTTGTTCAATCTGGTATGGAGTAATGCTGTTAATAGTTCTACATTTGTTTTGACCTTAAACCCATATAGTTTCATTCAATAAAACTATATGGGTTTTTTATAGGCTTTTGTAAGCATTAAACTCAAAGACATTGGAAATAATTAAAAAATGACAACCTTATGCGAAATGCTAAACCAGCATTTTGACGATTACCAGATTGAATACCGAATTCATGCCTCCAAAAGAATGTTCCAACGTGACATTAATGAAAATGATGTTGAAAAAGTCCTTAAAGATGGTAACATAATTGAGCAATATGATGATGACTTTCCGTTTCCAAGCGTTTTAATTAATGGAATTGGTGTGGCAAATACATCTTTGCATGTGGTTGCAGCGATAAATGCAGATGAATTGAAACTGGTAATCATTACTGTATATAAACCCGATCCACTCAAGTGGGCTGATAAATTTTCACGGAGGATCAAATGAAGTGTGCAATTTGCAGAAACGGTCATACCGAAAATGGATTCATAAGCGTAGTTTTTGAACAAAAAAATACAACTCTTGTTTTCAAAAGAGTACCCGCAAAAATTTGTGATAATTGTGGAGAAGAGTATATTTCGTCAGCAGTTAATAAAAAACTGCTCGGCCATGCAAGAGATGAAATCAATCGCGGTATTACTCTCGAACTACTTGAATTTGCTGCGTAGTTGATATTCAACGAATCCACAACCAAACGCTGCGGCAAACCACGCAGGACGTGAGTGGCAATTCTGACATTTTTCAGGCGTGGCTGGTGAGCAATGCGTTATAACCTGAATATTTAAACAGACTCTAACTACATTTACTTCTATACATATTTGTAATCTCCATAGCAACCTCATCTTGATCTATTGAATTGCAATCAATCGTTATATCAGCATATCTTTTATAAAGAATTTGACGTTCTTCATAAAGGTCTCTAAATGTTTGATTAGGAGATTTAGAAATGCCACGCGTTGCGAAATTTTTAATTCTCCTTTCAAGCTCTTCGTAGCTCACATATAAAAATACAATTTCTGATATTTTCCTTAGGTGTTCCATAGCCGTTTGGCTATAAGGAACGCTTCCACCAGTAGCAATAATATGTCTATCTATATTTAGCTTTAGTATCTCTTTCTCTTCAATTGTTCTTAAATTAATATGATCACTCTCATTAATAATTTGTTGGAGAGATTTTTGTTGATTGATTTGAATAAGAACGTCAGTATCAATAAATCCAAAGGTTAAGTTTTTGGCAAGTATAATGCCAACAGTACTTTTACCAGCCCCCGGCATACCAATTAAGGTCAAATTTGATCTCATTTAACTATAAATATCCTTATTAACTGTAATCATTTATGGTAAACTCTTAGAGTTGAAGTTTACCATAAATTCATTAAAGTATCTTTGCAAATTATCTAAATAAAATTTACGACAACAATTTATCTACTTCAGCATTTAGTCTATCAATCTCACTTACTAAAACATTAGAACCTCTATCTTTTGCCGCAAGAAGAGTATCTCCCCATTTTTGTAGCATGTTAGTATCAATACGTCTAATAGAGTTGTTTTTTGACCACTCTCTTCCAATTCTCTCACCTAACTTCTCAAGTTGTTGATGCAACTTCTCTTTTTCAGGTGAAGAGAATGGTCTTAAAGTCTCTTTAATCCGACCTTTCCAGCCTTTCACCAAAAATGTACCTTCTTGAAACTTCTTAAACCACTCCTCCTCTTCTTTGCTATACATAAACAACTCCTTTCCTGAATATGGTTTAAAACAATTTTATGGGACAATAAGGCATTGAATCTGTAATACAACACTTTAAACAAAAAGATTGACACAAGCAATATGGTCTGTAAATAATTAAATATCAGAAATGTTAATGAATTGATTATTTATAATTGAAGGTAAAATGTTGAAAAAACTTACAAGTAAAACTTCTACATCAAAATCACTAAAACCTATGACGCTAAAGTATTCCCCTAAATATCAACTCATTGCTGGGGCAAGAGATACCTTTCCGCTAATTGTTGGGGCAATTCCTTTTGGAATTATATTTGGAACACTTGCTGCTACTGCTGGACTCTCTTTTGCTGCTACAATGGGTATGTCCCTATTTGTATTTGCTGGTTCTGCCCAATTCATAAGCATAAGTCTTGTATCAGTAGGGACTGGATGGTCAATCATAGTTCTTACAACTTTTGTTGTAAATCTGCGGCACATGCTCTACGGGGCAACAATGGTTCCCTATTATAAAAATTTAAGCAATCTGTGGAAATTAGTTCTTGCATTTGGATTAACTGATGAGACATTTGCTGTTGCTATCAACCGTTACTACAAAGATGATGGAGTTCCTAACAAACAATATTACAATCTTGGCTCTATGCTTTTTATGTATATCAATTGGAATATATGCACATTTATTGGGCTTATTGCAGGTAAAGCATTTCCTGAGATAGCTGGCTGGGGACTTGATTTTGCAATGCCAGCAACTTTTATTGGTATGGTTATACCTTATTTAGTTTCAAAGCCTATGTGGATTGCAGTTATCGTTGCAGCGGTAGTCTCTATATTTGCAAGTGAACTACCTCATAAACTTGGTCTTATGGCTGCTGCTGTTTCTGGTGTTGCTGCTGGAATATTTAGTGAAGTTTTCCTATTTGCATCTACATCACATGAAGCATTAGAACAAGAGATAAAACAAAGTAATACTATTAATTTAAAAGATAGAGAGGGTATTGAGGTTGCAGAATGAATATTAATATAGATGAATTGTTTATGATAGCAGGAATGGCAGCGGTTACATTTGGAATACGATATGTTATGTTCCCAATCTCAGGACATGTTCAGTTTCATCCAATGTTTGAAAGATCGCTTGGATATGTTCCACCTGCTGTATTGTCCGCCATCATTGTTCCATCAATACTTATGCCAACAGGCGAAGTTAATCTAAATCTTACCAATCCATATCTTATTGGTGCTGCTGCTGCCTGTATTGTAGGTTGGTTTTACAAAAATCTGCTTTTGACAATTGTTGTTAGTATGTTGATATTCCTTGCTTCTCAGTGGATTTTATAGCTCTTTTTTTTGATATTCATACGTAAATATCAAAAATGTGGTAAATGCAGTTGGATAAAAAATATTCAATGCTGCAGCGGAGATAATTAATGATAAAGACAGCTTTTTGTAATTATGAAGATAACAAAGATATTTTTAAAGATTACGCCCTTAAAGGTTTTATTGGCAAAGGGCGTTATGGTTCTGTCTATCTTGTTGAGAACAATGCAAGAAAGAGAGCTTTAAAAATATTTAATCAAAAGATCAATTGGGAAGGTGATAAAAAGAGAATTATCAACGATTTCCAATCTCCCTATATTATTGACATTGTTGATTATGGCGAAACAATACTTGGAGAGAGTTGCGTTTTAATGGAGTATTTGCCATTAAGCCTTGAAGATGCTTTTGAGCAAGCAGTTGAAAAAGGTAGAACATTTAGTGAACATAAGGCATGTATCTACTTTACTGAAATACTCAAAGGTCTTCAGTTACAGGAGATGTACGGCATTATTCACAGAGATATTAAACCTTCCAATCTCTTTATAGTTGCAGATACTATCAAAGCATCAGATCACGCATTTATAAGTGGCTCTTTTTTATGTAGCAACAATTTTTCTCTCATCGGTGATGCTTCCAATTCATTATCTATTCAATCTTTTACAGACAATGATGATTCAGAAGCATTTGGAACTCCTGCCTATAGCTCTCCTGAAGTTTTTGACGGCTGTTACTCTCACTCTGCGGATCGCTGGGCAGCATCTGTTATCTTTTTTCAGATGTTAAGTGGAACTCTGCCATTTTATGGTGAGACTATTCTTAACACTATGCTTGCAGTTATGGATAGCGAGCCTAACTACAGCCTTGTACCTGAAAAATATCACAACTTTTTTAAAAAATGTTTTAAGAAAAACCCAAGAGATCGCCATGCTGATATAGATGATATGTTATCTGAGTTTGAAGATTTACTTATTTCTGATAACACAACTTGCAAAATGGTTATGAAACATCAAACAGAGGTATTGTCTCCTCAATCTGATTTTACTCAAAATATTATAGATTTACATTCCAATATCACTTCAAAAAATAACGTCAGCACCCCCTCAAACAATATAGCCAATGAAGATATTGAAAATGGTGAAGATAACTGTCAGGCAAATAAAAGTTGGCAGTTACGCAAAGTCTCTGTAACTGTCTCTGAAGATGAGTCAAAAAATATTTTTTCCCTTGATGAGAGTGGACACCCTTTTGAATATATTAAAAATCGTTATAAAGCCAATGATAATGGAACAATTATGGATCATGCTACAGGTCTTATGTGGCAACAATCTGGTTCCGAGATAAATTTTCCATACAAGGCTGCGTTAGATTATGTTGATAATCTTAATAACCAATCTTTTGCAGGATATAACGACTGGAGAGTTCCAACAATTTCTGAACTTCTATCTTTACTTGAGCCTGAAAAGGTAAATGGTTATCTGCACATCTCACCGCTTTTTGATGGAAAACAGCAGTGGTGCTGGAGTTCTGATAAAAGAACCAAAAGCTCTGGGTGGTATGTATTTTTCTACTCTGGCAATGTGAATTGGGATTTCTTAGATTTAGATAACTATGTGCGTGCTGTTAGGTCGTGATTAGTTTATCTGATTTTTTATGATATGATTATTTTATTGGAAAAAAATAGCAAAAATGATATAAATTTCAGTTTTTTATAGCTACCATAACTATTTAATATTAAAAAAATATTTTTATAAAAAAGCGATTTCTAAAACATTTAAAAAGACTGAAATAAAGGATTAAAAATGAAATTCTCAATTGAAAGAAAACTCCTCTCTGAAGCATTATCAATGGTTCAAGGGCTTACAAACAGAAAAACAACCCTCGCTATTACATCTGATGTTTTAATTAAAGCGGAAGGTTCGCATATTACAGTTACAGCAAATGATCTTGAGACAGTATTTCAGGGTAAATATGAAGCCGAAGTTGAGTCTGACGGAATAATATCAATCAACGCAAAGAAATTTTATGAGATTGTAAGAGAGTATCCAGAATCAATAGTTCCTATAAATGAGATAGAAAACAGATGGATTGAGATAGGATCGGGTAACATTCAGTATCACATTGTCTCCTCAGATTGTGGGAATTTTCCAGAAAACCCAGTAATTGAGGATATTCCATTTGTAGAGATTGAATCTGGAATTCTTAAAAAAATGGCTGAAATATCTGCATCTATAAATTTTAGCCAAGAAGAGAAAAGACCTTATGTTCTTGGGGCTCTTCTTGAAAAGACAGAGAGAGAGGGAAAATGGCATCAAAGCAAAGAGAGTCAAGCAAACCATGATAACGATGATGATAACGGCGAGCAAAATCAAGAGAATCAAGTTACTCCAGTTTTAAGAATGGTATCTACAGACTCAAAAAGACTCTACACCTTTGATACACCATACTCTGGAGAGTTGCAAATTGATGAGCATGGTGTAATTATCCCCAAAAAAGGTCTTGCAGAGCTTGGAAAGTTCTTGATTAATGTTGGTAATGTAAAGATTGGGATTAAGAATAATCACCTTGTAGTTACTAAAGACGATGAGTCAATTATGATAAAGCTACTTGAAGGTGAATATCCAGACTACAGAAGAGTTATGAGTATAGGTGGATTTGTAGGGATAGAGATGAGTCGTGCTATGTTTTTGATGATGATGAAACGCATGTCGATTTTAGTTTCTGATGACTATAAGAGCGTTATACTAAATTTTATTGAGAATAAACTTACGGCAACGGTTACAAATCCTGAAATAGGTGAATCTAAAGAGGATATTGTAATTGAATACAGTGGGGAGAGTGTTGAAAGTGCATTTAATCCAAAATATTTTATTGATGCCTTAAATATATTTAAAAGCGACAATATAGTTCTAAATATTAAAGATAAGAGAAATCCGTGCATTATAAAGAGCAATGATGACATAAGTTTTGTCTGTGCAATAATGGCGATGTCAGTTTGATATTCTCTTTGGCAGATTTTTAAAAATTGACCTCCTGCAAAACCTATTGTTTATCCAGTAAAATCAAGGGGTCAATTCAAGTTTTGCAGGAACTCTAATATAGACAAATGGGAAAAAACATAGATAAAAAGAGCCTTGAAAATGCTTATCAATTGTTTGAAACAGGATATATAGATGGCATAGAGATAGGTACAACCAAAAGTTTGCAACAAATACACGACTATTTGTTTGGAAGTTTATACGATTTTGTGGGGCAGATTCGCATCAAAAATATCTCTAAAGGTAATTTTCATTTTGCAAACGCTTTGTATCTAAAAGAGATTTTGGTAAAAATCGAGCAGATGCCCGAAAACACCTTTGAAGAAATTGTTGCCAAATATGTAGAAATGAACATTGCACATCCGTTTTTGGAAGGTAACGGCAGAGCTATGCGTATTTGGTTGGACTTAATTTTGAAAATCAAATTAAAAAAAGTAGTCAATTGGCAGTTTGTGGATAAGCATTTGTATTTGCAAGCAATGGAAAGAAGTCCTGTTAACGATTTAGAATTAAGAACATTACTCAAAGAAAATCTAACAAAAGACATCCACAACCGTGAAATGATTTTCAAAGGCATTGAGCAATCATACTATTACGAAGGATGTGAACTACCTCTACCCTAAAAAGTGTATGGGGAATGCTTTAAACCAAAAGTAAGGACTTAAGTTTACAATATGGAAAATATTGAGATAGATAATAATGGTGAGTTAGCCAACAGCGAATATGATGCAAGCAATATAAAACTTCTTGAAGGTCTTGAAGCTGTAAGAAAAAGACCTTCTATGTATATTGGGAATATTGGTATTGAGGGGCTTCACCACCTTGTTTATGAAGTGGTGGATAACAGCATTGATGAGGCAATGGCGGGTTATTGTGATACAATAACAGTAACTATCCATCCTGATATGAGTGTAAGTGTTGAGGATAATGGACGCGGCATACCAGTTGGAATGCACGAAACTGAGAATATGCCAGCAGCAGAGCTTGTTATGACAAAACTTCATGCAGGCGGAAAATTTGATAAAGATTCATATAAAGTATCTGGTGGACTACATGGCGTTGGTATCTCTGTTGTAAATGCGTTGTCTGAAAACCTTGAGATGGAAGTTTATAAAGAGGGGAATATTTATTATCAGAGATACTCAAAAGGTGCGAAACAGTGTGAACTCACCATCACAGGAGAGAGCAATAAAAGAGGCACTAAGATCAAGTTTATTCCTGATTTTTCAGTAATGAATGAGAATGAATTTGAGTATGAAAAATTGTCTCGAAGAATGAGAGAGCTTGCCTTTTTGAACAAAGGAATAAGGATTATCATTGAAGATGAGCGTTCTGCTGAAAAAGATGATTTTCAATATGAAGGAGGATTGGTCTCATTTGTGGAATATCTTAACAGAAATCTAATTCCCCTTCATGATCCTATTCACATTGAAGGCGAAAAGAGCGATGTTCAGGTTGATATTTCAATACAGTATAACGACACATTCAAAGAAAAACTCTACTCTTTTGCGAATAATATCAATACCATAGAGGGAGGATCCCATCTATCAGGGTTTAAAGGGGCTTTAACTCGAAGTTTAAATAACTACTCTTCTGAAAATGCTGGAAAAAACAAGCAGGCAGTTAAAATTTCTGGCGATGATGTAAGAGAGGGACTTACAGCAGTTATAAGCGTAAAGGTTATGGATCCTCAGTTTGAGGGTCAAACAAAGACAAAACTTGGGAACAGCGATGTAAAAGGCATTGTTGAGTCTCTTGTAAATGAGAAACTTGCCATGTTTCTTGAAGAAAACCCAACAGTTGCCAAAAAAATTCTTATGAAGGCAGTTGATGCTGCAAGGGCAAGAGATGCTGCAAAACGTGCCCGTGATCTTGCCCGCAAAAAGGGAACTCTTCTTGATTCTACGCTGCCGGGAAAACTTGCTGAGTGTCAGTTTGCCGACCCTGCTGAACGCGAGCTTTTTCTTGTTGAGGGCGATTCTGCTGGCGGCAGTGCAAAACAGGGAAGGGATAGAAGATTTCAGGCAATTTTACCGCTCAAAGGTAAGATTCTAAATGTTGAAAAATCACGATTTGACAAAATTTTAAGAAGTGATGAGATAAAAAATATCTTCACAGTGCTTGGAACTGGTGCTGGCAAGGAGGAGTATGACATTGAAAAAATTAGATACCATAAAGTTGTGATTATGACAGACGCTGATGTTGATGGCTCTCATATTAGGACTTTGCTCCTTACCTTCTTTTATCGCCAGATGCCTGAACTTATCAGCAGGGGCTACCTATACATTGCCCAACCACCACTCTTTAGAGTTGGTAAAGGCAAAAGTGGTATCTATCTTAAAGATGAGGCTGAATATCGTGATTATCTTGTAAAAAGGGTATGTGAACATAAAGATGTCTATATTGGAGATAGAAATGGGCGGTTAAGCGATGATGAGCTTTATCAGTTTCTTAAAGACCTTTCAGATTATTACAACGCTGTGGATCGTCTTCAAAGAAAAGAGTACGATATTGATCTGCTAACCAAGCTCATAAAGATGAATCTTCGTGATAAATTTTTTCTAAAAGATAAGGAGAAGATGACAGCTCTTAAAGCATATCTTGATGACAACGGCTACATTACAGAAGAGCTTGAATACAGTGAGGAGTTTGATATTTATGAGCTAAATATCTCGGGACATAACCTTAAGGTTGGAAAAAGTCTTATCTCCACAAACGACTACAAGGTTATGATCAAAAATCTTGATAAGATAGAGGCTTTTGACAAGCCACAATTTAAAGTTTGCCCAACTGGTTCAATAAAATCTAAGGGCGGAGAGATGGCTTTTAAAGTTGAATCAAATCGGGATAGCGAAGAACTTGACGCAATTACACCAAAAGGCGATTTTATAGCTCCTGAAGATGGTTCAATGCAATCGGAAAGTGAACCAATGGCTCACGAAATACCTATTGTTCTTGAATATAAAGGCACATTACTCTTTGAGGATAAAGGCTCTTTTTTCCATTATATTATGGGGGAGGCAAAAAGAGGTATAAACATTCAAAGATACAAAGGTCTTGGCGAGATGAACCCAGATCAGCTTTGGGATACTACTATGGATCCTGAAAAACGGATTATGCTTCAGGTTCATATTGAAGATGCTGAAAAAGCAGATGATATTTTTACCCTTTTAATGGGTGAAGAGGTAGAGCCGAGAAGAAATTTTATCCAAACTCACGCTCTTGAGGTATCTTCCTTAGATTATTAGAGTTCCTGTAAAACTTGAATTGCCCCTTGGTTTAATAGATAGAAAATGGGTTTTTAAGATGAACAGCGATATATATAGTTGCAACTCCTATAGAAAAATATAGAAAATTGCATTAAATGAGTTGATTGACTGTCAGTGGTTGGCCACTTATCTCTCGAAGCGTAAAGCTCAGTTCTAACCCATCAGATGCACTACGAACATCTGGTCTCGATGAGATGAGACGGAGTTCAACAAAAAATCGAAATAAACGTTATCTCGATTATAACTATAAAATCCTTATTGCCTTAGATATTTTACATCAACAAGGCTATTTGTGTTGAAAACCCTATATATCTACTTGTCAAAGAACATAGTTTGTATCTAATTAACATTTAACCATTAAGAAGTCAAACCTATTTTTATGTAATTATTTCTATATATTACTATATTATACTATGATTTCAGTGAATCTTTATAATACTCTAATCGGGCATTAATTGAGCTTTTATGTTTAAGTAGAGACGCACGGCCGTGCGTCTCTACAGTTTAGGCAGAACTAAATTTATGACCTTGAATAGTATAAATATCATTTTTCAAAATAGTAAAGATTAAAAGTTGACAATGCACTTGCAACTATGTATAGAAACAAGACTATAAAAATCGTTATCAATTAAAGGATTTGTTTACAATTATGAATCAAATTTTCTCAGGCAGCTACTATTACTTTAGAACCTACTATTACAGGTTGCTTCCTGTGCTGTTCTGATTTGTAATATACATACAATTTCAAAAGCCGCAGGCGACAAACCTGCGGCTTTTGTTTTTTTTAGGAACCATCTTTAGTTTATTTTAAAGAACCATCTTTATCTTAAATATCAATAATAATTAGGAGGCAACAAAATGCAAAAGACCTATGATGTAAATGTTGAAAGTTTTATCCCGCTTATGGCTCCAGAAGATTTTAAAAAACAATTCCCTATGCCCCGTGAATCAGAAGATGCGGTTCTTGCTGGAAGAGATGAGATAAAACATATCCTATCTGGTGATGACAAAAGGCTAATGGTAATAACAGGACCATGTTCTGTCCATGATGAAAAAGCGGCTATCGAATATGCAGAAAAACTTTGTGTATTAAGAGAGAAGGTAAAGGGATCATTTGCCATTATAATGCGGGTATATTTTGAAAAACCACGCACTACGATTGGCTGGAAAGGTTTAATAAACGACCCTTACATGGACGATAGTCGCGATATTATGGAAGGGCTTAGAAGGGCGAGGAAACTACTTATTCGTATTACTTCAATGGGTTTACCAACAGCAACTGAGATGCTTGATCCCATTATTCCCCAGTTTATTGATGGATTGGTATGTTGGGCTGCAATTGGTGCAAGAACTACCGAGTCTCAGACACACAGAGAGATGTCAAGCGGTCTATCAATGCCTGTAGGATTTAAAAACTCAACTGACGGTGCATTGGATACTGCAATAAACTCAATGATTGCTGCAAAGTCCCCACAAAGTTTTCTTGGTATTGATCCACATGGAAAAGTGTGTGTCGTTAAGACAAAAGGCAACCCTTATGCCCATATTGTATTACGAGGCGGTAAACGCCCAAACTACGATTCTGTAAGCATTAGAGAGGCTTTAGAGACTCTAAAAAAGAAAAATCTTTCACAGGCAATTATTGTAGATTGCTCACACGCAAATTCTGGCAAAAAATTTACAGGTCAGGCGATTGTGTGGGAAGATGTTATAAATCAATATCTTAACGGAAATAGTAGCATCAAGGGGCTTATGCTTGAAAGTAATCTGTGTGAGGGAAGTCAAAACCTCTCTTGCGGACCTGAAAACCTTGCCTATGGCGTCTCTGTTACTGATGAATGTATCTCATGGGAGACAACTGAAGAGCTTATACTAAAAGGGCATGAGAAGCTCATTGGAGCTAAAAGGTAGATTAATCAAGCAGTTGGGGAAATTGTAAACAACTTTTAAATCGTATTGGGTAATCAAAATAAATGGTTATCCAATATGAATTCATTCTATCCAAAACTTTACTATTACACATTAAATAATTGACCATTAAGTATTAGATAGCTTATAAGTTCATCACTTTGATAAAATGAGTTTATAAAAGGATTTTAACTGATATTTATTCCTATTTGGAGAATTATGATGTGTAATTTTTTAAGACCAATACCTATATTTTATTTTATTTTTTATCTAAGCATCTCTCTTTTTATAACCTCTCCAATTTTGGCTGCCTCTTCTGAAAAAAGCTCTTCTGGTATTGAAACTCAAAGCCAATCAACTGATAATAAAGTTACTCCCGCTGAAAAAAAAAATAATCCTGAGGAAAAACCTTCTGAAAAAGAGCAACAAAATATTGGAAAGAGATATAAAATAGTAGCTATTCAACATCAAAATTACCTTTCATATACCAATGCTTATAAAGGATTTATTAATAAACTTAAAAAATCAGAATATTGGGAGAAAATTGATGTAGAGCTATATAATGCTAAGAGCGATCTTTCTGCCCTTGATAAAAAAATAAAAGAGCTATCAAAAAGTAGTGATGTTGATCTTCTATTTACTATAGGAACTCAAAGCACCAAAAAAACGGCTGATAAGATCAAAAACATTCCAATTGTGTTTACTGCTGTAGCTACTCCTATAGAGGCTGGAATTATAAAGAATTGGACAAGTTCGGGTAAAAATATTACGGGAGTTGGCACCCCTTATCAAATTACCAAAAGTATTGCCCAAGCATATAGCATTGCTAAATTCAATAGCCTCGGAGTAACCTATCTTTCAGGCTCACCAAATCATGAAGCAGCAGTAAAAGAGATAAAAGAGTTTTGTAAAAAAAATGGTGTTAAATTTGTTCACCACTCAACCCCATTTAAACAAAATGATGGAAAGCCTTTTCCTAATGATGTTGTAAAAAAGCAGCTTCAAGAATCGTTAGATTATATTCTACCTAAAGTTGATGTTTTTTATGTTCAGGCATCTGCAACGTATGAAAAAAATTTTTCTATTTTCAGAAAAGCATTTCAGAAATATAAAGTTCCAAGCCTTGGAGAACTTATCTTTATTAGAAAAGGAGTTATTATGGGGATTGGTCCAAATGATTATATTTTTGGACAGCAATCAGCAGATTATGCAATAGAAATTCTATTTAATGGCATAAAACCGTCTGACTTACCTATGGATATAGGAACAAAATTTTCTATACTTGCAAATTTGCAAGCTGCAAGAATAGTTGAGTTTCCACCTATTTTTTTAATGTCTATATTGAACAGTGCTGATGCCATTTATCAAAAAATAGATGAGTGGTGATAACGTAAGAGATATTAGCAATAGGTATTTTGTTTTTTGTAGGAGGACAATTTGAACTTAGATTTTAAAATTTAATAAAAAGGTAAAATCAATCGGTGTTTGATGAAATTAATCAGAAGAGCATTAAAAGAAGATAAAAGTATTATTGAAAATCTTAGAATTTCAGAGTTCAGTAGATCAACTGAATTTAAACTATTAAAACCTGAAAAACTTATGTGGTCAGAGATAGACGATAATAACATTGTCTTAGTTGTTATTGATGATAATGACACTGCAATATCAACAATGACCGGTATAACTGTAAATAACGCTAATGATGCGGAAAATATAATTAACTGCTCTGTCCCAGATATTGTAAAGTTTCCAGCAATGATTTTCACTAATGCTGCAACATTAAAACCCTTTAGGCGTAAAGGGTTAAATCAACTTTTAAGATACTATTTTTTGTTGTATGGGGCTAATAATAATATCAAAACCTTTATAAGCCCAATATACAAGAATGCACCCAGAATCAAATTTATGGAGATTTTAGGATATAAATTCATTACTCCAGAAAGAAATTGGCAAACCAAACTTGACCCATTATCGGAAAGACAACTCGGTCTTCTTGATGCCTCAAATATACCCAACGCCTTATCAATGATAAATCAATACGATAAACAGACTCTTGAGGAGTATCCTTGGCAGGGACCAGCTCTACTTTAGAACTATGGTTCATATTTTTTATACATGGAATATAAAACCATTTTCGCAGGAAAAATGGGATAAATACTTATCAGACCTACCCGATCTATTTAAAAATAAAATTTTAAAACTTATACGATGGGAAGATAGGCAAAATAGCCTAACGGGGAAACTTTTGCTAAAATATGGATTACAAACTCTCTACTCTCCATCTAAAGATATAGAATCTATTGAAATATCACCATTTGGCAAACCTTTTATCCCTAACAGCAATGCGAACTTCAATATTTCCCATTCAGAGTCTTGTAGTGTTTGTGTATTTAATTTGTCAGATATTGGGTTTAACAACTCTTATGACATTGGAGATATTGGAGTTGATATTGAAGCTCTAAGACCCGTTGAAATTAAAGATTTTTTTAATGTATTTACAAATGAAGAGAAAAATCTCATAACAAATTCAACAACCCCTTTGCGTTCCTTCTATGAAATATGGACTCGTAAAGAATCTGTTGTCAAAGCTCAAGGAAAGGGATTATCAACTCCTTTAAATACTTTTTGTGTCAGCAAAAGTTCGACTCTATTAAATGATGGCAATGTGTGGAACACCTACCCAATTAATATAAATCCAAATTATATTTGTAGCATTGCTGTTAAAGAGATTTATCCTCAAATATCTATAAAATACATAGAGCTATAGCTTTCCAGATAATTATTTTACCCCTCCCAGCCATCCCCAAGGGGATGGGTAATTGTTATCCCCCCCTCTCCATTAGGACGGGGGTGGGGCAATAGGAATTGCAAATTTATTTATCTGGAATACTTTCTTTATAATATCTCTAATTGGAAGTTGTTATTACCTGACCTCGTGAGGTAAATGAGATGCCCTGCTGCCCCTCTGCCCCGATCATAACGGACTCAATAATTGGAGGATTTACAGGTTTTTCAGATTTCCACCCAACCATAAAGTTAGCACCAGACCCTCCTGATTTATCCTTTTGCGGAACAACATATCTTATTGATTCAAGAGGTTTGAGAAGAACCGTCTGTTCTGCATATCTTTTGAGAAGCTCTCCTTTTGTTCCATAGTAATCAGCGTAATTTACTGTAATTGAGTGGTTTATATCAACATTTCTAATACTTAACGTTACAGTCAAAAGCATTGGCAGCTCTCTATTTCCAGCATAAATATGGGAATATGCAGGAACATAAAGAGTTTGACCTTGAGACAAAACAACGGATTCGCCAGCATCTATAATTGATATAAAGCTAAACAGCACCAATAGTATAAAGGCAAAATATCCAACATATCTTTTTATCATAATGTTATCATAAAGCTCTTTTTCTAAAAAAATTATAGGTTTATAATTACACTTCAGCCAATTTTTTGAATAAATTACGCTCTTGCTGATTTCCAACAACAGCCACCAAATCACCTTCTTTAAATGAGTACTCTATTTTTGGATTAGAGTAAAATTGCTTTTCACTTATAACCCCAACTATTGATGCCCCAGTTTTTGTGCGAATAGCTGCGTCTTTAATACTTTTATTGATAAGAGAACTTTGAGAATTTACCGTAACCCATGAAATTTCAAGCATATTTTTTATGTTGTCAAGTTTAGATAACAGCTTTTGATCTTGACCATGAGCTATGTTTTTATATTTATCACCCTCAAGTTCTTCTTCTTCATCATCAATATTATAAATTGGTTGATAAAGTTGCTGCCTTACAGCATCAGTATATTCTTGAATAACAGTTACAGCCATATCTAAATGGAGCAGTGCCTGTCTTGCAATTTCAAGTCCAGCCTCCATCTCTGGCAAAACAGCCATATAAACTCCGCTTTCATATAGTTCTTTTGTCTGCTCAACTCCATCTGCACGGGCAATTATACGAAGTTCGGGTTTAAGTGTATGAGCCTGCTTTACAATAGATTGGGCTGTAATAAGAGAAGGCGTAGTAATAAGAAGAAGCTTTGCAGCCTCTAATTTTGATACATCAAGAACTGTCTGCTGTGTCATATCACCATAAACAACTGGAAAATTGGCATCTTTACACTGAACCATTCTTTGATAATTAAGCTCTATAATAATAAAGGGGACATCAAGTTTAGTCAGAACTTGTGCAATATGCTGTCCAACTCTGCCACCTCCAGCAATGACAACATGATCTTTTAATCCTGAATTTGGAATATTTGCTGTCTCTAAAGGCTCATAATGAAATAACCTTTTTTTAAAGTTATAGAGAGGGGTTGCCATAGCAGATGCAAAAGGGGTAAGAACCATACTTACTACTGATACTGCAAGCACAAGTGAATAGATATTTTGATCAATAGCGTTTATCGCAACTCCTGTTCGTGCAAGAACAAATGCAAACTCTCCAACTTGAAAAAGCCCTAAACCAACTGCAATTGGAATAATGTTGATATATTTAAAAATAGTTGCCAAAACAAAAAATATTGAACCTTTCAAAATTCCAATTATAAGAACTAAAGAGATAATCTTAATCCAATTATTAAGAAGAAATATAGGATCAAGAAGCATTCCAACTGATGTGAAAAATAGAAGTCCAAAAATATCTCTCAAAGGAATAATATCACTTAAAGCCTGATGCCCATAATCAGATTCACTCAAAACTATTCCAGCAACAAAAGCACCAAAGGCAAACGAAAGACCAAAAAGATATGTGGCATAACCAATACCAAGACCAATTGCTGTTATGGAGAGAATAAAAAGCTCTCTTGAGTTCCATTTAGCAACATGACCAAGCAACCAAGGCAGGAGTTTTCTCCCAACATAGAGCATCAGCACAATAAAAATAATAGACTTTATAACGGCAACAGCTAATAGAGGTAGCCCTGCATCTAAATTACTCAATTGAGGCAGAATAATCATCATCGGTATTACTGCCATATCTTGAACAATGAGCATACCAATCATAACCTTGCTTGAAAGTGTGCCTACAAGCCCTCTGTTCATAAGAGTTTTGAGTGTAACCATAGTGCTTGAAAGAGAAATTAATGCTCCAAGCCAGATTGAGCTGATTGACGACCAACCTAAATATTTCCCGATACCAAAGCCAATGGCAATTGTAAGAATTATTTGGATAGGAGTGCCAAAAAGAGCGATCTTTTTAACAGGTTTTAACTCGCTTAAAGAGAACTCCAAACCTAACGCAAATAACAGAAGGGCAACACCTATCTCAGCTAAAAGCTCAATTTGGTGAATATCTCCAACTGTAATGCCACCAGTATATGGACCAACAACAACGCCCGCAAATATATATCCCAAGATTAAAGGCTGTTTTAATTTTTGTGCAATCAAAGCACCAATAAAAGCTGCAACCATAATAATTACAATATCAGCGGCTAATCCCATTATATTACTATCTCCTAATTTTTTAGTTTGGAAATGTTTTACCACAATTTTTATAGCCGTGCGATTTATTTGGTACTGTAAATAAATCCGTGCTGTTTTAGAAAGTATATCTGGTTCTTGATCCGGGCAGGAGATGAAATAGCACAATTGTTATATATTGTATAATATCATTCCGATAAAGCATAGATATTAATCTATTTTTAAGTCGGCATAACCTGCAAAATAGTCAGATATAGATACTTAAAAGACTCTGGCATAACAGCACGGAATTATTTACAGGAACAATTAGTTTATTGTTTTTTTTAAAATAATAAACGTTTCTTGAGGTTGTATTCACAAAAAAAAAGGGGGGGGATAGGCTACTGTTCCCCCCCTTTTCAATTAAATGGAAAAGAACAGCCCTCTTAACTATTTAGTCATGTTTCCAAAAAGTAACACCCATTGTTTCAGGACCCGTGTTTATTCCAATTGATGGTCCAAAGTATGTAACATAAATTTTCTTGCATTTGAATGTAGAGTTGAATATTGACATAAGACTTGGAACATAAGTCTGCTCTTTGGCATGGCATATTGCTATAGTAACAAGAGATTTCCCAATATCTTGAGTCAATGTATCCATAAGTGAAAGCAGAAGATTTTGCTGCTTTCCAAATAATTTTGTTTTAACAGCTAACTTACCATCTTCAATACCTAAAACAGGCTTTATCCCCATTGCTGATGCAAAAAATGCTTTTGCCCCACTTATTCTTTTACTCTTTTTTAGATATTTTAGAGTTGGAATTGCTATATATGTAGAAACCTTACTCGCAACATACTCTACTTTTATAATTATCTCTTCAAAAGTCTCTCCATTTTTCAAAAGTTTTGCAGCTTCAATAACAATTAATCCTAAACCCATACCACACTGTTTAGTGTCAACTACTTCGATTCTACAGTTGTGTTTATGTTTAAAATCATTATGAACACTTAGAACATTATCATAAGTTTTGCTTAAGTAGCTCGAACAGAGAATGAAGATGATCTCATCATATTCTTGAGTAAGTTTGAGGTATAACAGAGCAAACTCCTCATACGAAACAGCACTGGTTGACATGGTATTAAAACTGTCAAAACGGTCATAGAAATCTTCTATTTTGATCTCTACTCTATCCTTCATTACTTTACCATCAAGAATAACATTAACTGGTAATACCTTTATTTGAAATTCGTCTATAATTTGTTGCGGTATGTCTGATGTGCTATCAGTAACAATCACTCTTTTCATAAAAACTCCTTTTTAAGATAATACGAATAATTAATGAAGGTTTAATATAGATTTTCTTGAGGTTTAATTTAATCTTTATTAATTTAATCTTTAGAATATATCAAGTATAAAGATGGTAATAGGATTTCATGTGTCTTAATTTCATTTTGATATAAAAAAGGTCAGACAAATGTTGTCTGACCCTATAAGGTTAATAAAGTAAGCGGCTATAGAATTTATATATCCATATCTGCTGGCTCATAATAATCTTTTGGATATTTACAAGCTGGACATTTCTGAGGTGGCTCTTTTCCTTCATGGGTATAACCGCACTGACTGCATTTCCATTTTATTGGCTCTTCACGTTTGAACACGGTCCCTGCTGCAACCATATCAAGGCATTTTTGGTATCTGTCCCGATGATGGGCTTCAATCTTTGCAATCTGTTTAAATAGATTGGCTGCCTCTTTGTTTCCCTCTTCTTCCGCATCTTTAGCAAAATCAGGATACATGGTTACAGTTTCATAGTGTTCGCCCTCAATCGCCTCTTTAAGATTGGCAACAGTATCGCCAATGCCACCGAGAAGTTTAAAGTGGTCATTTGCATGACGTTTCTCGTTATCTGCACTCTCTTCAAATACTTTTGCAATGTAGTGATAACCCTCTTGACGGGCAACTTCTGCAAAAAATGTGTATTTATTTCTTGCCTGAGATTCTCCTGCAAATGCAGCTTTTAAATTTTCAATGGTTTTACTCATTTTTTTCTCCTTAAATCTATTATTTATATTTAGTGTTTATAAGTTAAATTTAGGTTAAATGCTATTGTTGAATAAACATTTAACCTACCGTTGCCTCTATTTTAGATCGTTAGAATGTATTTAATCATAAACTTAAATTGAATACAAATAGATTTGAAATTGATTTAGCTACTATCATCAATGGGTTCAAGAATAGATTTAGATTTAAAATAGCCACCGATTGATACTTTACAAGAAAAAAAGCTGGTGTTATTGTGTAAACTATTAATTAGAAAGCTATTTTTAAGAGGTAACTAAATATATGACATCAAAGCATCGCAAAACGTTGCAGGCTATTTTTGAGATTCCTGTTAGAGCTAACATTTTATGGTCAGATATTGAGAAGTTACTTGTTTTTTGCGGAGCAGAGATAACTCAAGGAAGAGGTTCAAGGGTAAGAATTGCTCTTAATGGGATACGGGCAGTATTTCATACTCCTCACCCACAAAAAGAAGCTGATAAAGGGGCTATTGTTTCAATTAGGCGTTTTTTGATAGAAGCAGGGATAAATTATGATGGAATATAAAGGTTATTTGTCTCATATTGAATTTGATGCTAATTTTGATATATTTCATGGAGAAGTAATAAATATCCGTGATGTTATAACATTTCAAGGTAAATCAGTTGACGAACTTCATCAGGCATTCAAAGATTCGGTTGAAGATTATTTAGATTTTTGTGCAGAACGAGGAGAAGAACCTGATAAACCTTTTTCTGGTAAATTTACAATAAATCTTTCACCCGAACAGCATCGACAAATTGTTCTTGCTGCTGAAAAATCGGGTAAGAGATTAGAGCATTGGATTAAAGAAGTCCTTGAAAATGCTCTATTAAAAAATTTCAAAAAAAATTATTTAATATCATAAAATTTAGGTAGGAGCGTTCCCTATGGAATATATTGAGATTCATTTTGGAGACGATTTTGGACGATTACCAAAAGGAGAGAAACATGCACACGATATGTTTCACTCTATCAATCCAATGTTTTGCCTTACAAAAAGGCTCTGGAAACCCCAGATGGATATTTTTGAAACAAGAACCCAAATTATAATTCAAGCTGAAATTGCTGGTGTGGAAAAAGAGGATATTTCAATTGAGGTTACTAACAAAGCTATTAAAATCTCAGGTAACCGTTGCCGAACTCCACCAAGCGAACCCGGAACTTATCGGCTTGCTGAAATTCAGTTTGGAGGTTTTGAGAGAATTTTATATCTTCCAACATTAATAGACCCTGAAAAGGTATCTGCATCATTTTCCAATGGATTTCTTGAGATTAGCCTTGCAAAAATCCCTTTACAAAAACCACAAAAGATTGAACTTTCATAATAGTTTTATGAAGGCAACGGTTATAATGATATTTAAAATAAATTCTAATAAAAATAATTTTTGAATAAATAGGAATATTGAATGAGCGATAATCAAACCTCAATAAATTTGAATCCAGATCATATACCAGATATAATTCCAATCCTTCCCATTGTTGACACTAATCTTTTTCCTAAAATGGTGCTACCCCTTGTAATTATGCAAAAAGAGGCAATTGAACTTATTGACGAAACTATGGCGGGTAACAGAATGCTCGGTCTTCTTCTGTCAAAGCGTAGTGATATTTCTTCAAAACATTCATCAGGGGAACTTTACGATGTTGGAACTGTTGCTGTTATCCTTAAAATGGCAAAAATGGAGGAGAACAGGGCACAACTTCTTATTCAAGGATTAAGCCGTTTTAAGGTAAAAGAGTATATAACTGGAAAACCTTATATTCAGGCAAATATTGAAGTGCTTGAGAGTATAAACAGCTCCAACACCGATGGCTCTAACAACGAAAAACATGTAAATGACAAAGAGACTCTTGCTCTTATGTCAAATATTGCTGATCAATATGAGAAGATTGTAAATCTCTCCCCGGGTCTTCCAGCAGAAATAGGT
Organism: Desulfamplus sp.; assembly: GCA_015231615.1. Classification (GTDB taxonomy): domain Bacteria; phylum Desulfobacterota; class Desulfobacteria; order Desulfobacterales; family Desulfobacteraceae; genus Desulfamplus. Next base: position 5,284 of record JADGBE010000031.1, on the reverse strand, counting down.
GCAATGGTAAGATCAATACAAGAGCCTGATATTTTAGCAGATATGGTAGCATCAACCATAAACGCCCCTGTTGTTGAAAAACAGGCAGTTATTGAGCTTATTGACGTAAAAGCACGACTCAAAAAAGTAACCCGCCTTGTAAATGACCAACTTGAAATTCTTGAAATGGGTTCAAAGATTCAAAGTCAGGTTAAAGAGGATATGGATAAACGGCAACGCGAATATTATCTTCGTCAACAACTAAAGGCAATTAAAGAAGAGCTTGGCGAAACAGATGAAGAGAGCGTTGAGATTGATGAATATAGAAAGAAAATTGAGTCTGAGGGGCTTCCAGAGGCTGCAAAAAAAGAGGCTGAAAGAGAGATAAAGAGGCTATCTCGAATGCACCCATCTTCTTCTGAATATGTTGTTGCCTCAACATATCTTGATTGGCTAACATCTCTGCCTTGGAATAAAAAATCCGAAGATCAGCTTGATATAAAGGGGGCAAGAAAGGTTTTAGATCAAGACCATTATGGACTTGAAAAACCTAAAAAACGTGTTCTTGAATACCTTGCTGTTAGAAAACTCAAAAACGACTCAAAAGGTCCAATTCTCTGCTTTTCAGGACCTCCCGGAACAGGAAAAACATCACTTGGCAAATCTATAGCAAGAGCATTAGGCAGAAAATTTGTCCGCATTGCACTTGGTGGCATCAGAGATGAGGCAGAAATTAGAGGGCACAGAAGAACTTACGTAGGGGCGTTACCGGGAAGAATCATTCAAGAGATAAGAAGATCTGGTCAAAATAATCCTGTTTTTATGCTTGATGAGATTGATAAGGTAAGTTCATCTTATCACGGAGACCCATCGTCAGCCCTTCTTGAGGTTCTTGATCCAGAACAGAACTACTCATTTACTGACCACTATCTTGATGTGCCGTTTGATCTTACTGATGTGATATTTCTCACTACAGCAAATGTTTTACACACAATTCCAGCACCTTTAAGAGATAGGATGGAAGTTCTTGAATTGTCTGGATATACAGAAGATGAGAAACTCAACATTGCCACAAAATACCTAATTCCAAGACAGAGAGAGGCAAATGGTTTAAAAACTTACCAGATAAAATTTGCCCAAGGTGCGATTAAAGAGATAATTTCAGGTTATACCCGTGAATCAGGGTTAAGAAACCTTGAGCGTGAAATTGGCTCTATATGTCGTGGTGTTGCAAGCAAAATTGCAGAAGAAGAGATAGAAAAAATTACTATCAGCAAAAAAGAGCTGCATGAATATTTAGGACCAATTCGCAATATGCCTGAAAATGGTGCAAATATATCTGTTCCGGGTGTTGTGGTTGGGCTTGCATGGACTCCTGTTGGGGGCGATATTTTGTTTGTTGAGACTACTGCAATGAAAGGGTCAAAAGGAGGGCTTATCTTAACAGGTCAACTTGGCGATGTTATGAAAGAGTCTGCAAGAACAGCCATGAGTTATCTTATAGCACATGCTGATAGATTTAAGATTGAACCAAACTTTTTTTCAGAACATGAGATTCATATTCATGTTCCAGCAGGCTCAATTCCAAAAGATGGACCATCTGCTGGCGTTACCATGCTAACAGCACTAACATCTCTTGCAACTGGAAAAGTTGTTAGAAAAAGACTTGCCATGACAGGTGAGATAACTCTTAGAGGAGATGTTTTACCAGTTGGTGGTATAAAAGAGAAGATGATCGCAGCAAGTAGAGCTGGTATCAAAACAATTATCCTGCCTAAGTGGAATGAAAAAGATATGGAAGATATTCCAGCTAATGTTAAGGATAATATGGAGTTTATTTTTGCAGATAAAATGGATTTTGTTATCCAAAATGCAATAACAGATATGAAAACAGAACAATCAGTATCTGTGAAAGTGCAAATCTGATGGAGGCAAATATTAAATCCACTATAAACGCTTTTTTTATAATTGTTTTTCTTACCATAACAGGTTGTAGTGCTACAGTATTACATGACACAGAGGATGACGAAATCTATTCACGCCCAAATTCGTCTTCCTCACAGTCATCACCAGATCGCAATACTTCATCATCAAGAGACTCTTCCTCAAGAAGAGCTGCTTACACCAAACCCTACAAGATTAAAGGCAAATATTACTATCCTCTTGCAAATGCAAGGGGATTTGTTCAGCAAGGGATTGCCTCTTGGTATGGTGAGCAGTTTCATGGAAGAAAGACTGCTAATGGAGAGACCTATAATATGTATGGGGTATCAGCAGCACACAAAACTCTTCCACTTGGAACTTGGGTTAGAGTTTATAATCTTGAAAATAGCAAAACTTTAGATGTTAGGATAAACGACAGAGGTCCCTTTATAACTGGACGAATCATTGACCTATCTTATAAAGCAGCTCAGATGCTTGGGGTAGTAGTTCATGGCACAGCACAAGTTAAAGTTGTGGCTTTAGGGGAAGCAACTGGTTCAGATAAGACTGGCAAGGTAGTATATAGAGCTGTTGACTACTTTAGAGGTAATTTTACAGTTCAGGTAGGGGCATTTACAGTTAGGAGAAATGCTCAGATGGAAAAGATTAAGTTTGGAAAAAAATATATCAACTCACATATCAACGAATATACAGACTCAAGAGGTAAATTCTATCGCGTCAGAGTGGGAAGATTCAGAGACCTTGATACTGCGGAGCAGTTTAATCAAAAACTGACAAAAGATGGTATTGCAAAAGATTCATTTGTTGTAGCTGAATAGACCAATGACCACAATTAAAGGGACTTTGCATAGAATAACCTACAAAAACGAAGATAACCACTACACCATTGCCCGCCTTAAAATCCATGAAATCAAAGAACCAGTAACCATTGTTGGACACCTCGCAGGGGTAGCAGAAGGAGAGATGCTATCCCTTATTGGTAAATGGGTTTCGCACGCAAAGTATGGTGAGCAGTTCAAAGTAGATAGTTTTGAGGTTACCCTGCCTTCAACCTTAGCTGAGATAAGAAAATATCTTGGTTCTGGTATGATTAAAGGAGTTGGGGAGTCAATGGCAAAAAAGATTGTGGATTATTTTAAAGAAGAGTCTCTTGAGATAATTGAAAATGAGCCACATCGACTTTGCGAAATACCAGGTATTGGTAAAAGCAAGATGCTTAACGTCTCTCGTGCATGGGATCAGCACCATGCTATTAGAAAGGTGATGCAGTTTCTTCAAGCAAATGGGATTGGAATAGCTCACGCATCAGCAATTATCAACTTTTACGGAAAAGATGCACTAAAGATACTTAAAGAGAGACCATATCAGCTATCAAAAGATGTTCCAGAGGCTGGCTTTGAAGTTGCTGATGCAATTGCACTTAAAACAGGGACAGACCCAAATGACCCAGAGAGGATAAAAGCATCAATTATATATATTCTTCTTCAAAATGAGGCTAATGGTCATGTATTCATTGACTTGGGAGAACTATTTGAAAGATGTGCAAGGCTGACAGGGGCAGATGAGGAGAAATTCTATTTTGCCTTATTAAAACTTATTGAAGCCTTAGATGTTGTACAAGAGCATGGGTTTACAAATATCTACACACGCAAAATGAACAGGGCAGAAACTGGAATTGCCGAAAAAATCAAGGTCATGCTATCAATTTCTGTCCCTGATTATGGCATAGATAAAGATGTGATAACATTTGAGATACTAAATCGCCTTGAGCTTGAGCTATCTGAAGAACAAAGCGATATTGTTCGCGAGCTTCTATCCCACAGAATTACAGTGATAACAGGGGGACCCGGCACAGGCAAAACTACTCTTGTTAGGGCTGTTTGTGCAATGTTTGCAAAGCTCAACAAAACAGTTATTCTTGGTGCCCCAACTGGAAGAGCTGCAAGAAGGCTTTCGCAAGTTACCGATAAAAAGGCTTCAACTCTGCATAGAATGTTGCTTTACGATCCTGATTACGATCTTTTTGGCAGAAATCAAGATAACCCTCTTGATGCTGATGTTGTTATTGTTGATGAGGCTTCAATGGTTGATACGCTTCTCATGTATCACTTAATCCTTGCTGTGCCGTTTAATAGTGTTTTGATTCTTGTTGGTGATATTTTTCAATTACCCTCTGTTGGGGCTGGAAATGTTTTATCTGATATTATTAACTCAGGTGTGGTAAAGACCTTCTCACTTACAAAGATATTTCGTCAAGCAGAGTTAAGCCCAATTATTGTAAATGCCCACTGCATAAGAAACGGTCAGATGCCTGTTTTGGATAGAAAAACCAAACAAGACGGACTATCTGAGTTCTATTTTATTGAGAATAACGACCCAGAACGTGTTGTAAAGACCATTACAGAACTTTGCAGCAGCAGAATAAAAAACGCATTTAGCCACATTGACGAAATTCAAGTTTTAACACCTATGCACAAAGGAGAGGCTGGCACAATAAATCTTAATCAGAAACTCCAGACAGCACTAAATCCCTCTAAAACCAATAATAGTAATCATGCAGATAGGGCAGGTATTGAAAGCATGGGAGTTGTATTCAGAACAGGCGATAAAGTGATGCACCTTAAAAACAATTACGAAAAAGATGTTTTTAATGGTGATATTGGTGTTGTTGATGAGGTTATAAAATCTGAAAATCGCCTTGTAGTTGATTATGATGGACGGCTTGTTGAATACGATATTTTGGAGCTTGAAGAGCTAACACTTGCCTATGCTATCTCTGTTCATAAATCGCAAGGTTCAGAGTATTCGGCTGTAGTAATTGCCCTAACCACCATGCACTATCCGCTTTTACAAAGAAATCTTCTATATACAGCAATCACACGCGGCAAAGAGCTTGTAATTATTGTGGGATCAAAACGGGCATTTGAGATCGCCTTAAACAACAATCGAACTGATATGCGTCTGTCTGGTCTTTGTGAGAAGATGAAAAATTAATAGTTGATGGGCTTCTCTTTACTATAGCTTTCCAGATAATTATTTTGCCCTCCCCAAGGGGAGGGAGTAATTATCCCCCCTCCATTTGGGGAGGGGTCGGGGGTGGGGCAAATAGATATAGATTTTTAATCAGAAGATAGTGCATCTCTAATTTTTAACGATAACTCCTGCTTTGAGAATGGTTTTTGGATAAAATTCACCCCTGCATCTAATACACCTTGATGAGCAATAGCATCTGCTGTGTAGCCAGACATGAAAAGTCTCTTAATATCAGGATATATTGATAAAATATTTTTCGCAAGGTCTCGACCATTCATTTCAGGCATCACAACATCAGTCATAAGCAGATCTATTCTACCGTAATGCT
>JADGBE010000030.1:35112-35583 GCA_015231615.1 Desulfamplus sp. | reverse complement strand
TAGATATTTATGACATCAAACCAGCTGTAGATGATGGTGCAACTGTGCCTATTAGTTATGAAAGCAGGCTTGTAAAAATTAGGCTCAATCAAGAAGTAGTAAACAAGATTGATTATGCAGTAGATGAAATAGCAGGAGCAACAGAAGAACAAAAAGAAAAAGCTAAAAAGAAAAATGCTCAAATAGATGCAATAGTTGGACATCCAGATAGATTAAAAGATATTGCCAAAGATATTGTGGATCACTTTGAAGCGAGACAAAAAACTTTTGAAGGGAAAGCAATGGTCGTTTGTATGACCAGACAAATTGCGGTTAATTTGTATCAAGAAATTATTAATCTTCGCCCAGACTGGCACAATGATGAACTCATGAAAGGTGCAATCAAAATTGTCATGACTTCAAGCAGTGATGATCCTGAAAGTTTCCAACCTCATCATACAAGCAAAGAAGATAGGAAAAAATTAGCTCTCA
>JADGBE010000030.1:0-35066 GCA_015231615.1 Desulfamplus sp. | reverse complement strand
TGGCTTTGATGTTCCGTGTTTGCATACCATGTATATTGATAAAAAAATGCAGGGTGCAAATCTTATGCAGGCTATTGCTCGTGTCAATCGTGTATATAAAGACAAACCAGGTGGACTGATTGTTGATTATATCGGTATCGGGCAAGACCTGAGAAATGCAATGGGTGTTTATATCCAAAGTGGTGGAGAAGGTGAAGCGGTACTTGATATTGCAGAAATTATCGCAGGCATGAAAACAAAATTTGAAATAGTTGATCAGATGTTTCATGGTTTTGATTACAAGCAATATTTCGTAGGGGCGGAAAATATACCGCCTTCAAATAACGATAAATTAAAAATCTTACTTGGTGCATCAAACTTTATCTTACAAGATGAAAAACTAAAAAATAGATTTTTGGCAGAAATAACAGCACTTTCCAAACTTTTTGCTATGGCAGTTCCAAGTTTTGAATCAGAGCAAATAAGAGACGAAGTTGCATTTTTTCAAGCAATAAAAGCTCGTATCAATAAATTTACTCCAAGTGGTGGAAAATCAGATAAACAAGTAGAAACAGCAGTCAGACAAATTGTAGATGAAGCATTAGCAAGCGATGGAGTTGTAGATATTTTTGAAGCCGCAGGAATCAAAACTCCGACATTGGATATTTTGTCAGAGGAATTTTTGCTTGAAGTTAAAAATATGGAGCAAAAAAATCTTGCTTTTGAATTACTTCGCAAACTTCTCAACGATGAAGTGAAAATCAGAAAAAGAAAAAATATGACCCAAGGAAAAAAAATTAGTGAAATGCTTAAAAATGTAATCAAGAGATACCACAACAATCAAATTGATACAGCCCAAGTAATTCAAGAGCTTTCAGAAATCGCTCGTGAAATGAAACTCGAAGACAAAAAAGCAGAAGATATTGGACTAAGCCCAGAAGAATATGCTTTTTATTCAATCCTTGCAGAGAATGATTCAACAAAATTTCTTGAAGATCATAAAATGAAAGAGCTGATCCATGTAATATTTGATATTATTCGTAAAAATGCGACTGTTGATTGGGAAAAAAGAGAAGATGTTAGAGCAAAACTGCGCCTCACGGTGAAAAAAATATTGATGAGATATGGCTATCCACCAGATCTTGCAAGAATAGAGGCAGACAGAGTGCTTGAACAAAGCGAATTACTAGCAAGCGAACTAACAAAGGAATAAAAATGGACAACATAAAATTTAAAAAAGATGGAAAAATTGGATTTATAACTTTAAACCGTCCAACAAAATACAATGCCTTTGATTTTAAAACTGTTCAGGAGTTTGAAGAGCTTTTGAACCAATTAAGATATGATGATGAAACAACTGTTCTTATACTTGACGGTGGAGAGGCAAAGGGATTTTGTGCAGGGCTTGATATGGAGACTTACGGACCTGAAATCTTTGCAATGAAACCAATAAAAGCATACGAAGCACAAGCAAGAATGAGCCGTATGTTTCTTGCTATGCGTCAGATTCCTCAACCAATTATATCTTGTATTCATGGGGCAGCCGCAGGTATTGGCTTTTCTCTTGCAATGGCATCAGATATAAGAATTTTATCAAAAGACGCACGATTTTGTGCAGCATATCTAAACATTGGTCTTGGTGGGGCTGATATGGCTTCAAGCTATTTTCTGCCAAGACTTATCGGTTCTGGCAGAGCCTATGAATTTCTCTTAACAGCAAATTGGATAGATTCAAAAACTGCCCTTGAGCTTGGCTTTGCATCAAGAGTTGTTGAAAAAGATGAGATGATAATAACTGCAATGGGACTTGCCAAAACAATGACAGAAAAAAATCCTATGGGAATAAGAATGACAAAAGAGGCAATAAACTGCAACCTTGATTGTGCTGGATTAGAAGCAGCTCTTCAGATGGAAGATAGAAACCAGATGATGATTGCATATACATTAAAAAAGTAAAAAACCATAACTCGCTGGTAGTCCTGTATTTCTATTTCGCTCATTTTATAGTTCTTGATTAGTTTCACACTTGAAGGGATAGTGTTCTTGATATGTTGTTATATATCTAAAGAATCTTTAAAATCAATATGTTGACTCTTTGCGACAACATAACAGGAACACTACCTGATTTTTTTACGCTCTGGCTACGAAAATAGAGCCTTTTCAATCAGCATAGAAGCTCTGTAGTTGTAAATTTTTCCCCTCAAAATCCTTCATATATTAAATCAATCTATTGATAAGCCCATCTTTTTTTAGTATTTGACTAACCATCTATCTAATACACTAAAATCGTAAATTCAAGTTTTGCAAACATTCTAATAAATAAGGAGAATTAAATGGTTAAAGAAAACAGGAAAACTTCTATTTTTATGTCGCCAATGGCTTCTATAGTGTCGATGTTCATGTTCACATCTATATTTCTAATTACTTTATATCCTCATCTTGTAATAGCAGATGTGAATAGTTTTGAATCAAGAACCATTGTCATAGGAGTTCAAGATGCCCCAGCAATTGGTGCACCAGCTACAGAACATGCAAAGAGTTGGGAAAAAAAAACAGGGGGCAAAGCAGTTGTAAAAAAATATCCTTTTGGAGAACTTTATCAAGAATTTAAAAAGGGAATTTCCACAAAGCCATCTCAATTTGATGTAATTTTATATGCTTCTTCATGGGTTGGAGATTTTCATAATTTCCTTTCTCCATTACCTATCGAGCTTACTGAAAGCGAAACTTTTGATGATGTTCACACAACTTACCGTGATAGACTTATGCTATGGGAAGGTAAATGGATTGCAGTTACTGTAGATGGCGATCTTTTTAATGGTTATTATCGCAAAGACCTATTTGCAGATACTAAAAACAGAAATGATTTTAAACAAAAATATGGCTATGAATTATCTCCTCCTGAAACTTGGAGTCAATACCGTGATATTGCAGAATTTTTCACAGGTTTTAATTCTGATAAAGAGAAGCAAATTTTAGACAAACCAATCTATGGAACATCAGAACCTTTTGCTCATGGAGGTCAATCTTATTGGGATCTCTTTAGCAGAGTTTCAGCATATATAAACCACCCAGACTACCCAGGAAGTCAATTCTTTGATCCAGATACAATGAAAGCACAGGTAAATAATGAGGCTTGGATACGTGCACTTACTGAATATATTGAAATTCTTAAATTTTGCCCACCTGATGCAATCAATTATAATATTGTTGATAGCCGAATGGCATTTATAGAGGGAAAAACTGCCATGACACTTGATTGGGGTGATACTGCACAAATATCAGCAGACCCTAAAATCTCAAAAATAGTTGATAAAGTTGGCTATTTTGTTCTGCCCGGAACCAAAGAGATATGGAATAACAAAACCCAAAAATGGGAGAAACAAAAAAATGTTTTTCAAGCACCATTTCTTGCGTTTGGTGGTTGGGTGGCAAGCGTTCCAGTAAATAGTGCAAATAAAGATGCTGCTTGGGATTATATTATGTGGTTCTCAAATCCTGAAAATAGTCTCCATGATGTTGTAAAGAGCGGAACAGGAATAAATCCATACCGTTATTCTCATTTTTTTGCTCTTGATGAGTGGAGCAAAGCGTTTTCACCTCGTGCAGCATCAGAGTTTTTAAGTGTCTTAAAGGCAAGTCTTGACTCACCCTATGCTGCTCTTGATTTGCGAATACTTGGATATGATGAATATATTAAGGTTTTAGAGTCTGAACTTACTGCAATAATTAACGGTAAACAGAAGATAAAGCAGGGTATGGATAAAGTTGCTCTTGAGTGGGAGAAGATAACAGATCGTTTAGGACGCGAAAATCAAAAAAAGATATATAGAGCCTCAATGGGTTTAAGTAACTGATTTTATGTTCTAATTCTACTACCTATTTGATTTAGTCCTTTTGACAAGATTTGACAATTTTTGAAAAATTGTCAAATCTAAATCCAAATCAGAAACCAAATTTAAAATTTAGATCAGGTAAGGAGAAAAAAATGAAAAGAAGAATAGTTTTGATGGTAGTATTTAGTCTGTTTTGCATGATTACAAAATTTGAGAATAATTGTTTTGCAGTGGACGCAAAAGTAGAAACAAAAGCCAAATATACAATTGGTTTTTCTCAAGCAACCATCACAGAGCCTTGGAGGTTACTCTTTAATAAAGAGCTTCGCATAGAGGCTGACAAATACCCTGAGATTGAACTTTTGGTCAGAGACGGGCTTGACGATGCCCAAAAACAGATTGCAGATGTTGAGGAGTTTATCTCACGTAAAGTTGATGTAATTCTAATTTCGCCTAAGGTTGCTCAAGATTTAACTCCTGTTGTAAATAAAGCTATGGATCACAATATCCCAGTTATTGTTTTGGATCGTGATCTATCAAACAAAAAATATACCCAGTTTATAGGCGGAGATAACAAGCTGATTGGCAGAACTGCTGGCGAATACGCTGTTAAAAGGCTTGGAGGCAAAGGTAAAGCAAAGGGAAATATTGTTGAGATATGGGGAGGAATGGCAGCAACTCCAGCACAAGACAGACATTCAGGATTTGCTGAATCAATTAGACAAGAAAAGGGAATTAAAAATCTTATTCCTCCAAAAGACGGGGATTGGAAACAAGATTTAGCTTACGACATAATGGCTGATGCTCTTGAAAAATTTGATAAAATTGATCTTGTCTATGCCCACAACGATCCTATGGCTTATGGTGCATTTCTTGCTGCAAAAGATATGGGCAGAGAAAAAGAGATAATGTTCCTTGGGATAGATGCAATTCCAGCCGAAGGTATAAAGTGGGTTAATCAGGGAAATCTTACAGCCACATTTCTTTACATGACCCCGGGTGCTGAAGGTATCCGTCAAGCAATGAAACTTCTTAAAGGCGAAAAGATAGCTCCAAATGTAGTTCTGCCGACAATGGTAATAGATTCAACTAATGCCGCTGAGATTCTTAAAAAAAACGGTCTTCTTTAGAAATAGATTGAACACTCTGTCCTGTGGATATTGCAAAAACATTATGGTAATGAAAATAGCTCCAAAACAGACCGAAAGTTTTTACATAAAGCTAAATAGTGCCTTTGCCTTTATCTTTATACTTGTTGTTGTGGCATCAAGTTTTGGGATTTATATCCTTTATAATCTTGGACAAGTTATAAAAACCACAGAGAAAGAGACCTTTCCCGCAACACTTGCAGCAATGCGTCTTTCTGAAAGAACAGCACTTATTGCAGCAAGTGCGCCCGCCCTTGCTGCTGCTTCAAAAGACGATGAGATAAAAAATATCTATGTTGAATTTGAAAAACACATGAAAGAGAATAGAATCGATCTTCAAGGTCTCTATAAAATGGGTGATCCACACACCCTTGCAGAAGTTGAAAATAGTTTAGAAAAAGTTGCTGTAATTGAGACCTCTTTACGTGAGATTGTTAAAGAAAAATTTGATTTGAGTAAAAGCAGGCATGAGATACTTGATAACCTATTAAAACTTCAAGCTGACCTTGATGACACTCTTGGACCTCTTATCTGGGGAACAACCTCTTTAACAAAACTTCTCGGGAAAAGAACTGCCCGTATGATTACTCAAAATATTGATCAAAGAGATAATCCTGAAGAGATACGCTCTTTTATCAATATATTCACAGACACAGCTCTTGAACCTCTCCAGATCGCCTTAGATATAAAGGCAGAAAGTGCTTTGCTTATAAGTCTTTTAAATATGGCTCTTCATGTTGCCACCTCTGATGATATATTTCCTCTTGAAAATCGTGCAAGCCGCTCTTTAAACGTCTTTCTTCAGGCATTAAAAAAATTTGATAAAAGTGAGCTTTCAAAACGTAATCCCATATTAAGTGTCAACCTTAGCCGAATAGAAAAGAGCTTTACTGAAATTGCAAAGAATAGACTTAATCCCTTTGATATTAGACGCAAGGAGATTGAAAAAGAGGTTGCTATTATCTCACTTTTGAATCAAGGCAGGCAGGAGGCAAAGACCTTGTCTCAACAGATTGAGATAATTGTAAAACAGGTTCAGCAAAATCTTCATCATCAGGCTGAATTGGTAAGTAAGCGAAGACTTATGGGTGTTGCTGTGTTAGTTGCAATATCTCTTGTAAGCTGCCTTTTATCAATTCTTGTAGCAATCCTTACTACTCGCACACTTAAAAATCGTGATATTGCAATTCAACAGGCAGTTGTTGAAGCAGAACGGGCAAATAGAATAAAAAGTCAGTTTCTTGCAAATATGAGCCATGAAATAAGAACTCCAATGAACTCTGTTTTGGGATTTTTAGAGCTTGTGCTTGAAGATGGCTCTCTTACAAATGACCAACGAAAACAGCTCTCTACTGCACATAGCTCTGCTAAAGGTTTACTCTCTTTGATAAACGATATTCTTGATATGAACAAACTTGAGAGTGGCAAAGTTATAATTGAGAATGTTGAGTTTAGTTTGAACAGGTTAATTGAACAGATATTTCAAATCATGGATATAAAAGCTCGCGAAAAAGGAGTTGCGTTTAGTTACAGTATCCATGACAGCCTATCTTGTGTCTTTTCTGGAGATGCTTTAAGGATAAGGCAGGTTATAATAAATCTTGTTGGAAATGCCATTAAATTTACCCATAACGGCAATGTAAAATTAAAGATTATGCCAGATGATATTATAGTGCAAGATGGGATAGCCGATCTAAATAAACCTATAGAAAATAGTTTAATAGCTCACTTTACTATTGAAGATACAGGAATTGGGATTGCACCAGATCGCATTGCCAATATTTTTGAACCATTTACTCAAGCAGATAGCTCAACCACAAGAAAATATGGCGGGACTGGTTTAGGAACAACCATATCAAAGCAGATTGTGGAACTTATGAACGGTCAAATATGGGTAGAGAGCCAAGAGGGTAAAGGAACTGTTTTTCACTTTACTCTACCACTATTAAAGGTTGATGAACCATCAGCAATTTCAGAGATCAGTTTAACATCTTTGGGTGGCACACCTTTAATTGGTGGTCGATCTTTAGGCTCTGGTAGCTCTTTTAACTCTTTTCGCACTTTTAAGATACTTGTTGCAGAAGATGTTGAGGCAAACGCACTTTTAGTTAGAACTCGGTTAAAACTTCAAGGACACGATATAACCATTGCAAAGAATGGGTTAGAGGCAGTCAAGGCTTTTGAGAAGGGAAATTTTGATATAATTTTAATGGATGTCCACATGCCTGAGATGGACGGAATTGAAGCTACTATTAAAATTCGTCAAATAGAAGAGGTTAGAGGTGGACATATTCCAATAGTTGCTCTAACCGCAAGTGTGATGAAAGATGAAATTAAGCGATTTATTACTACTGGTATGGACTCTTTTGTTGGCAAGCCAATTGATTTTAACGAACTTGCAAAAACAATGGATAAATATATTCCAAATTCTGAACCTTCGGGTTTAGAATTTTCAAGTTTAGATACAAACGGTTCAGAATTAATTAAAAAAGCAGAATCAATTAGTAAATCAAACCCGCCTCAGTTATCTCAATATGTAGATTTTGAAGATGGTTTAGAAAGATGGCAAGATATTTCAATTTACATTGAAGCATTAAGTAAATTTGCTGATGATTATGGAAATATTATACCCGAAATTGAAAGGCTGATAAATTTTGATAAATTTGATAATAAGATTACAGATAACGCAAAAGACAAGGCTGATGCTGACCAAGAAAAGGCAAATATTGAGGAAAAAAAGGCTGATATTGAGGAAGCATATAAAATCACCCATGCTATAAAAGGAGTTGCTGCAAATCTATCTCTTAAAGAGTTAGCTCAAATTGCAACCCAAATCAATTTAGCACTTCATAAATCATCCATTACAGATATAAAAAACACAATTCCTATTCTCTCCAAATCTTTAGAAAACACTTTAAATGAGATAGAGTTATTAAAATCTAAATATTTAAAAAAGAGTGATCAAATAGATGTAACGGATTTTGCAGCAGAGACAGACGAAGAAACATTAGATGAGAAAGTAGATAAAAGGAAAAACATAAAAAATATAGATGCAGTCAGATCAATTATTAATCAGTTAAAAGAAAATATAGAACAATATAGCACAGATGGCATTGAGCCATTACTTGATGATCTTGAGCAACACATATTACCTGAACATCTTAAATCCATAAAGAAATGTGTTGATGACCTTGATTTTGGTGGTGCTGAAAAAGAGCTGGAAAAACTCATAACCAGATTGGAAACAAATCAGATTTAAAACCAATTCCGATTTAAACAAATTAGGAATAAGTAAAGGAAGCATCGCATGTCTAACGAAAAATCCAGAATACTTGTAGTTGATGATGAGGCAAATAACCGTAAACTTATTCAGCAGATGCTCAAGCAGCATTACCTTTTATCGTTTGCAGTTAATGGGAAAGAGGCTCTTGAGGTATGCAGAAAAGTCAGACCTGATATGATGCTGCTTGACATAATGATGCCTGAAATGGACGGCGTTGAAGTGTGCTGCCAACTAAAAGAAGACAATGAAACCTCTGATATTCCTGTAATTTTCATTACAGCCATGAACCACGTTGAAGATGAAGTCAAAGGATTTCATCTTGGTTGTGTAGATTACATCACAAAACCAATATCAAAACCCATTCTTTTAGCAAGAATCAATACACAATTAACCATTGCAAAGCAGGCAAAAGAGCTTGCAATGATGAATAGACACCTTGAAAAACAGAATCAGAAACTCAGTGAACTTCAGACACTTAGAGATGGATTGATCCACATGATTGTCCACGATATGCGATCTCCGATCATGGCTATCATCGGCAACTTAGAGCTGGCTGAAATCGACTTCCAACCAGATTCAACAGATGATTATAATTGCATCGGTGAGGCTAAAAATGGGGCTGTAAAGTTGATGGACATGGTTGCACTCTTGCTTGATATAAGCAAGATGGAGGATGGTAAGATGAATCTTAATATTTCAAAAGTTAATCTTATAGATATTGTAAAGCAAACTATTAAAATGTTTGACGTTATTAAAAAGGGACGAGACATCATATTGGTTTCAGCAGAGGAGACCTTTATGATAGCAGCAGATTCCAACATGGTTCAGCGTGTATGCCAAAATTTCATAGATAACGCTATCAAGTTTACAGATGATGAAAGTGGGAAGATCATTGTCAATATTGAATCTGTAAATGGTGATAAAGTTCGTGTCTCTATTTCAGACAATGGGTGTGGTATTCCATCGGAATACCATGAAAAAATATTTGATAAATTTTTTCAAGTAGAAGCTCGTAAACAAAATAAAGTTCATTCATCAGGGCTTGGCATGACCTTTTGTAAATTGGCGGTTGAAGCAAGCGGCGGACGTGTAGGCGTTGAAAGTGAGGTTGAGAAAGGCAGCACTTTTTGGTTTGAGTTACCATTCAAATAATTTATTTTAGCCATGAAATAAATTGCCGACTAAAATAACTTTAAAGATTAGGATTGCTGGGATTAATAAAATATGTTTGACGACAAAGTGAATTATATGTTTGCCGAAAAACCAAAAATACTTGTGGTTGATGACGAGGCAAACAACCGCAAACTGCTTCAGCAGATGCTTAAAGATAGTTATAAAATATCTTTTGCAGTAAATGGACGCGAAGCTATTGAAGTGTGCAAGAAAGTAAATCCTGATATGATTTTGCTTGATATTATGATGCCTGAAATGGACGGTTTTGAAGCGTGCCGCTATCTTAAATCTGATCCTAAATCTGCCGATATTCCCATAATTTTCATTACAGCAATGAACGATAATCAAGACGAAGCAGCAGGATTTGAGGCGGGTTGTGTAGATTATATAACAAAGCCTATATCCAAACCAATTGTTATTGCCAGAATAAATACGCATCTAACCATTTCAAAACAGAAAAAAGAGCTTGGATTACAAAAAGAGAAACTTGAGCTACAGACACATGAGCTTGAATTACAAAAAGCAGACCTTGAACTTCTTAATAGAGACCTTGTATCACAGACATCTATTGCAAAAGAGATGGCAAAAAAAGCCAAGATGGCAAGCAAGGCAAAGAGTGATTTTCTTGCAAATATAAGCCATGAGATAAGAACGCCTATGAACGGCATAATTGGTATGGCAAAATTACTTTTAGACACTGAGCTATCAGATGAACAGAGTAACTATGTGGGTATAGTCAACTCAAGTGCTGAATCTCTTTTATCTATAATTAATGATATTCTGGATTTTTCAAAAATAGAAGCTGGCAAGATGGTTCTTGAAAAAGTCGATTTTAACCTCAAGTTAGTTCTTGAGAATATTTTAGGACTAATCTCACATGGGGCTAATGAAAAAGGGGTAGAGCTAACCGGATTTATTGATCCTTTTGTCCCTCTGCTGCTTAAAGGAGATTCTCTGCGTCTTCGTCAAATACTTCTCAACCTTACAGGAAACGCTATTAAATTTACACATAAAGGCTATGTAAAGATAAAAGTTGGGCTTATTGATGCCGCACTTATTGATATGGAAGATGACCACAATAGGGTAGCTATTAAGTTTTCCGTTGAAGATAGTGGAATTGGTATCCCATTAGAAAGGCAGGGATCGCTATTTTATCCTTTTACTCAGGCTGACACATCAACAACAAGAAAATATGGTGGAACAGGGCTTGGACTTGCCATATCAAAACAGCTTGTAGAGATGATGGGTGGTAAGATAGGTTTTGAAAGCAGACAGGATAAGGAGAACGAAAAAAGAGAGAAAAGTCAAATTGACCAAGCAAATCAAACCAATAAAAGCATAAGTGATAATTATAACAGCGGCACAACATTCTGGTTTACAGCTCAATTTGAAAAACGGTCTGTTTCAGATATTGAAATTCTATCTAAAACAGAGTCAGAAATAGATATTGAAAAACTATCTGAAACAGAGTCAGAAACACAATTTAGAACAGAGAATACTATTTCTATAAAAGCACCATCTACAACTTTAAAAAATAAAGAGATTTTAAGAAATAGAGAAATTTTAAGCCATATAAAAACCTTAAACAGTCTAAAAATGAATAACGGCAAAACAAATTACAGCAATGCAAAAATTCTTTTGGTTGAGGATAATATCACCAATCAAGTTGTGGCTATCGGCATACTTCGTAAATTGGGGTATCAGGCTGATGTTGCAAACAATGGGAAAGAGGCATTAGAAGTTATCAGTAGTAATTCTTATGACCTAATTCTTATGGATTGCCAAATGCCTGAAATGGACGGTTATGAGGCAACTGAAAAAATTAGACAAGGTGCTGCTGGTATGGAGAATATGAATGTTCCAATAGTCGCCATGACAGCAAATGCAGTAACAGGAGATCGAGAAAAATGTATTGCTGCTGGAATGAGCGATTATATTTCCAAACCTATCAATCCTGATATTTTTTCACAGGTATTGGAAAGGTGGCTTATAGATACGGATTCTCTTGAAAGCCACGATAATATTATTGACAACTATGCTACTAATAAAAAGTCCTCAAACCTTGATATTTTTGACTCTGCAGAATTGTTAGATCGGGTAATGGGAGACGAAGAGCTTGCAACATCTCTTGTGAAAATTTTTCTTGCAGATACACCAAATGAGATAGCAAAACTTCAAGAAGCTGTTGAAAAAAAAGATATTAAAGAGGTTGCTGCTAATGCCCATAAACTAAAAGGAGCTGCTGCAATAATTGGCAGTGCGGCGTTAAAACAGGTAGCAGAAGATATTGAGTTCTCTGGCAGAAATGGAGATATTGAGAAAGCAACGGCTCTTGTGCCAAAACTAATAAACATCTTTAAGCTCCTTAAACAAGAGATAGAAATATCACAAAAAAATTATTGATGAAAAATAGATATTTCTTAATAGTTGTAGCAACTCTTATGGAGATAAAACCCCTCCTTAGCTGTTCAAACATATTATCAGACAAAATTTCTCCCTCAGGCATAAGAATCATTAAAGCAAATCTTATTAATTCATCTTATTCTGATGATTTATCTTACTCTGATTGTTTTGAGCAAACTCTTCAAACTCTCAAAAATAGTAATTTTTCAATAGAATTCACAGTTGTTATAACAGGCATTGGGGTGATAAATGCTGCCCACGCCCTGACTGTTTATCTTGAGAATTTAATTGATAGTCTCAAAATAGATAATTTTAATAATAACAACTCTTTTTTTAATAATAACAATTCTTTATTGATTATCCAAACAGGCATTGCTGGTTTTTTTAAAGATTCTGGGCTAAAAATAGGAGACATTGCAGTTGCTACATCTGAGGTTTATACACATCTTGATTTAGTTGAACTCATGGATAATAGGGATAATAGCTACCTAATTAATCAGCATAAATATTATAGTTTTGACAACAATATAGTTGAAAAATCACGCATTATCATAGAAAGTAGTATAAATAGTTTTCAGAAAAAAGAGTTTACCTGTAACGTAGTGTCTGGTGGTTTTGTAACGGTTTCCACCATTACAGCCACAAATAAAGATGCTGATAATATTTTCAAACTATTTAATAAACCGTGCATGGAATCAATGGAAGGGGCGGCATCAGCTCATATTGCAGAACTATATAATATCTCTTTTCTTGAGGTTAGGGCTGGCTCAAATGTTGTTGGAATAAGGGATAAAAAAGAGTGGAATATCCCTCTTGCCTGTGAAAGGGTATCTTTTGCTGTGAAGTCTCTTTTGGAAAATGGAATATAGAGCCGTAGAATTGACAACTTTTTGAAAGTTGTCAATTCTTTAAATACCCCTTACAACCTTGCCGATAAAATTAACATAAGGTTATAGGATGATGATGGTAAAAGAATAAAAGGAGAATCATTTTGAAAACCAAGCCTGAATCAAAAAGCAAACTTAATATTTCCCACTATTTTCTGTTTTTACTGATAGCGTTATCTCTATTTTTGTGCTGGAAAATGGTAAAGGTTTATATTGATCCTATCGTAATTGCGTTTATCTTGTCAGTTCTTACCCATCCTATTTATGAGTGGATAAGGAGAAAATGCAAATACAACAACAATATTGCGGCATTTATCTCATCTATTTTGCTCAATTTGGTGATTATCATTCCTCTATTTTTTATATTTTCAGCAGTTATCAGGCAGGGCATTCTTTCGTTGGACTCTATTAATCGTTGGATTGCTGGCGGTAATATTGATAGAGTAGCACAGATTCCATTTGTATCAGATGCTTTAGCACTCTTTCATAAACATATCGAAGATACCCTTTTTAAAAGTGTTGATTTTAATTCACTTATAGTAACCGTATCATCTCATGCTGGGGAGATTATGATGAATCAGGGAAAATACGTCATCTCCAATATATCATCTGTAGCTGGCAAATTTCTTCTTATGACCTTTGTCTTTTTCTTTGTGGTGCAGGATCAAAAAAAGATATTTGACTACATTTTGCATTTAAGCCCTTTGTCTTCTACACATGAAAATATGCTAACTGAAAAGATAAAAGCAGTTGCAAAATCTGCTATACTTGGAACCTTAATAACAGCTCTATCTCAAGGGGTTGCTGGTGGAGTTGCCTTTTCAATATGCGGTCTGCCAGGGTTTTTCTGGGGGGCTGTAATGTCATTTACGTCGCTTATCCCGTTTGTCGGGACAGGTTTGATTTCGGTGCCTGCTGCAATCTGGCTCTTTATTTCAGGCTCATGGGGTTATGCAATTTTTCTTGTTATCTGGTCTGTAGTTGTTGTTGGAACAATAGATAATATTGTCAGACCGCTTTTTATGAAAGGTTCTGCTGGTATGGGAACTCTTCTTATATTTTTTTCAATTCTTGGGGGTCTTAACTATTTTGGAATAACTGGGCTTCTTTATGGTCCTATGGTTTTTGGTCTGACAATTGTTCTGCTATATATTTATGATGTTGAATTTCACGAATTTCTCAAAAATCAAGATAGAAGCTGAAATTTCAGGAGATGCTACATGATGAACGATGCTTTGACATTAACGACAAATAATAAAATGCCAACTCTTCTTAAAAGTGATGAAAGCGAAATAAACGAGCTTGAATCGTTGAGAAAAGAGCTTCAAGAGCTAAAAGAGAAATTTCAGGAGCATGAAATTCAGTCAGAACGGGCAATCAAGGTAAAAAGTGAATTTCTTGCCAACATGAGCCATGAGATAAGAACCCCTATGAATGGCATTATCGGAATGATGCACATTCTTATGGATACGACCTTGACCCCTGAACAGAAGAAATATGCCTCTCTTGTATTTTCAAGTGCAAATGCCCTATTATCTCTGATTAACGATATTCTTGATTTCTCAAAAATTGAGGCTGGTAAGTTAGAGTTTGAAAAGAGAAACTTTGATCTTCAAATCACAATGGAAGATATAAATGCAATGCCTACAATTCAGGCAAAAAACAAGGGTCTTGAGTTTTCATTCATCATGCCTCCTGATGTTCCAAGACTTCTTAAAGGCGATCCTGGTAGGCTTCGCCAAATTATGAATAACCTTACAGGGAATGCTATTAAATTTACTGAAAGTGGCACAGTTACTATCAAAATTTCTCTTGAAGATGAGACAGATACCCACGCACGTATTAAATTCTCCATTGATGATACTGGTATTGGTATTCCACAAGATAAAATTGCCAATCTATTTCAGCCATTTCATCAGGCAGACGCATCAACAACAAGGCAATTTGGCGGCACAGGGCTGGGTTTATCTATTTGTAAAATGCTTGTTGAGCTTATGAACGGCAAAATAGGTGTTGAGAGTGATGAGTTAATTGGCAGCACATTTTGGTTTATAATTGAGCTTGAGAAGCAGCAGCCCGAAGATATTTCTGATATAGATTTTAATATTGATGTTCAAAACATGATAAACCAACCCCTTATGACTCATCAAGTTCTTGTTGTTGGAGATGATTTAACAGCGTGCCGACACCTTCAGGAGCTACTTAATTTGCTCAATATTAAAAATGATGCGGCAGATAGTGTTGAGGTTGCAATTGAGAAAATTACCAATGGAATAAAATTTCTTGATCTTGATAATGATGATAATGAAAATAGTTGTAAAATAGAAGAGATTGGAGATTTTAACGGGAAGGAAAAAACTTTTGATGTTGTTATTGTCGATATTCAAAGTGGCAGTATAAACCCTGAGAGCTTGATAAAAAAGGTTAAGGAGAGAGATTTACTTAAAAATATCAAATTAATATTAATTACAGGCACTGGTAAAAAAGGAGATGCTAAACATTTTGAAAAACTTGGATTTTCAGCATATATAAGCAAACCAGTTGATATTGAGCTTTTAAACGATTGCCTTAAATCCATAACTTCTAAGCGAATAAACAGTTGCAGTGATCTTATTTTAAACAATGTTATTGTAACAAGATACTCTATTGCAGAGAACAAAAAGCATCTTAAGAAAATTCTTGTGGTTGAAGATAATGAGACAAATATGATTGTTGCAAAAACACTCTTATCAAAACTTGGTTATCATGCTGATGAAGCATTCAATGGTAAAGAAGGTGTGGACAAAGTGCGGTCAACCCATTATGATATTATATTCATGGATTGTCAGATGCCTGTAATGGACGGTTTCATAGCAACTAAAATGATTCGGGAATTTGAAAGATTAGGCTCTCATATCCCGATTGTTGCTATGACAGCTAATGCAATGAAAGGTGATAGAGAAAAATGTATTAAAGCTGGTATGGATGATTTTATATCAAAGCCTGTTGATCCTGAAAATCTTGCTCAAATTCTTAGAAAATTTTTTTCTATAACTCCATGTAGTCAAAATTTATTTAACACTAATTCTATAATTCAAAGTTCTACAATTTCTACACAAACAGAGGTATTAAAAGAGGGGTTAGAAACAAAAGAGGATTTAAAATATGGGTTGATAGATAATCCAAATTCATTTGAAAAAGAGGATTTGCAAGATAGTTCAAACCCATTTAACAAAGAGGGCTTGATAGATAACTTAAAACCATTTGATAGAGTTGCAATGGTTGAGAGATTTGGCGGAGATGAAGAGAGTGTAGATTTGATATTAGAGTCATTTGTTGAAGAGGCAACTGAAATTGTAAATTCTCTTGAACAGGCACTTAAAGTTGGTGAGTCAGAAACAATAAGAGCTTTAAGTCATGCCCTAAAAGGCTCTGCTGCAAATGTCCATGCAATTCCACTTAAAAATGCTGCTTTTGAGATGGAGACAATAGCTAAAAGCGGCTCTTTAAACCAGATCGACTATCTATCAATAATGGATAAGGTCAAAAACGAGTTTAAGATTTTTGTAGAATTTATTGCTATCATATAGCTTGACTTTTTAGATTTTTTTAAAGATTTGACAACTTTTTGAAAGTTGTCAAATCTATGTTATGAATTTATGATCAAGAATCCTAATAGAAGTAATTATTATTGACAGTATGTGAGGTGCAAATGATCGATATAAACACCATGTCAGTTCTGATAGTTGATGATATGAAAAGCATGAGGCTTTCCATACGCAACATGTTTAAACAGCTACAGCTCGGCAGTAACATACGCCATGCAGAGAATGGCAAGGAAGCATTGAAAATGCTCTCTGAAGTCCATGTTGATATGGCAGTAATTGATTGGAATATGCCTGTAATGAACGGTATCGAGCTTCTCACTAAGATCAGAAACACAAAAGAGATTAGAGATATGCCTGTCATTATGATTACTGCTGAAGCTGAGAGAGATATTGTCCTCAACGTTGCAGAAACTGATATTGATGCCTATTTGCTTAAACCTTTAACAATGAAATCACTTGAGGAGAAGGTCAAAATAGTAATCTATTCTGCCAACAATCCAGATAAAGCAACTATTAATCTTCGTAATGCAAGGGCTTTTGAAGAGGCTGGAGATATAGAAAAAGCAATTGAAGAGACACGTCTTGCACTTCAAGAAAGACCAAAAGCATCAAGAATTTTGAGAAATCTCGGGCTGTTATATCAAAAGGTCAATAATGACAACATGACAGAAAAGTGTTTTCAAAAAGCAGTTGCGGTAAATAGGGAAGATGATGTCTCAAGATTTTTGCTTGTAGATTTTTATTTGAAAAAAAATGATTTAATAAATGCCCTTAATTACTATGAACAGGCAAGGGTTCTTGGCTCACAGATCATTTCCAAAGGTGTCGAGATAGGTGAGAGGCTTATTGAAAAAGGTATGTCATCTCAGGCTTTAGATATTTTTACTCGACTTATGAAAACATCAAAAGATACCGCTTCAATTAGAGACAATGTTATAAATATATGTATGCAAAATGGTGAGTACGGGTATGTAAAAGAGCTTTTAACAAACTTGATTGCAGAACAGCCTGCACGTGTTGATCTTAAACTTAAAGCAGCACAGCTTTACACAAAGCTAAATGAGACAGAAAAGGCTTTAGAGTTCTACGAAAATATTAACAGCATTGCTAAACTTGACCGTGATTTGACAGCAGAGGAGTTTATTGATGTAAAGCTAAAACTTGCACGAGCATATATACAGAGAAATAAACCGTTTATTGTAGAGGATTATCTAAAACAGATACTTAAAATTGACCCACAACATGCAATAGCACTGGAACTTAGGAGAAATAACGGCTGAAGCATTATGACAAAAATAATAACTATTTCAAATCAAAAAGGCGGTGTTGGCAAAACAACAACTGCTGTAAATCTTTCGGCAGCCCTTGCCCAGAAAGGTAAAAAGACTCTTCTTGTAGATTGCGATCCTCAAGCAAACGCCACAACTGCAATAAGAATAAACAAATCTTCCCTTGATTACTCTCTCTATCATGGGCTTATTGGGGAGGCAAATATATTTGACATCATTCAACCTACAGCTATGGAGAATTTTATGATAGCTCCATCTGATGTTGAGCTTATTGGATTTGAGGTTGAGATGATGGCAACAAAAGGCAGAGAAGAGATACTAAAAAAACTTCTTGCAACTTTAAATAACAATAGAGCAGAGAGCAATGTTAATGCAGATAATAGTTTTGACTTTGACTATATAATCATTGATTGCCCGCCATCTTTAAGCCTTTTAACTCTCAATGCCCTTACTGCCGCCCAATCGGTTATTATACCTTTGCAAAGCGAATTTCTTGCATTAGAGGGTGTTGGACAGTTAATAAAGACTATTAAACTCATCAAACAGTCATTTAATCCATCTCTTAAGATTGAAGGCATTGTTATGACCATGTTTGACAAAAGAACAAATCTCTCAAGGCAGGTTGCCCAAGATGCAGAAGGTTATTTTAAGGAGCTTCTGTTTAAGACTAAGATTCCAAGAAGCGTAAAACTTGGAGAGGCTCCAAGTTTTGGAATGCCTGTAATCACTTATGATCCATCTTCTTTTGCATCAATTAGCTATCTTGAACTTGCAGATGAACTAATTGCAAAGGAGAGTAAATTTGAAAAAGCAATTGAAAAAGAGTTGCCTACAGAAAAAAGCACAGAGTCAATCACCAATTCTGGAGGGTCAACTACAATATGACCGTCAATTTAAAAGGAATAGGAAAAAAGACGGGGCTTGGTAGGGGAATATCAGCCCTTATTCCAAATATTGACTCTTTAGATATAGATGAAAAGCCAGTCAATTTTTTTATGTGCAAAGTTGACGATATTGTTCCTAATCGTTTTCAACCCCGCACATCTTTTTCTGAAGAAGAGCTTGAAAAACTTACAAATTCAATAATTGAGCAAGGAATTTTGCAACCTCTTTTAGTAAGAAGAAGGAAAAACGAAAATGGTGCTGAATATGAGCTAATTGCAGGAGAGAGGCGACTTCGGGCTGCAAAACGGGCAAATCTTGAGCATGTACCAGCAATTATAAGGGATATGACAGATGAACAGGTTCTTGAAGTCTCAATTATTGAGAATGTTCAAAGAGCTAATTTAAACCCTCTTGAAGAGGCAGAAGCCTACTACAGACTTATAAGCGAATTTCAATATACCCAAGAGATGGTTGCCCAAAAAATTGGAAAAAATAGATCAACAATTGCCAATTTTTTAAGACTTCGCGGTTTACCAGCCCCTATTATGAAGAGCCTTGCCGATGATGAGATAACAATGGGACATGCCCGTGCTATTTTGGGTGCTGTAAATGATGAGAGTCAGATTAAAATATGGGAGATGGTTGTCTCAAAAAATCTCTCTGTTAGGGCAACTGAACAGCTTGTCAAAAAAGTGAAATCTGAAAAAGAGGCGAAAAAGGGGAATGGTCATTCTCAAAATATTGATTTAATTAAAAATATCTGCTCTGATCTTACCAATAAAATAAGTTGTCCAGTATCCATAAAAAAGCATGGGGAAAAGGGCAAGTTTGAGATAACTTTTAGAGATAATAAAGAGTTTGAGCAGATTCTTGAATTTTTAAAAAAGCTATCTTGAATTAGTCTTTGAATAAAATTAGCCCTTAGCTTCAGCTTAGGGTGATAAATGAAAGTAAAAACTTAAAGTAGTTATGAAAATTACTATCGCAAAAACAGCAGGATTTTGTATGGGTGTTCGTAGGGCTGTTGATATGGTCTTAGATGCTGCCAATAAAACATCTGCCCCTATTTGCACTTATGGCCCTTTGATTCACAATCCTCAAGTTCTCAATATGCTTGAGGAAAAGGGCATTCCAGTTATGCACAATATTCCAGCAAAAGGAGAAGGCACGGTTCTTATTCGTGCACACGGTGTGCCACCAGATGAACATAAAGCTCTTGAAGATGCTGGATTTACAGTTATAAACGCAACCTGTCCTAAAGTTATAAGGGTTCAAACCATAATTAGAAAACATGCTAAAAAAGGTTTTGCCACGATAATAATAGGAGATAAAGATCACCCAGAAGTTAAAGGTCTTATGGGTTATGCAAAAGGAGAAAGGGACGATTCCCCAATTAATAGAGGCTATACAGTATCAACTATCGAAGAGCTTTCTAACCTTCCAAAATTTGAAAAGGCAATTGTCGTTGCCCAGACAACACAAGATACAGAGTTATATGATTCTGTAAAAGATTGGGTATTAAAAAATTGTCCACATTACAAAATTTTTGACACAATCTGTGATTCAACAGAAAAGAGACAAAAAGAGACCCGCGAGATTTCACAACAAAGTGATGCAGTTATTGTAGTTGGTGGTAAAGATAGCGGAAATACAAGAAGACTTGCCCAAATTGCTTTTGAAACACTCTCTAATCGGCAACACAATTTTACAACCAATCATTCAAAAAATTCTGAAATTATTGCCTACAATATAGATAGGAGTGATTATTTTAACTCAGAGGAGGTTAAGACCACTACTCCATTTGCTATCCATATTGAAGATGTGTCAGAACTTGATATGGCAGCTCTCTCTCAAGCTCAATCTATTGCTATTACAGCAGGGGCTTCAACTCCAAATTGGATAATAAAAAAGAGTTGTCGTGCAATTGAAAATGCTCTTCAAAAAGATGTCCATTCGCCAAAAGCGTATCTTCTTAGAGTGAGAGATTTTATGCTAAAGAGCAATTTTCTTCTTGCAATTGGTGCTGGAAGTTTAACTTACGCATGCTCAGAGCTTCAAAAAATTGACCATAATCTAATTCATGCCTCTATTTCTATGCTCTATGTTTTATCTATGCAGATTTTAAACAATCTATTTTCTATAAAATCAGATAGATATAACAATCCTGAAAGAGCTGAATTTTATGAGCTTAATAAAACAATACTTGCGGCTATAGCTATTTTAAGTGGGGCAGGAGGGCTTTTTCTATCATTTACAACTGGAATTATTCCATTTGTAATTATCTCTTTTATGAGTATTCTTGGACTTCTTTATAATCAAAAAATTTTTCCAGATTCTGATTCTTTTCCTAAGATTCACTTTTTAGGACGGCGAATCGCAAGAATAAAGGATATTCCAGGGTCAAAGACAATCCTTATTGCTGCTGCATGGGGAACTGTAACATCAATTTTGCCAGCTCTATCAAACTCTAATAATGGACAATTAATATCGTCAGTTGGCATTTTGTCTCTTATTCCATTTATTTTTGCAACATCACTTTTATTTGCCAGAACAGCTTTTTTTGCAATTTTAGAGATGCAAGGAGATAGAATAACAGGTAAAGAGACAATTCCAATTATATTAGGAGAGAAGAAGAGTCAAAAACTTATTCAAAATACCCTTTTATTTGCATCAGCAATCCTTTTTTTATCTGCCTTGTTAGGTCTAATCTCAACATCAGCAATACTAATTGCAACTGTTCCACTATCAATGCTCTATTTTATAAAGCTACATGAAAAGGGAAAGATTGATCATAGTATGCAATTAGAATTTATCATAGAATCTCATTTTATACTTGCTGGTATAATAATCATATTTCGTTAAAACAAACATATTGAAGAAAAATCTATGGCAAACATCAACGCAATCACAGGCTTAGGTCTAACAGTTGGAGAGCTTGCAGTAAAACATGGAATCATAGCTGTAGCTGATTTTGAAAAAGCTATGAAAACTTGTGCTGATCTTGAGAACAGATATGACGCAATACCTGAATATTTAGTTGCCCAAACTCTTATTTCACAAAGAGATTGCGATAAGCTCTTATCTCTTGCACGAGCTATGGTTGCAAGGGGGCAAGATATAAAATTTGGAACAATTGCGATTAAAAGAGGCTTTATTAACCAATCTATGCTTGATTTAGCATTAGATGAGCAGGCATCTCTTTTAAAAAATAGAAAAAAATATGCTTTGCTTGGTAATATTTTGGTTGATGCTGGAATGCTAACCCCCCAACAGCGAGAGATTATTTTAAATGAACAGAATCCTTATAATAGCAGTAATGAAGGGGAAAACCGCTCTTCTGATGGTTTTGAACAATTTCCTAAAAGTAATGAAATAGAAAGCATAGATAAAGGTAAAACATTAGATTTTAAGGGTGATAGTAGAAATTTAGCACAAGCAGAAGTTTTTCCATCTGGCATTAGATTAATTGTTAAGGGTGATGGCAATGCTGCATATTTTCTTAAAAATGACCAGTTTAATAAAGATATGAGCATAGGTCAGATAAAAGAGCTTTTAGCGTCTCGTAATATTATCCATGGTATTGTTGATAACACTCTTATCCAAAAATTCATTGATTCTGATATATATTTAACCAAACCATTTAAAATTGCCCAAGGAAATGCTCCGATAGAGGGTCAAAATGCTACAGTTCAATATTTCTTTACAAAAAATAGATTAAAAGCTGGAACTATTAGAGAAGATGGGACAATTGATTTCCGCGAAAGGGGAAACATTCCTCAGGTTGAAAAAGGTGCTGTTTTAGCCATTAAAAAAAATGCTGTTCAGGGTCAGGTCGGAAAAAATATCTTTAATGATACAGTTAGAGTTATGCCAACAAGGGATATAAGGCTTAAAGCTGGAAAAGGTGCAACTATTACTGAAGATAAACTTAAGGTTATAGCTGCTGTATCTGGACATCCAAAATTGGGATCAGATGGCACAATATATGTTTATGACACCTTTGTTGTTGAGGGAGATGTAGATTTTAAGAGCGGTAATATAGACTATCAAGGCGATGTAAATGTAAAGGGGTGTATTCAAAATGGTTTTAAGGTAAAAGCTCATAATGTTCGTGCTGAAGAGATAGATGGGGCAACTGTAATTGCACAAGGCAATATAGTTGTTCAACAAGGTATTAATCAATCTAAAATATCATCACAAGGCTCTCTTTCAGCAAAGTTTATACAAAAATCCACAATATCTTGTGTGGACGATCTAAAAACTGACAAAGAGGTTGTTGAGTCTAATATTGAGTGTAGCGGAATGTGCAATATCAGAGGGCTTGTTATAGCGTCAAAAATTTCAGCAAAAATGGGGGTTTATGCAAAACAGATTGGAGTTGAGAAAGCTCCTCCAAGCGTTATTCGTGTTGGAATAGATACTTTTGCAGTAAGAACTCTTGAAAAACTTCAAAAAGATATTGAAGATAGAACAGAGATAAACGAAAAGTTAAGAGATACCATTGCCACATTAGAGCTTGAAATTGAATCTAATGAAGATAAGGTTCTCCGTCTAACTCTTATTAAAGAGCAGTATGAAGATGAGCGTATGGATATTTTATCTTCAATCTCATCAATAGATAGCTCAAAAGAGACGGCAAAATCAAAACATCTGCAATCAGAGCTTAACCGTGTTACTAAAAATAGCAATGAGACAGGTCGTAAACTTGTAATTTGCCATGATAGTATAAGAGCTATGAGAGAGACTATTGAAGAAAACAATAGACAGGTGAAAGAGAGTGAAACCCAGATAGAGTCATTTTTAAAAGAGCGAGATACTCTATCTGAATGGATTGAAAAGAACCCGGGTATTGCAATCATAAAAGTTGATGAATACATTATGTCAGGCACTTATGTTTATGGAAAATATGCTGATGATAAAATAAAATCAAGTGTAAAAGGTGTGGTTATAAGAGAAGATCAGGTGAGCCGCTCAGTTGTAAAAGATAATTCAATGAAAGATAGCTTAAGTAGAGAAAATGTTGGCAAGGACAATGTTGCGAATTCATGGAAAATGTATATTACAAAAATATGATATATTGTTTTTGTTCTTACCAGAAATTTCAATACAATCTTAAATTGTAGAGACGCCGGCCGTGCATCTCTACTTATGTTCTTAAATAAGAATCGTTTTAAATTAAGGATATATTTATGGTCAGTTTTTATGAAAATGATAAGCAAGGTAAATCAGGGGTATATGAAATATATGTCAAAGACCACTTTTCAGCAGCCCATGCTTTAAATGGTTATAATGGAAATTGCTCAAAAATACATGGTCATAACTGGATTATAGAGACCTTTGTGCAGTGCCGTCAACTTAATGATATTGGGATTGGTATTGATTTTAGAGATGTTAAAGAGTGTGTTAAAAAGATTTTAAAATCAGTTGATCACACAAACCTAAATGAGCTTGAGCCATTCAAAATAGTCAATCCAACATCAGAAAATATTGCTAAATTTCTCTATAAAGAGCTTAGTTCTCATCTCAATAGCCAATACATAAAAGTTTCTAAGGTCAAAGTTTGTGAAACACCGGGTTGTGGTTCAACTTATTGGGAAGAGTAATAACTAAAACCTAAGATTATACATATAGATAAACTAAAAAGGATAAAGTAAATGGCAAAAGCCGAAAGTAATGGAATTGATATTGAGTATGAGACATTTGGAGAACCATCATCTCCAGCAATATTATTAATTGCTGGTCTTGGTATTCAACTGATTGCATGGGACAGTGAGTTTTGCAAGAAGATCGCGGATAACGGCTACTATGTTATAAGGTTTGATAATAGAGATATTGGATTATCTCAAAAGTGCAATGGAATGAGTATGCAGGAGATTATGCAAAAAATGTTTGCTCTTTTTATGGGCAAAGCAGAGCCAGTTCCATACACCATTGATGATATGGCAGATGATGCAGCAGGATTACTGGATTTCCTCAATATTAAGAAAGCACATATTTGCGGTATCTCAATGGGCGGATTTATTGCTCAAACTTTTGCTATAAAATATCCTGATAAAACATTGAGTTTAATATCTATCTACAGCCATTCTGGGGAAAATAGAGCTTTTCAACCAACACAAGAGGCAATGGAGGCAATGCTTGCCCCCGCCCCTTTTGAACGCGAAAGTTATATTGAACACATGGCTAAATTCTTTAGATTAGCTCATGGTAATGGTCTTGAATTTGATGATGAGTTTCACAAAAATTTAGCAGCCCAATCTTATGATCGCTCTTTTTATCCAGATGGAATTGCACGCCAATATCTTGCAATTCTAACTCAAAAAGATAGAACTTCATTTCTTAAAACCCTTAAAATTCCATCACTTATTATACATGGTGATGATGATCCATTAGTTCCTTTATCAGGTGGACAGGCAACCGCAGATGCAATACCTGAATCAGAATTAAAGATCATCAAAGGAATGGGTCATACTATGCCAAATCTTAAAAATATGTGGTGGTCAGAAATTTTAGAAGAGATGTTAAAACATCAGAATAGGCTCCTAAATAAATAATTTTTTATCCAATTGCCCTCCTGCAGAACTCATTTTTATCCAAAAAATTAATGGTTAAATCTAAGTTTTGCAAGAAGTTGCGTAAAGGAAACATAAAGCATGATTATCTCAATAATTTGAGATAATCATGCTTTATATTTATTATAAATAGAACCAAAAAGCACAGGAACTCTATTGTTGAACTCGGAAAGCAATGGAATCATAATCTGACGCATCTGCGGATGTGAGGCTTTTGAACAACGAAGATTGAAAATATGCAGCCATTCACGGATATTGGCAGTAATTATAATATCTGTTTTTAAGCTGTTTGGTAGAACACTTCTTGCCTCCTGAGCCTTTGCTCCACTTTTTATCAAATTCATGTAAGCCCTTTCAGAGGCTTGCATTGCCTTTTCCCACTCTTGATACTGAGGCGAATCCTCTTTCCAGAAAAATGGCTTTATAAAGGTAATTTCACTACCAAATTTATCCTTTGAATAGTTGGCGTATCTGGTTGATTCAACAGAAAAAGATGCAAGTCTGTGGCGGGTAAGTTCTGCAAGAACTCCTCTATCACAGACAATTCTAACTGTGATAGAGATATGTTCAATAACGCTCTCATGCCCAAATTTTAAGATACGCTCTAAAAATTCTTCCGCAGTTCCTTCGGCAATATGCTCTTCTGATTTATAACAGTTACGGGCCGCAAGTTCTAAATGGCGGTAAATTTCTTTTGCATCTGCCATCATTAATATTTCAAAATAGGGTTCTATAATTTTCATAGCAAATTATTCTTTATAATGTATTGTAAAAATTCATGAAGAACCGCCGTAAGGGCGGGTATTAACCCGAGCTTCGCAATAAAAATTAATCTCCCGCCGCAAGTGGCAGGCATGAATTTTGAGATTAACAATCAATAATTTTTATCCGCATAATCAACCCACCCACCTGCTTTTACAAGAGAAAAATCATACTCACTAATTGTAAAAGGGACAATTTCCTTCAAATCACCAGCAGTGAATTTAAAGGTCATCTTATCCATATCAGTTTCAAGTGATGTATCTTTATTAGCAAAAAGGTTGAAGATTTTATCAAGCAAAGCCTTGTCAAGTTCAACTGCCATCATGCCGCAGTTGAACATATTCTGCCTAAAAATCCTTGCAAACCCTGAGGCAATAACCAAGTTTATCCCATTGACTTCAAATGCCCAAGGTGCATGTTCTCGTGATGATCCACAGCCAAAATTGTCCCGTGTTATGACAACAGATTTACCTTTAATATCATTTGCTGGACTAAAACCTTGAAGAACAATATCTTCAAGCAGATAAGGTTTAAGAGCCTCTTTACTGATTTCTGTAAGATATTTTGCTGGTATTATCTCGTCTGTGTTAATATCAGACCTATCAAGAAAAAGAACTTTTCCGTTAAAATTTTTCATCTATTTTACACCTCTTTTAAATTTCTGAATTGGCAATATAACCTTTAATTGCAGATGCAGCAGCAGTAGCCGGACTCATAAGGTGAACCATTCCACCTTTACCCATACGACCATTAAAGTTTCTATTTGTAGTTGCTGCACAAACCTCACCATCTGCAAGAACGCCATTACTCATTCCAAGACAAGCTCCGCAAGTTGGGTTGGTTACACAAAAGCCTGCATCCATAAATATTTTGATAATGCCTTTATCTAATGCTTTAGAATAAATATCAGGAGTTGCGGGAGAGACAATACCCCTTACAGAATCAGCAATTTTTTTGCCTTTAAGAATTGAGGCTGCAATCTCAAGGTCTTCTAATCTACCGTTGGTGCAAGAGCCAATATAAACTTGATCTATGCGTGTTCCTTCCATTTCAGAAACTGGTTTAACTTGGTCTGGTTTATAGCCATAAGTTACTTGAGGTTCAAGATTTGATATATCCATATCAATTGTTTTGCTATAAACGGCATCGCTGTCTGGTCTAAATTTGGAGAAAGATTCAAGAGCTGCCTCTTTTGATTGATATTCATCTTTGATAAACTGCCATAAATAATCAACAGTTACCATGTCAGGTGAACAGATTCCGCTTGTTGCCCCAGCTTCAACTGCCATGTTGCAAAGAGTCATACGCTCGTCCATAGACATTTTATCTACAACAGAGCCACAAAACTCTATAATCTTGTTTGTTGCACCATTAACCCCAATTTGTCCAATTAATGCAAGAATCACATCTTTAGCATAAACACCTTTAGGTAGTAGAGAACCTGAATTATTAAAGTTATCTGAATTGTGGGGGTTAGTTGGATTATGAAGGTTAGTTGGATTATGAAGGTTAGTTGGATTATGAAGGTTACTTGGATTGTGAAGGCTACTTGGATTGTGAAGGCTATTAAATATATTAACTTTTATTGATTCAGGCTTTTTAAATGCACATACTCCTTTTAAAATTCCAACTTCAAGGTCAGTTGTTCCAACACCTGCTGCAAAAGCTCCAAAAGCTCCGTGAGTGCATGTGTGTGAATCACCCATGATTATTGTAAATCCCGGACGAACAAACCCTTTTTCAGGAAAAATGGCATGACAAACACCATTTCTTCCAATGTCAAAAAAATCCTTTATTCCATGTCTTACTGCCCAATCTCTAAGGATTTTACCTTGCATAGCTGTTTTAGAGTCTTTAGCAGGAGTTACATGATCAATAACTGCCTTTATCTTTGATGGATCAAAGACTCTATCTTTACCGCGTGCCATCAAATCTGTAATTGCAATTGGAGTTGTAATTTCATGGCAAAATACAGCATCTAAACTTATGACATGAATATCCCCAGATGGACAATCAACATGGTGTGCATCAAATATTTTTTCAGCAACTGTTTTACCCATTATTCTATTTTTCCTCATCTATAATTTTGTGATGGTCTTTGTTGTATTTAGTTGTTTTTATTTATCTTATTTTTTCTTATCGTCTTTACCTTTCTCTTCTTTTTTATCCTTCTCTTCCTCCTTGTTTTCACCATCAGGAGGTGTTTCAATTAGTGGTGGAGGAGAGTGTTCTATAATAAACTCATCTACTTTATCCATGCTTGATGAGACCATTATATGGGTTGATGCAACCTCTGTAAGTAATCCATCAAGGTATGGATTAAGTATTTTTGTAAGTCTGTTTGTAACCAACTTTGTTTCATCAAATGTTTTAACATCATTATACACAAGAGAACTTAAGAATAGAATAGTTGAATCCCATGCACGAGGGTGGAGTTTAGGAATAGCTGCCGTGGCTTCCATCTCTTCAAGATGAAGCTCTAAAGCAACACAAAAATATCTATCATTATCTTTGGAACTGAGTTTAGTTAGATTTACAACTATAGGCTTCATTGTAATTATAGGGTTAATAGAAGCAACCCCTTCTTCTTTTTTTTTATCTTTCTCAACCCGAGCTTTTGTCCATGTTATAAGCCTTGAGTTTGGGTATTTTAATGTCATTGATCTCTTCTCTATTGTTATTATCTCAAGTTCAATAGTTCCAGTGGGCCAAATCTCTTCCATATCAGAGGAGACAATAGTAAAGGTAAGTCTTTTATCTTCGAGTTTCCATGTCCCAGAAGCTTCACCTTTACGCTCAACTATTTTTGAGGTAGCCCCTTCAATTCTGTAGTCAGATGACCAGTTTCCATTAGCTCTTATTATTAGTAGTGTATATACCCTATTGTTATAGCGACTCCAAGTGCCCAGAAGGAGTTGGGCTGTTGGAGAGAGTTCCGCTTCTGGAGCAGGTTCTTCTTTAGCATCTGCATAATCACAGTTAAAAATTTGTATTATTATTGATAATATAATAGATATTGCCACAAATAGATTTCGTGCTAAAATCAATTTTCTATCCATAACCCACCTTTAAATAAAAAAGGGCACCTCATTAAGAAATACCCTTTTAAAATCATTTATCAAAGTTAATACTAACAAAACTTAGATTTAATGCCTGATTATCAAATATCATAACATAATAAAGATCATGAGCAGCATTTACCGCTTGTCCCACAGCTTGAGCATCCAGATTCTCCAAAGTCAATTTTGGAATCTAATCTAAAACCCATGCCTGTAAAGTCAATTTTTATAAATTTTGCCTGTCTCATAAACTCTTTATCAACAACAAATTTAAACCCTTGAACATCATAGGTGTCATCGTTTTTCTTAGGCTCATCCAGAGCCATCGCAAGAGATGGACCGCCTCACCCGCCTGAATTCAGGAAAATTCTTATGGGCGAAATTTCCTTGCCACTAAAATATTCCTCTATCTGCATTTTTGCAGAATTTGTCATGTCAATCATAGTATATTCTCCTTAAATTTATTTTTTATTCAGCCTATTTGTAAAAATCGTTTTTTGCTGATATGTGGTTATCTTAACCATACTACACTCTATTGTCAAGCTGTCTGGAGTTTGAAAACAAGAAGTCTGGAATTTGAAAATTACCATATAAGTTTATCAATTTGTCAAAAGTTATCAAATCTTTAAATCAGCAATTATTGACTTGAAACCAAGTTGTATGATAACAGGCATTTCAAGTTTTTGTATTAAACAGTTACTTAATATATTAACCTTGTAGCTTTAATCTTAAGAATATTAACGATTTAAAAATGGAAGGATATTCAATAATGGAGAGAACATTATCTTTAATCAAACCAGACGGTGTGGCTAAAAATATTATTGGTGAAGTTATCAAACGCTTTGAAACCGCTGGGATCAAAGTTGTTGCTATGAAAAAACTGCATTTAAGCCAAAAGCAAGCAGAAGGCTTTTATGCGGTTCATAAAGAGAGACCTTTTTTTAAAAGTTTGACCGAGTTTATGACTTCAGGACCAATTGTAGCTATGGTTCTTGAGGGCGAAGATGTTATTGCAAAAAATCGCAAACTTATGGGTGCAACTAATTTTAAAAATGCCGAAGAGGGTACAATCAGAAGAGACTATGCAACTGATATTGAGAAAAATGTGGTTCATGGTTCTGATGCACCAGAGACAGCAGCATTTGAAATTGCCTATTTTTTCAGCATGATGGAAATAGTTGGTTGATTCTTCTTTATTTTGCCCCTCCCCGCCCTCCCCAAGTGGAGGGCGTTATTATTTTCCCCTCTCCATTGGGGAGGGGCCGGGGTGGGGCAACAAGAATTGCCAATTTATTTATCTGGAATACTATAAAAGTTTCTAAATCTTCTGCTACCTTAGAAGTCCCCTCTCCATAAATCAACGGAAAGGGGATTTCTTCTTTATCCTATCCAAATTAAATGCAAAGGAGCAAAATATAATGAGCCTGCCAGAATGTAAAAAAATACTCCATGTTGGCGATAAATCATACACGATTTGTAATATCTCGACTCTTGAACAAAAAGGGGTTGCAGATATTCAAAGATTGCCTTTTTCAATAAGAATATTGCTTGAAAACCTCTTACGGAATTTAGACGGTGATATTGTAAAAGAACAAGATGTTATAAATGTCTTGAATTGGGGACGCCATCCAATTGATGAGCCTGTTATGATTCCATTTCACCCTGCAAGAGTACTGATGCAAGATTTTACAGGTGTTCCAGCAGTTGTTGATCTTGCTTCTATGCGTGATGCTGTAATGGAAACAGGTGGAGACCCTGAAAGGATAAACCCTCTTGTGCCTGTTGATCTTGTGGTTGATCATTCTGTTCAGGTTGATTTTCATGGAACAGAGCTTGCCGCAGAACTTAATGTTGATTTGGAGTATAAAAGAAACATTGAGCGTTATAAGCTACTCAAGTGGGCACAAAAAAGTTTTGATAACTTTAGAGTAGTTCCCCCTGGTTCTGGTATCTGTCATCAGGTAAACCTTGAATATTTAGCTCAAGTTGTAAACACTCTAAATCGTGATGGATCAACAATTGCCTTTCCAGATACCCTTGTTGGAACAGATTCTCATACAACAATGATTAACGGGCTTGGAGTTCTTGGTTGGGGTGTTGGTGGTATTGAAGCTGAGGCTGTGATGTTAGGTCAGCCATATTTTATGACCCTTCCTGATGTTATTGGTGTAAATCTTATAGGCAAACCAGCTTCTGGTGTTACAGCAACTGACATTGTTCTTCACATAACCCATATTTTACGAAAAGAGAAAGTTGTTGAGAAATTTGTTGAGTTTACAGGACAAGGCATGAAGGCTCTTTCATTAACGGATAGAGCAACAATAGCAAATATGTCTCCTGAATATGGTGCAACTATGGGCTTTTTCCCCGTAGATGAGAATACAATAAACTATCTTGCTATGACAGGCAGAGGTCATTTAACTAAATTCGTTGAAAATTACTCTAAGGAGTGTTCTCTATTTTGTAGAGGAGATGAAACTATTGAATTTACAAGAACAGTTGATGTTGATCTCTCTGAAGTTAGACCGTCAGTTGCTGGACCTTATAGACCGCAAGATAGAATTTATCTTACAGATGTTAAAGACTCTTTTGTTAAAGAGTTTAAATCAGGGAACAATCCAGTTAATGATAAGCAAACAACCATCACAAATGGAAGTGTTGTAATTGCTGCAATCACATCTTGCACAAACACATCAAATCCAAGTGTAATGGTAGGTGCTGGTCTTGTTGCAAAAAAGGCTGTAGAGCTTGGTCTTCAAGTTCCATCTTTTGTTAAAACCTCACTTTCTCCCGGTTCAAAAGTTGTTCTTGATTATCTAAAATCATCAGGGCTTATGCCATATCTTGAAAAACTTGGCTTTCATGTAGCTGGTTTTGGCTGCATGACCTGTATTGGCAACAGTGGTCCTCTATGTTCTGGTGTTGAAGAGGCAATTAAAGCCAATGATCTAAAAGTTGCCTCTGTCCTTTCAGGAAACAGGAACTTTGAGGCAAGGGTTCACCAAAGCACAAAGGCAAACTATCTTATGTCTCCAATTCTTGTGGTTATCTACGCTTTGGCTGGCAGAGTTGATATTGACTTTGATAAAGAGCCAATTGGCTACTCAAACATAACTGCCCACGACTCTAAAGACTCTTCAATCAATACAACTCAAAAACCAGTGTTTATGAAAGATATTTTTCCAACTGAAAGTGAAATCCAAAAAATTGTTTCAGAGCATGTTAAAGAAAAATATTTTATTGACCAATACTCTACAATATTTAAAGGCGATAAACTCTGGCAAGAGCTTGATGTTGCTGAAAGCAAAACTTTTCAATGGGAGAAAGATTCACTCTATATCAGAAGACCTCCATTTTTTGAGGGATTTAAAAAAGAGCCAACACTACCCAAAGATATTGAAAATGCAAGACCTCTTCTTATGCTTGGTGATTCAATAACTACAGACCATATATCTCCTGCTGGAACTATAAGAAAAGATTATCCTGCTGGTCTCTATCTTCAATCTCACGGTATTAAGCCAGATGATTTTAACTCCTACGGATCAAGACGTGGAAACCATGAGGTTATGATGAGAGGAACTTTTGGAAATATTCGTATAAAAAATAGGATATTTGAAAAAGCAGGTAATCAATCTAATTTAGCTAATTACCCTAATTCAGGTAGTTTTACTCTTAAAATGCCAGAAAATAGAGTTGCTTTTGTATTTGATGCTGCTATGGAATACGCTAAAGAGTTAGTTCCTTTGATTGTTCTTGGTGGCAAAGAGTATGGCACAGGCTCTTCAAGAGATTGGGCTGCTAAAGGGACAAATCTGCTTGGTATAAAAGCGGTTATTGCACAATCTTTTGAGAGAATTCACAGAAGCAACCTTGTTGGAATGGGGGTTCTGCCATTAATTTTTGCAAATAACCAAAGCTATGAATCTTTAGGATTAACGGGCAAAGAGATATTTACCATTTCAGGCATTGAGAGTATGGAGCCGGGCTGTATTTTAAAGGTTAAAGCTAAAAAGGATAATGGTGATATGTTGGAGTTTGATGTTATTTCTCGTTTGGATAACCAAGTTGATTTGGCTTATTACAGAAATGGTGGGATTCTCCCCTTTGTTTTGAGGCAGATTATTTGAGGGCAAGATAGTAAGGATAAAGCAGGATATGGAAATCAAACTATACAACGATATTGTGTTTAAATGGATATTCGGCAGACAAGAGCAGACTTACCCGTTAATCTGTTTTCTAAATGCTGTGGTTTCTTATGACCTTGATGGGTCTGATTATGCTGAAAATATCAAACCTACATTTTCAGAGGTTGAGATTCTTAACCCTTATGACAGTTCAGAGCCATTTACAAATGAAAAACAGGGCATACTTGACATAAGGGCAAAAGATATTAACAGCCAAGAGTGGATTGATTTAGAGATTCAGGTTATTCGCACTTCTGACTATAAAGAGCGTTCAAAGTATTATCTTGCTGGAATGTATCGGGATCAGTTGAAAAAGGGCGGTGAGCATAATTACGATGAACTTCGAGCCTGTTACGGCATCCACCTTTTAGTTGACTCTATTTTTGAAGAAAAAGATGAAGCTGATTTCTGGTTTAACCACTATAGAATGCTTAATATTAGAACACATAAACCGCTGATAAATCATTGGAATCTTTACTATGTTGAGTTAAATAAATTTTTGAAATGTTTTGAGAAAGCTAAACTCAACAAAAAAGTTGGAAAAGATGCTGTTGAACAGGGTGATAAAACTATAATATCTTTTAGCAAAGAGCTTGAGCAGTGGAGCTATTTTATTGGAACTATTCAAGATAACGCTAAACCGCTGCCATCGGTTTTTAACCAAAACAGAGGAATAGAGGAGGTATTTAACATGCTGCAAACCTTTACAAAAGATGAGAGATTAAGAGAACAGTATCGCCTCCATGAGGAATTTATAAGAGTTCAAAGAGGCGAAGAGGCTCGAAAAGAAAAGTTAAAACAGCAATATAAGATAGCATTACGGGAGCTTGGACAGGAACGAAAGGCTAAAGAGGAAGAACGAAAGGCTAAAGAGGAAGAACGAAAGGCTAAAGAGATGGCTGTAAGAATAAGCGAGGAAGAACGAAAAGCAAGAGAAGAAGAGCGGAAAGCCAAAGAAGAAGAGAGAAAAGCCAAAGAAGAAGAGAGAAAAGCCAAAGAAGAAGAGCGGAAAGCCAAAGAAGAAGAGAGAAAAGCCAAAGAAGAAGAGAGAAAAGCCAAAGAAGCAGCTTTACAAAAAAATGAGGAACTCCAGCTACTATCTGTGTTATCTTTGAGAAAAGCAGGATATTCAAATGGGGAAATTGCAGAGATGCTAAACATCTCTTTGGCAGAAGTTGAGAGAATCCAATAAACAATAGCAAACTAAAAAAAGGAGAACCCGCAAAATGTCACAAAGTAAAAGAAGAACTATCCCAATCATCGCAATATGCCTGACTTTACTGGTCTATTTTACTCTAAACACGCAGATTACAAACGGGCAGCAAAATAAGGCTGTCTCTGACTGCAAAAACTTACCACAGTCAATTTCTGTAGGTGATTTTACAGATAACATTTCAAACGCCCCGATTGTTTTTAACAACAACACTTTTACGCTAAATTTTCCAGCGTACTGCGAACCTGTTGACATCTATTTCGCAATCTTGACTCCTGATAACAAACTCATTTTTACTGATTCAACCGGCAAACTGACACTTGATTAATGGGCTCTCTTAGGGTTGATTAGTTTTTTCTTTTTTCAGCCACTATACCATCAAAGTCAAAATTGAGCTAACTTTAAAAACTTGATCATCGAGTTTAAGCCCACTGCCCATTCTTTTAACATAAAACAAATTGCTCTACAGCGTCAATACGCATATAATTAGTTTTGGAAGTTATTAAATTCCCATTCCTAAAAGAATTAATAGCGTAAGGTAATCTCAGAAATATCAGGTGAAAATTCAGAATCCATTATTGCCATTGGCACTGGGCTCACACCATAGATTATCTCTTTTAATAATAAAAATTTTGTGTTTTAATTTGTAATTATGGAAAAAATATCAGAGATTAAATGCCCCAAGTGTGGTTCCCCCACAACATCGATATTGAAACAATATCAGACAATTCACAATGGTGCAAGATACCTATATATTTGCAAGGATTGCAGTAACTGTTTTTCAGAGACGAGCAATACGCCGATGG
>JADGBE010000002.1 GCA_015231615.1 Desulfamplus sp. | reverse complement strand
TTGAGATGGCTTGTAGAGGTTTTTTTTGAAGACTGGAAGCTTTATGAAGGATGGGGGCAAGAGGCCAAACAATTTGACGAAGAGGGATCAAGCCGAAGCCTGATTCTGGTCTATTGATAGACCATTGTCTCCTCCTTCACCCTGAGCAAAAGGCCTGCATAGAAAACAAACAACCTGTGTATACCGTAGGTAGCCTACAACGCATGGCCAAATGGAAGTTTTGATGGAATGTATTAAATCTTTGCTGCAGGAACAAGATCCAGGTGAAAAGCTCAAAGAAATGGGACGAATGATAAAAGATGTTTTCCGCCTGATGCCATCTCGAAAACATATGGTGGAAGATTAATGGGTAGATTGGAGTCCACACCTGCTCTTTCACACAAATATTGTTCTTGTTGAGTCCTTACCCAAAAGTCAATAACTAAAAACTTGAACATCGAGAGTAAGAATTAAAACACAAAATTTTTATTATTAAAAGAGATAATCGTAACTACTCAGGCATATATAAATTGACTTAACATATTGTAAATATTAAGCAATATTGATTTTAGGCTGAACAGGATTAACTCAAGTAAATTTTATGTCAGTCAATAATTTCAATATGTTATATGAATACAAAATTATCTTGATAAAAACTATAAAATTTTTATCCTGTTATTTCAATACGTTAGATGCCTGAGTAGTTACAGATAATCTATGGTGTGAGCCCAGTACCAAGAGTTTTACGGTATTCATTTTGAATCCTCATAAATTTTATTTATGGATACTTTAAGACGTAACATAATGACAACCTATTGATCTTTTATGTCTCATTGCCGCATTTACTATAATTGAGGCATTTACTACACCGTTTCTAAGTTCAATGATTTGGCGATTTAGTTTGGCTGTTCTGTAAAATTGAAAAATTCTGTGTGCGTGATAGTTAAGATCAGCGTTGGCACGCTCTAAGCCTTTGAGATTGCGGACAATACCAGCATAGTTCCACATAGTAAGTTTAATTAGTTTCCAATCTTGATGAAAAAGAAGTGGATCAAACTCCTCTGAGTAGTTAGGCGACTCCCAATCTGGAACATTGTCAAACCTTTTCTTAGATATTTCACTAAAATTTGAATTTATATGATCAGCCGACTGTTTTGCCCACATAAGCCCCTCAAGCAATGAAGTTGAGGCTAAACGATTTGCACCATGCAGGCCTGTGCAGCTTGTCTCGCCAATTGAATAAAGATTTGGCAAAGTAGATTGCCCAAACAGATCAACTTTTATTCCACCGCAAAAATAGTGGGCTGCTGGCACAACTGGAATTGGCTCTTTAGTTATATCAATTCCACCTTTAAGGCAGGTGCTGTAAACTTTGGAAAATCTAACTGGAATTGGAGATTCACCTTTATAATGGGATGCAAGATTTAATTTCATAAATTCTGTGCCTGTCTTTCCCATCTCTTCGTAGATACCGCGTGCTACAACATCACGAGGGGCAAGATCGCCAAGCTCTGAATAAGATTCCATGAAATATTCACCTTTATGATTCATCAATCTTGCCCCCTCACCTCTGAGTGACTCTGAAATAAGAAATCGTTTAATATCACGATGATAAAGAGATGTAGGGTGAAACTGAACAAACTGAGCATTTATAATATCTGCCCCTGCTCTGTATGCCATGCTCATTCCATCACCTGTTGCAGATGCTGGATTTGTGGTGTGTTGATAAAGCTCTCCAAGTCCGCCAGTTGCCAATATAACTCTATTAGCGAAAAATGTTTCTACCCTTTTCTCTTCATTATTAAGAGCATAAAGCCCCATAACTTCACATGGTTTATAAAGTTCTTGAGTATCTCTTGATTGATGATTATTTGTTATAAGGTCAATTGTGGTAAATCCTCTTAAAATCGGAAGATTAATCTTATTTGCATAATCAATTAGAGCTTTTTGTATGGTGTCGCCAGTGTGATCTGAATAGTGGAGAATGCGTCTTCTTGAGTGGGCAGCTTCCTCAGTGTAATCAAGTTCTCCTGCTAATGTTCTTGTAAACTCAATCCCAATTTTATTGATAAGAAAATCAAAAACCAATTCAGGTCCTTTGTTTGCAAGAAGTTTTACAGCTTCAAGATTATTATAACCACAGCCAGCTCTTAAAATGTCAGATTTAAGAAGCTCTGGGGTGTCTGCCTCTTCCCATGCAATAATACCACCTTGTGCAAAATATGTTGCGGTTTTATTCGCAGCATCTTCTTTAGTGATTGCAACAGTATTAAAACCATGCTCTTTTAACATAATTGCAGCCGAAAGCCCCGCAATGCCTGTTCCAACAACCACAACATCATAAAAGTGTCTCATTTATTTGCCTTATATCTTTTGAGATTTGACAACTTTATTAAAAGTTGTCAAATCTTTTAACAGCATTTAACAGTTTAGTGTTTACAGCCCTATTTTCCTGATTCAACAATATCAATCATTAACTCTAACGCTTTTTTTGCATTTTCTTTATACTCTTCTGCAACTTTGATTTCATCTAATTGTATTCCGTCTTTTATTCTGCCTGATTTAATATCAAGAATAGATTTCAAAGTATCTCTAAGTTTTGCAAGCGTAATTTTGCTCATATTATGGCAAACAGATTTACGAAGAGGTACAACTGTTTTATCTTTAAATTCATTAGCCATTCTCTCCACAAACCTTAACTCTGTGCCAACTGCCCAAACAGAGCCTTCTTTGCCAGCCTTAACAGTTTTCCATATCATAGATGTAGAGCCTGAATAATCAGAAGCATTTACAACTTCCTCACTACATTCAGGGTGAACTATTACATTAATATTTTTTTCGCCTACGCTTATTGAATTTGCACCGTCTCGACTTTGACTGTAAGTTTGTCTGAACGAATTAATATCATCTACAGTAAATACTTTGTGAACATGGCAGAAGCCATCCCATACAAACATTTTAGCATTTTTGCAATCCGATGAATTAGAAAAACTATCATTATCAAAAGAGAGTTTTTTATCTACTGTAACTATTTCGTCTTTATTGATATTTAGCTGATTGGCGGTATTGATTC
This sequence comes from Desulfamplus sp., assembly GCA_015231615.1. Lineage (GTDB taxonomy): Bacteria > Desulfobacterota > Desulfobacteria > Desulfobacterales > Desulfobacteraceae > Desulfamplus. Next base: position 136,108 of record JADGBE010000002.1, on the reverse strand, counting down.
CTAAATTATAATCAGGGGCAAAAAAAACTGATTTTCCCTGATCTAAAAAATATTTAACAATTTTAGCTGCATTTGAACTTGTGCAGACAGTTCCACCTCTCTTACCACAAAAAGCCTTCATATCAGCATAAGAGTTCATATAAACTATTGGGATTATTTCACGATCGCACAAATTAGATAGCTTGGAATAGACTTTTTCAGCTTGAATAGCATCAATCATCTCAGCCATTGGACAGCCAGCACTTTTGTCTGGAATTAGAACTTTTTGATGTGGTTTTGCAAGAAGTGATGCCCCTTCTGCCATGAACATCACTCCGCAAAACACTATATATTCAGCTTCAGTTGCAGCACAATCAACAGCTAATTTATAAGAATCTCCAAGAAAATCTGCCATTTTGACAATATCGTCCATCTCATAATGGTGAGCTGGTATTACAACTGATTTGCCAAGCTCTTGCTTTATCTCCATTACCTCTTTTAATAGATGGTTTGCTTTATTATCTGACATATATTATTTTTTTGCCCCTATGATGTTGAGATTTTAAATTGTTAAGATTTGACAACTTTTAAAAAGTTGTCAAATCTTAGAAAAAAATTGATAAATATTTACACCAAAATCTTACGCAAAGAGAAATCAAATGCAATTACACTGTGCGTTAATGAACCAACAGAGATATAGTCAACTCCAGTTTCAGCAACCGCTTTTACCCTTTCAAGATTCATATTGCCAGATGCTTCGGTTTTTATTTTGCCGCCTGTTTTGATATTGATCAATTTCACAGCCTCTTTCATTGTATCAATATCCATGTTGTCAACCATTATAATATCTACATTGTTAGTAAGAGCCTCTTGAACCTCTTTTAATGTTCTTGTTTCAACCTCAATTTTAAAACGCTCTCCCCATTTAGAACGTATAATCTCAACTGCTTTTGTTATGCTTCCAATGCTGTCTATATGGTTATCTTTTATCATAACCATATCATAAAGCCCCATTCTGTGATTAGTGCCACCACCACATTTGACAGCGTATTTTTGAAGTTGTCGCCACCCGGGAAGAGTTTTACGAGTATCTAAGATTTTTGTATTATTATTTGGAATTAGTGAGAGTAAATCTACCCATTTTCTAACCTCTGTAGCAATGCCGCTTAAATGAGATATAAAGTTTATAGCTACCCTTTCAGCTTTAAGAATAGTGTTAATTGAGCCTTGAACTTTAGCAATTTGTTGACCGCATTTTAAAAGATCGCCATCTAAAAAGGATTTCTCTTTATTTGAAAGGCTAAATTCAACTTTACACTCTTTATCAATATAATGAAACGCACAAGCAAAAATATCCGCACCACAAAGAACACCGTCCTGTTTTGCTACAAGATAGTAATTATCAAGTTTGTTATCTGTGAATATGGCATCACTTGTAATATCTCCAATGTCGCCCAAATCTTCTAAAAATGCCATCTCCAATAGTTTCTGGATCATTTAAACTCTCTTTTTCTGTATGTTAAAGCTATTAAAACTTTTGGTATCTGCCAATCAGTATTAAAACCCGCCATTCTTAAAATATCTATTCCTTTCTCAATATTAACACCAATATCTTTTACTCCATGGGAGTCATCACCAATAACAACACTAATGTTCATTTTTTTTGCCTCTGCAAGAATTGGGGCAGATATATATGGCTCTTTAGCACCTTTCATCAATGCCCTTAAGTTAAAATCCATAATAAGATTTTTCTTTTTTATCAATTCAAGATTTCTTGTAATGCGTTGCCAAATAAGAGGATTTTTAATTCTTTCAAGATAATCTTCATCAAAAATTCTTATAAGATCGAAATGACCAACAACAGAAGGCTCAATAGCCTCAATCATCTCATATTGAACATCAAAGTATCTACAGTATAGATTTTCAACTCCACCAAGTGCATCTGCTGCAACATCGTAATACTCTTTTGAGTAATCAATACAGACATCAACGCAGTTATTATGTTCATTATGAATGGATTTTCTATTAACAGGCAGATTGTGAACGGGCAAATGGTGAACAGAACCAACTACATAATCAGGTCTGAATTGCTGTATCAAAGATGGGATAAACTTCTTGTACTCGCTATAAGTTTCTGTTTCAAAAGCAGTAAATATAGTGATACTGTCTTGATATTTTTCTTGAAGCTTTCTGCATGTTTTCATGTATTCCGTAAATCTTTTGGCAAGAAAAGAGACATCAATACCAGCAACAGCTTCGTCAGGGTATCGTAACTCATTCGAAATAGGATAGATATGCTCTGTAATTCCTATCCACTCAAATCCAGATTCAATATATTGCAAAATGATCTCTTCAAGGGTGTTTTGGGCATGGTTGCAAAACTGCCCACTATGTCCGCCATGAACTGATACAGGTTTGATTTTTTTGATATTATCTCTTTGGTAATTTTTCATATTCTGATAGCTTTTTGTCCAATGTTTTTTCACATTTTCATAGTAAATTCAGGTATCATGGCTGCATTATAAAATCAAGTTTTATGCCTGCCATAAGAAACCATCAATATTATAGGTCTCTATGGTTCGCGAACTAAAGATATACTTAAAACGGGAGTAAATTTAGCTTTCTATTATAATGAAAAACTCAATTTATTAATGAGAACGGGATAACGATTTAAAATGGCTTGACACTTATTAGATAGAATGTTTAGAGTCCCAAACTATTTAAAAAAGGAGGCAACTGTAGCGGTATTATGGAAAATAAAATTCTCATTGTTGATGATGATCCTGATGTTTTAATCTCTCTATCGGACTTATTAAAAGATGAGGGTTTTGATGTAAAGCCTGTTAGTTCTGGAAAAGAGGCTCTTAAAGTATTTTCAGAATTTCATCCATCTGTTGTTATTACTGATATGAAGATGTCGGGAATGAGTGGTCTTGAGCTTCTTCACAGATTGAGAAAAATAAACTCTTACGTTCAAATTATAATTCTTACAGGTTATGCAAGCGTTAAAAATGTTGCTGAAGCAATGGCAAATAACGGTGCCTTTGCCTATTTTCAAAAACCAATATCTGACTTTGAGATGTTTTTTGGTTCAGTTCGTCAGGCTTTTGAAAAAGAGCGACTTATTAGAGAAAATTATCATTGGGAGGGGCGGCTAAAGTTGGCAAATGCTCGATTTGAGACAATATTTGAGAATATGGATGCAGTTATATATGTTTCAGATATGGATACTTACGAACTTATCTACGCCAACTCAACATTTAAAGAGCTTTTTGGGGATTACATCGATGAGAATGAAAAGAAAAATAATATTAGCAAGGGAAAAAAATGTTGGGAGTTACTGCAAAAAACGAATGACGGTCCGTGTTCTTTTTGCACCAATCCAAAACTTGTTGATGTAAATGGCAAACCTCTGAATCCATATACTTGGGAGTTCTATAATCCATTAGTTAAAAGATGGTTTAGTATCAAGGATCAGGCAATTTATTGGCATGATGGTCGCGTTGTAAGACTTGAAACAGCAATGGATATTACGCCTTATTATAAGCTATCTCGCGAAGTTGAAAAATCAAAACGGTTTCAGGCAATCGGAGTTCTTGCTGGAGGAATCTCCCATGATCTTAACAATACACTTGCAGCAATACTTGGAAATATAAACCTTGCCCAACTTATCGCTTCTGATCCAGAGTCAGATGAGTATTTTGTTGCAGCGGAAAATGGAATCATGCAGGCAAAGACACTATCTGGTAAACTTTTAGCTCTTGCTAAAGGCGACACACCTGTAAAAAAGATAGTGGATATGAAAGAACTTATTAGAAAGTTTATAGATGAAAATCAATTTGGTTCTAAAGTTGAACTCACAATTTTGAATGATAACTCAAATTGTGAAGAGATAGATAACGATAATACCTCAAATTTTATTATTGATGTTGATGTAGAGCAGATTAAGATAGCCCTTTATAATATTTTCACAAACGCAAGCGAAGCTATGAACTCTCGTGGTACTATCAAGGTAAATCTAAAAAGACACTACAGTTCAACAAAAAATTGCAACTACGTGATGACAAGCATTTATGATAATGGCAAAGGTATTGCTCCATCAAATATTGATAAGATATTTGACCCATATTTTACCACAAAATTTCCGGGCAAAGAGAGAGGAACTGGTTTGGGTCTTTCAATTGCATACTCTATAATTAAAAAACATGGGGGATATATTGATATTGATTCTGTTGAAGGAAAGGGAACTCAGGTTGATATCTGTTTGCCAATAACTAAAACCTTTTAATTATACTGTTATTATAAAGAGTTATAGGCAAAAGGTTAACGATAATTGAAATTTATAAATTTATTGAACGTCTTTATTAAAGTCTTTGAATTATATACAGAAAAGTAGGAACTCGACTTAAAATTTTAAGCCTATTAAATTCAAAAAGCACTTCACGAGAAGGTTTGTTGATACGAAGAGGAGAGAGATAAACAGTACCCTTTGTCTTAGGTTTATTGATTTTTTCCCGCACAAGCCCTAAAAATGATGGATAATGACCTTTTGGAAGATTCTCATCCATAATAAAATTTGCTGTGATTTCAATATTATTCAAAAGTTCATTTAATCTCTGAATCTCCATAAAAGCCTCTTCAACCCTTAATGAAGTAAGAGGCTTTCCTATCAAATCAAGAGTCTCTTGATCCGCTGATTCAAGCCCAACATTTATATATGTTTTATATGGCAAACTATTAAGAGCCTTGAAGAGTTCAAAATCGCAACTCATAAGAGAGTCAACGCTCCCAAACATAAAGAGATTGCAGCCTTTTATATAAGATTTCTCAAACTCAAAAGAGCTGTAGGCTGCTTTTGCAGCAGATATTATGGTCTCTTTATCTGAATTTAGAGCATCATGATCTCCAAGGAAAATGGAGTTATAATTAACAATGTCTCTGTCATATATATCTTTTAGTTTTTCAATCTGTCTGCTTATCTCTCTATCACTTCTAACTGCAAAAGGTTTGTCAGACTTTACACGGCAGAATCTGCATTTATATAAACACCCATCAGATATAATTAACGGTATTATGTCATAATCAACATGGCGGGCATCAGGCGGCATAACTGTTATTCTTCCGCCTGACGTGTCAAATAGATGATCTGCTTTTTTCTGTAGAGTTGCACAATTATTTGCCAACGCAGATTCAAGAAAATTTATAAACTTTTCTTTATCTACCAGTAATTCTATAGAGTCTGCTTTTATACTATCTAATGATTTGTAGATAATCTCCTGCCATGATGAAATTATCTTATTAATTGCGGATTCATTAAATGGCTTACCGCCAATTAATGAATTTGTTGGATATGGAAGGTTTGGAAGATAATACTCACCAATAGCTTCAAAAACTCCTGTATAGCCGCCTGTTGAGTAATATATCCAATCATTTCCCATTGATCGCTTAAGCCATTCAGAGGGCTGAATCCAATCTCTACCTTTGCCCTTTGCTCTTACGATCTCATGGTTTAAGTTAAATTGAAGTATGGCATCAGAGGTCTCAATTTCAGAATAGATGCCATACTTTAATGGAAAGCTGATTTTAGTATATTCATTTGCCCCTCTTTTGTTCAAAGTGATTCTGCAATAAGGGGTTGAAATATAGGAAGTAGGGTTAAACAAAGTATGAATCATCTATTCATTTAGAGTATTGAATCCTTAGAACCTTTTTGTCTAATTTTCCAACACCTGTTTTTGCGATTGTATCCACAAAGATTATTCTATCTGGAATGCCATATTTGGGGATATTGCCCTTTTCAAATTCATTTACAAATATCGTTTTAATATCTTGCTCCAAATCTTGTCCTTTATAAGCCTCTTTTAAAACTGCCAACACAATTGGACGCTCTCCCCATTTATCATCAGGAACACCAATTGCGGCAGCTTCACTAACAGCAGGGTGCTGGCTTATTATATCTTCAAGCGTTAGAGATGAAATCCACTCACCACCAGTTTTAATAACATCTTTTAGCCTGTCTGTGATTTTAAGATACCCCTCTTCGTCAATATAACCAACATCACCTGTGTGAAGCCATCCATCAAACCAAAGCTCTTCGCTCTTTTCTGGATTGTGCAAATATCCTTGTGTAAGCCATGGAGTTCTTGCCACAACTTCACCAGTATGGACTCCATCATGCGGAACAGGATTGCCCAGCGGGTCAACAATCTCAATGTCAACCATTGGAATTGGAAGACCTGTTTTACACCTAATATCAATTTGTTTTTCTTCGTCCCAATCATACATGTGAGGCTTCAAGTGGGCAACTGTTAGAACTGGGCATGTTTCAGACATTCCATAAGCTGTGTAAAGATTTATTTTTGCATTAAGACCAGCTTTGCAAAGACCGCGTGGAAGAGCTGAACCTCCAATTACAACTTTCCAGTTTGAGAGATCTATCTTGTTGATAACAGGAGAGTTTACAAGCATGTGAATAATAGTTGGAACGCAGTGGGAAAAGGTTACCTTATGCCCAACAACAAGTTTAAGGATCATCTCTGGTTCATATCTTCCGGGATAAATCTGCTTATTTCCAAGCATAGTGCAAAGATAGGGCATTCCCCACGCATGAACATGAAACATTGGAGTAAGCGGCATATAAACATCAGAAGAGTTCACAACAGCTTGAGAGTGGATAGCACAAAGCCCGCTCATAAGTCCGTAAGTGTGAAGAACAAGCTGTCTGTGGCTAAAATATACACCTTTTGGATTTCCAGTTGTGCCTGAAGTGTAAAATGTGGTTGCCCTGGCATTTTCATCAAAATCTGGAAAGTTATAGGTGTCATTAGCATCTTTTAAAATATCTTCATAAACTCCATCAAATGCAATTGAAGTTTGTGGCTCTTTATCAGTCTCTTTAATAAGAATTATCTTTTTAACCGTCTCTATCTTATCTTTGATAGGCTCAAGCAGAGGTAAAAGTTCAGAGTTGACCAAAATCACATCATCTTCAGCATGATTAATAGTGTATAGAATCTGCTCAGGTGATAGCCTTATATGAACTGTGTGAAGAATTGCACCCATCATGGGAACTGCAAAATAGCACTCAAGATAACGGTGGCTATCAAAATCCATAACAGCTACTGTATCTCCCTGCTTTACACCAAGAGATTCAAGGGCATTTGCAAGTTTTGCAACCCTTTTGTGAAAATCCCGATAGGTGTATGTCATCTGATCTCTGTAGATTATCTCTTGATTTGGCGAACGAATCAGAGAATTTTTAAAGATGTTTTTGATTAACAGAGGATAAGTATAGGCTGACTCACATTTCTCAATGATTTTTACTCCCATAATGCGTTTTTCTCCTGTTTTTTTATTTGTTATTGTATTGAATTACACCATGAACTATACATAATTCTGATTATAGATATTTTTAGTTGGACACATTAAAAATTATCCTCTTTGTAATAACATAGAAATTAATATAATCGCAAAAAAAATTTTATAATTGGTAATTTCATACAGATAGGGTAGCAATAGTATTGATAATTTTAAAATTAATAACCGTTAAGAATTGGCAAATTTAAAATTGATTTAAGGGGAAATTAACATTGACACCTCAAGAGATAGAAAATTTAAGTTTTAGCATTATAGATAGTGAAGCTCAAGAGCATGGTTTTAATGTTCAAGAGTGGAAAATTGTTCAAAGAGTTATCCACACATCAGCAGATTTTGAATATATAAATACTCTAAGATTTCACAAAGATGCAATATCTGCTGGGATAGACGCTATAAAACGTGGGGCAACTATAATTACAGACACCAATATGGCCAAAGTAGGTATTAGAAAGGGTGAAATAGGTATGTTTGGAGGAGAGGTAAAGTGTTTTATTGCTGATAAAGATGTCTCTGAACAGGCAAAAAAAGATGGAATTACAAGGGCAGTTGCAGCTGTTGATAAATCTACCGAAATTATCAATAACGGAATTTATGTGGTTGGTAACGCACCAACGGCACTGCTTCGTATTATTGAGCTTCTAAGAGATGGGGTAATAAAACCCGCCCTTATCATCGGACTTCCAGTTGGTTTTGTAAATGCTTCTGAGTCTAAAGAGGCACTTATAAAACTTGATTACCCTTATATTTCAAACATAGGGAGAAAAGGTGGGTCAAATGTTGCGGCAAGCGTTGTAAATGCAATGGCTATAATGGCTGCTAAGGGGTAAAATTAAAATTGGTAGTTTTCTCTTTAATATCCTTAGAGTTATACTCAGGATTGTTTAATTGAGGAGTTTTTACTCTGTTCCATAACATATATCCCAAATCAAACTTGTTGATAAGAATAGACGCAGAGGCAAGAAGCCTTGCAGATTCAGGAGAGTAAAAGAGGGTAAGCGAACGGCGGGCATGAAAAAACATCTCATGGAAATGGCTTTGCTCAAAAGCAGCAATAGCTTTTTGTTGATGATACATTGATTGGGTTTTTATATCCATAATTTGTCCAAGATAAGTTTTGCATCGATGGCACTCTCTTAAATCTTCCAACTGTGCATTACATACAGGGCATAATGTCATAAACAATCCTTGTTAGATTACTCTTAAAATGGTTATTATAAAAATAGATTTGACAACTTTTGGAAAGTTGTCAAATCTCTAAATATCAGCAATAACTATAGTCGGCTAAAGCCGACTGATTACTCAATATAAAAGATAATATCTTCAAGCTCTTGTCCAATCTCCCTTGCTTTGGATATATCGCCTTCTGCTAAAGCATCTTGTATATCTTCTATTAAATTTATAATCTCATTTTTATCTTCATCTGATGCTTTGTCCATAGATTCTCTTGCATTGTTCATAAGAATCTCAAGGTCAGAAGGAGCTGCAATGTTTCCAGAATTTGAATCACCTGATTGAAACTTGTCTTTTCCACCACTACTATTTAAAGCAAGATCATCTTCATAACCATCACCATATTGATAATCATCTTGATCTGAACTTGATGACCAAACCTTCTCTATTTTACTTCTCGATAAGTTTAGCCTATCCTCCTCAATGGTTGCAAAGGCATTTTGAATTACTCCATTGATCTCTTTGCCACTATCTTTCTCAACAGCCTTAATCTTTAATATCCCGTTTATATCAAGTTCATATTTTAGAATGATTACACTCTGTTCTGGTAGGTTAGGTGTCAATTTAAACTTAAATTTTCCAATCTCCACATTATCAAGTGCATTAGGCTCTTCTCCCTGATAGACAAGAATTTCTACCTGTTCTTGACCATCAAACATAGTACCAAAGGCTTCGCTTTTAATAGCAGGCAATTTTGAATTTCTCTTAATAAGTGGAACAAAAACGGTTCTGCACGGCATACCATTCAACTCACTAAATGCAGATGTTCCAAAGGTATATGGCGTAATATCTAAAAGCAACGTGTCAGATTCAATGCCCATCTCACGACCTGCTTGTATTGCAGCCCCCATTGCAACGCAAAGATCAGGATCAATTCCTTGATGTGGCACTTTGTTAAATTTTTTTTCTAACATCTCTGAGATGGCAGGAATTCGGGTAGAGCCACCTACAAGAATAATTTTATCTAAAGCTGACGGCAACATTGCTGCATCTTTTAAAGCCTGATTTACAGACTCCATTGTTTTTTGCAGATAATCATCAATCGCCATTTCAAACTCTGTTCTTGATAGCTCAAAGGAGAGATGGACATCTGCACCACTATCTCTTTTTGCGATAAAATCCTCTTGTATCATGGCAAATGGAGATGACGATAGCTCTATTTTTGCTTGTTCGGCAGCCTGTTTAACTCTTGCCATTGCTGATGGCTGATTTGTGATGTTAACACTAAATCGCTCTCTTAAATGGTTGATCAATATCTCTTTAATCTCATGGTCAAAATCATCTCCGCCAAGATGGTTATCACCAGTTGATGCTAAAACCTCTACAACTCCATCTTCAATTCTTACAATAGAGACGTCGAATGTTCCACCACCAAGGTCATAGACCATAATGCGTTGAGATTCTGACTCTCCAGTTTCATACACAAGGGCTGCTGCTGTTGGTTCATTTAAGATTCTAAGAACTGTAAGCCCCGCAATCTCTCCAGCTTCTCTTGTTGCCTGACGTTGTGCATCAGTAAAATAGGCTGGCGTGGTAATAACTGCTTTTGATATTTTTTGACCAATAGCCCTTTCGGCACGCTCTTTAAGTTCACGAAGAATAAAAGCTGATATCTCTTGAGGAGTGTAAAATTGTCCATTAAGGGCAATCTGCTCATTTGTTCCCATTAGCCTTTTTATTGAAAGCACTGTATTTTGAGGATAAAGAATAGCTTGATTTTTTGCTATTCTACCAACAATAATGTTATTTGAGGTATCAAGACTTACACATGATGGAACAATTCCATCGTCATTTTCTTTGATTACTTCGGGTTTTCCATTTATAATAAATGCCACTTCTGAGTTTGTAGTTCCAAGGTCTATACCAATTACTGGTTCCATTAATTATTTTTCCTTAAATATATATTACAAATTAATATGTTTATAAGAATAGCGTAAACCCCCTATCCCTTTAGGGTAGGGGATTTTACGCCATTAAAGACTATTGAAGCAGCTACCCTTTAGGTGAGCTGTAGTTCACATTATAGCCACTTCAAAATTTACGAGCTTGAACTTTGAGCAACAATAACCTTAGCAAATCTCAATACTTCTCTACCTCTTACAAATCCCCCAGATACAGTTTCAATAACCATTCCATTATCTAAACCTGCAATATCTCTTGTCTCAACAACTTTCATAGTTTCTGGATTAAATAAAACATTATTTGTCTGAACTGGCTCAATATCCATAATAGATAGAGATTTATCAAAACGGCTGATTGCCATCTCATAACCTTCACATATTGTGTGTATATCTTTAGGCGGACGGCGAAAAAGACCTTTTCTATTTGCCATCTCAACACTTGCACGATAACCTCTAACTAATGAATCACGAACGTCAAAAAAAGAAGAAGCAGATTTTTTTTCACTGTTCAATCTAATATTTTGCTCAAGCTGGGCAATTTGATTGGTCTTCTCTTTAAAGAGAGTATAGATTTGTCCATATTCATCTGTAACACCTTTTACACTATTAAGGGCGTTAAGTGTTCTATTTTGCTCTCTATTTTGCATTTTGATCTCTTGTCTTAATGCTGTAAACTCAGATAACATTGTATAGAGATCACAAGCATCAGGAGTTGCTGTCATAACAGGTGGCTGTTCTGAAGGTATCTCAGATAACCATAATTTAAAATCTTCAAGAGCATTAATCTTCCACTCCACCTCAGTTATAGTAGGTTTTTGTTCCTCTGCTAAGCTCTTTTTATCTTTAGAAAAAATGCCTACCTCTTTAAAAAAATTAGGCAATCTAAAATTATTTTTATCTGTTATAAAATTTTTTATATAGGTGATTAATTTTGTAGAGTAATTTTTTATTGGCTTAAATATCTTATCATTAAAAAATAACGCAATGCTTTTCACAATGTTTTTAATGAACAATACAAATCTGTTCATAAACATAGAGGCTCTATCCATAAGCTCACTTGATTTAAAGTCCATATCTACCTATCCTTAATTAATTTTATTTTGTTTTGAAAAGACTTGTTCTTTTGAGTATTTATATGCAAGTAGAGAGACACAGACGCATATCCCTACTGGTATAATTGTGCCATATTGTTATTCAATGTTTTCATTCCTCAATTGCTTTTAGCAACTCTCTTAGTCCGCTCTTTCTCTTCTCAAATTTAACAGAGTCTGCAAGCTCTTTTAGTGTATTATCAAACTCTACATCACGCAAAGCAGAAAATAACCTTGATTTCACCCTATTTCTTTGGTTTTTCACAGATTCATAAGCAGATGTAATCTTCTGGAACTCTACAGGATACTGTTCAGGTGTAAATTTCTTAACAAGCTCAAGATACCTTTTTCTAATATCTTGATCCGAAGCATCTATCGGAAGATCAAGAGTAAGAAATGACTTTAACATATTAAATCCCTTTGATTAAATTTTCTCTATACAATTTCCAAAATTAGAATTGCTGGAAATAACCATAACCATCATATAATAAAAAGAATTTTTGCCTCTTTTGAAAATTTTTTCATAGCCTCTTCTTTATAACATACGTTTATCATCATGATTTTCATTTTATAATCTCGTTCTTTAAGAAGTTTCTTTCTTGTTTCATTTAACTCTTTATCACTCTTACCTCTTAAATTACGCTTATCAACTAACTCCTCAAGCTCAACAATAGCTTCATCTAAAGAGTCCTTTATTTCACGTCCCTCAGGAGTATTAAGAAGTTTTTTTAAATCTTTTTGAACCATCTTAAGAACAAAAGGAGGAATCTCACTTAAATCAAAGTCGTTAGGTAGCTCTGAAGGTAGAGCAAATGGGTTAAATCCTCCTTTACTGCTAAATGGATCAAAATCATCGTCCTCTGAGTCATCGTCATCATAGTAGTCATCATATTCATCATCAAACAAATTATGTGGCATCATGGGTGGATGTAATAGAATATCAAACCTAAATGTTTCAAGTGCATCTTTGAAACGCCCTGTAGTTTTTTTAGAGAGCCGTATTGAAGCATCTTTTAATATTTTTTCTGTTTCAGGATCAAGATTGCTTATTAATTCTGAGTATTCATTATAAATAACTCGATCTGAGATACGATACGTCTGCAAGATGTTTTTTAGAGTAACTTTGTAAAATTCCAATATCTTACTGTCTAACTTACTATTTTCAATTGTTTTACTGTCTGGCTTACTGTTTTCAATTGTTTTATTGTCTGACTTACTGTTTTCAATATTTAAGCTCCTATTTGAACTATTTTTCTTTTTAGCCACTTTCCCTTTATTGGCGGCTTTAATTCTATTATTAAGTTCCTCAATAAAACGATTAAACGCTCTATAATCATCATTTTTTTCAATAAGTGTTAGAAAGTCTCTATCTTCAAGTCGTTTTAATATTAACTTATTGCTGTTGAGATCAAAATAGGTAAATAAATCTAATGCAGTAAAAAGGTGAATCCAATCCTTAGGTAAAGGCAGCAGAAGATTTAATATATCCCATGAGGTCAACTCGTCTAATCTCTTTAGATTATCCTTCAACATTAACGCTACTACACTATAAGGATCAGTAGCTAAACTCTTTGGGGTTAATGCATTATTTTTACTAACTTTATTAGATTTTCTATATGAAGAAGGTAAAGACGCAAATTTTCCAAGCCTTAGTTTATACTCCATATCTGCCATAAGAAGGGCATAGCACTTAAGTTTTTCAGATAGAGAAAATAAGCTAAATTGCTCTTCAATCTCACTTGGGTTGGCTTGGCTATTTTCAGCAATTTTGTAGAATATAGATTTTTCAGCAATTAAAATAGCACACTGCTTTGAATTAAATCTCTTTGCCTTATCAACATCTTGAAGACTTAAGTTAAACTTCTTTTTAGCAGCACTTTTATCAGCAGAGATAAGCAAAGATATTACATGCAAATCCAATACTCTGCTGTCATGCGGGGCAAGTTCTAACGCTTTTTGTAGGGCTGATTCAGCTTTTCTGTAGGCATTCTTGGCGTGGTAAAGCGATGCAATTTGCAAAAGAGGCTCTGGATCATCTGGAAATGCCTCACACTTAGCAATCGCAATAGTCTCAATAACTTTTTTACATTCATTGCTTAATGCTGGAATTTTAAGTGCAAGATCGTAAAGAGAACTATTTTCAGGATCAATATTAACTCCAAATGCTATCATCTCAAGAGTTGCTACATCACCGTCTTTAGATTTTATCCCAAATAGCATAGCATATCGTGGCTCTTTTTTTATAATTCTTGCAACAACACCATAGGCTCTATCAGCAAAAATTGTTGATGCTATATGGTAGATCAGCATAGATTTTGCCATTTTTTGCTCTTCTAAAGTCGTAAACTCATCTTCAAGATATTGGAAATATTCCAATCCTGAGAAAAATAGCTCTACTGTAAATATGGCATCTCTTTTAAGTCTAAAAAGTTTACCCTTTTTCTTAAGAAGTTTCTCTGCCATCTTTAAAAATTGATGTTCCTTATCAGAGTTAAGCTGATACAAAGTTTCAAGAATAAATTGTATTACAGAGTCAGTGTGTTCAGGCATCAATAGGGTAGCAAACTCAACAATATTTTTTTGAAGATAGTCGTTATAATTCTCTTTTTTAGCGTTAGTTATGATATTTTCTAACTTATCGTAAATATCAAACGGTCCTCTCCAGAGACACTTTTTAATTGCTAAACTGGATTTATTAATTGCTAAATTCGATTTTATATTTAGTCTGTTATCATTAACGCCATACTTTAATGTATCGGTAATTTTTATAAGCATAGAGTCTTTTGGAATCATTGAGATTGCTTTTAACATCTCTTTGTCATTATCTTTGTAAAAAGCACTCATTGCTTTGCAAAAGAGCCTAATATGTGCAAATGGGGAAGATCGTGAGATAGATTTCATACTCTCTAAAGCCGCATCCCAATCACCCGAATCCATAAACAATGCTGCTGATTTTACTACAGGAGCATCTTTTTTAATGAGAAGTTCATCACTAAGAATACCAACCTTTTCCCAACAATTGTGCTGAATTAGTATCTCAGCAAGTATCCTCTCTAAAAGTGCTAAATCTAAAGAGGGTTGTTTACTCTTTTTAATATAGAACTCATTGTATGACTTAAAGGCATCTTCTGGAGTAGATAGTTTAAGGAAAAATGCCATACCTCTAATATCTAAACATGAAGGGTTGGGGATAGATGCCATAGCCTGTTTTTCCATTGCCTTTGCCTCAGATAGCATATTTTTATTTTTTAGCTCGTTTGCACGAGTTATATAGGCAATAAAAAGTTTTGATTTTAATTCGCTTATAGCAAATTTGGTAGATTGAGCTGTATTTGATGAGGCACTGTTAGGTAATTTCGATGACATCTGTTTAATTGCTATTTGATATAATTTAATTGCATCTCTTATATCACCAGCATCAAAGCAACTATCTCCCTCTTTTATGAGTTCGGTTTCGCTCATACTTAGTAGCCGTTTCTGCTCTTGATCATTATGTTTTTTTCTCTTATCAGCTTTTTTTTCGGCTTTTTTATCTTTTTTACTCATACAAATCCTTATAAAGATGGCACTTAGCATAGATTCTTCACAACTCTTAGCCCAATAGACTTAGGTTAAAATTGAAAATAAGTTTCGCAACTATCCTTTTTTTTGTTGAATATTTCAAGATTTTTAATAAAGAGAGGATTTATAATTTTATTTTTTCCAAAAAAACAATTTTAGATGGATATCAAATCTTATCTGGTTTAATCTAAATTTAAATTCACTCTTATAAAATGTTAAAGAATCAAGGTTAAAAAATTGAAACAATACAAGTTATTAAAACCCTATATCATTGAATGCCGATTTCATATTGTTGCGGGATTTATTTCACTCCTAATCGTTGATATTCTTCAGCTTGTTATTCCAAGAATCATAAAATGGGCAATTGACTCTATCACGCTAACCTATGGAGCTGTAGGAGTCAACGATAAAGCTATCGATCAAGTAGCTGTTGGAGGAGAGTTGCTTAAATATGCTTTTTACATTGTGGCATCAGCGATTTTAATAAGCGTGTTTAGGTTTTTTTGGCGTTATTTAATAATGGGGGCAGCAAGAAGAGCTGAAGAGGGTATAAGAGAAGAATTTTTTAACCATATCCAGACTCTTCCTACCTCTTTTTTTGATAAAAATAGTGCTGGAGATATAATGGCACACGCAACTAATGACATGACCAATATCCGTATGGCTCTTGGTATGGGGCTTGTTGGTTTGACTGACACTATTGTGCTTGGCTCTACAGCAATCTTTTTTATGGCTTATATTAACCTAGAGCTTACTCTTTTATCGCTCTTACCTATGCCGTTTATTGCCCTGTTTACAAAGATATTTAGCAAAAAACTTTTTGTGGCTTATATGGATGTTCAGGCTGGATTTTCTCGCCTTATGGAATCGACAAGGGAACGGTTTGCTGGAATCAGAATTATCAAGGCATTTAACCGTGAAGCGTTTGAACTCTCTGTAATGAAAAGGGAATCTGAAGCGTTTGTTAAAAAAAATATGGATTTGATAAAGTTAAGAGGTTTTATCTTCCCGTTAGTTATTTTTTTAACACAAATAAGTCTTGCCATTATTCTTGGTGTTGGTGGCAGAAAGGTTATATTAAACCAAATTTCACCTGGCGATTTTGTAGCCTTTATCAGCTATCTTGGATTGCTAACATGGCCAGTTATGGCAATTGGTTGGGTTACAAACATGATTCAAAGAGGGGCCGCATCTATAAATCGTATTAATGCCATACTTGATATTAAAGGCGAGATAGAATTGGCAACTCCTATTAGCCCCACCCCCGTTCCCCTCCCCAATAGAGAGGGGGATAATTACTCTTTCCCCAATGGAGAAGGAGATAATTACTCCCGCCCCTTGGGGAGGGTTGGGGAAGGGCAAAATAATTATCTGGAAAGCTATAAGAATAAATCACAACTTGCTATTTTGAGCAATACATCACAATCAATTAAAGGAGATATTGAGTTTGATAGTGTCTATTTTTCATATCCAACAAAAAATTTTGTAAAAGAAAAGGGGGCAGAGGCTCAAAATGCCTCTAAAAATATTTCAAGAGTTCTTGAAAGAGATGTTAAAAATACCAATTTGAATGTTCTAAGTAATGTAAGTTTTAGAATAAACCAGGGGAGTATGCTTGGGATAGCAGGACCTCCTGGAAGCGGAAAAAGCACACTATTGAGCCTTATTCCACGTATCTATAATTTAGATAACAGTAGCACAATAAGAGTTGATGGTATGGAGATAGGCTCTATTCCAATTCAAACTCTTAGGCAATCAATATCATTCATGCCACAAGAGCCTTTTCTCTTTTCTGGCACAATAAAAGATAATCTTCTGTTTGGTAATCCTGATGCGGATTCAGAAAAGATTGCAAAAGCTCTTGAGATGGCACAGCTTACAGGGACAATTAAATCCCTTCCAAAAGGTATTGATACAATAATTGGAGAAAAAGGTGTGATGCTTTCAGGTGGGCAGAAACAGCGAATCGCCCTTGCCAGAGCATTGCTGAAATCATCTCCGATTTTAATTCTTGATGATCCTGTAAGTCAGGTAGATATGGAAACAGCATCAAATATTATAGAAGTTATTGAATCTTTTATTAATTATTCTCCTCCAAAAACTATTGTTGTTGCGTCTCACAGGTTCTTAATTTTCAAAAAAGCTTACCATATTATAGTGCTTGATAAAGGAGAAATTATTGAGCAAGGAACTCATAATGAGCTTATTGAACAAAATGGGTATTATACAAGAGCTTGGCAGATGCAAGATAGTGAGGATGATGTAAAATAATAATACGGAAGGCAATACCAAAAATTATAGAACAGAATATAAGATAGGTTGTAGCAGAGGTAAATATATGAAAGGCGGTCTTGGCGGGTATCAAGAGCTTGAAGAAGAGCTTAACAAACAGAGAGATTTTAAATTATTAAAACGGTTTATCCCTCTTATTCAACAAAATAAGAGGGTAATTTTGCTCTCTATTGCACTTATGATAATGCTCTCTATTGCTGATATTGCAGTTCCTTTTATCACAAGAATTGCTGTTGATGATTACATTCTTCCGGGAATGGCAAAAGGTACAACTCAATCTGATAAAGCTCAGTATCTATTTAACGCTGCTATGTCAGGGCTAACTCTTTTTATTCTTTCGATTGTTATTTTTGTCCTAAATTTTTTTCAAAACTTTGTAATGGAATATGCTGGACAATTGATGATGCACGATTTACGCCTTGAAATATTCTCTCGTATTCAGAATCAGCCAGTCTCATATTTCTCAAAAAACACAGTAGGCAGACTCTCAACTCGCGTAACTAATGATGTTCAAAATATGCAGGAGCTGTTTACCTCTATCATCACATTTGTGATTAAAGATGCGTTTCTGCTTATATCTATTTTGTTTGTGCTTGTTGGAATGGATATTAAGCTATCCTTGATAATGTTTATCATTATACCTTTTGTTGTGCTATCAACATGGGCTTTTTCTTCAAAATCCCGTGAAATATACAGGCGTCTTCGTTCAAATATTGCAGAGATAAACTCAATGTTTTCAGAGTGTATTGGTGGAATTAAGGTTATACAGCTATTTACGCAGCAAAAAAAAGTGATGCAAGATTTTAAGAGGCTCAACCATGAAAACTATTTAGCTGGAATGAATCAGATTAAGGTATTTGGAATCTTCATGCCAATTATTGATCTATTAAGCTCAATCGCACTTGCTGCTGTGATTTTTTATGGAGGAGGTCGTGTAGCGTCTGATAATTTAACGCTTGGAACTCTTGTGGCATTTATCTCATACACAAAGATGTTTTTTCGTCCAGTCCGAGACCTATCAGAAAAGCACAACATTCTCCAAAATGCACTTGCTTCAGGTGAAAGACTTATCCAAATTTTAGATACTGATGAGGAAAATAGGGGAGGCACAGACAATCTTGAAACTATTGATAGCCTTGAATTTCAAAATGTCTCTTTTAAATACGAACTTGGGTCAAATAGAGCAGATAGTGAAGTAATTAAAAAGGTCTCATTTACGGTAAACAGAGGTGAATCACTTGCAATACTTGGTCCTACAGGTTCAGGCAAAACCTCGTTGATGAATCTGATTGTTAGATTTTACAAGCATGGAAGTGGCGATATTTTGATTAATGGTAAGAAGATTGAAAGCTACTCTACTTATGCTATAAGGTCAAAAGTGGCTATTGTAACCCAAGACCCATACCTTTTTTCAGGAACAATAAGAGAGAATATAACTCCACCTGATCGTAGCTTTACAGATGAGCAATTAGATGAAATACTTGAGCTATCATATTTAAAGTCAATTGTTGACCATCTTTCAAATGGAGTTAATACGCTAATTTCTGAGGGAGGTGCTTCTCTTTCAAGTGGTGAGCGTCAATTAATATCAATTGCAAGAGCATTTGCTCACCAGCCAGATTTAATAATATTTGATGAAGCTACATCTTATGTTGATACAGAATCTGAAGAGAAAATAAGGATTGCCACAGCAAAATTGAGAGAAAACCGAACATCAATAACTATTGCCCACCGATTAAGATCAGCAATGACTGCGGATAAAATCATTGTTCTTAAAGATGGCAAAGTGATTGAGTCTGGCAACCATGATATGCTTATGAATCTTAAGGGGTTCTACTTTAAACTTCATTCAGTTAAATAGAGTGGTAGTTCCGCATGGTAGACCATGTTCGTGCAATCAGCTATTTTATCTGGCATTTTAATTTATAACTACTCGTATAGCACTACCAAAAGGAGTAATAACTATATGAAATATATTGGCTCCCATGTCAGTGCGGCAGGAGGTGTGCAAAATGCTCCTATAAATGCTTACAATATTGGGGCAACAGCTTTTGCACTTTTTACTAAAAATCAAAGACAGTGGACATCCTCCCCATTAAGCAATCAAACCATTGAATCATTTAAAGATAATTGCAAAAAATATGGTTATACACATTCTCAAATTCTTGCCCATGACAGCTATCTTATCAATCTTGGACACCCCCAATCAGATGCTCTTGAAAAATCAAGAAGAGCATTTCTTGATGAGATGATAAGATGTGAGCAACTTGGTCTTAACACATTGAATTTCCATCCGGGAAGCTCTCTTAACAAAGAGGGTGTGAATAGTAATAAAAAAAAATTGCAGGCCGATAGCATCAGTATTAATAAAACAGTTGAAAAAAAATGCCTAAAGACAATTGCAGACTCTTTAAATTGGGTAATTAGTAAAACTCAAAGTGCAATACCTGTGATTGAAAATACCGCTGGACAAGGGACAAATTTAGGTTTTAATTTTGAGCAAATAGCTGAGATAATTGAGCAAATTGAAGATAAAACGAGAATTGGGGTATGTATAGATACATGCCACGCATTTTCAGCAGGATATGATCTTAAATCTGAAGAGGGTTTTCATCAAACATGGCATAAGTTTGACTCCGTTATTGGCTTTAAATACCTAAAAGGAATGCACCTTAACGACTCTAAAAAACCATTTGCCTCACGAGTTGATCGGCATGAAAATATAGGAGATGGGAGTTTAGGCATTGATCTATTTAAACGCATTATGGCAGATTCTCGTTTTGATGGAATCCCGTTAATTCTTGAAACACCAGATGAGACTCGTTGGATAGAGGAGATTAAATTATTGAAGAGCTTTATAAATGGCTAAACACTCACAACACTCAATTTTGCTGTAAATCAATAATTTGAACTTGTTAAGAATCGGTTTGATAATTGTTCCTAATTTGATTTACAGCCCCCTAATTTATCAAATTTTTGAATGTAATCTAAAAGAGATTCTTTCAAAAATGAATTTTGCGAACCTAAAACTTACAAAAATGAAGTTAATATATTTTCTATCATACTTTTTTATCGCCTTTCTTTGAATAACTATCTTTCCCGTAAGTTATTTTAACAATAAAATATTTTAGATTAATAATATAATAACTATCTGTAATTCATAGTTTTTACACCATATACCAAGTTAGTATTAGGCATAAATGAGAGTTTAATCGAGATTAAACTCTCATTTATATTACCTCTGGCACTCTCCTTGCTAATATTCTCGTACAAATAAGAAAGTCATACTAAACGGATTGGAAAAGAATATTTAAGAGAAAGTAAATTAATTAAATCAATAAATTACTACTGGAGGGAGACAGAAAAAATGGAAAAATCAGATTGTACTAAAAACTCGAACCTAAAAAAAACAACAATAGGTAGTTCAAGGAGATTATTCAGACCTGACACTATAATGAAATCTCTATCAATATCGGCTCTATCAATTTTGTTGGGGAGCAATGCGTTTGCGGGAGGCGAACCACCAACCATAAACACAGGAGATACAGCGTGGATACTTGTTGCAACAGCATTAGTAATGGTAATGACTCCTGCTGGACTCGCCCTGTTTTATGGTGGAATGTCTCGTTATAAAAATCTTTTGAACACCTATGCTATGACGTTTATGGCATACTGTATAGGCAGTGTTGTATGGGTAGTTTGGGGTTACACCATAGCTTTTGGTCCTGATAAGGGGGGGCTTATCGGAGGATTTGATCATTTTCTCCTCTCTGGAATAACTCCATCTGGTATCACTGGCACAATTCCTACCTTAGTTTTTGTTCTTTTTCAAATGACATTTGCCTGTATAACCGTTGCTTTGGTTCTTGGCTCTGTAGTTGATAGAATGAAATTCTCATCGTGGATTCTATTTACCTTCCTTTGGATAACTGTTGTTTATTGCCCTGTTGCACATTGGGTATGGGGCGGTGGTTGGATGGCTAAGATGGGTGCATTGGATTACGCTGGCGGTAATGTTGTCCATATAAATGCTGGTGTTGCGGGTCTTGTCCTTGCTCTTGTTCTTGGAAAAAGAGTTGGATATGGCTCTGAAGCAATGTTTCCATCAAGTGTCGCACTAACTGCTCTTGGTGCAGGTCTTTTATGGTTTGGTTGGTTTGGATTTAATGCAGGAAGCAGGCTTGCTGCTGATGGAATTGCTGGATCAGCATTTCTTGCAACTAATAGTGCTGCTGCTGCTGGTGGAATCTCATGGATGGCTGCTGAGTGGTATCACACTAAAAAACCAACCCTTCTTGGAATAGCATCCGGTGTTGTGGCTGGACTTGTAGCAATAACTCCTGCATCAGGATTTGTAACTCTTGGCTCTTCTCTTATTATTGGATTTGTCGCTGGTATTATTGGTTTTTTCAGCGTATCAACTTTAAAACGTAAAATGGGTTATGATGACTCTCTTGATGCCTTTGGAGTTCATGGGGTGTGCGGAATATGGGGTGCAATTGCAACTGGTATTTTTGCAGATCCTTCCATTACTGAGGGTGTTAGCGGTGCAATCCATGGTAATATCGGTCAGATATGGACTCAGTTGGTATCTATAGTTGCCACAGCAGCTTACAGTGGAGTTGCAACATTGATAGTAGTGTATATTACCCGTGCCATTACTTCAGGAATAAGAGTTGATAAAGATGATGAGATTTCAGGTCTTGACAGCTCTGTTCATGGAGAGCGGGCTTTTGAGATATTCTGATTATTAATCTTCTATATTTGATTAATGATTAAAACTGTATTACATGTAGCCGGTGATTTATTATCGCCCGGCTACAGAAATTTATGAGAAAACATTTCCAAAATTAGAGCAGTTAAAAGAAAAAGGGTAGGTATTATTTTATAATTAATGTAATATTTTCCAATAGAGCCAAAAAAATACTTGATTTATTATTTGTTAAGTAATACGCTCTTTGCCGTTAGTCAAAGTTAAGGTATTTATTGGCTATTATAAGGCTTTATTTAACCTTAAACAGACTTTGAATTGTAAGGTTTCGTTCTAAAGGGAAGATCCATTTGTGAAAGTGGCAAGAACCTTGAGTTTGGAACTACATTTATCTATTTTTTAATTTAAGGAGATTGTCAGCATGGCAGATGGTATCGTAAAATGGTTTAATGATTCAAAAGGTTTTGGTTTTATTGAGCAAGAAAATGGACCAGATGTATTTGTTCATCACACTGGAATAAATGCAACAGGTTTTAAATCACTAAACGAGGGTGATCGTGTTAAATTTGATATTGAGCAGGGACAAAAAGGTCCTGCAGCAGTAAATGTTACTGTGCAATAATAAACATTAAATAAATATTCTATGATGTTATTAAGTATAACTAAGATTATATTATAAAATATATATAGTAGCATCACTAAAAATAGAACTATAATTTAAGGCATCTCTGATTTTTAATTAGAGATGCCTTTTTATTTAGGTATTAGTTTTTGTTATGCCCCATTCACATTGGTCTTATTTTAAGAAAACAACTCTACTCACAAAAAATTTTTCAGAAGCTTTGCCTTTTGTAAGAATTACCGCAAAAAAATAATCTTTGCTATTTATACTTTACTAAGTCCATGTTAAATATAACTATTATAAACCTTATTAATTAGGAAATTTTATTCATCTCTTGCTATATTGTTTAAGAGTTAAAAAGACGCTAAATCAAGATATTATTATCCCTATATCTAAGTTATAGATATTTAAAATTATAAATGAACAATAAAGTAACTTTATGACAATTCAATGGTTCCCGGGGCACATGCAGGAGACAGAGATTTTTTTGAAAAAAGCTGTCTCTGATGTTGATGTAGTTATGGAGATACTCGACGCAAGAGCTCCTGTTTCAAGTTCTAATACGCTTCTTGATCAAATATGCAAAAATGTTTTAAGAATAAAAGTTCTCAATAAACAAGACCTTGCAGATTCTGTAACTACTCGTTTATGGCTTGATTATTTTAGGGGCATTAATGGGTCAGAGAGTTGTGATTATAAAAAGAGTTGTGAATCAGCGGCTATTGCCATTAATGGAACAGATAGTGTTGATACATGGCGTGCTTTAGATTTTGCAATATCAGAGCTTTTAGAGTCACCAAGTAAAAAATCAACATCTCCTACCTCATCAAAAAGCCGAAGATTAAGGATCATGGTTGCTGGCATTCCAAACTCAGGTAAATCTACAATTATGAATACTCTTGCTGGGAAAAAGGTTGCAAAAACAGGAAATGTCCCAGCAATTACAAGGCATCAGCAGCGAACTTCTCTTAAAAATAGGGTTGATATTTATGACACACCAGGTGTTTTGCCTCCAGTGTTAGAAAATCGGGAAAGAGCATATAGACTTGCTGTAAGCGGTGCCATATCTGATGTGGCAATTGATTATAATGATATTGCCATGTTTCTACTCAAATATTTGATTGAGAAATATCCTAATTATCTTACAAAACGATATAACCTTGAAAATCTTTTAGGTACATCTACTAACGATCGTATTGATGAGAGAGTTATAATTCTGGAAAAAATCGGAGCAAATAGAGGCTGCCTTAAAAAAGGTGGATTTATTGATCTTCAAAAGGCTTCGGAGCTACTTATAAGAGAGCTAAGATCAGGGAAGATAGGACGTATAAGCCTTGAATCACCAGAAGATTTTTCATAAATAAATTTTTTTACTAATAAAAGATATTTTTAACAACCCATAGAAATTGTCAGAGTTGGACTATGATGACTACATTAAAAAAGATTAATTTATCTAATTTCACATCTCTTTTGTATGCATTTTTGTTTGCTTTTATTTTTAGCATAACAACGCTATCATCTGCATTAGAATCTCCTACCTATTCAGTTGAGAGAAAAGCACTTGGCGTTAATAACACACTTAAAAAAGTTACCTTTACAAAAGACGATGCTGATACATGTGCAAGTGTTGTAGCAGCACTTGAGAGGTCTCATTATCTTGGGCTAAGATTTAATGACAACCTATCCTCGAAAATATTGAATCAATATATTAATATTCTCGATCCTGCTAAAAATCTTTTTACCAAAAAAGAGATAGATGAATTTGAGAAAATTCGCTACTGGCTTGATAATACGCTTAAAAAAGGCGACCT
The DNA here is from genome assembly GCA_015231615.1 of Desulfamplus sp. GTDB lineage: Bacteria > Desulfobacterota > Desulfobacteria > Desulfobacterales > Desulfobacteraceae > Desulfamplus. The sequence continues at coordinate 111,533 of JADGBE010000002.1, read as the reverse complement.
TACACCTGGTTACGCCCTATTCAACATATATCTTGAGCGATCTTTTGAAAAACTCAACTACATTATAAAAAATATTGATAATTGGAAAAAGAAATTAAAGTTAGACGGAAACGATGAGATAACATTAGAGAGAAAAAAGGCTCCTTGGCCTTTTGATAAAAATGAGTTGACACATCTTTGGGAGCAGGAACTTAAAAACGCAATAATAACTCTTCAGCTTGAAGAGGAAAGTGATGATGATATTACAAAGCTTCTCACAAAACGTTATAAAAATAGATTAAATAGACTAATGCAGATAAACTCTGAAGATGCTTTTAAAACATACATTAATGCTGTTGCAATGAGTTTTGATCCACACACACAATTTTTTCCTCCTCGTATGTCAGAAGATTTTGATATTCAAATGAGTTTGTCTCTTGAAGGGATAGGGGCTATATTGCAAACCGAGTATGAATATACAAAAGTTGTTAGTCTCATACCAGCAGGTCCTGCTGATAAATCTGGGCTTCTAATGCCGGGAGATAAGATAGCTGGAGTGGGACAAGGTTTGAAAGGTGCTATACAAGATACGGTTGGGTGGCGTATTGATGAAGTTGTCAATATGATACGTGGACCAAAGGATTCTTTTGTTATACTGAAAATAATACCTGCTGGACAGAAAGGCTCTCAAAATTTCAAAGTCATCAGTATAAAAAGAGATAAGGTAAAACTTGAAGAGCAGGCTGCCCACAAAAAAGTTGTCCCTTTTAAAAGAAATGGAGCGACTTTTAATATAGGGGTTATTACTATTCCAACATTTTATCTTGATTTTAAAGGTATGCAGGAGGGCATAGATGATTATAGAAGCACTACTCGAGATGTCTTTTTTTTGATTGAAGAGCTTAAAAAAGAGAAGATTCAAGGGTTGATTATTGATCTGAGAGATAACGGTGGTGGTGCCCTTCAGGAGGCTAATCAACTGACAGGACTTTTCATAGAATCAGGACCTACTGTCCAGATACGTTCAAGAAATGGATATATGTCGAGATTAGAAGATACTGACCCTTCAATTGCTTACAACGGACCGCTCATTGTAATGGTGAACCGTATGAGTGCTTCTGCATCAGAGATATTTGCAGGAGCTATCAAAGATTACAACAGAGGAATAATTGTAGGGGCTCAAACATTTGGGAAAGGTACAGTTCAGGCTCTTCAACCAATTGATGATGGACAACTTAAATTCACTAATGCAAAATTTTATAGAGTATCTGGTGAAAGCACACAAAATCGTGGAGTTGTTCCTGATATTGAATTCCCATCTATTTATAATAGTGCTGAAACAGGAGAAAGCTCTCTTGATGGTGCCCTTCCATGGGATAAAGCAGAACAAGCATCGTATATCCCTTACCCTGACACAAATATTAAGCAGATACTTTCGCAGTTAAAAGAAAAAAATCTTAAGCGAATTGAGACTAATCATGATTTTAGATACCTCAAAGATAGATATGAGCTATCAAAAAATATATTTAACCTAAAATCTTTATCTCTCAACACTTCTAAAAGGATAAAAGATAAAGAGAATTTAGACCGTATAGAACTTGAAATTGAGAACCGTCTGCGTATAGCTAAAGGTGAAAAACCTTTTTCATCTATTGATGAGCTTCATAAAGCAGACCCAAGAAAAAAGGGTGTAGATGATGAAGAAGTTGTAACTGAAATACCAAATAAAAAAGAGGAAAAAGAGAAAGAGGATATTTTGCTAAAAGAGACCGAAGAGATTATGGCAGATTTTATAAACATTGCTCAATCACGAGGGTATAAGTGGTAGTTCGATAGGACAAAATAGAGTGCCTGCAAAACTTGAATTGCTCACTTGAGTTTACTTGATAGCAAATGGGTTTTGCAGGAGTTCAAATATGTTCAAGTGGGTAACCATTACCGTTGGTCACCCACTTGACAGCAATATTTAACTCTTTTTTAGCATGGAGTGCATAATAAATTTCCTCAAAAGGTCAAGAGGGATAATTAAGAGTGCCAAAGCTATTATCAGAAGCCACTCTTTAAACACAAGTCCATGAGTTCTAAGTATAACCCCTCCTATGTAGGTCATTATAACCTGTATCACAAGAATAGATAACATAACTTTAATAAATCCCATATTCTGGGTGATATGCTCAAAGAGATTCATGGTCTCTGTTCTTGCGTTCAATCCATTCAATATGCTTATAAATACGAAAAATGAGAAAAATCCAGTATATAGATACATGTCATGTTTTCCATCAGGTCCAAATCTGAAAAAATCTGCTATCCAGCCCGATGTTAGGAAAAATATACTCAATGAAGAGACAAATATACCGCCCATCAAAATAGCACTCCACATATCTTGAGAAACAATTTTTTCATCGCGTCGTTTTGGGAGTTCCTGCATATAACGTCTTAATGCTGGCTCTCCGCCAAATGCCAATGCTGCAAGTGTATCCATAACAAGATTAACCCAAAGCATCTGCGTAATTGTAAGAGGCTGGACAAGCCCGATAAGAGGACCAATAAAAGAGATAAGAACAGCACTAACATTAATTGACAACTGAAATATTATAAATTTTCTTATGCTCTTAAAAATAGTCCGCCCATAAAGAACCGCTTTTTCAATAGATATAAAATTGTCATCAAGAATAACAATATCGCCGGCCTCTTTGGCAACCTCTGTTCCGCTTCCCATTGCAAAACCAACATCAGACTTTTTTAGTGCAGGGGCATCATTTACGCCGTCTCCTGTCATGCCAACAACAAGGTTAAGCTCTTGTGCAACTTTTACTAAACGACTCTTATCAGTAGGCAGTGCCCTTGCAATAACTCTAATTTTGGGAAGAATTTTTTTAAGCTCTTCATCAGATATTTTTTGCAACTCTTCAGATGTCAAAATAACATCAGAATCACTTTGAATAAGAGCAGACTCTTTTGCAATTGCAATTGCAGTCTCTTTTCTATCACCTGTAATCATAACAACCTGAATTCCAGCACCTTGAACCTCTTTTATTGCAGATACCGCTTCTGGTCGAACTTCATCTCGTATCCCAACAATTCCTACAAGAGTCATCTCTTTTAAAGAGTTTGTCCCTTCAAGAGTATCTTCTTGCTCAAGAGGCTCATTTGAGGTAGCAAGTGCAATTACTCTTATTGCTCTTGCTGCAAGGTCGTTCATTGTCTGCTCAAGATTATCTATATCACTCTTGGTAAGCTCTTTTATCTCGCCATTATGACCATAATATTTAGTGCATTTTCCTATTATTTTTTCTGGAGCGCCTTTTATCAAGGTTAAGTTATCAGTATCAGAATTCTTAATAATTGAGGGATGTAAAGACGGCTCGCCTTTTCTTTTAATTTGAGTTGCAGAATATTTTTTATCGCTGCTAAAAGGAATCGAAAAAACCTTGTCCATTTGATAATTAACGATTTCGCCCATATTGATAAATCCAACCAATGCTCTTTCAGTTGCATTACCCCCGATAATCTTCTTTACCTTGCCCTCATTAGAAAAAAGAGCATTAGTATTTTGCATAATTGAGATATGAAGAAGCTCTTTAAGTTCTGCCATAATCTCATCAAATTTATTAAACGGCTTATTTTCGCCACTTATAAAGGTTATAACTTCAAGCTGTCCTTTGGTTATTGTGCCTGTTTTATCGGAAAATAGGATATTCAAACTTCCTGATGTCTCAATTCCAACAAGTTTTCTAACAAGAATGTTGTCGTTGAGCATCTTTCTCATATTCAAAGATAAAACCATTGCAATCATCATTGGCAAACCTTCTGGAACTGCAACAACAATAATTATTACAGCAAGAATAACAGCATTAACAATGTCATTTGCAGGATTCTGCCATACTCCGACATATTCCATTATTCTTGCCATATTAAAACCGTTTTCTAAAACGATCTTCTTAAAGATAAATGCCACTGCAATCAAAGCACCACCAATATATCCAAATAAACTTATGGAATCGGCAAGATCACTAAGTTTAACCTTTAAGGGACTCTCTCTATCTTCTGTCTGCATCTCAAGGGCAAGTTTGCCGTATTGAGAGGTATCACCGACCCTTTTGGCAACCATAACAGCTTCACCGGAACAGACTACAGTTCCTCGAAAGAGTTTGTGCTGATCAAGAAAGTCAGTCTCTTTATCAAATTCAGAGTCAAAACCTTCAATAATAAGTTTCCCCCCTTTATAATAAGAAGAATCAATAGATGGTTTTATTTTTTTTGCCTCTGCGGACTCTCCATTTAAAGTTGCCTGATCAACCTTTAAACCGCCGCTGTAAATGATACCGTCCGCTGGGATTTTATCGCCTGATTGAAGTAAAACAAAATCTCCAACAACAATATCATCAATGTCTATTTCAGTTACATTGCCATCTCTGAAAACCTTGCACTTAATTTTTGAAGCATCATCTTGCAGCTGCTGAAAGGTTGCCTCGTTTTTATGTTCTGACCATGTGCCGACAAGGGTTGCAAGAAGAACCGCAACAGCAATTCCTACCGATTCATACCAGTGAGCCTTGCCGATAAAAACAAAAGCCACATTAATAGCAAGTGCTACCAAAAGAATTTTTATAATTGGATCATTAAAATTTTCTTTATACTTATCCCAAAAACTCTCCACTTCCTGTTTTGTCAACTGATTTGAACCATAGCTCTTTCTGGCTTCAAGAACAGCCGACGACGATAATCCTGAAATTTTTTTTTCCATTAGCTCCTCTATTGTTTTGTTTATTTGGTTTTTAAAAACATTTTTAAACTTGCTTCATCAACTTTATCTGTATCAGTTTCAAAATTTATCACATCACCATCTTTAAATTCACCTTTTAAAAGTGCCATTGCAAGCGGATTTTCCATATATTGCTGAATTACCCGTTTAAGCGGTCTTGCACCAAAAGCTGGATCATAACCTTTATCTGCAATAAACTCCATTGCACTATTACTCAACTTCACTTCAATTTTTCTCTGAACAAGCCTTTTATTTAAAGCCTTTATCTGAATATCAGCAATTGCCTTTATATCTTCTTTTGATAGGTTTTGGAAAGTTATTATTTCATCAATTCTGTTTAAAAATTCAGGCTTGAAAGCGGCTTTTAGTACCTCACTCATACTTTTATTAAAAATTTTTATATCTGATGAATCAGATGGTTTTGAAAGTTTAGAAGCGTTATTCATAAAAATAGCAGAATCTTGGATAAATTGGCTGCCAACATTAGAGGTCATAATAATAATGGTATTGGTAAAGTCAACTGTTCTTCCGTGTCCATCTGTCATTCTGCCGTCATCGAGTACCTGTAGCAAAATATTAAACACATCAGGGTGAGCCTTCTCAATCTCATCAAACAAAAGAACTGCATAAGGTCTGCGTCTAACTGCCTCTGTCAAAGCTCCTCCTTCCTCATATCCAACATAACCCGGAGGGGCGCCAATAAGCCTTGCAACAGAGTGTTTCTCCATATATTCAGACATATCAATACGAACCATTGCCTGTTCGCTGTCAAAGATAAATTCAGCAAGTGCTTTGGCAAGTTCAGTCTTTCCAACTCCAGTTGGCCCCATAAACATAAATGTTCCAATAGGTCTATCTGCTGACTGTAACCCTGACCTTGCCCTTCTAACAGCATTTGCAACAGCATCAATTGCTTTTTTCTGCCCAATAACCCTTTTTTGAATATGGGACTCCATCTGAACAAGTTTTTCCTGCTCCCCTTTTAACATTCGAGATACTGGAATTCCTGTCCATGATGAGACAACATCAGCAATATCAGAATCTTCAACATCTTCTTTTAACATTCTCTTATCTTGCTGAAGTTTATCAAGCTCTGATTTTTTTAAGCCTTCCTCCCGTTGCAAATCACCAATAGTGCCATACTTAATTTGGGCGACCTTTTCAAAATCACCTTCACGCTCTGCAATCTTTGCCTCAGTTTGTGCCTGATCAATCTTCTCTCTTATTGTTGTTATCTCTTGAATTAACCTCTTTTCACTCTCCCAATGCTGTTTCATTGGTTCAATTTCAGCACTCATCTCTTCAATTTTTTTCTCCAATTTATGGAGTCTCTCCATTGAAGCTGGGTCTTTCTCTTTTTTCAATGCCTGACGCTCAATTTCAGCTTGAACCATCCGCCTTTGAACTTCATCAATCACAAGCGGCATACTATCAATCTCAATTCTTAAGCGAGACGCTGCCTCATCAATAAGATCAATAGCCTTATCGGGAAGAAAACGGTCAGCAATATAACGATGTGATAAGGTTGCAGCAGCAACAATAGCTGAATCTTTTATCCTTACTCCGTGATGGATTTCATATTTTTCCTTAAGCCCTCTTAAAATTGATATTGTCGCTTCAACTGAAGGCTCTGCTGCAAATACTGGTTGGAAGCGGCGTTCAAGAGCTGCATCTTTTTCTATATATTTTCTATATTCATCTAAGGTTGTAGCTCCAACACATCTTAAAGTTCCGCGAGCTAAAGCTGGTTTTAGCATATTTGATGCGTCCATTGATCCTTCGGCTGCCCCAGCTCCAACCACTGTGTGAAGCTCATCAATAAAAAGAACGATCTCTCCTTGAGAAGCCTCAACCTCTTTTAAAACAGCTTTAAGTCTCTCTTCAAATTCACCTCTATACTTTGCACCAGCAACTAAAGCACCCATATCAAGAGCTATAACTTTTCTATTTTTAAGGCTTTCTGAAACATCTCCAGCAACAATACGTTGGGCAAGTCCTTCCACAATCGCAGTTTTACCAACCCCTGGTTCGCCAATCAACACAGGATTATTTTTGCGTCTTCGAGATAACACCTGAACAATTCTTCTAACCTCTTCATCTCTGCCAATAACAGGGTCTAATTTACCAGCACGGGCAAGGTCAGTTAGATTTCTGCCAAATTTTTCAAGTGCTTGATATTTTTCTTCAGGATTTTGGTCTGAGATGGTTTGATTTCCTCTAATATCTTTAAGAGCATTTAAGACCATATCTCTTGTTAAACCATTTGCACCAATGGAACTGCCGATGCTTTTTAGTATCTCCTGATGAATTCCTGAAACATGAATCATGGCAAGAATAATATGCTCAAGGCTCACATATTGATCTTTCATATCTTGAGCTTCAATAGATGCTCTATCTAAAACTCGTTTTGTATCCTTTGATAGATAGGCATCTCCAGCAGAACCTGTAACTTGAACCAATTTATCTAATGCTTTGTCAATTGCTTTAACTAACTCATCGGCAAATCTGTCAGTTATTTTAATCCCGCTGTCTCTTCTAATTTGTTCAACTTTTTTAATGATAGAGGGTATAAGTCCATCTTTATCATCAACCATTGCCTTTAATATATGAATTGGCTCAATTGCCTGATGGTTTTTCCTTAATGCAATTGATTGGGCTGCCTGAATTATCTGCTGTGATTTGATTGTGAATTTATCGAACTGCATATTATCCTCCATTAATCGTATATTATTTTAATGCTAAGTTACATACCTGTTTTTGTATGAGTTTTTTCATATTTTTTACTCAAAGTAATGCAACTAATAGTGTTGTCAATTAAATATAACTTCCCAAATTAGAGAGAGCTTTTATTATAAAATTCAAATTTTATTGGACAAATTGGCAATTTCAGTTCAAAAAGAAATTTCTCTTGTGAAGTCTTTATTAATAGAAAACATAGCATATATTATTCTAAATAATCTTTTAGAAAACTAAAAATCATAGATAATTAATTCTTATTTGAAAAGGAGTCTTATTTGAAAAGAGATATTGCACTACTTCCTGGTGATGGAATTGGACCTGAAGTTATGAAAGAGGCTGTAAAGGTGCTTGATGCTGCTGGTAAAAAATATGGTTTCAAGCTTAACTATGAACATGCAGATATTGGCGGGGCTGCAATTGACAACCACGGTAAAGCTTTGCCCCAATCAACATTATCTTTGTGTGAAAAAAGTGATGCTATTCTTTTTGGATCAGTTGGGGGACCAAAATGGGAATCTCTACCACCTGACGAACAACCTGAACGTGGAGCCTTACTTCCATTGAGAAAACACTTTGGGCTTTACTGTAATTTAAGACCAGCTAAGGTGTTTAAATCTTTAGCATTTGCCTCTCCTCTAAAGCCAGAAATAATTAAAGATGGCTTTGATATTCTATGTGTCCGAGAACTTACAGGCGGTATCTATTTTGGTAAACCCAAAGGTCGTGAAGGTTCTGGTATGGAAGAGAAGGGATATGATACTCTCGTTTATACCCGATTTGAAATTGAGAGAATCGCCCGATCTGCTTTTGAGGCTGCCCGTAAACGCCGTAAACTTGTAACGTCAGTTGATAAGGCAAATGTTCTCTCTACAATGGTTTTTTGGCGAGAGGTGGTTATTGAAGTTTCTAAAGATTATCCTGATGTAACTTTGAACCATATATATGTTGATAATGCGGCAATGCAGCTTGTAAAAAATCCTCATCAATTTGATGTGCTTCTTTGCGACAACATGTTTGGAGATATTCTATCTGATGAGTGTGCAATGATTACAGGCTCTATGGGGCTTCTTGCATCTGCAAGTATTAATGAGAAAAAATTTGGACTCTTTGAACCAGCAGGCGGTTCAGCTCCTGATATTGCAGGAAAAGGAGTTGCCAATCCTATTGCACAGATTCTCTCTGCTGCTATGATGCTTCAATACAGTCTTGATTTGCAAGAAGCGGGAAATGGAATTGTTGATGCTGTTTCTGCTGTTCTTGATAAGGGGATATACACAGCAGACCTGACAAACAGCAGCAATAGAGATAAAGCTGTAGGAACTGCCCAGATGGGTGATGCGATTGCAAATATAATCAACGCTATATAGCCGTTTATAATTCTAAATATTATAAAGATTCACTGAAATTATAGAATAATTAAGGGTGAAAATATGGAGATAGAGGCACGTAAAATTATTGGTGAGATTTTGCAAACTTACGATAATCTGCAAGATAAATCAGATATTGAAGGGTTTGTAAAAAGTCAGTTGCGAGAATATGGCACATACACAAACGATGCTGATCTTGACACAGCAGCACAAGAGATATGTTCAACCATTGACAACATAGACAGCTCTTTTAAGGATTTACAAGGCTGTAAAAAGATAGGGCAGTCAACAAATAAATGGCTTGAGAAGCAGTTGAATAAGGTTGTTAATAAACTTCCTGAATCTGAACAGGCTAAATTTACTGAAAGTTTTGACTTCAAAGGGCTTAACAAAGCGGCTGTTGCTAAAAATTTTCAAGAAGATATTAGAGAATTTACACTCCTTAATTTAGTTGATGATCATTCAACAGAAATAATACCCAAAACTGATGACAAACTAAAACAGCCTGCATTAAGCTCTGTAAAGGATTTTTTCAAAGCTCCGCTTGACTCTGCCGAAGACCTAAATATCAAGAAAGCAGTTGCCGCAGCCACAGTTATTGCAAAAGAGAAGGGGTTTATAAAATCGTTTGAGACAAGCTCAAATGAAGAGATTGCCGCAACTGTTGATTATGGGCTTACTGGTGTAAAGGCTGCCTATAAAGTCGGCACTGGCGAGATGAAAGCCATTGATGCCATTGATTACATGGTTGATAAGTCAGTTGCTGTGGTGGCAACTGTGGTAAAAAGTGCGGTTGAAAAAGGGGTTGCTTTAGCTTGTGAAGCTGTCGGAATAGTAGTTGGAAATTATTTTAAAAATCCTATTGCTGTTGAGGCAGCAAGGCAGATTGGAAAAGCTGTTGGTGAGCGGGCTGGTAAATCTGCTGGAGAGATTGTTCAAAAGGGCATTAAAATGGTTGGGGAACAAGCAAAAAAGGTTGTAAAAGGGTTAATTACAGGTGGGAAAAAATTTATCAATTTCTTAACAGGAAAATCAAACCAGCCTAAACAAATTACTGCTGGTTAATTGTTATACTTTACACACTCTTAATTTGAGATTTAATCTTTTATCGCCCTAAGCTAAAGCTATGGGCTAAAATTATCCAAGCCCGCTTAAGCGGGCTTACTTACCTAAGCCGATGGCTTGAGCCTACGGCTGAAAAGATTGAGTAAAAACTCACTTTATGACCTTTAACAGTATAATCAGTGATTCTGACAAATTTTTAAAATCAAATTGAGCAAATGGAAGGAACATAAACAATGACCAAACCAATCAAATTCAATCTAATTCTTGATGGCAAGCCGATACGCGACATAACAGGATTAGAGGAGAATTTTAATATTGATGACCTTCTTGAACACTACAAAAGCGGAGTGTTGCATCGGTGGCTGAAAATCAGGCAGCATTCTGATTTGGCGGCAAAAGTGGAGGCAATAACAGAAAAAGATGAGCTTACAATCGCTGAATCACTTGTCAATATATTTGGAATCTCATTGAGCAAACAGGAGATAGGCGATGCTGTTTATCCAATGATATTCAGATGCACAAAAGAGAACCAGCTTAAAGAGTATGAAAAAAACTTTGAGAATGAGAGAGCAATAATCAAGAACTATCACGAAGATTACCGCTCATTATGTGAGGGGCTTAAAAAAAGCAAAACTGATTACAGCTTTGTCAAACACTCATTGAAAAAGATGGAGAGTGAATTTTACGGCTTATACGAGATGAACTATTACGCTCTTTTTTCTGATTTAATAAAAGAGTCGCCTTTAAGCGTTTTTGGAGTATTGGCAAATCAAACACTGCGGTCTCTGTTCCTATTCCATTCTAAAATTCAAACAAACATAAAAAATTATGTTAATTCTATTTTTAAGGTAAACAATGCCTGTGAAAATGAAATATCAGTAGATGATATTAGAAGAAAAATTCCAGATTTGATTGAAGAATTTAGAATAAATCAAGATATAGAAGGAGTGCCTTGTTTTTTTACAAAATATGGATCACCGTTATCAGAATTAATTGATTTTAAAGGAAGTGATAGTATAGTAATTATCAGAGCTAATCCAAAGACTGTCGAAGGTATTAACTTAGCAGGATTAATTATTAAAAATGATGATGACATGCTGATTAGGATGATATCCCAGCGTACTGTATATAATTTCGACTATGCAAAAATAGACGACATCAAAAAATTTATCGCAAAAGAACGAAAAGGAATTACGCAAAAAACAGCCAAGCCCCCTATCCCCAAAGATTTACCCCCATACATAAAAGCCTTCTCAGGGCATACCGAATCCTACTGGAAAGACATAGAATCAGCAGGAAAACAATATATGATTATTTACATGCAGGAAGGAAATTTTGTCCGTAATATGGGCAAAAAAGGCGAAGAATTTTCTGCTGATGATGTAAACGGCAACTTTCCGATTCTCAACGGCATTGACTACAAAAGCAACAACGACTCTCACACGCTCTACTACATGGAGGTTTAGAAATGCTGACTTATGACAAGATATACTTCAATTTATTGAATCTCAACTAAATACGGATAAAAAGTATGCTAAAAAAATACAACCAAAAGAGGATTTTCTGGCTGTATTTGCATACGTTACAGGGTAATTAACGGTTAGAGGAGAGATAACTCATGCTGGCAAAAGTAGAAAAATGGGGTGATAGTCTTGCTCTTAAAATTCCAGAAATATTTGCTGTTGATGCCAAAATAAAAAATGATTCTGTTGTTGAAGTATTGTTTGCAGATGGAAAAATTACCATAAAACCAATAACTCCTCCTAAATTGACATTAGATGAACTATTAGCAGGCATTAATAACAATAATATTCACCATGAAACAGACACTGGCATTTCCGTAGGTAATGAAGCGTGGTGATTATTACGCAAAATGGCAACGCTTTTTGATTTCTGAATCACTGATTAGCGAAAGGCTAAATTTTAATGAATACTGTAAATGCAATAATAAAAGATAATTACACGGAGATTATATATTCATTTGGAAAGGATTTGCAATCTGCTGTTGATACTGCTTTACAAAAATATCTGATTGATTTGATTACTTCTGAAATAGCTAAACTCCGCAAAAAAGAGCTGATGTTTGAATCTAAGTATCAATGCGATTACAAATCTTTTTCTCAGCGTATTTCAGAAGATGAGGAGTTTGTTGTTCGTATTGAAGCTGATGTAAATAAACTATGGGAAATTGATATAGCAGAATGGGAATTCTGTCATAAAGGACTCAATGATTGGACAAAAAAACTTCAGAATATTTTGATGATGTCATAAAGATAAAAAAGATATTGAATTGACTGATGAAATAACATTTTCTGATTTTATTAAGTGGTTAAAGGAAAATATTAAGCGGGAGACTAAAAAATGACCAAACCAATCAAATTCAACCTAATTCTTGATGGTAAGCCGATACGCGACATAACAGGATTAGAGGAGAATTTTAATATTGATGACCTTCTTGAACACTACAAAAGCGGAAAGGAGAAAAAACAATGCGGATGAGAAAATTAATCAGCTTTGACTGGGCAATGAAAAAACTTTTAAGAAGCAAGGCAAATTTTGAAATTTTAGAAGGTTTTTTAAGCGAACTTCTTAAGGACGACATAAAGATACTTGAGATTTTGGAGAGCGAAAGCAATAAGGATAACAGCCGGGACAAATTTAATCGTGTTGATCTGAAGGTTAAAAATCTAAAAGATGAGATAATTGTTATTGAAGTTCAGTATGATCGTGAGCTTGATTATCTTCAAAGATTACTGTTTGGTGCTTCAAGAGTAATAACAGAACACCTTGATAAAGGCGATCCATACTCAAACATAGTAAAGGTGGTCTCTGTCAGCATCTTATATTTTGATCTTGGTCAAGGCACTGATTATGTCTATTACGGCCAAACATCATTTACAGGAATCCACAAACAAGACACGCTTCAATTATCTGAAGAGCAGCAGGAAGTTTATAAAAAAAACGGTTTGCATGAGATATTTCCTGAATATTACCTTATAAAAGTGAATAATTTTGATGATATTGCCAAAAATACGCTTGATGAGTGGATATATTTTTTAAAGAATGAGGAGATCAAAGAAAATTTCAGTGCTAAGGGATTAAAAAAAGCAAAAGAGGAACTTTCTATCCTGAAATTACCAGAAGAAGAGAGAAGAGCCTATGAAAGATATGAAGATGATCTCCACTATCAGGCAAGCATGGTAGAATCTACTTATACAGTCGGTATGTTAAAAGGGAAAAAAGATGGGAGAGAAGAAGGGCTGAAAGAGGGAAGGCAGGAAGGAAAAGAAGAAGGAAGACAGGAAATAGCTTTAAATCTGATATCAGCAGGGCTTCTTGACCTTGAAAGCATAAGCAGATTTACTGGACTAACTCTTGAGAAAGTTAAGATGTTAAAAGATAAAGTAACAAAATAATTATCCCATGGAAGGAACATAAAACAATGACCAAACCAATCAAATTCAACCTGATTCTTGATGGTAAGCCGATACGCGACATAACAGGATTAGAGGAGAATTTTAATATTGATGACCTTCTTGAACACTACAAAAGCGGAGTGTTGCAGCGGTGGCTGAAAATCAGGCAGCATTCTGATTTGTTGGCAAAGGTTGAGGCAATCACAGAAAAAGATGATCTTAAAATCGCTGAATCACTTGTCAATATATTTGGAATCTCCTTGAACAAACAAGAGATAGGCGATGCCGTTTATCCAATTATATTCAGACGCACAAAAGAGAACCAGCTTAAAGAGTATGAAAAAAATTCCTTGATGGAGAAAGCAGTAATAAACAAGTATCACGAAGATTACCGCTCACTTTGCGAAGGGCTGAAAAAAAGCAAAACTGATTACAGCTTTGTCAAGCACTCATTGAAAAAAATGGAGAGTGAGTTTTTCGGCTTATACGAGATGAACTACTCAGCTCTTTTTTTAGATTTAATAAAGGAATCACCTTTAAGCGTCTTTGGCATATTGGCAGCAGATAAAAAACAGCAATCTCTGCGGTCTTTGTTTCTCTCTAATTCTCAAATTAAAACCAGTATAAAGGATTATGTTGATAAGACTTTAGTTTTTTGGGTGAATGAACAAGTTAAAAATGAAGAACCAAAAATAGATGATATTTCTATGGATGAAGTTAAAAGAAAGATTCCAATTTTGATTGATGAATTTAAGGAGAAAGGGAAAATAGAAGATTTCTCATTATATTGTTGTGATACAAAACATAATAATAATATATATTTTCCATCAGGTGACCCAATTGTCATAATAGCAGCGACACCAAATAGCATATCAACTAACACCCCAATTGCAGTAAGAATTATAAAGAATAAAGAAGAACTTTCGGATAACATGATAAAGTATTTTTTTGGTCATGTTATCCATTATACAACAATTGATAGTATTAAACATGCTATCGTAAAAAAGAGAACTGCATTATCACAAAAAAAAGTTAAACAACCTAAAGCCAACGCTACTATCCCCAAAGATTTACCCCCATACATAAAAACCTTCTCAGGACACACTGAATCCTACTGGAAAGACATAGAATCAGCAGGCAAACAATATATGGTTATTTATATGCAGGAAGGTAATTTTGTCCGCAATATGGGCAAAAAAGGCGAAGAGCTTTCTGCTGATGATGTAAACGGCAGCTTTCCAATTCTCAACGGTATTGACTACAAAAGCAACAACGACTCTCACTCGCTCTACTATATGGAGATTTAGCCATGCTGCCTTCTGACCAGCTATCTTCTTACGTTGAAGCCCTGCGTCCTATAATCTACATTCACCATTTTGATTTTGACACAATTGATAAATTGATTGCTGATGCAGCACGCAGCACAGCAATATACGAGTTTAACCTTGCCAATGGTCATGTTGACTTTACAACCAAATGTCAGAAGCAGCCCTATGACCTGCAAACGTTTTTAGCTCTTTTTGATGAAAATCCATCTTCTGACCAACCTGAAACAAACTCTTTTCTTGTGTTAAAAGATGTCCACCAAGAGCTGTCCAAACCTGAAATAATTGCACAAATCAAATCAATTGCACTTAAAACCATCTACATTGAAAACTATTATGTAACCATTTTTATTGTCTCTACACAGTTGAATATCCCAAAAGAGCTTGAGAAATTGGTAACTCTCTTTGATCTGCCTCTGCCTCAAAATCCTGAAATAATAGAACTTCTCAACGAATATTGCCTTAATCTGAACATACAGACAAGCGAAGACGACAAAGCAGAGCTTGCAACATCTTTAAAAGGACTCAGCCAGTTTGAGATACGGCAGATATTGAATCTTGCTTATCAGCAGAACGGAACAATAAATCGTGATGACAATGCCCTGATTTTAAAAGAAAAAGAGCAGATAATCAAAAAGTCAGGCACTCTTGAGATTATAAGCGTCAAAGAGGAACTTGATGAGATCGGCGGTCTTGATAGTTTAAAAGATTATCTGAAAAACAAAGCACAAGTTATTAGAAATATGGGAAAAGCAAAGAGATTTGGCGTTGATCCTCCAAAAGGAATTTTAATTGCTGGAATGCCGGGCTGCGGAAAAAGTCTTACATCAAAGGTTGTTGCTCGTCTATTCGGCGTTCCACTTTTAAGGCTTGATGTTGGAAAGCTTCTTGGAAAATATGTAGGTGAAAGCGAGCAGAATTTACGCTACGCCATTCAGACCTCAGAGGCTGTAAGTCCTTGTGTTCTTTGGATTGACGAGCTTGAAAAGGCATTTGCTGGAATCGGCGGAGACGGCGGCGGAAGTGATGTTACGACAAGGCTGTTTGGTTATCTGCTCACATGGCTTCAAGAAAAAGAGAGCCTTGTTTATGTTGTGGCAACTTCCAATGATATTTCTGTTCTGCCGCCAGAACTTATGAGAAAAGGGCGTTTTGATGAGCTTTTTTATGTTGATTTTCCAAAGCCGGAGGAGAGAAGAAAAATTTTTGAGATTCATTTGAGAAAACGAGGAAAATTGAGTAAAAGGATTGATACTATAAAACTGCTGAAAGATTCAGAAGGTTTTAGCGGGGCAGATATTGAGGCGGTTGTAAAAGAGTCGATTGAAAAGGCGTTTGTATCAGATGAGATTGAGCTTGATACATCAATATTGTTGCAGACAATTAAAAATACCCGTTCATTATCTGAAACATTGAAGGTAAAGATAGAGAAGATGAAAAAAGCGTTGGAGCAGTATGATATGAAGTCAGCGTCTGCTGTTTAGTAAAATAATTTAATAATTAGGACATTGAAAAATTGACCAATAAATTTGATAAACTTCCAGAAATTTCTTTAAATGGAATTGTAATCATCTGTGGAAATTATGGCAGCGGAAAGACAGAAACTTCTGTAAATCTTGCTTTTAACAGAAAACAAGCAGGCCTTGATGTTGCAATTGCAGACCTTGATTTGGTAAACCCATATTTTAGAACAAGAGAGGCAAGAGATGCTCTCAGAGATTGTGGAATAAATGTAGTTCTTCCAGAGGCAAAGTATATGCAAGCAGATTTGCCGATTTTGGCAAGAGAAGTTTCTGGTGCTATCAGAAATCCGCCTGACCTTCTTATACTTGATGCTGGAGGCGATGATGTTGGCGTTACTGTGCTTGCAGCACTTGGTGACGCTTTTGCTGGCAGGAAAATAACCATGATACAGGTTATAAATCCTTTTAGACCATTTACAGATAGTGTAAAAGGTTGTCTTAAAATAATGGAGGAGATTGAATACACTTCAAAACTTAAAATTACTGGTCTTGTGAGCAACTCAAACTTAATGGAACTCACATCACCTGATGATATTTATAGAGGATATGAGCTTATACAGGAGGTCTCAATGCAATCAGGCAGAGAGGTTAAATTCATTACAGCAGATGTTAAA
This sequence comes from Desulfamplus sp., assembly GCA_015231615.1. Taxonomy (GTDB): domain Bacteria; phylum Desulfobacterota; class Desulfobacteria; order Desulfobacterales; family Desulfobacteraceae; genus Desulfamplus. The sequence goes on along the minus strand of JADGBE010000002.1, from coordinate 94,740 downwards.
TTTTTACCTCTACTTGATATGAGCCGCTTTGAAGTTCCTGTTTTGCCCATTCAAAGAAGACTTTTGCCACCGTGGAAATCAAGTTGCCAACTAAGTAAAATTAAGAATTGATAAAACTCACTGATAACTGAACTTAAAGGTAATATATAATGATTTATGGAATTTTATTTGAAAAAATTCAAGATATAGATTTTGAAGAAGGCTACTATTATGCTCATATTCCTTCACTTGGGTTGACGACTCATGGCTTAGGAATTGAGGGTGCAAGAAATGCTGCAAAGGATTTGATCTATTTGTGGATTTCTGAAAAAAAGGCTAATTGCGAAATAATATAAGGATTAATTAAATTCATGGCATTTAAACATATTATTGATTCGGAAAGATGTAAGGGGTGCGGTCTCTGTGTAGATGTATGCCCCAAAAAGGTTTTGGAAATATCGGACAAAGTAAGTGCAAAGGGCTATTTCCCAGCATATCAGGCAAGACCTGAAGATTGTATTTACTGCACATTGTGCTGTGTGATGTGTCCTGACGTGGCAATAACAATTATTGAAACCAAAGATTCTAACGAAGCTGTAACAGCGTAAGTTTAGAATAATATTAAATATGGAGGAAAAATAATGGCTAAAGTATTGATGAAAGGGAATGAAGCCATTGGAGAAGCTGCCATTCGTGCAGGCTGCCTTAACTATTTTGCGTATCCTATAACACCGCAATCAGAAGTTGCTGAATATCTTGTAAAAAGAATGCCTGAAGTAAATGGCGTATTTCTTCAAGGTGAGAGCGAAGTTGCAGTTGGATATATGATTTTTGGTGCTGCTGCTTGTGGAGAGCGTGTAATGACAACCTCTTCAAGTCCGGGTGTCAGCCTTATGAGTGAAGCTATAAGTTATATTGCTGGGGCAAGATGTCCAGCAGTGTTTGTTAATATTGTGCGTGGTGGTCCTGGACTTGGCGGAATTTTGCCATCTCAAGGCGACTATTTTCAGGCAACAAAAGGCGGTGGTCATGGCGATTATCATCTTCTTGTCATGGCACCAGATGGAGTCCAAGAGGCTGTTGAGATGACCATGATGGCATTTCCTCTTGCTGAAAAGTATCGGGGACCTGTTATGATTCTTGGTGATGGTCTTATTGGTCAGATGATGGAGCCAGTTGAGTTTCCTGATAATCTTTATGTGCCGCCCACAAATAAAGATGATTGGGCAACCAATGGAATGGACAGGCGTGGAAGCACTAAAAAGAATATCGTAAAATCACTCTACCTTGACCCAAAAGTGTTGAACCAGAACAATCTGACTCTTAAAGCTCAATATGATCAGATGAAAAGGGAAGAGATAAGGTTTGAGGCTTACAATACAGATGGAGATTATCAGGCTTTGATTGTAAGCTACGGCACAATGAGCCGTGTCTGCAAAACCGCAATTGATAACATGAAAGCTCAAGGGCTTGAGATTGGCATGATAAGACCAAAGACTCTATTTCCATTTCCTGAAAAGGCAATCCATGACGCAGCAGCAAAAGAGAGCTGTAAAAAAGTTGTAAGCATTGAGATGAGTATGGGTCAGATGATTGAAGATGTAGAGCGTAGCCTTAAAGGCAAACGGGAAGTTACATGGTTTGGGCAGTGTGGCGGCGACATCTACACCCCAGAAGAGGTCGCAGAGCATGTAATGTCATTAATAGCTTCTTAATAATCATAATTAGAAGAAACTATTTGCGAATTAAAATACGCCCGTTTTTAAGCTGGCTGTTATGCTATTTAAAGATTTGACAACTTTTAAAAAATTGTCAAATCTATGACAAAAAAATTTGTATCTAAGATTTAGGAATTAAAATATTATGGGAAAAATATTTTCAAGACCAGAAGCACTTTCAGATAACCATACACATTATTGCCCCGGATGCACACATGGCATTGCCCACCGTCTTATTGCAGAGGTGATTGATGAGCTTGGCATCAGAGGCAGAACTGTTGGTGTTGCACCTGTAGGGTGTGCGGTCATGGCATATAATTATTTTAGTTGCGATTTTCAAGAGGCGGCACACGGACGTGCCCCAGCAATGGCAACAGGAATTAAAAGAGTAAGACCAGATTTAATGGTATTTACCTATCAAGGAGATGGTGACCTTGCAAGCATAGGCATGGGTGAAATTATCCATGCTGCAAACAGAGGCGAAAAATTTACAACAATATTTATAAACAATGCAATTTACGGAATGACAGGCGGTCAGATGGCTCCAACCACAATGCCGGGTCAAAGAGCCACAACAGCACCAACTGGCAGAAATGTTGAAGAGACTGGTATGCCAATCCGTATGTGTGAGCTTTTATCAACTCTTGCAACACCCGGATATATTGCCCGTCAGGCACTTTTGAGACCTAAGTACGTAAACAAGGCAAAGAAGGCGATTTTACAGGCATTTGAGTATCAGATGGCAAATAAATGTTTTAGCTTTGTTGAACTTATCAACACATGTCCCACAAACTGGGGCATGACACCGCTGAACGCATTGAAGTGGGCTGAAGATAATCTAATTCCCTATTACCCTCTTGGTGAATTTAAGAAACCTGAGTAAAATTTAATAAAGATGTAAAAATCAATTTACCAACAAGATAGTTCAATTTTATATAAGACTTTTTTTATGAAACATAAAATAAATCCAATTGTTGATTGTGTATTCAAGGCTCTGCTTGGTTCAGAGAAAAATAAAAATCTTCTGATCCACTTTTTGAATGCAGTAACTGGTCTGCAAGGCGATGATACTATTACTGATGTTGTAATCACAAATCCATATAATGAGAGAGAATTCATAGATGATAAGCTCTCAATAGTGGATATAATGGCAAAGTGCCAAAATGATTTTAAATATCAGATTGAGATTCAGCTTGCAGCTTATCCAGCACTGCCTTCAAGAGTTGTTTATAATTGGTCTACGATTTACCATTCACAGCTCACAAAAAAAGGTGCTTACAGTGAACTTAAGCCCGTTTTTTCAATTTGGATTCTTGATAGCCCATTTTTTAAAGATGCGGACACATATCATCTAAAATTTGGCATACATGATTCAAACCATAATATCTCTTTAACTAACCATCTAAGAATTCATCTTTTGCAACTCTCCTTTTTTGACGAAAATAAAGATATTGGCAATGAAACTGAACGCTGGTTATATTTCTTTAAAAAAGCAGAGGAGCAAGATATTAATAATTTGCCCGATGTGCTTAAAACAAAGGAGATGATACAAGCTATGGAAACTTTACAAGATTTTTCAGAAAATCAGAAAAATTATCTGCTTTATCAAAGCAGGCTTGATGCACAGTTAGAGCGAAATACATGGAAAAAAATGATGAATGATGCTGAACTACAACTTAAAGAAGCTGAAAAGCAATTTAAATTGTTTGAAAAGCAACGTAAAGAAGCTGAAAAACAACAAAAACAAGCTGAAAAACAACAAAAACAAGCTGAAAAACAACAAAAACAAGCTGAAAAACAACAAAAACAAGCTGAAAAACAACGTAAAAAAGCTGAACAAAAACTTCAAAATGCCCTGATAAATTTGGAAAAAGAGCATCAGGAGAAAGAAAAAGAGCGTGAGGAAAAAGAGAGGATTTTACAAGAAAAAGAGTTGTATTTAAAAATACTAAAAGAGAGAGGTATTGATATCGATCTCATTACAAAGGAGTAGTTATATATGCAAAAAGAGGTAATGTTTGCAGGGTTTGGCGGTCAGGGGATTTTGCTCAGTGCCAAACTACTTGCATACGCAGCCATGAAACAGGGGGCACAGGTGATGTGGATTCCATCTTACGGACCTGAAATGAGAGGCGGAACTGCTTACTGCACAGTTGTAGTAAGTGATCGCCTCATTGGTTCACCAATTATTAAAAATCCTTCACATCTTGTGGCAATGAACAGACCATCGCTTGAGAAATTTGCACCTGTTGTAAAAAAAGATGGGGTTATTCTTATCAACAGTTCTTTAATTCCAGTTAGAAGTGGAAGAGATGACATTCAAGAGCTGATTGTTCCAGCAAATGAAGCAGCAATAGCTCTTGGAAGTGTAAAGTGTGCCAATATTATTGCGGTTAGTGCTTTTGCAGCTAAAAGCAAAATGGTTGATATTGAGATATTGAGAAAGTGTGTTCAAGAGGAGTTTGAATCAAAACCTAAATTGATACCCCTTAATATGCAAGCTTTTGATGAAGGTTTAAAGATTGCAGCAGCGTCTTAAAAAATTAAATAAATCACCTTAAAAACGATATAAAAGAGGGACAGATATGATCAGAACAGAAATTTCTCTTTTTTTAAAGAATGTTCCGGGAGAGCTTGCCAAACTTGCCCAACTTATGGGTGAGTCAGTCGTTAATATTGATGCTATTACAATTCAAGATGCGTCAAGTTATGTTCAAAATCTCTTTGAGGCAAGGGGTAAATCTTTAAAAAGAATTGCATCTTCTGCAAGCTATAGCTCTATAAGAAGGGATTCGGCTGAATTTGCTCTTATTAGAATGCTTGTTGATAAAACAGATGACGCAGTAGCAATTTTAAAAGAGAAAAACTATCTTTTTGACACCAAAGAGCTTATTGCGATTGAACTTGACAACACTCCTGGTAAGCTATTTGAAGTTACGAAAAAATTTGGAGAGGAGGGAATTAATATAAACTATGTTTATGGTTCTGTATCATCGTCAGGTGGCAAGTGTCTTTTTGTCTTCTCCCCTGAAGATATTGAACTTGCGTCAAAAATATTTTTGAAAGAATAAAAATACAAGGGCGACTATTTGGTTATTCGGTCGCCCTTGTATTTAAAATTTGTTAGGCTCTTAATCAAATAATCTCTATAGCAGTAGCCATAGCGACTCCACCACCACCACAAAGAGTTGCAAGTCCTAAAGTTTTTCCACGTTTTTTCATTGCATGAATTAAAGTAACCATAATTCTACAACCAGTTGAGCCGACAGGGTGTCCAAGTCCAATACCAGAGCCATTTACATTGGTTATTTCACGATTTAAGCCAAGCTCTTTTTCACACCCAAGATATTGGGCAGCAAAAGCCTCGTTTACTTCAATAAGTTGAAAATCGTTAAGTTGAAGTTTGCTGTTTTTCAGCAGATTTTTAACTGCTGGAACAGGCGAAACTCCCATTATAGTTGGGTGGCAAGCTCCGCGTGCTGCTGACCTAATTTTGGCAATGGGTGTGAGGTTCAGCTCTTTTGCCTTGTCAGCAGACATAATGATCATTGCCGATGCACCATCATTTATTCCGCTTGAATTTCCGGCTGTAACCTTTCCGATTTTTGGGACAAATCCAGGGGGTAATTGCTGAAGCTGCTCAAAAGTAATTCCGGGACGGAAATGCTCATCTTTTTGAAATATGATGGGAGCTTTCTTACGTTGAGGAACGTTAACTGGCACAATCTCATCTTTAAACGATCCGTCATTTGTAGCTCTTTCAGCGTTATTATGGCTTCTTAACGCAACTTCATCCATCTCTTCCCGCGTAATATTAAAATGCTGTGCTACAAGCTCTGCTGTCTGACCCATTATATAGGGTTTCCCTAAAAACATACTTGCAGGAGCTTCTTTAGTATTTACAGGGCAATCTTCAGACAATGGAATTATATGGGAACCACAGTGAAGAGCGTGAATCATGGCATCAACAAATGTCTGATCTTGAAGGCGACAACCCCATCTTGCATTTGGGACAGTGTATGGAACTCCTGACATGTGCTCAACTCCGCCTGCAAGAATTACATCTGCCATTCCAGCTTGAATCATAGCCATTCCAGAAACAACCGCCTCCATACCAGATATACAAACTCTATTTATGGTTACTGCTGGCACTGTATCTGGTATGCCTGCCAAAAGTGCAGCCACACGGGTAACATTTAAGGTGTCGTGATGCTCCATACAGCACCCAAAACGGATGTCATCAATTATTGCTGGATCAATTCCAGCTCTCTCAACAGCAGCTTTCATAACAACACTTCCAAGAGCTGCCCCATTCATATCTTTTAAACTTCCGCCAAATCCACCAATAGCCGTTCTACAGGCTGAAACTATTACAACATCTTTCATTTTATTTTGTTTCCTTTTTGTTTTTCATTTTTTACTTAATCTTTCAATCTCTTGCTTAATTTGCTCAATTACTTCTTTATTGCCAATTTCACCGTCCAAACTGAAAACCACAAAGACCTTACCTCCGTATTCTTCCTCAAAATCTGCAAAACTTGACCTCATTCTCTCTGTTATTGAGTAATTACCAAAATTTGACTTTGCGGTAATGGGTTTAATTTGAATCCCAAAAGCATTCTCTCCAACTTTAGCCACATAATCAACATCACCTGCATGATCAAGTTCAGAATTACTCTCCTCAAAAGTTATATGTGGAAAATATTTTGCTAATCCGTCATTAACTACTGATTTTTCTCTTAAAAATCCATCAAAAGTCCTGTTTATTGTATATTTATCCTATGATTTAGCTATTTTTTAAGATTAAGAAATTTTTCTTTATATTTGAAATCAGCATTGGTATCAACATCAGCCAAGCCAGCTTTTATAAGATGAGCATTTATAAAAGTCTTATTTTTAAGATATAAATAACAAAGTAGATTGTTGTCCTCATCATATTTTCTATTGTCAAATTTTATGAAAACTTTTTCTCCTTTTGTCTTTTCAATCAAAAAATTTATAGCTTCTCCATTTTCTGGATTTTTTCTTTTTATTCCAATAAGTCGAATAGTTAAGTCGTTGTTAAATTTTATCAATTCAGGACTTATAATCTCTTTTACAGAATAATACTCTTCACGCTCGCCACTGTTTTTATCTATTTTTGAACCAAACTGAAGCTTTTTGGGATCAACTTTTTTGTCTAACTTATTTGGGTCTTTAAATATATAAGGCAACATTAGAATCTGATTCTCAAAATTATTGGGGTTCAGTTTTATAGCGTCCCTTAAAAATTCATATTTTGTTTCTAAATTATCAGACTGAGATGTTTTTAGTTTATGTTTTACAACATCTATAAATTCAGGATTAATCTCATAACCTATTGAATTGCGTTCTAAATTTTTTGCAGCAAGAGATGTTGTTCCACTGCCAAGAAATGGGTCTAATACAGTCTCACCTATGAATGTAAACATCTTTATCAATCTTATAGGTAACTCTTCTGGGAACATTGCTATATGACCATCTTGCTTAACACCAGCAAAATTCCAATGACCAGAGAAGTATTTGTTCCAATCTTCTTTACTTATAACAGAAAGTTCTTTTTGTTCCTTTGTTGGTTTTGGAGGGTTACCAAGTTTCTTAAAGATTAGTATAAATTCATAGTCGATTTTTAAAATTCCATTACGAGGATAGGGGAAACTCCCCATGACTACTGACCCGCCTGTAGTGTTAGTTGTTGTTTTTTTTTGCCAGATTATCGCACCCATATAGTCAAATCCGATTATTTCACAGAATTTGATAATCTCTGTTCTAATCGGAATCACCTTATATCTTCCATAATAGACAGAACGTGCAAATTGATCTCCTATGTTTACACAGAGCCTGCAACCATCATGCAGAACTCTGTAACACTCATTCCAGACAAGATTTAGGTTATTAATATAGCTCTCATAACTTTCATGATAGCCAATCTGGTTATCTGTTCCATAATCTTTCAATTGCCAATATGGTGGTGATGTAACAACCATATTGACAGATTGATCAGATATAAGATTCATCTGCCTGCTATCACCATGTATTATTTTATGAATAGTTTTTAACAATTTACCTTCCACCAAACATCTCATCAGTAATATCAACTGCAACACTATCACTTTGCAAAATCACATCCATCTTTCCAAGCGTTATGGGAAGATAATTGGTTACAAAAAATTGGGCATTTGCAATCTGACCTTTATAGAAAGATTCATCTTGTTTTTTTGAACTAACCTTAGATGAATTAATATTATCAAGATTTTTTGCAGCAGCCACAGCTCTCCAAAGAAGCATCCAAGCCATAGTAAGATCGCCTGTAACCTCCATAAAAGAGTAGGCGTGAGAATATGCTGTCATTATCTGATTTGATTTTGTATCTGTTTTTGTCATGTTTAAGATATGGTTTGCTGTCTGTTCAAATTTTTTGATAACGCTATCTGTTTTTTGAGCAAGTTCCGCAAGTTCGCTTATTTCTTCGGCAGTTTTGATTATTTTTTTAATTTCAGAGACAAAATTATTAAATGCTTCGCCATTATTCAGACCAAGTTTTCTGCCCAAAAGGTCCATTGCCTGAATACCGTTTGTCCCCTCATAGATTTGGGTGATTCTACAATCTCTTAAATACTGCTCCTGCGGATACTCTTTTGTATAGCCATAACCGCCATAGACTTGAATTCCAAGGCTGCAAACCTCAAACGCCTTGTCTGTCACATATCCTTTGCCAATTGGGGTTAAAAAATCTATCATGCCTTGATAATATCTCTTTTGCCCATTTTGATCAGAGATATTATCAACATCGCTGTTTTTATTGTTAAGATTGCTGTTTTTAGAATTATCAACTTTAGCAGCATCATCTATAATACGGAGTCTATCCTCACACATTCCAATATAAAAAAGAAGACTTCTACAACCTTCTGTATAGACTTTCATGTTAAGAAGCATACGCCGAATATCTGGGTGTTGAATAATTGGAACGCCAGCAGATTCTTTGACATTAGAGACACAAAGCCGCGAATCTCCACTATTTTTATCAGCAGATGAACTTTTAATATTATGCAAAAGATGTTTTCCTTGAACACGCTCTCTTGCATAGTTAAGAGCATTCAAAAATGAGGCGGATGCACACCCTAAAGCCTGCATTCCAACATCAAGGCGAGCTTCATTCATCATAACAAACATTGCCCGCATCCCCCTATTTTCCTGACCAAGCAAAGTTCCTCGACATTGGTATCCGCCTCCTTGAGTGGTGGATTTACCTCCAAGGGTAATTGAACATGTAGGGCTTCCATGAATTCCCATCTTCTCTTCAATTCCTGTGCAGACAATATCATTTGGCTCTCCAAGAGTGCCATCATCATTTACCCAAATTTTTGGAACTAAAAATAGAGATATGCCGGCAGTTCCAACGGGCGAACCTTCTATTCTTGCTAAAACAGGGTGAATGATATTTTTGGTAAGATCGCCTTCTCCGCTTGAGATAAATATTTTGCTACCTGAAATCGAATATGTGCCATCTTCATTTTTGACTGCTGTTGTTGTTAATGCTCCAACATCAGAACCGGCTTCTGGTTCTGTTAAAAGCATACTTCCGCCCCATTCTCCTGAATACATTTTTTTTAAAAACAGCTTTTTTTGTTTATCTGTGCCAAATCTCTCAATCAGCTTTCCAGCCCCATGACTTAAAAGAATGTTTAATACAAAAGGAAAGTTCGCCCCGTGAAAGTAGTTTTTAACAGCAAGTGAAACTGTTGAAGGCATACCCTGACCGCCCCACTCTGGATCATCGCACATGGCGATCCATTCACCTTCCCTAAAGAGCTGATAAATTCTGTGGAATGGTTCGGGAACTTTAACAATGCCTTTATCAAATTTACAACCCTCTTCATCTGCAATTTTTAAAGCTGGCAACATCTCTTTAATTGCAAGATTGCGAGCTTCTGATACAATCATATCAACTGTTTTTCTGTTAAACTCGGCAAATTTTCCGTATTTACAAAGATTTTCAACATCCAACTGTTCGTGAAGAACAAAATCAATATCTCTGCGATCAGCAACTATTTGAGCCATAATCCTCCGTATTTATTACAAAAATATATTTTAAACAATCCTTATTGTTATCATTTACATAAACTCAACAAATTACATTTTACGGATTTCGTTTATCTTTAAGAATATTATTTGATATGACAATCCGCTGAATCTCGGACGTTCCCTCATAGATGGTAAATACCCTTGCATCGCGATAGTATCTCTCAACATCATAATCTTTTGTAAAGCCATATCCACCGTGAAGCTGAATGGCTCTCGCAGTAATTTGATTAACCATTTCAGATGCAAATAGCTTTGCCATTGAGGCTTGAGTTGTAAATTTCTCTTTTCTATCTTTCATAGCTGCGGCTGATAAAACAAGTTGACGTGCTGCCTCAATTTGAGTTGCCATATCTGCAATCTGCCACCTAATTCCTTGATGCTTTGAAATTGCACACCCAAACTGCTTTCTTTGACGGGTATATTTTAAAGAGGCATCAAAAGCCGCTTCAGCAACTCCAAGTGATTGGGCAGCAATGCCAATTCTTCCGCAATCTAAGCCAGACATGGCAATTTTAAATCCATCGCCCTCTTTACCCAAGATATTTTCTGCTGGCACTCGGCAATTTTCAAAGATAAGGTCTGTTGTATCTGATGCCCTTAATCCCATTTTATCCTCAATATGACCAACACTAAACCCTTTAAGATTTTTGGGAACTAAAAATGCACTGATGCCCCTGTGTCCAGAAGCCTCATTAGTTTTTGCAGTAACAATAACTACGCTACAATTTTTTCCAGATGTTATAAATCTTTTTGTGCCGTTGATAATATATTCATCTTTATCTTTTACGGCTGTTGTGGTTTGGCTCACAGGATCAGAACCTGCTTCTGGTTCTGTTAGGGCAAAAGCCCCAATTATCTTTCCTGATGCTAATGGAGTTAGAAATTTTTTCTTTTGATCTTCTGTTCCAAATTTTAAGATACTTTCGCACACAATTGAATTTTGAACAGACATAACCACAGAAGTTGAGGCACATGAATAGGCAATTTCAGAAAGGGCAAGAACATAAGAGATAGTATCAGCCCCTTCTCCACCGTATTCAGGAGGAACCATCATACCCATAAGTCCAAGTTCACCCATCTGTTTAAAGTTTTTTGATGGAAACTCCTTAGTTTTATCTCTTTCAGCAGCAGTTGGGGCAATCACTTTTCTTGAGAACTCTCTGACCATGCTTTGAATCATCAACTGTTCTTCTGTTAAACTAAATAACATCTATCTAACCTCCTGATTTTATCTTAATATTGTCAGATTTATCCTTAGAAAGCAGGTTAAAGGCATTAGGCTATAGGCTATTATATTTTATTTTATCCGAAGCCCTTATATTTTTGTGTTTATCAAGGTGTATAAACCACCACAATAAGCTCTGCGTCAGTATTACCCACATTTTTAAGGTCATGCTTAATTCCAGAGTTAAAATGGAGAGATTCGCCAGCTTTTAAACGATTAACATGATCACCCACAGTAATTTCAACTTCACCGTTTAAAATATATGAAAATTCCTCACCTTCATGCTGAAAACCTACGCCTTGATGAGCTTTTCCAGCTTCAATTGTGATACGAAATGCTTTTAGGTGTTTATTTTCAGCCCCTGGGGTAAGTGGTGTATAGGCATAATTGTCAGTTCTTTTTGTATATGCCTTGACCCGCTCTTCAGTTGAATCTTCCTGCTCTTTTAATAAAAATCCAGAATCCACACCCAATGCACGGGATATTTGAAGAAGCACACCAACGGGTGGTCTCTGTTTGCCTGATTCAATCTTTTCAATAAAATCGATGGATAACCCTGTCTCATTAGCTATAAAATCTTGAGTTATTTTTTTTTCAAGCCGTATTTGTTTGATTTTAGTTCCAATGGGAACCAACTCATCTTTTTTTTTTGCCATAATTTTTTCCGATATTTTATTTAAATCGCCCACTTAAAGCATCAATGGGCAAAATTTTGTTGATACTGTAAGATTTGACAGCTTTCAAAAAGTTGTCAAATCTTACAACAAGTTAATTCCGAACGAACACTCAATCATACATATTTAATAAAAAAAAAATATTTTGCCAACCAAATTTGATTATAGCACTTTTTCAATCCAGTTTTCTGTATCTTCTGCCCTGCCATACTGAATATCTGTGATTGCGTTGTTAAATTTTACAGCAATATCTCCGGGCTTTCCATTTCCTATATTCATAATCTTATCACCATAGCGGATTTCTCCAACAGGTGAAATAACCGCTGCTGTTCCAGCTCCGAAAACCTCTTGTAATGTGCCGTTTGTGTGTGCAGCTATAACTTCATCGACGCTGATTTTACGCTCAGAGACATTCATACCCCATTTTTTCCCAAGATGAAGAACAGAATTTCTTGTAACTCCCGGTAAAATACTTCCATTTAACTCTGGTGTTGTCAGTTCGTTGTTGATTACAAAAAATATGTTCATTGCACCAACCTCTTCAATGTATTTTCTCTCAACACCATCAAGCCACAAGACTTGAGCATATCCCTGTTTTTTTGCCTTTTCTGACGCATAAAGGCTTGCAGCGTAATTAACAGCAGCTTTGTATTCACCAACGCCACCTCTTACAGCCCTAACATGCTCAGTAGATATCCAAATTTTTACAGGGTTAAATCCCTCTGCATAGTATGCACCAACAGGAGAGAGAATAATAAAATATCTGTAAGAGTGAGATGCGCGAACCCCAAGGAACGGGTCAGTTGCAATGATGGTTGGACGAATGTAAAGAGATGTGCCGGGTGTCTCTGGTATCCAATCTTTTTCAATTTTCAAAAGAGTTTTAAGAGAATCTAAAGCAAACTTTTCATCAAGTTCTGGTATGCACATACCTCTTGCAGATTTGTTAAATCTTTTAAAATTTTCTTGTGGTCTGAAAAGCTGAATTGAACCGTCAGAAGTTTTATATGCTTTCATACCTTCAAAAATAGCCTGTCCATAGTGAAACATCATGGTTGCTGGCGAGAGTGAGAAATTTTCAAATGGCTCAATACGTGGGTTATACCACCCTTTTTCAGGGCTATAATCCATATTAAACATATGGTCAGTAAATATTGTCCCAAAACCTAAAGACGAATCTGCTGGTCTTTTGCCTTTTTGCTCTTTTTCTGTGATTGTTATTTCCACTTTAAAATACCTCCGTTGTTCTACTTAATTGTTTTATAAAATGCGGTAATTTGCAAAGTTAATTTAAAGCTAAAAAATTAACTCTAACTTTAATCATATTATTTATTATGTTTATAATCTCTGAATGTTTATGATGCAAGCCCATTTTTAGAGAACATTTACGGAACAATGTTTACTTTATGAGTTCGATGGATATGTTGTTTTTTAAAGTTTGTTGTTTTTGAGGATAGGATTACTTAATTGATAAGACGGAAGCTGCTTCAAGGGAGTCGTGAGTGTTTACATTGAAAAAAGAGATAAGTTCTGGGTCTGCCCCTGTTAATTTATCTTTCTCAACGGTTTTTAGATTAATACTCCTAAAAAGGTTATGGATTTTATATTGTCCTAAACTTATAAGATACTCTATTGGTTTGATACAACGCTTTGAATATAGAGCACAAAGAGGTTCATAATAGCCATCATGGTATGGAATAACTACATCTGACTCTGGCTCTATTGAATTAAGAAGTAACTTTATTAGTGAGGGTTGAATAAAAGGTGCATCACAAGGTACTACAAACGAAAAAAAATTTTTTGCATGGTAAATACCAGCATGAATTCCAGTAAGAGAAGATCGAGCTTCATATATATCGGTTATTATTTTCACTTGTTTGGTGTAGTTGCTATAGTCTGCTGGATTTTTTGTTACAAGGAGAATCTCATCAAAATACATTTCTAAAATAGAAATTAGGCGAGAAAGAATTGTTCTCCCGCCTAAAGTTAAAAATGCTTTGTTATTTCCGCCCATACGGGTATTTAAACCACCTGCCACAATTACAGCACTGAAGTTATCCATATCAACAAGCCCCAAATATTTTGATAGTAGAGTTCCTGCAAAACTGGGATTTACCCATTGAATTTATTGGATAAAAATGAGTTTTGCAGGATGTCAAGTAAAGGTTTGGAAGTAGATTGAGAAGTTTTATTTAAGTAATGAAGAATTAAGCGTGATTGTTTATTTGATTTATACTTGATGCCATGTAACCAGCCCCAAATCCATTATCAATATTTACTACAGCAACATTTGAACTACACGAATTAAGCATACCGAGAAGAGCCGCGATTCCGCCAAAACTCGCACCATAACCAATACTTGTTGGCACAGCAATTACAGGAGCTTTTACCATTCCAGCAACTACACTTGGGAGAGCTCCTTCCATTCCAGCAACTACAACAATAACAGATGCCTCCTCAATTTTTATTCTATGTGCGAACAATCTATGAATCCCAGCAACACCAACATCAAAAATAGTGCTTACATGGTTGCCCATTGACTTTGCTGTAAGATATGCCTCTTTTGCAATTGGAATGTCAGATGTTCCAGCAGAGATAACAAGAATGTTGCCATTTGCTCTTATCTCAGGCTCTTTACGGCTTAAAATTAACATCTTAGCATCTTCGTGAAAGATAGCATCAGGAAAGACTTTTATAATATCAAGAGCTTTTTCGTGAGTTATACGAGTAACCAATACAACTTCATCGCTTATATTTGACATTGCAGTCATTATTCCAACTATTTGGTCTGAGGTTTTGCCTTGACCAAATATAACCTCTGGAAACCCCTTCCTAATAGCTCTGTGATGATCAACGGTTGCGTAACCATCAATATCTTCAAATGCCATTTTTTTTAACTGAGTTTGGGCATCTTCTATAGATAGAGAACCTTTGGCTACGTGTTCAAGTATAAAGATAAGCTCTTTTTCATTCATAAATTTAATCTTCTGGTAAAATGTTATTGGATATTTGAAGTAATTTAATATCTATAATAATCGGGTTTAAAGGGACCATTTATTGAAACACCAATGTAATCAGCCTGCTCTTGATTAAGTTTTGTAAGTTTTACTCCAAGCATCTCTAAGTGAAGTCTTGCAACTTCCTCATCAAGCTCTTTTGGTAAGGTGTAAACCTTTTTCTCAAGTTTTTCAGTTGCAAGTTTAATTTGAGCAAGTGTCTGGTTGGTAAAACTTGAACTCATAACAAAACTTGGGTGCCCAGTTGCACAGCCAAGATTTACAAGTCTTCCTTCAGCAAGCACAACCACAGATTTGCCAGATTCAAGTATCCATTTATCAACTTGTGGCTTAATGTTTATCTTTTTATGTAAAGGGTTGTTTTCAAGAAAACGCATCTCAATCTCATTATCAAAATGACCAATATTACAAATTATTGCCTCATCTTTCATAAGTTTGATATGCTCACCACGTATTACCAAATAATTGCCTGTTGCGGTTACAAAAATATCTCCAATAGGTGCAGCCTCTTCCATAGTCAGAACCTGATACCCTTCCATCGCAGCTTGCAAAGCACAAATTGGGTCAATCTCTGTTATGATAACTCTTGCCCCGTAACCTTTCATTGAAGATGCACAACCTTTTCCAACATCGCCATATCCAGCAACAACAACAACTTTACCTGCAAGCATAATATCAGTTGCCCGTTTAATGCCATCTGCTAAAGATTCACGGCAGCCGTAGAGGTTGTCAAATTTAGATTTGGTTACAGAGTCGTTTACATTTATTGCTGGAAAGAGAAGTTCCCCTTTTGATGCTAAATGGTAGAGTCTGTGAACTCCAGTAGTCGTCTCTTCTGACACACCTTTTATGTTAGCTGCAATTTTTGTCCATTTTTTAGTGTCTTCTAAATATGAATGTTTGAGGCGTTCCATTAAAAATTTTTCATCTGCACTGTGGGTTTGAAGTTCAAGCAAAGATGGATCATTCTCAACTTTAACACCTTGATGAACAAATAGAGTTGCATCTCCTCCATCGTCAACAATAAGATCAGGTCCAGAGCCATCGGGCCACGTTAAAGCCTGCTCTGTGCACCACCAAAATTCTTCTAAAGTCTCACCTTTCCATGCAAAAACTTTGGCACTTCCCTTGTCTGCTATTGCTGCTGCTGCATGGTCTTGAGTTGAAAAAATGTTGCAGGTTGCCCACCTTAAATCTGCTCCAAGCTCATAAAGGGTATCTATCAACATGGCTGTCTGGATAGTCATGTGGAGGCTTCCCATGATTTTTAAACCTTTGAGAGGTTTAGATGATCCATATTTTTTACGCAATGCCATAAGACCCGGCATCTCTTTTTCTGATAATTGCATATCTTTATGTCCATCTGATGCAAGAAAAATATCTTTAACCTTGTTTTTAAGAGTAAGATCAAGAGGCATAAAAGATGATGTTGTATTTGTTTGAGACATTGTAAAATCCTTGAATATTCTAACTATTATTAAATTATACTCAACATGGAATATAATGATCGTTTTGTAGGGAACAACGATCGTTGTTCCCTACGTTGGCGATAAGTAAAATCAAAATCCTAAAGTCCTGCTTTAACTCTTATCTCTTCTGCTTTATCAGTGTGTTCCCATGTAAAATCTGGGTCTTGACGTCCAAAATGACCGTAAGCTGATGTTTTTCTGTAGATTGGGCGTAAGAGATTCAAAGTTTTAATAATTCCAGCAGGTCTTAAATCAAAAACCTCTTTTATAATCTCAATCGCTTTTTCTTCTGAAATTTTGCCTGTTCCCATAAAATCAACAAGCAAGGATACAGGCTCTGCAACACCAATTGCATAAGCAACCTGAATTTCACATTTGTTTGTAACACCAGAGGCTACCATATTTTTTGCAATATATCTGCCCATATAGGAGGCACTTCTGTCAACTTTAGAGGGGTCTTTACCAGAGAAACAGCCACCGCCATGGCTTCCTTGTCCGCCATAGGTATCAACAATAATCTTTCTGCCTGTAACTCCACAATCACCCATTGGACCGCCAATTACAAATTTACCAGTTGGATTTATGTAAAATTTTGTGTCTCCGTCCATCATCTCTGCTGGAATAACTTTTTTTATTACCTCTTTTATAATCGCTTCGCTTAAGTCATAGTGGCTTATATCTGGCTTATGTTGGGCTGAGACAACCACTGTATCTACTCTTAATGGTTTGCCATCAACATACTCAATGGTTACCTGAGATTTGCCATCAGGACGTAAGAAATCAAGTGCCCCATTTTTCCTAACCTGTGCAAGACGTTTTGTCAGTTTATGAGCGTAGCTAATTGGCATCGGCATAAGTTCTGGCGTCTCATTAGTTGCAAATCCAAACATTAAACCTTGATCTCCCGCCCCTTGCTCTTTAAATAGCCCTTGCCCCTCATCAACACCCTGTGCAATATCAGGAGATTGATGATCAATGCTTGTAATAACAGAACAGGTTCTCCAGTCAAATCCCATGTCAGAGGAGTGGTATCCTATATCTCTTATGGTCTCCCTTACAATTGCTGGCATATCTACATAACAACTTGTAGAAATCTCACCAGCAATCATTGCAAGTCCTGTAGTTACAAGAGTCTCACAAGCAACACGACATTTTTTATCTTCAGCCATAATGGCATCAAGTATGCTGTCTGAAATTGCATCTGCAACTTTATCAGGGTGTCCTTCAGTTACAGATTCAGATGTAAAAAACGATCTCTTTATATTTTTAGTCGTCATTATTTAAGATGCTCCTTAAAAATTATTGGGTTATCAGTTTATTATTGTTTTTTAGAGTGTTAATATTATCTTAAATTTAATTTAGATGTTAAGATTATGCCATGAACATAGGTTTGTCAATATGTGATAATATAAAAATGTTACATAAACTTAACTTATTATTATAAAAATTAAAGCTATTTTCTATCCAAAGGTTTGACGATTTTAAAGAGTTGCCAAATCTTTGATTGATGATGAACTATTTATTATTTTTTTAGAGAGAAGAAGAATGCTAAATAAAATTCAAAGCCCAAAAATAACAGGTGTAGGGTCAGCACTAATTGATCTTTTAATACACGAGACTGACGATTTTCTTTTACAGATTGGTAAACAAAAAGGTGGTATGACCCTTGTTGATGACTCTTATATTGAGGATATTCTTAAAAACAGTTCTTTTGGTAATCATAAGGGGTGTCCACACCAAATAAAGAGTTCGTATATTGATGAAATTATTAAGAAAACTGTTAATCAACCTATTATTGTCCCGGGAGGTGCAACTTGTAACACAATTGTAGGCATAGGGAAACTTGGAGGAAAATCAAGTTTTATAGGAAAACGTGGAGATGATTATTATGGAGAATTTTATGAAGAGAATCTCAAAAATGCCAATGTTGAACCTATTTTCCATAAATCCTCCACTCCTACTGGCAAAGTCCTTTCCATAATTACGCCTGATGCCCAACGTTCTATGTTTACCTGCCTTGGAGCTTCCACAGAGCTTTTACCTGATTCTATAACACCTGAGATGTTCAAAGATAGTGGAATTGCTATTATGGAAGGTTATCTACTATTTAACCCTGAGCTAATGATAGCTTGTCTTAAAAATGCTAAACAAGCAAATGCTATGATTGCACTTGATTTAGCAAGTTTTGAAGTTGTGCAAGCCTCAAAAAATATCTTAAATGGTATAGTGAAAGAATATGTGGATATTCTAATTGCAAACGAAGATGAAGCAAGAGCTTACACAGGTTGTTCAGATGAAATGGAGGCTCTTGACTCTTTAGCTGAAAATGTAAGTATAGCAGTTTTAAAGATAGGGGAACGGGGAAGTTATATCGCCTATAAAGAAGAAGAAGATAAAGAAGCCTATAAAGTTGAAAATTGCAAAAATCAAGCATGTAAAACCAAAGATAAAACATGTAAAACTAAAATAATAAGAATCAATGCTAAAATTGGAGAACCTATAAAAGATACAACAGGGGCTGGTGATTTGTGGGCAGCAGGTTTTCTTTATGGTATTGCAAATGGATATTCTATAGAGAAAAGCGGTGAGATTGCGTCAGCTTGTGGATATGAAGTGTGTCAAGTTATAGGTGCCAAGATACCTGAAGATGGGTGGCAACGTATCCGCAATTTATTGATATAATTCCTACTGTAAATAAATCCGTGCCGTTTAGAAATTATATTCAATTCTTCTTCTGAGCAATAGAGTAAATGTTCTAAAAAGATATATATTAATCTATTTTTAAGAAATAATAACCTACAAAATAGCCAAATATAGATACACAAAGAACTTTGGTAGAGTAGCACAGAATTATTTACAGGAACATAAATGATTAGGCAACATAGAAACATTTGTGTATTGTTGACATGAGCCTTTTTAGCAATTATGTTGGTTTAATTTTTGCAGTAGAGCTAATATTTTATGTTAATATTTGCTCTATTATTTTTAGTATAGGCTAAGTTTTTTAGTAGTTTTGTTATTCTTTTTAAATGTTTTTTAATATCTAAATGTAAAGGATTTAGTTATGAATGGTATTTTTAAGATTTTTCTATGCTCTATGATCTTTTATCTGTGTGTAGCATCTCCATGTTTTAGTGCTGACACAGTTGAGCAAAACAAAGAAGTTGTTGTAACCGCTGGCTCTGAGCAAAAAAAGGATGCTGTAAAAGCTGATTCCGAGCCAAAAAAAGAGGCAGCAAATGCTTCATCAGAACAAAACAAAGATGGTTCAAAATCAGCATCTGTGTTTTTTCCTGAACCAGCATATCAATTTGATTCAGCAGTTGATGGATCAGATGTGCTGCATGATTTTGTTATTATGAATAAAGGAACTGATATTCTCAAAGTTGAGAAGGTCAAAACTGGTTGAGGCTGTGCCACAGTCTCTTATTCAAGAGAAATTCCTCCCGGTGGCGAGGGAAAAATATCTATAAAAGTTAATACAAAAGGATATGGCGGACGTAAATTGATGAAAACCATTACTGTTATTACAAATGACAGTAAAACACCAGAATCCAACATCTCTGTATCAGGTAATGTTGAAAAATTTGCAGATATAACACCATCTGTAGTTAGATTTAACGGAAAGATTGGAGAAGAGCTTAAAACTGTAGTTAAAGTTGTTCCAGAGAGTAAGTTCCCATTTTTAGTTTTAAAAGTTCGTTCTCAAGAGGAGAAAGCTAAAAACATAAAGTATGAACTTAAAGAAGATAAAGCTGCTTCTGGCAACAAAGAGTATTCAATTACAGTTGAGAACTTAAAAAAAGATGCTGGTTTTTATTATGATGTCCTGATTTTAGAGACAGACAGCAAAATTCAGCCAGAAATAAAGATAAATGTTATGGGCAGAATCATTGATCCAAATGCACAGGAAAAATCACCTTTGCAGGGGATTAATGAAAATAACGCGGTTAAGAACCCAAATGCTCCAAATACAGCCAACACAAATAACGGGGCTAAAAATAATAATTTTCTTGAAGTGATTCAGAAGATTCAGCAGCAGAATGCACAGCAACAGAATCTACAAAACGGAAGTAACCAACAAGAAAATAAGTTAAATGCCACACCGCCTTTACCAGTTGACGGTAACGCTGCATCGGTAGCACCAGCACAGGTTCAGGATCCTAAAAGGGCGGAAGAGCTAAAGAAGAAATTTGAAGCACTTATAAAACAGGCTCAAGAGAAGCAGAAAGCTCAGGAACAGGAAAATTCCCAGACTCAGAGCCAACCAAAAGAGCAGCAAAAACAAGAATGAAGCTCCCCGCCGCAAGCGGCGGGGTATCTTAAAAGCATTACAACGCCCCAAGGGGCGGGGTATTAACCCGAGCTTCGCAATAAAATGAGTTTGTTAATAATAAGGCGACCATCATCAGTATAACCATTATATACGTAATAAAATGGCTGGCTAATAATAACGCCAGCCATTATCAATATAACCATTATAAAGGTAAAACCTAATGGAAGAGAGAGAACAAAAAAACTGCTACTTAATAAAAAACAGGCTAAATCAGAAAGGCTTCACATTGATAGAGATCATGGTGGTCATTATCATTGTGGGTCTTTTATCTGCATTGGTTGCACCAAAGTTTTTTGGCAAAGTTGATCAGGCAAAGATAAAGACCACAAAAACTCAAATTGAGCTTCTTGGCTCTGCTCTTGATAGTTTTAGGCTTGATAACGGCAGATACCCAACAACAGAAGAGGGACTCAATGCTTTAAGAGAGAACCCGGGAGAGCTTAAAAATTGGGACGGACCATACCTTCCAAAACCAGTTCCTAAAGATGCTTGGGAAAATGATTTTATCTATGCTTCACCAGGAGAACATGGTCAATACGATCTTTTAAGCTATGGTGCTGATAATGCACAAGGTGGCGAAGATAAGATGACAAAGGATATTGTAAGTTGGGAATAACACCTTTAGATAATATGCCCAAGTTAAACATAGATACTATGCCCAAGCTGAATATAGATACTATATCTAAACCAATATCAATTCCCGATTCACTTGGCACTCCTGAGATTGACGAAAAAGATATTCCTGAAACCCCACCCGGAGTCTTGTTAATATCAGTCAACTTTATGAAGCGGTTTAGGTTTCTGCCTATAAACGATTTTGAAGATAGACTTCAAGTGCTTATGGCAGATCCTCTTGATTTCAACACCCGGGAGATTATCAGAAAAGCATACTCTAAAAAATTAGATGTTTATAAAGCCTCAAATGAAGTGGTGAGCCAGTATATTTACCGCTGGTATGAGGCTGATGCAGATATGACAGGAGAAGATGGTGCTGATTCTCTAAACATCTCTCTTGAAGATGCCTTGTGGGACGATCCTGAACAGCTAAAAGGTATGGCAACCGAAGCCCCAGTAATAAGGCTTGTAAACCATATTATCAATCGTGCTTTAGAGCTTGGAGTCTCTGATATTCACATTGAACCAAGACGCCATACCGTCTTGGTTCGCTATCGTATTGACGGTGTTTTGCATGATCAGGAGAGCATATCTGCAAAGCTCAAAGCTGCCATAATCTCAAGAATTAAGCTCATGGCAAAACTTGATATTGCCGAAAGACGTCTTCCACAAGATGGCAGGATAAAAATAAAAGCTGGGCAAGATGAAGTTGATATACGTGTTTCAACTGTACCTACGCATTTTGGAGAGAGCATTGTTTTAAGGCTTTTAAATAAAGAGAATGTCTCTTTGGACCTTAAAAAACTTGGATTTGATGATACTCTTTTGAAAAAATTTAGGTCTGTTATCTCAATGCCGTTTGGAATTTTATTGGTTACAGGTCCTACTGGTTCAGGAAAAACAACTACACTTTATGCAGCTTTGAGTGAGATAAACACGCCTGATAAAAAGATTGTAACCGTAGAAGACCCTGTTGAGTATCAGATGGACGGAGTAAATCAGGTGCAGGTTCAATCATCTATTGGACTCACCTTTGCACACACTCTTCGCTCATTTCTCCGCCACGACCCTGATGTTATGCTAATTGGTGAAATACGTGATAGTGAAACCGCTGAAATTGCTGTTCAAGCAGCTTTGACAGGACACATGGTCTTTTCAACACTTCACACAAATGACGCAGCAGGGGCTGTTACACGTCTTGAAGATATGGGCATTGAGCGTTTTATGATCTCATCTTCACTTGTTGGAGTTCTTGCCCAGCGTTTGGTTAGAAGAGTCTGTTCTAACTGCTCAAGGCAGATAACTCTAAACTCTGAACAGCTTGAATCCCTTGCCCTTGATTTTGATGTTGCCTCTGATAAATTGACGCCCACTTTTTCGAGGGGAGAAGGGTGTAAATTGTGTGGTGAAACAGGTTACAAGGGACGTTTTGGGATATATGAGCTGATGGTTCTTGACGATGAACTACAAGGTGAAGTTGTTGCAGGTGCTGACAGAAATAGGCTCTTTAAAAAAGCTATTTCAAAAGGTATGATCTCACTTAAAATGGACGGTATTAATAAAGTAAAACAAGGACTTACCACCTATGAAGAGATTTTGCGAGTTGCAAGATAAAATAGTTAGCCGTGCAATTCACAGCTTGGCTACAATAATTATGATAACACCATTTTTAAAATTAGAATGCTCTAAGAGAGGCTGCTAATTAATGCCGCAATTTAGATTTGAAGCTGTTAATCCTGACGGTAAAAAGATCACAGAGACTCTTGAGGCAAGAGACAAAGAGCAGATTCTTATAATGCTTCAATCAAGAGGGGCGGTTTTGTTACGCTGGCTTGATGATAACTCTTCTAAAAGAATAGATATTGGTCTTAATTTTTTCTCTTCAGCAAGACGCAGCTTAAACAATGCCCGTCTTCTTCAGCTTACCTCTGACCTTGCACATCTTTTCAAATCAGGACTCCCAATTGATCGTGCTTTATCTATTGCTGGCAGTGCAACATCAGATGTAAAAATTAGAGCCATGACCATCTATCTTCAAGATTCCCTTAAAAAAGGGACCAACCTTTCAGATGCAATGGCAGAAAAGCCGCAAGATTTTGATGATCTCTATGTCAATATGGTGAGAGTAGGAGAGATGGGGGGCATTTTACCATCTGTAATGGAGAGACTATCGGAGTTTATTGGAAGAACAGAAGAGATTAAAAAATATGTTATCTCATCTTCAATTTATCCTGCCATTCTCCTCTCGGTTGGTTTTTTATCTTTGCTTGTTATTTTAGGATTTGTTGTTCCTAAATTTGCTGGTATATTTGCAGATTTGGGTCAAGAGATTCCACTTTCTACAAAGATTTTGTTAGAACTTAGCAACTTTCTAAGAGTTTGGTGGTGGCTTTTGCTCTCTTGCTCAATTATGATTTTCATATTTTTATGGAGATTTTTAAAAACTGAATATGGAAAAGCTATTTCAGATAAAAATATCCTAAAAATACCATATATTGGTGAAGTGATGCTTGATATTGAGATGAGCAGATTTTCACGCACACTCGGCACTCTTGTTAAAAGCGGTGTTCCTCTTATGAAGGCTTTGCATATTGTTAAAGATGTTGTTGCAAACTCTCAGGTAAAAGATGCTGTTGAACATATCTACAGACAAGTAAAAGAGGGTAGAAACGTAAGCTCTTTAATGCGAGAACGTAAGATATTTCCGCCTTTAGTTGTTCAAATGGTCTCGCTTGGTGAAGAGACAGGTAAAATTGGTGATATGCTTGTATCTGTAGCAGATGATCTTGATAGAAAAATTCAGTCAAAAATAAAAACCTATCTCTCTCTTCTTGAGCCATTCTCTATTCTTTTTTTAGGACTTCTCATTGGCGGTGTTGTTGTCTCCATGCTTACCACCATTTTTGGTGTCAATGAAATACAATTTTGAAAAATGATCTGGTCGCCCCTTAAAATAAAAAGGCTACACCAAATGGTTAATATTCAGGGCGGTTCCACCGCCCTTTTTTTAGGCGTAAATTTTAGTATGAATAAAAATGGCTTTACTCTAATTGAAATTACAGTTGTGATTATACTCATTGCCATTGCAAGCTCCCTTGTTTTAATGAATATTGGTCAATCTGGCAGAATGAAGGAGAGTCGTATATTTGCATCAAATATCGTTTCAATGTGCAAAAAGGCAAGAGTTACGGCTGTGAGCAAAGGCGTGCCAGCATGTTTGACAATTTCACCAGAATCAAGAGAGTGCGGTATTGGCTTTATAGGCGATGCCTTGCCTGACAGTAAAAATTTGGACGATCAAATCTCGGATAATGAAGGCTTTGGCGAATCTTCTAATAATGGACTCTTGAAAATACCTGAAAGCATTCTGCTTGAAGGTGAAAATATAAAAGTTGATTCTAATGGTGTCTATTTTATCTGTTTTTATCCTGATGGGAGTTCTGGTGGAGGAATTTTAACTATCTCTGTTGAAAATGAGTTTGAGTTTACATTTCAGGTAGATATGCTGACTGGAAGCATTCGGGAGATAGTTTCTTCTGATTCTTGACCTGAGAATAAAGTCTGTGGTCAGAAAGATAGTTGAAAAATGTGGCTTGGAAAAAGGTAAAATCAGTGCATCTCAGGAAAGTTAAAAAATATAAAAGAAAATTAGCTAAAACATCTGGCTACACACTCCTTGAAGTTATGGTAGCACTAATAATTATTGGGATTTCCATTACAGCAGTAACAGGGGCTTTATCAACTGCAAAGGGACTCTCCTTAAAAGCTGACTCCTCAATTGAATCGGTCAGGATTCTTAAAAATATTCTAAATAATCCAGAGCTTATGAGCCAAATTATGGAGAGTAAAAGTTTTGAAAAAGTTCTTGAAGATGAAGATGGATGGATATGCAGAGCAGAGACAGAGTCTCCAATTATTATAGACAGCAGCGATCTTGTTTGGGATAATTTTGATGGCAGAGCTTCTGATCATGGTGCTAAAAAAAATCAAGTTAGAAAAAATAAACTATCTAATCAGGATAAAATAAAACAGAAAAAAGGCTCTAATAGCAGAAAAAAAAATCTTTTTGGAGAAGAGATTGAGCTAATTGGAATGGTTGATATTACTTTGTGTGTTAGCCAAACAAATCAAGGTAATAATAAAGGAAAAGAGTACTGTATCTCTCGCTGGAAACGAATTGATGATTCTTCAGTTGACACTGAAATTTTTACACAACCAGTTAAAAAAGAGAAAGAATCTAAAACTAAATGAGTGATAATTTAAGCAATTTATCTGATCAGATTCTGAACAATTTATCTGCTAAAACTCTGAGCAGTTTACCCGTTAAACCCGACAATTCTGGATTCACACTTATAGAAGTAATTGTCGCTATGGTGCTTGTCTCTATGATTACTCTCATTATGGCATTTGCTCTAAAAATCAATCTTGATGCTTGGGAGAGAGGTAACAGCGAAGGCGATAAGTTTCAGATTGGAGTTGTGCTTCCTAATATGCTTGAACGTCAGCTTAGATATATTGTCAGCAGTGCTGCACTTTCCAATACAGATTCTCTAACCTCTGATTCAGAGATTTTGCAGGCTAAAAACTCTCTGACTAATTCTCAACAAGGGATAGGTGGAACTCAATTATCTCAAATTGGAGCAGTTACAAACCTTAAAGTTAGCGGTAACGAAAAGAGCCTCTCATTCTATACTCTTTACTCCCCGCAAGGCACTCCATCTCAAGGGCTTATAAGAGTAGCCTATATTTATGATGAAGATGCAAAAGAGTTAACTGTTTATGAAAAGGTTATTGGTAGCGAAGATGATATAAAAGATAGTGATGGACTATTTTCAGGTTCGGGAAAATTTAGTTCAAGAAAATCAGGATCAGGAAAATTAGGTAGTCGTTCTGTCAGTAAAAACTTTAAGTCAAGTGGTCGATCATCTAAGTTTGGTAAAAAATCAGGTTCAAAATTTGACAGCGATTCAATGCCTGTCTCAACAATTTCTGATGTTGAGAAATTTTCACTCTCATTTCTTGAAGGTGAGGATTCAAGTCTGTTTCAAGATGGCAGCTCTTTTAGTAGTTCATCTAAAACAAATAGTGCATTTAAAAGTAGTAATTTTTCTAAGAATCGAATTTCCAAAAATGGATCATCTTTTAATGATTCTTGGGACCAAGATTCTCCTAATCCACCAGCATTTATAAAGCTACTATTTGCCCAGACAAAGCGAAAAGGTGGAACTCCATCGGTTTGGCTTTTTAAAGTTGGAGGGGCACTTTGAGTAACACTTTTAAAAAGTTGGGTATTTACTTAGCTATATTTCTAAATTTTATTGGCATATCCAAATGCTCAGATAATGGTAAGAGTAGAAGAGGAAGCGTGTTGGTGCTTGTGTTGTGGATTTTGGTTATTATAAGTTTTTTATCAAGCGAATATATTGCCCATAACAGAGAGAAAACATCAATTGCCATTAATACAACAGAACTATTTAAAAGAGAGTCTGCTGCATTTTCTGTTCTTGAGCTTATTGCATCACCAAATTATGACCTTTTAAAAATAAAATCTCAGGAAGAAAATGCCGATTTTGATTCAGATACAGTTATAGATGGATTATCCTCAAAATCAAATAAAGATAAGGACAATAAAAGTAAAATTGGTCAAGAGCCTCCTGCTAATAATCAGAACTACACTCAAAACGCAGCAGATTCATGGGTAAGATTAAGACCCGGTGGTGTCGAAGTTTGGGTTAAAGTTGAAGATGAATCTTCTAAAATGCAGTTGACTCTGGGGCAGGAGCAAAATATAAGAAATGCTCTTCAAAATATTTATGGTGAAGATAGAGAAAAAGAGGCGGAAATTTTTGCGGATGCCATTCTTGACTGGCTTGACCCTGATGATTTAGTTCGACTAAATGGGGCAGAGTCAGAGTATTATAATAATAATTATCCGCCATGTGATCCTGCAAATGCTCCATTTAAAAGCATATCTGAAATATTTTTAGTAAAAGATTTTGATTCAGATATATTTTGGGGTAGCCAATATGAGTATGTTTTACAGTTGCCAATTTATTCTGAATTAAGAGATATTGAATTAAGCCGTAATTATAGCTCTAACAGGTATAAGACGACAAATCGCAACTCATATACCAAGTCAAATAGCAAAGCCTCAACAAATGAAGAAGGTTCAGAAACTTTGGAAAATTATAAGATGCAGACAATTTTGGAGCTGTTCACAATATATGAAAAAAGTTATAAGAGAGTTTCAATGCTTTTTCCAAGCGATAACGATAGATGGTATAATGAGATATTTTGGGTTAAAAAAGATGGTAATTCAATTACTCTTGTTGAGCAGTTGAGCAGAGTTATGGTTGTTAAGGTTAATATTGATTAGAGCAGATTTGGTTATATACCCGCAGGTCATAAATTTAGGTTTTATTCAATATTTCGCCGTGGGTCTAAAGCCCTCGGCTAACCCATAAAAAAAGCCCGCTTAAGCGGGCTTGGGTAAAATTTAGCCCTGAGCTTCAGCTCTGGGCGACAAATAAATAAAATTTATATATTAAGGAACAAACTTGATAAAAAAGAAGATAGTTGGAATATATGTAGATAGCGATTCCCTACACTATGTTTCTGTTGTGAAAGGAATTTCTGGCTATTGCCTAAAACCTTTGGGACAAAGGCAAAAATCACACGATATAAAACAAGGCAGCAGCGGTTACTCACTTCTTAGGGGATTCTTGATTGATCTGCCTGTTGATAATTCAAGAGCTATATATCTTGCCTTGCCACGTTCAGAAGTATTTATGCGTGAGATTACTCTTCCAGTTATGCCTGTTGAAGATGCTCTATTATCTATTAAAAATAGCCTTGCCATTTACTCACATCTTGATCCTGACGAAATTTACTATGATGTTATTGTCTCAGATAGAAATGGAGGATCATTTCATGCTTTGCTTGTGTATGCTCCAAAAGATGAGATAGATAAATATAGAAAACTATTTTCAGAAACAGGTCATGGTGAATATATTAAAGGGATATTTCCTTTAAGTTATGGTGTTGCTGCTCTTATTGATAATGATAAATCCGATAATGCTATCTTCTCTTTGGTGCAAGGGGAGACTTTAGAAATTTTTGCAAGATCAGGACATACTCTTATTTTTTCTATCTCATGCCCTGCTGACTCTGAAAATGATAAAGCAATGATATTGAACGCGGTGCAAAACCAATTATTGCAATTAAAAGATAATAGCACTCTAAAAGATAGCCAATCTAATGACAGCCAGTTTAAAGATGGCAGCCTAAAAGATAATCAATTTAATGATAGCCAACTTGCCGACACGGACATTATAATCGATCTATCATCAGAGTTAACAACTTTAGGAGATATTGGAAAAAAGAGAAAATTAACAGAACTTCCACCTTTTCAGGAGAATTATGCATCTGCAGCAGTAGCCCCTATTCTTATTAACAGAGTCCAACAAATATCTTTAGATGATGGGCCAGTAAAGATAAAAATTATTCATCCTTTTAGATACATAGTACTGTTTTTATTTATATTGATGTTTGCACTCTACTTTATCACAGATAATATAAACACCCACAGTATTGAAGCGTCAAAAGAGCTAAAAGAGATAGTAAGCCAAGTAAAGGAGCTTGAAAAAGAGCTTGAACCTTTGCAAAGCAAAATTGATACTTTAAAAAAAGCATCAAGGTTTAAAACTGATGTTGAAGAGTTTATGCAGACACGCCCACAACTTTATACAGCTATAAATGAGATAGCCACCCTTGTTCCTGATGGCACATGGTTTGCTAACTTTACTTTCAACAACAGTGGAATCACATTAAGAGGAACTGGAAAAGATGCTTTAAAGACAGTTGAAGCACTTAGGTCATCAAAACTATTTGATAACGTTATGTTAAGAGGTTCTGTAAATCGAAGACCAAATGGAGATGAGAGTTTTACCCTTGCCCTTGAGTTAAAAATTGAAGAGATAGACCAAGCAAAAGACGATAGCAAAGAAGGAAAAGAGGACATCTCAAGAGGAGAGAAAAATGAGTAAAAAAAGAAATCGTCAATGGCTTATGGGCATAACTCTTATCATACTAACTGTATTGGTATGGTGGGTCTATCTTTACTCTCCTTTACAAGAGAGCATTGTTGAGGCAAAAGATGAATATGCTCTTAAACTTGAAAAAAAGATGAGAGTAAAGAAAAATATTAAAGAGCTTGAGAAAATTCATTCCGAAAATATGATTCAAGAGACAGAAGTTCAAAGTTTTGCAAACCTTATGGTGCCGGGAAAGAATCTTGAAGAGCTAAACGCTGTTATTCAGCAGAAGATGCAGAGCTTTCTTGATAAAAATAGTATTCCTTTGCAAAAATATCAGGTATTAGGCTCTGCTAAGTGGAAAGACTACGATATGGGCGTTTTAGAGTTTACAGTAACAACAAACCATCAAGGTCTTGCAACGCTTCTAAAATATCTTGAAGAGTTAAAGCTACTTGTAAGAATTGGACAGATGAATATAAACTACAGCAGGAGCAGGGAGAACAATCTCCATATTAATTTAAGAATTGAAACTTTGTTTGTTGATAAGGATTAACAATGGATAATTTAATTAGAGCTTTGTTTATGAGTAATTTAATTAGAATTTTTAACGATTTGTTTTTAAATATAGAGAAATTTATGAATAGAGAAATCTCTTTTAATTTGGCTATAAGATACAGTTTTATCGCTACTTGTTTGTTGATTTTTTCTGTGGGCTGTGCATCTCAAGGCAGAGACTCTTCATCAAAATTTTTGGGTGTTCAGTCAGCTAAAGTTGATACTTCTAAACTCGCCCCTTCTAATGAAAATGGAACTAAAATTAAATCAATTAAAGTTGTAGATCAATCTGGAGAGAATAACCTTGCTATTTTTGATGATGATTCAAAATCTGATAATAAATTTGAAGAGGGTAATATAAAGAGTGATATTCTAAAGGGAGAAGCTAAAGTTCAAACTTTTGGAGCAGCAAATAGCCAAATGCAAGAAAACTCTTCTAAGCAAAAAAAGAGAATTCTAAGCAATTCCGCAAAAGATAACCAAAATAAATCAGAAGAGAGGGTCAAGGTTGAACTTGCGTTTGACAATGCTGACCTTTTTGAAGTTTTAGATGCAACTTTATTTGAGTTATTTAAGGTCAACTACATTATAGACCCTCATGTTAAGGCAAAGGTCTCTTTTCACTTTTCAGGAAACTATACAAAAAATGAATTTATACAGCTTTTCAATGACATTCTACAACTGAGCAACCTCTCAATAACTCAAGGACCTGGGGATATGTTCAAGGTTGTGAGAAAAAATGAGAGTGCAGGACTCACCTCTGAAGATGTCTATCAAGATAGTTTGCCTGATGCTTCAGGTGATATTTCAAGATTAATAAGGCTTAAATATTTAGATGCCTCATCTGTTCTTAAAAGCATTCAAACTTTTACCTCTAAGGGGGCATCGGTTGCCATTGACACGATGAATAACTCAGTCATTGTTACAGATACACTTGAAAATGTGGAAAAAGTTATAAATGTGCTTGCTATGATGGATATCCCCTATTTTATGGATATTTCATGGAGGATATTTCCTGTTAAAGAGGTAGATGCCAAGGATATTGTTCAAAACATCACTAAACTTATAAAAAGTGCGGGTCTCTATTACAGACCAGGGGCATTGAAAGGGGGATATGAGGTTTTGAGCCTTGACAGCATCAATGCTGTTCTTGTGGCAACAAGATGGCCTGAAATTCTTGACCTTGTTGATAACTGGATATCTGCAATGGATTATCTTGGAGAAGATGCAGGCAGCGGAACAGGGGTTTTTGTCTATTTCATGGAAAATGGTACAGCTATTGAGATGGCTGATATTTTAAGACAGTTATATGGTGCAAAATCAAGCTCATCTTCATCATCACAGAAAACCCAGATTGTTAAACCTACTGAAAGATCATCAGATCAAAATAAAAATAGAGATGCCTCAAGCTCAAAGACAAGTAGCTTTTCAGGAGAGCTTGCTGGAGATGTTGAGATTATCCCTGATGAGACCAATAACGCAATTATATTTAGAGCATCTCAAAGAGATTATAAAATTATCAAAAATGTTCTCAAAGAGCTTGACGTAACTCCAAGGCAGGTCTTGATAAACGTTGTAATTGCAGAAGTAACTCTGACTGATAAAACTCAGTATGGTGTTCAGTGGCTTCTTAACAACTCTATGGGAAACTATCAGGGGCAGGGAGGACTTGATGTAGCCAAATCAACACGGGCAATTAACCAAGTTCTTGGAACTGCATCAAACATATCTTATGGGATTTATAACTCAAAAGATATTCTTAAAGGTCTTGTAACTGCCTTGGGGTCTGATTCAAGAGTCAATATCTTATCATCACCAAATATTATGGCAGTTGATAATAAAGAGGCTATGATAGAGGTTGGTGAAGATGTCCCTTCTATTACTGGCAATGTAACAGATATTAATGGAGGCATAACAAGCTCTGTTCAATACAAGAAAACTGGTATTATTCTAACCGTAACCCCACACATCAATTCAAGCGGACTTGTAAAGATGGAGCTTTCTCAAGAGGTGAGTGAAAAGGGAAACTATGACGAGGCACTTGGCAACTACTCTATACTAACCAGAAAGGCGGAGACATCACTTGTTGTAAATGATAAGCAGACAATCCTTCTTGGTGGATTGATGAGAAGCAATATGACAAAAAGCGATGCTGGAGTTCCTGTTCTTAAAGATATTCCTCTTTTAGGATATCTGTTTAAGAGCAAGACAGATGAAAGCACAAAAACTGAGCTAATATTTCTTTTAACACCGCATGTAGTAGATTCGCGTGAAGCAGCAGACCGTGTAACCAAAGAATTTGCAGAAAAAATAGAAGGTATTAAGAATCTGATTGAAAAAAAGGAATAATAAATCGCGGTGCCGCCTTTTTCTATTAACCTTAGCAGTAACTTCAATATTTATAATCGAAGTTACTGCACTATCTGGGGTTGTTGCCAAAGCTCGGGCAGATACTCTTCCTGTTCAGGCAGAGTATTTTATCGTTAACCCAAATCTTCCAATTGCAGTTATAATCTCTCGTGAAATTAAGCCTTTTATTGAAATGGTTGAAGGTTTTGAATCTTTAGTAGATCATCAAGTTGTCCGTATTTTTATCGATCAAAATGGCAACCCTTTTAGCCATGATCCACTCTATAAAGGCACTCAGATTGAGAATTATTCCTTTGTTATAACAGTCGGTCCCTCTGCACTCTCCTATCTTGTAAAAAATAATAATCTGCTTGATAATAACATATCTAATACCAAAAAAATCCTCTATGCTATGGTGCTTAACCCTGAAACAATCATTCCAAAAGGCGTTTCGCTATGTGGAATATCTTTAAATCTCTTTTCTGAAGAGACAATCTCAAAGATTACCCATATATTTCCTTCTGTAAAAAAGATAGGTGTGCTTTTTGATCCTGCAAATAACAGTGAATGGTTTAAAACCGCACAAAAAAATGGCATCTTTAAAAAGTTTAACGCTATTCCACTTCACATTAAAGAGCAATCTGATGTAAACAATCTAAATCAAAAAAATCTTTCAGGTGTAGATGCTCTTCTATTTATTCCAGATAAAACCGTAACTTCTCCAACAATTATCAGCCATATCATAAAACAGTCAGTTGCTAACAAAATACCAGTTATTGGATACAACAGCTTTTTTCATAAATCAGGAGCAGCTCTAAGTTTTGTTCTTGATTACAGGAAAATTGGGGGGCAGATGGCCCAACTTATTATTCAACAACTTAGTAATAAAAATTCTTCCTGTGAGCAATTAAATCCTGCATACCATATTACGCTAAATAGGGCTGTTGTAGAGCTGCTAAATCTTGAACTTGGTAATTCACTTCCATTAGAGTTAAAGGTTGAGCCATGAAAATCAGCAATAGAATATCTGATTTCATCAAGTATGACTCTATTGAAACAAGGTTATCTACTATTGCTATTATTTTTATAATGGGGATAGCTATAACAATGGGTTGTATGGGTATTTGGCTTACACACAAGTTTGTTAAACAGAGATTTCATGAAAATTTTGTTGTTCTTTCCGACTATTTAGCAAGTAATGCAGAGCTTGGTGTTCTTTTAAAAAATAGTGAAATGCTTGAAAAGCTCACTACCAACATGATGCAGCAAGAAGATATTGTAAAAGTTATTATAAAAGATGCAGATGGTGGTATTATAATTAAATTAGATTCATCTTTAAAAGAGAAGCAAAATTTAAAAGATTCGCATGATATTACAGATTCTGCTGTTAAAATTGAGAGTAAAATTCTCCAACTACAGCCTGATAATGGGGATATGGAGATATATGACGTTAAAGCAGATCAAGAAGAGATAATAGGGTATGTTGAATTATATTACACCCCGTCTGGATTAAGGGCATTAACAAAACAGATGACAATATTTTTTATGGCTATAGCACTTATACTCTCGTCAGTTTCTGTTGCATGGTATTGGTTTTTTGCCCGCTCTATTACATCACCTCTTGTTAATCTTGTAGAACTATCTCGAAGGGTATCACAAGGAGACCTTGATGTAAGAGCTTCTGGGGGTAATTTGCGTGAAACAAAGACCTTAGCTAAGGTCTTTAATGAGATGTTAAATTCAGTAAAAGCTCATCAAAGAGCAAATGAAAAGATGCACATAGAGATGGCTAAACAGAAAACGCTTGCAGAGATTGGAAAATTTTCAACAATGGTTGCCCATGAGCTTAAAAATCCAATTTCAATAATTAAGGGTAGTATTGATATTTTTAAGAAAAAAAATTTAGATGAAAAGACTAAAGAGACTATGATTGTCTATGTTGATGAGGAGATTCAACGTCTAAGCCGTCTTGTTGATGAGTTTCTTCTCTTTGCAAAACCCAAAACACCCGTTCTTTCTAAAATCTCTATGTTATCTTTTTTAACTGAAACTACAGAAAAGTTGCGGTTTACAGTTCCAGATAAAAATATTAAAATCTCTCTTAACGTTGAAGATGCCTATGTAGAGTGTGATGTAATGCTTATGGAGCGTGCTATTCTAAATATTCTTAAAAATTCAGTTGAACACTCTATTCCAGTAGAGTTAGACGCTAACTCTGAAAACGAATTTAATAAAATTAACGCTCAAAATAATAATGCCAAAGATGAATTACAACTTTCTATCTATGATGCTTACATAGAGATAAATGGCAGACCTCAAGAGCCAATCGGTGCAACATACATTATTGAAATAAAAGATAGGGGAAAAGGTATTGAAGAGTCAATTATTGAAGATATTTTTAATCCTTTTTTTACTACAAGAGCAAAAGGAACTGGTCTTGGCCTTGCCATTGTAAAGGATATTGTCCGTGTCCATAATGGGACAGTAGTGGTTAGAAATAGACCATCTGGCGGGGCAGCTTTTGAAATAAAAATAGTGGCCCAGTCAGTTCCTTCATTTTTTTTAAAATAACCTTAGGAATGGGAATTTAATAACAGCAGAAAATGAATAAACTGGGTAGGGAACAACGATCGTTGTTCCCTACCTATGACATATCCTTGCTAAGTGTAATTTGTAGGGTTTAACCATGGTTAAACCCTACTACAATGAAAAAAGCTCAATTTAGAATATATGGAGATATGCTTAAAAAATGGCTAATATACTGATAGTAGATGATGAAGAACGTATCAGAATGATATTAAAAATTATGCTTATATCCCAAGGACACGCCATCGAAGAGGCATCAGATGGTCAAGAAGCCTTTGAAAAGCTGCAAGATGGTTTTTTTGATCTTGTTATTTCTGATATTCGCATGGACAGGCTTGACGGCAGAGGCTTACTAAAAAAAATAAAAGAAAATGATATTGCTTGTCCTTTGGTATTCATTACCGCATTTGCGTCAACAGAATCTGTAATAGAGGCTCTACATCTTGGAGCTGTTGATTATCTTGTTAAGCCGTTTGAGGAAAAAGATGTTCAGGTAGCTGTTGAGCGAGCCTTAGGCATGGGAAAAATTCTCCATGAGAACCGAAGACTTAAATATGCAATTAAAAATGGAACTGATGAACGTCCCATTTTTGTCTCATCTACTATGAAAGAGATTGAAGCTATGGCAATTCAGGTAGCTCAAAGCGATGCTACTGTTTTGATTACAGGGGAATCAGGCACTGGAAAAGAGGTTATTGCTAAATTAGTACACAACTCAAGCTCTCGTGCATCACAAAGATTTGTGGCGGTAAACTGTGCTGCTATTACTGAAACTCTTGTAGAGGCTGAACTTTTTGGACATGAAAAAGGCTCATTTACTGGTGCAAACAGCAAGAAAGAGGGTAAATTTGAATATGCTGACGGAGGAACACTATTTCTTGATGAAGTTGGGGAGCTGCCATTTAATTCTCAGGCAAAACTTTTAAGGGCTATTCAAGAGAGAAAGTTTCAAAGAGTAGGGGGAAATAGCGAAATTCCAGTTAATACACGTATTATCTGTGCAACTAATCAAGATTTAGGGCGTATGGCTGCTGAGAAAAAATTTCGCCAAGATTTATATTATAGACTTGCTGTATTTCCAATCCATGTGCCGCCACTTAGAGAGAGAAAAGAGGATATTACTCCTCTAACCCGTCTATTTATTGAAAAATTTGCAGATAGCCGTAATTTGACAGGAGAGATTATTACAAAAGGGGGGGCAAGAAAACTCAATGAATATTCGTGGCCCGGCAATGTAAGAGAGCTTGCAAATGCGATTGAAAGGGTTATGATTTTAAAGTCTGGTTCACTTCCCATTACAACTGATGATCTAAAGTTTATATCTATCGGGGTATCAGAAAAACATGAGGCTCAAGATAACCTATTTCATATTCCTCCAACTGGTATTGATTATGATGAAATTCAAAAAAATATAGTTCAGCAAGCTCTTGATATGACGGCAGCAAATCAAAGTAGTGCGGCAAGGCTTCTTGGACTTTCAAGGGCACGTTTTAGAACTTTACTCAAAATGGTTGAGGAGGGTTAATATTGGGTTGCAAGGTTGAAAATCCAAATCATAAGAATACAGAGATCATCACAAAAATCTGGCTGACTCTTTTATATCTTATCTTCTTAATGGTAGTTGGATTAACTACGCTTGGATTATCAAAGGTTAATGCTTTAGATTTACCTGATTCTGATATGTTTGACATGAATGACACTGATCTTGATGATACAATGCTCATGTTTGTAGGTGAAGAGCTTGATGTTGTAACTGTTGCTTCCAGAACCGCAGAATCACCATCTACAGCCCCAGCAGTTGTAAGCGTTGTGGATCATAATGACATTGTAAATTACGGTTACAAAACTCTTGCAGAAGTTCTCTCTTCAATTCCTGGATTTTATATTTCAGATCAAGGTATGGGTTCTCTTCCATATTTAAGGGGCATCTCTAACGGTATTTTGATTTTATATGATGGCGTTCCTGTGCCAACTGGTGGACCAAGAAGTTATTATCCCTTAGACCATGAGCTTTCATTAAATAGTGTTAAACGTATTGAAGTTATAAGAGGTCCGGGTTCTGTTCTTTGGGGGGCTGATGCTTTTGCTGGGATAGTCAATATTGTTCCTTTTACAGGAAAAGATGTAACCTCAAAGCCCGTATCTGTAAAGTATAGCCAAAAAAAATATAGCCAAAAAGATTATTTAGTTGGTGGAAAAGCAGAAATTTCTGCTGGTTCAAAAAGGAGTCTCAAAGGTTTTGCAGACGCTGGATGTAAGGGGAAAAATTGGGACGCTTATTTATCAGCTTATGGTGGTCAGAACCAATATGATAATGGAATTCCTGTTAATGTTATATTTTCAGAAAAAGATCAAAAGTTGATAATAGGCGACAATGAGACTATTGATTATTCTCAATATCGTGAATTTACAGCTAATTTTAATTTTAAAGACTCTTTTTCACTCTCTGGAAGGTATTCTGACTTTAACAAATACTATGCACAGACCTTAGGTGATGACCTATCTTTTGGTTGGTCAAGTGAAAAAAAAGTTCCAGCAAATCACATAAAGGCAAACTACTCAACAATCTGGGGTGGCTCTCACTGGAATATGACAGCCTACTACCAAGATGTCTCTTATGATCAAATGTATGCAAAGAGAACTTCAATAGAAGAGGACTTTAGTATATTTTATGGGGAACTATTGTGGGATCACCGTTTTTTTAAAAGAGGGTTGATTACAGCTGGTATATCTTATCGTGAAAATGATGTCCAAAGTGGTTGGGGCTTTATGCCTGAATATTTGCTGTCAGGATTTGATTTTAAGCAGCCAATTAAGGAGGTTGATTATAAAAACAGCCTTCAATCTCTTTTCTCACAATATAGACACCCATTTTCTTGGGGAGAAATTTGGGCTGGATTCAGGTTTGACGACAACTCTATGTATGAAGATTATGCACCAAGCTATAGTTTTGGTATAAACATACCATTAACTGATAAATGGAGAGTAAAAACTGCATTTGGCACAGGGTATAGAACACCATATTCTCAACAATGGACAGGCAAAGAGATTTTGACAAGAGACGAGGTGTCAACACTTAATCTACAAGCTGAATGGATTTCAAATAAAGGAGATACTCTATCTGCCACTGGATATATGAGTCGCCTTTCTGATAATGTTCAAACTGACCCTTATGCGGGAGTATCAGCCCCTTCTGATCAAGATTTTTCAGGATTTGAACTCTTTTGCAAAAAGAAATTTGCTGATAAATTAGATATATATACATCTATCTCAAAGATATTTTATTCAGGAGATAACTACAATTTTAGTGTTATTGAAAAATCTATTTTAAGACCTGATGGTAGCCATGTAGATACTTACCATAACTGGACTGAAGAATATGAACTTGGTGCAGATTTCATTGCTAACGGTGGTTTTTTGTGGCATTTAACTTCTAAAGTTGATTTTAACCTAAATGCTTTCTGGACAACGCCGATTAAATATACATATAAAGAAAACACTATTACTGGAGAGTATGATAATCCACTCCTTCTCAATAGCGAAATCAGGGTGAAAGATATTCTCTATGATGACTTTATGATTTCAGTTGGTTGTAAAAATATTCTTGATGGAGAGTTTACCTATCCCGGCTTTTACGGTGCTGTAAAAGGCGATCCTTTGACAGGTTATGCTGTAATTAGATACTCGTTTTAAGTATGGGTTAAGTATGCTTAACCCCTTAAACCTACAATCAATCCTTTATGGTATCTGTTAATTTTATGACCTTGCTGGATATATTAGACGTGTTGTGTGATAAGCACTTTTGATTTTAGATGGTTGTAAAAAATCAAAATTACTGAATAAATATAGATGTGGTCTATTTTTTGCTTAACCAAATTAATTAAATACAAAATTATTAAATATTCGATATTTTAGTGGTAATTTAAGTTAAGTTTTCTTAGGGATTATTTATTATGAAAAGCAAAATTGCAAAATGTGTAGTAACAATTCAAATTTTAATGTCATCATTGCTTGCATTTGAATCTATGGCATTTAATGACCGTGAAGCTGGTGCTTATCTTTGGAAACTCATTAATGAAGCCCGTTTAAGACCAGTAAAGACTATTGAAGTTTATGGAATTGACTATGAGAGTGCTAAACGCTCGCTTGGTGATGATAGTTGGATTCTTGAGTTAGAAAATGGGCTGCCACCTTTAGCATGGAATCCAACACTTACAGAGACATCATCAGCACACAATAGTGATATGATAAACCGTCAATATTACAGCTACACTTCGCCAGAAGGTCTATCTTTTAACGATCGTATCGTAAATAGCGGCTATAATCCCCTTTTAACTGGAGAGAGCCTATCTATACTATCATTTTATCTATATGTTGATCCACTAAAAGCTGTGGAAGGAATTTTTGAAAATATGCTCAGAGATGAGCTAAATCCTGATTTAGGTTATCCTAAAAATATCTTTAGTAAAGATTTCACTGAAATTGGTATATCATTTATATCAACAATACTCTCAATTGAATCAGATTCGTCTGAAAAAGAGTCCACTATAAATGCCTACTTAGTAACAGCCGATTTTGCAAAACCTGTTGAGACAAGAGTTTATATTATGGGTAATATCTACAATATTGGTGAAAATCAACCTACTGAATTAAACCCATTAATATCTAATCAAGATTTGGACAATGAAAATAACTATGCAGCAAATTTATTAAACTACAAATCATGGTCTCCTCAAAAAGCTAATGACAATTTTATTTTATGGGTGCATAACTTTATAGAGGGTTGGAGAGTTGAAGTTCCACACGGAAATCTTGGAACTTATCAGATACAGATACCTCAAAACACATTCTATTCTATTGAGCTTTATAGGAGAATTCCAGATAACAATATACAAAATGGCTGGTTTCAGGGAGAGCTTCTAAAAAGAACTATTAACATAGGGTTAAATATTAATAAAATGGTTGATTTTGGAATGAATTAGATTTCAAAAATTAGACTTCAAGAATGTGAAAATTTCAAAAAAATATTAACTATTGAAAAATATACGAACTACTAAACAAGTATCACCCGTTTTTACTTTGTCTTTATTAAATATCTTTATTACGGTTTTTGTTTTAACAATCTCTTATGCCCAGTCAGTTTACTCTTCTGACTGGGCTTTTTCTTTAGAAAATAGTACTAATAAAGCTGCACACTCATGGTCGGAAGTTGTTGAGCTATCAGATATTGCTATTTTATCTTCAGGTAAGGGTGTTATTGTTGCTTTGATTGATTCTGGAGTTGATACTAATAACCCCATTTTTGCATCATCATTATGGCAAAACAAGGCTGAACTTTTGAATGATAAAACTTTGAATGAGATATCAGATAAAAATTTTGATGGTGTAGATAACGACTCAAATGGTTATGTAGATGATATAAATGGTTGGAATTTTGGCGATAATAATAATAGTATTACAGATCAAAATGGACATGGCACTAATGTTGCTGGAATAGTTTTAAAGTCTGTTCCAGACGCGGAGATTATGATTCTTAAGATAAATTCGGGTAAATCTACTACTTTTTACACTGATTCAGTAGTTAATGCTATCTATTATGCTGTGAAAAACGGGGCAGATATTATAAATATGAGTTTGAGCCTTTCAAATGATAGCAATAATGTCAAAACCGCTATACTTTACGCTATTAAAAGTGGCGTTGTTGTAGTTAGTGCTGCTGGGAATAGTCCATATAGTATCTCTTTTCCCGGAACCATGCAAGAGGTTATAACGGTTGGTGCAACTACTTCTGACGGCACTTCTATTTTATGGAACTCACCAACAGGTAGTGCTATTGATATAACTGCCCCCGGGAAATCTGTAGAGACTATCGATCTCGGTGGGGAGACAGTTTTTGTTACGGGAACATCATTTAGCACACCAATTGTGTCAGGTGTCGTTGCTGCCCTTCTTGGAATGAACCCAAATCTTAAACCCGCAACTATTGAAAATCTCATTTTTAGCAGTGCAAAAGATTTGGGAGATAGTGGAAGGGATGATGAGTTTGGCTGGGGTGTCTTAAGCGGAAGTGGTATCAAGAGGTTAGCTTCACCCTCAATCATTGCTAAAAAAAGTCTTACAAAAATTGAACTCTCCTGTTATCTTCCACCTACTGATTCTTATACTGATGTCTATATTGCACTTGTTAAAAGTTCATTGTTAGATGAATACAAAATAAATCAATACAAAGGCGATGCAGATACATTACAATATAGTTTAAAAAATAAACCTGATGAGTCTATCTGGTGGCTTAACAGTAGTGGTTTATGGATAGCCGATAATGTGGGTGTAATATCAATCGCATCGCTTGATATTTATGATAACGGTTTAAATGTCTCACTCTTTAGCGATTCAGGAAAAGGAATCTGGAAAAGTTTTTCTACATCTGGATTTGAAAGTGGTAGCTATAATATTGGAATAGCTGTAATGGGAAATTCAAAATTGCTTGCACCTATATTTTGGTCGCCATCTATTTTATTTTAAAATTAAGGGAGATAATATTGTGAAAAAAAAGACTAATTCTTATTTAATAGTTGTTGCTTTAATTTTTACTATTGTTTCTACTAATTGTGCTTTTGCCACACCAATTAATTTTCCTTTAACATCAAAAGAGGCTTATAAAGAGCCTTCCACTCTATCATCTAAAAATAGCTCATCTATTTCAAGTTCAAGTAATACTGTTCAACAAAGCAATACTCCTCAATCTGATAAAGTGGATAAAGATAATAACAGTGAATCTAAAATCCTTGCTCCAATGGCAGAAAAGCACATATTTAGTCCCGAACCTGACGGTAGTAATAGTAGTGGTATTATGGGGAATCCTGAGGGTTTACCCAATAACGCCCAGCAAAGTATTGATATGCTTATGCAAAAAGTAAAAAGAGAGATAGAGCTTACTGGCATAGTTATTACACCAGTCTCAAAAAAGGCGATGATACTTCATAAAGGTAAAGTTGCTGCCCCGAGTTCAGTAAATAAGCAGGTTCCAGACTTATATGAATCTGGAAGTTCTATTGGTGAATATTTATTAAAAGAGGTTTTTTCCAATTATGTAGTAATCGCCCAAAACAATCTTGAGATTAAACTTGGGCTATTTACAGAAAAAAATAATCGTCCAGAACAGCCAAAAGAGAATTTAAGGGGCAATAGTAGTGGTCAGGGAATGGCTATAAATCAACAAGATATGGTAAATTCAGGCAACCCACCTGACGGAATTATTATGGGTCAAGATGGAACTCCTCCTATAAATGCTCCTATGCCAATAAACCCTGAATCTATTCAAGATATTAATATTCAAAAGGGTCCAAAATCAATAGAAGATGGTAACGTGAGACCAGAACCTCCTAATCCTTTTGTTAGGGCTATGCAGGATAGTGCTAATCAAAGAGAAAGAGACATTCCAGATGATAACAATAGTTTTAATAACACAGATGGAAGTATGGGAAATCCATTTTTGCAAGCTATTCAAAGAGCAAGAGAGAGACAGCGAACTCAACAGCAGTAAAGTTATTCCAGTTTTAAGTATAATATTAATTTTATTTAGTCATGATTGGCTTGCAAAAAGAAAAAAATGCCTTAAAGTTCTATCATTATTTATTTTGAGGAAGAGTTTGATAGTAATATATCTCAAATGACCCATAATTTATCATTAAATTGATTTTAAAAAGGAAAAAAAATGTTTACAAAAATAGAACCATTGACACAAAACAACCATCAGGACATCAGATTTACATCAATTAATAATTACAATTTTGCTAAAAACATCTCCAATGCCCCTATTGCATTTTCAGAGTTTATCCACGCTTCAAAATATTATCCTATTGTATTTCTCAAAGATAATACTTTGCCAGTAGTTCTGCTTTCATTAAATCGTGATCAGAACAACTTTATAAATCCAGATGGTTCATGGAAAGTGCAATATATTCCTGCATATTTTAGACAATATCCATTTATTCTTGTTAAAGTTGCCCCTTCTGCAGATTCACAAGAAGCCTCATCAAGCATAGGTTCGGCATCAAAGTCATCTTCCTCAGATTCAACCAATTCGGGCGGGAACGGCTCTTCTGATACAACTGAAAGTCAAGATAAGTATGTTGTATGTATTGATCGTGATGCACCACATTTTGCATTACCTCAAGGAGACATAATGTTTACTGCAAATGGTCAATTTACAGAGATGACTACTAAAGCTGTAGAATTTCTGAAATTATATCAAAGAGAAATGGCTATAACTTCAAATATTGTTAAATTGATGGAAGATAAGGATATTCTTGTTGATAGGCAGTTTAATGTAAACATGAATGGACAAAATATCTCTGTGGGCGGTTTTAGAGCAGTTGATATGCAAAAACTCAACTCTCTTGACGATGCAACTCTTGCAGATTGGGTTAGAAAAGGAATTATGCCACTTATCATCTCTCATGCTAACTCACTTTCTGGTATGCAGCTAAGTTGATCTTAAACGTCAATTAATTGGCATATTATCGCCATTATTAGTTGAAAACACTACTATGTAACCAACAAAGGAGGATTATCTTGAAATTGTCAAAAATTTTCTCTTATCTTTTTATCTTTGTAATATCTATATCTATTAACTCTTCGAGCCATCTCTCCTTTTATGGTTACTTGAGCTTAAACGATGCACTTGCTGGTGAGAAAGTTCTCTCTCTTAACGATTGCCTAAAACTTGGCATGGCTAACAACCCAAAACTTACATCTGCTAAATTGATGATAGATTCAGCTCAAGAAGATATAAATGCGGCTAAGGCTGATTTCTTACCATCAGTGAGTGCTGGTGCAAACTACAATAATATCAAAAGTATTGATGCGTCAGGTCCTACTGATGCTGATTACATTGATCAGCAGAATACAAATTATAATATAGGTGTTTCTCAAGTTCTTTATGCTGGAAATCGTCTTATAAATTCAAGAGATAGAGCAGTTGAACGTAAAAAAATGTATATTGAAGAGAAAGCCTATACTCAAGCAGAACTTGCCTATCAAATAAAACAGGTCTATTTTCAACTTATGAAGGCAAAACAAGATGTTGAGATTGGCACAGATACTGTTAAACGCCTTGAAGCTGATGTTAAATCAGCAAAGGCATTTTATGAAAAAGAGATGACCCCTTATGCTAAAGTTTTACAGGCAGAGGTTGCTCTTGCAGATATAAAACAGCAATTTAGCAAAGTGAAGAATACAGTTGACAGGAAAAAATCAGAACTATTTGTGCTTATGAATCAGCCTTTTGAT
The DNA here is from genome assembly GCA_015231615.1 of Desulfamplus sp. Lineage (GTDB taxonomy): Bacteria > Desulfobacterota > Desulfobacteria > Desulfobacterales > Desulfobacteraceae > Desulfamplus. The sequence goes on along the minus strand of JADGBE010000002.1, from coordinate 50,787 downwards.
AGTTCCGTAACATTTTCAGGAGGTCTTGATTATTACTCTCAAGGTTTTACTATGACCTCAGAACAGTGTCTTTCAAAAGCTATTGATATAAGACCAGATTTAAAGAGTTTGGCCCATCAGATAGTTATGGTAGAAAAGGATGTAGAAATTGCTAAGGGGAAATATTATCCACTTATGAGATTAAATACAGGATATTATGATCAAGATAAAGATTATGATAGCCTTAGTGCTTTAGGAACAAGCATGGATCAACGTAATACCTACTGGAGTGCAGGTGTCAACTTATCTTGGAATCTGTTTGATGGGGGACGTGGTTGGTATGAGAAGAGACGTTCTCAAATTGATATGAAAAGAATAAATGAGCAGGTAAAAGAGATCAAAAGCAAACTTGAGGCTGGCATTGTTACAGCTTTAATGTCTTTATCAGAGGCAGAAGAACGTATTAAAGCTACATCAGATAGCATAACAGCGTCAAAAGAGTATTACGACATGGAAAATAAACGTTTTCAAGCTGGAATTGCTACTGTTTCAGAAGTTTTAGATGCACAGGTTAGTGTAACTCGTGCAGAGGTAAGCTACAATCAGGCTCTTCTTGACTACCAATTGGCAAGGGCAGAGCTTGATTTTATGACAGGTAATTCTATTGGAAAGTAGAAAAATATTTATACTTCAAACGGGAATAAATTTAGCTTTTCTATATGTGAAATCAAACTATAACCGACAGCAGTATAGCTAAATATAGGCATAGGCGTTATTCAAAAAATTAACCTCCTGCAGAACCATTTTTTATCAAATAAACCAATGGATAAATCCCATTTTTGCAGGAACTCTATTATTACAGGAACTCTATTATTAGTTGTTCTAAGAAGTTAAAGATTTTAGCTAAGGCGTATTATTATGACAAAATTTATTTTAAAGTGGTCCAAGTATTTTATCTTTGCTGGTATTCTTAGTATGTTCATCAACATATTGAGTCTTACCTTTTCAGTTTATATGCTGGCAATTTATGACAGGGTATTAAGCTCTTACAGTATGCCAACTTTGATGACTATTACTGTAGCTGCTATTTTTGCACTGTTTATCGATTCAGTGTTGATTTTTCTTAGATCAAGACTTTTGGTCATGGCTGGTGTTGATATTGACAACTCTCTTTCAAGTCCTGTCTTTAAGGAGATGCTCAAAGATAGTTGCAGTGTCCAGAAATCTGGTTATTCAGCAGGCTTACGAGATGTAAATATTCTGCGTAACTATCTTGGAGGAAATGCCATATTTGCTCTATTTGATATGCCTTGGATGCCTATTTTTCTGCTTTTTATTTATATGATTCATCCTACAATGGGAATGGTTGCTGCTGGCGGCGTTGTGGTGGTATTTATTCTTGGTATCACCCAAGAGCTTCTTACTCGTAAACGGCTTGAGATGGCAAATAACATTAATAATGCTGCTGGCAATTTTACCTCTTTGTGCCTTAGAAATAGTGAGGCTGTAGGTTCAATGGGAATGCTTGGCGGAGTTAATGCAAGGTGGCAATCTCTAAATAACCAAGTTATTACGCTTCAGACTAAAGCAAGCAACGCAGCTGGTGTTCTTCAGGCAATATCCCAAACTCTTAGAACAGGAATGCAGGTTATAATTTATGGTGTTGGTGCATATTTAACTTTAAAAAATGAGTGTACGCCGGGTGTTATGATAGCATCATCAATTATTATGGGTCGTGCCTTAGCCCCTGTTGATCAGGCAATGTCAACATGGAAGATGACTCTTGAAGCCCGATCTTCATATAAGCGTTTAAATGATCTTATGAAAAAGGCTGATAACCGTGTTCCAATGGCTCTGCCTGACCCTGTTGGAAAATTAGATGTTGAGGCAGCCTCCCTTGTTGTAAATGGTAATTATCTTCTTCGTAACATTACCTTCTCATTAGCTCCTGGTGAGACTATGGGTCTTATTGGTCCAAGCGGTGCTGGTAAAACAACTTTAAGCCGTGTGTTGCTTGGCATCTGGCCCTCAATGGGTGGAAAGGTTCGCCTTGATGGTTCGGATGTTTATACTTGGGATCAAGAGCATCTTGGAAAATTTATTGGATACCTGCCTCAAGATGTAGAGCTTTTTCCCGGAACAATTAGCCAAAACATTGCAAGGCTTGGTGAGATTGATCCAGAGGCTGTTATTTTAGCTGCACAAAAAGCGGGAGTACATGACCTTATTCAACACTTTCCAAATGGATATGATTCAATGCTTGGCGGAGGACCGGGAAGTATCATTTTGTCAGGTGGACAGAGGCAGAGGGTTGCCCTTGCAAGAGCGATTTATGGAAATCCAAGACTTGTTGTTCTTGATGAACCTAACTCCAATCTTGATGAAGCTGGAGAAAAGGCACTGATGCAGACAATCGCCATTCTAAAACATGAAAAGGTTACAACCATTATTGTAACCCATAAACCATCTATTCTTATATCTGTAGATAAGATTTTGGTTATGCAGTATGGTCAGGTGGCAAGATTTGGTCCACGCCATGAGATTATTCAGATTGCAGGGCAGCCTCCTCAAACTCCCGCTGCCCCTCCACAACAAGCACCTCCTGTAGCAGGTGGAGGTGCAAAGCCTTTTGGCGGTAACGGCGGCGGTAATGGTGGTAATCCACAAACTGGTTCTGGGAATACCAATAAAACTGCATTACCTCAGTCAGTAGATATAAATAAAGGATTGGTGAACTGATATGACAAACGGAACTCCATTAGCAAAAATTCCAGTAAAAAAAGTTTCAAAAAGTAGTTTGGCATTAAACAACGCTGTAGCATTAAAAAATGATATGACACAGACTTATAAACCAAGACCAGCAAGAGTTATTGTGGCTGGTCTCTTTGTAATTTTGATATTTTTTGGTGGACTTGGAGGTGTTGCTGCATATCTTCCCTTTAGTGGGGCTGTAATTGCCCCGGGTATTGTAAAGGTCTCTCAGGAGAAAAAGACTGTTCAGCATCTTGAAGGGGGAATTGTAAGTCAAATTCTTGTAAAAGAAGGGGATCGGGTTAAGCAAGGAGATGTTTTAATTAAGCTAAAAAGCTCTCAGGTTACAGCCTCTGTCGCTCTTCTTAAAGGAAGACTTGCGGCTAAAATGATTGAAGCAGAGAGGCTTGAAGCACAGCGAGATTTTAAGAAAAATTTTTCTCCTCCTACAGATTTACCAAGCGATGTTCCAGATTTAGATAAAAAAATTCTTGCAGAGACTAAACTGTTTGAAAAGACCAAGCTCTCTTTGGAGAGCCGTATTTCAAGTCTTGAAACACGCACACGTCAGCTTCAGGAAAAAATAGAAGGAACACAGAATGAGCTTAGATCAAATCAAGAGATAATCCGCTCTTTTGAGGAAGAGATTAGAGCAAAAGCACCACTTGCACAAGAGAGGTATATGGATAAAGCACAGCTTCTCACACTTAGAAGACAGCTTGCCCAACAAAAAGGTGAGCAAGGACGCCTTGAGCAGGTAATTGCAGAGTCTAAGGTAAGTATTGAAGAGATTAAATTTTCTATTTTATCATTAGAAAATGATTACAGGCAGCAGGCGGCAACTGAGTTAAGTCGTGTAAAAGATGAGATTTTCCAGATAAGTATGCAGCTTTCTCCTCAGTTAGATGCAGATGAGAGGCTATCAATTAGGGCACCAGCAACTGGTATTGTAATAAATCTTGCTATCCATTCAGAGCATGGAGGAGTTATTAGACCAGGAGAACCCCTGCTTTATATTGTTCCTGAAAATGCTGATCTTATTATTGAGTCCCAACTAAGGCAAGATATGATAACTAAGGTATATCTTGATCAGGCGACTAAAGTCCAGCTTGCAGCTTTTAACCGTATAACAACTCCACCAATGCAAGGTTTTGTCTCTTACATCTCAGCAGATAGTGTTGAACAGAGATTTCCTACAGGTCAAGTTACAAGTTCCTACATTATCCACGTAAAAGTTCCTAAAACCGAACTTGAAAAACATTCTGTGTGGCTATCTCCCGGTATGCCCGCAACCTGCTTTATAGAGACGGAGCAAAGAACATTTCTACACTATCTTATGGAGCCAATTCTTCTCAATTTTGATAGCTCGCTTCGTGAGACTTTATAAACAAAACTCTGTTTTTTATTGTTCTTGTTCAAGGATTGCAATCTATCTATAGATAGATCACAGAGCTTCTAATTTTGAAAATATTTTATCATAATTTCTTTTCAGTAATTTCTTAACCGGAAATTACTGAAGGAAAATATGATATTTTGAGCAAACCACACATAAAACCACGCTAAACAAAAACGGCTTACATCTAAAGTTGATGTAAGCCGTTGATTTCATTGGTCGGGACGACTGGATTTGAACCAGCGACCACTTGTCCCCCAGACAAGTGCGCTACCAGGCTGCGCTACGCCCCGTTTCTTTTTATCTCATATAATAAACTTGCCTGATCTGTCAAGCCAGATTTTGTTGAGGTATCATTGATCCCCTCACAATATTTAGACCCCCTTTCATTACAAGAATGAACTCATCTCGTTAATGTGATGGATATTTTTAATAGATGATTCAAAATGTTGTATAATTTAAGTGATTTCAAAAAAACGGGGGTTACTATATAAATAAATACAAAATGTAGTCAAAACTTTAGTGGAACTGTAGGAGATTATTAATTTATGAATCTAAAAAGAGATAATCAGATAATAGTAGATAAAAAAATTTTGTTTAATTATTTTATGAGCATAGCTATCAAAATAGCTGTAAAGATAACTACCTCAATAGTTGTAGCTACCTCTATCGTTGGATTTATATTTAGCAACGCTTTTGCACTCTCAATATCAAAAGAGAGAGAGATTGCTGTTGAGTTTATGGAGGCAATTGAGAGGCAAGATAAAATTATAAAAGATTCAATGGCTCTTGCGTTGGTATCTGAAATTGGAGAGCAAATTTTAAAAGTATTGCCTCCGCAACCGTTTAAATACTCCTTTTATGTCGTGAATGAGGAGCAGTTTAACGCATTTGCGGGACCAGGTTCAAACATTTTTATCCACAGAGGTTTGATAACATCGCTTGATAATGTTGATGAGCTTGCAGGCATTATTGGACATGAGATCGCACACTCATCATGTCGCCATATCTCTGAAATGGTTGATCAATCTAAAATTATGACTATTGGCACACTTGCTGGTGTTCTTGCAGGTGTTTTGTTGGGGGCAGCAGGAGGTAGCGGTGTGAGAGGTGGTGGCGATCTTGGTCAAGCTGTGTTAATAGGCTCTGTTGCAGCAACTCAAACAGCAATGCTTTCATATAGCCGTGAACATGAGACAGAAGCAGACCAAAAAGGGCTTGTCTATCTTACAAAAGCTGGCTTTGATCCAAATGGGCTTCTTACAGGTCTTAAAAAAATAAGAAGCAGAGATTGGTTTGGCAGCGAAATTATCCCTGATTATCTTAAAACTCACCCGGGTTCAACAGAAAGGATAGTTCAGATCCAATCTTGGATTGAGGGTAGAGGAAAAACAGAACTACTAAACGGCAAGACGAGAACAGCCAATGAGAAAGATAATACTAAAATGGGAACTGATAAAGCTGGTTCTAATACAGATTCTAATAAAAGCACCATTGATCCTTTTAGATTTCAGATGGTTAAATACCGTCTTGCAGCTCTTTATGGAGATGAAGATGATGCTCAAAAGTTATTTAACTCCATACTACAAAAAGAGCCAGATAACACTCTTGCAAACTATGGCATGGCACTTTTAATGGGGCGAAAAAGCAGACTTGATGAGTCAATGAAACATCTTAGAAAGGCACTTGATTCAAGAGCATTTGATCCCAATATTCTCCTTGAGATGGGAAAAATCAATATTCTTTTAGGAAGGCCACAAAAAGCAGTTGAAATCATACAAGGGCTTGAGGTTATTCCAGAAATTAAGATTGAAGCTCTCTTTTATCTTTCTGAAGCAAAGCTCATGGTTGGAATGGTTGATAGTGCAGAAAAGGGGTTTGAGCAAGTTATTGCAAAGTCGCCTCAATTTTTTCCTAAAGCCTATTATCATCTTGCAGCAATAAATGGTGATTATTCACAAAATACAAGAGAGAAGGCAGGGGTTTCACATTATTATTTAGCTCTTTATTACTATGAGATGAAAAACATGAAGAGTGCAAAAACTCATCTTATGAAAAGTCTTGAGACTCTCTCTGATGACGATAAGAAAAAACATGCTCAGGTTATGCTAATGAAAACTGAAATGAAAGAACTTGATGCAAAGATGGAGTCAAGACGGAGGCGTAGATGAAAGGTTTTGTAATTGCAGGAACAGGCAGTGGCTCAGGAAAAACAACAATAACGCTTGGAATTTTAGCGTATCTATCTAAACTTGGATATAAAGTTGCCCCTTTCAAGGTTGGTCCTGATTTCATTGATCCCGGACACCACACAGCCTTGACAGGAAAAATCAGCCGTAATCTTGACTCATGGATGCTATCAAGGGCAATAAATGAGAAAATTTTTGCAAAAGGGTGTATTGGATCAGATTTTGATAATTTTGATAAAGCGGATTTTGGCAAAGCAGATGTTGATAAAGAGGGTTTGGGAAGAGTTAGTGAAATTGCAGATGTAGCTGTAATTGAAGGGGTAATGGGTCTATTTGACGGATATAGCGGCAATTCAGAGGCTGGCTCAACCGCACAAATGGCAAAATGGTTAAAGTTACCCGTGGTTCTGGTTTTAGACGCTAAAAGTATGGCAAGAAGTGCAGCGGCAATTGTTCAAGGGTTTGAGAATTTTGATCCTGAAATTGAATTTGCAGGGGTGATATTTAGTAAAACAGGCAGTTCGCGGCATTATGATTACCTTAAAGAGGCAATTGAAGCCAACTGCCGAATGAAATCTTTAGGGCATATTCCAAGGACTCCTGAAATTACCATGCCCGAACGTCATTTAGGACTTGTTACATCAGATGAATATAAATTGTCTTCTGATGTCATTGCAAAACTTGTTGAAATAGTTGATAAAAATACCTCTATTCGTGAAATGGTTGAAACTCTACCTCAATACAATATTTCTAAATTATCATATCTAATAAATTTAGATTCTTATCAATCAAACTCAAATGAAAATATTAACTCCATACAAACATCTGATAATTTTCAATTAATCGTCTCACCTCAAAATATTAAAACACGTATAGCAGTTGCAAGGGACAAGGCTTTTTGCTTCTATTATCAAGAAAATATTGAAGCTCTCCAAAGATATGGGGCAGAGATTGTTCAATTTTCACCTATTGAGTCCCCATCTTTGCCACCTAACATTCATGGCATATATCTCGGAGGTGGTTACCCTGAAATTTTTGCCAAACAACTATCTGATAATAAAAGTTTGATAAAAGAGATAAAAGAGAAAAGTTTACAAGGTATGCCAATTTATGGTGAGTGCGGTGGTTTTATGTATCTGTGCAAAGATATTACAGGGTTAAAAATGGCTGGTTGCTTTCCGTTTTCTGCTGTTATGTCAAAAAAAATGCGTTCACTTGGCTATCGTCAGATAACTTTGAAACAAGATACTATTATTGGCAAAAAAGGTGATGTTTTAAGGGGGCATGAGTTTCACTACTCATCTCTTGAGAATGATAATATCAATATTTGTGGAGAGCATAATGGTTGTGTATCACAATTGATGAGGGTGTATGATACAACTGCAAGAGATGGGCAGGAGCTATTCCTTAATGGGTATCAAGTTAATAACACGCTTGGAAGCTATCTCCATTTACATTTTGAAAGTATGCAAGGTGTTGCTGCCTTGGCTTTTGTAGATAGCTGTCGGAAATTTTGTAGTTTGTCTGAATAACAGATTAGCATGATTACAACGATCGCACGAATTATCAAATCTATCTAAAACTTTATTTGGTAACCATTTAATAAGTTAGAATACGTGATTTAAAAAAGGAGATAACTTATGAAGCTACAGGAAATTACTTTGAACGTGGAAGGTATGAACTGCTCACACTGCTCAGGTAGTGTTCAGAAAGCCTTGGAGAACATTAATGGACTTTCTGATGTAAAAGTTGATCTTAAAGGTAAAAAAGCATGTTTTAAAACATCGGATCAAGCGAAAGTCAGCCAAGCCAAAGAGGCTGTTATAAAGGCTGGTTATAGTGTCATAGATTGATTATAACTAAATCTAATGATTATCATTTATTGCCTGAAAAAAAATTAGATTTTGAACAGTAAAGATTGAATTAAGATATTTTATCATTTATAAACAGCTTGATAGTAAAACTTGATTAAAATTGTGAAGCAAAAGTTCCAGTAAGTATGATAAAAAATTCAAGTATAGAGTTTAAGTTAAGATAAATAGTAATTGTAAAAACGATTAAGGATAATATGAAAAATGGAAAAATTTAAACAAGATGTATTTGATTATCACTGCACACCTATCTGTGGAAAGATTCAGGTGATGCCAACTAAGCCTTGTCAAACAGCTAAAGACCTCTCAATGGCATATACTCCTGGTGTAGCACTTCCAGTAAAAGAGATTGCAGCAAACCCTGATAATGCAAGGCTTTACACAAGTCGTCAGAATTTGGTTGCCGTTGTCTCCAATGGAACAGCTATTCTTGGTCTTGGTAATCTTGGTGCCCTTGCAAGCAAGCCAGTAATGGAGGGTAAAGGTGTTTTATTTAAACGATTTGCTGATGTTGACGTGTTTGATATTGAACTTGACACCGAAGACCCTAAAAAGATCATTGATATTGTCAAGACAATGGAGCCGACTTTTGGCGGCATAAACCTTGAAGATATTAAAGCTCCAGAGTGTTTTGAGATTGAAGAGACCTTAATTGAAATTTGCAACATTCCAGTTTTTCACGATGATCAGCATGGAACAGCTATAATCAGCTCTGCTGGGCTTTTAAATGCTCTTGAAATTACAGGTAAAAAAATTGAAGAGATAAAGGTTGTCTTTAATGGTGCTGGTGCTGCTGGTATCTCATGTGCCAAACTTTTTGTCTCTCTGGGTGTAAAGTATGAAAACCTTATCATGTGCGATTCTGGAGGAGTTATCTACAAAGGACGCACAAAAGGAATGAATAAATACAAAGAAATTTTTGCCCTTGATACAGATAAAAGAACTCTTGCTGATGCAATGAAAGGGGCAGATGTCTTCATGGGTGTATCACAAAAAGATGTGGTAACTCCTGAGATGCTTCTATCTATGGCAAAAGACCCAATTGTGTTTGCAATGGCAAACCCTGACCCTGAAATAACTTATGACCTTGCTGTTGCTACACGAAAAGATATAATCATGGCAACAGGAAGGTCAGATTTTCCAAACCAGATAAACAATGTTCTGGGTTTCCCGTTTATATTTAGAGGTGCTTTAGATGTTGGAGCAAAGAAGATTTCAGAAGGTATGAAACTTGCCGCAGCAAAGGCATTAGCAGCACTTGCTAAAGAGCCTGTGCCTCAGGTTGTGAAAGATGCTTATGATGGAAAAGAGTTTACATTTGGAAGAGACTACATTGTGCCAAAACCATTTGACCCAAGAGTTATTGAGTGGGAATCTGTAGCCGTTGCAAAGGCTGCTATTGAAGAGGGACTTGCAACCAATATTATTACAGATTGGGACGGCTATGCAAAATCTCTTAGCAAAAGAATGGAAAAATTTTGGTGTGCATGTGAGTTAGAAGAGTAATTTGGGCTTATTCTTTAATAGATGTTTTTTATAGCCCTGAAATTTATTTCAGGGCTATAAATTTTTAGTTTTGACTTCTAACGTGATTAATCATCTTTTTAACATTCTCATTTGCATTTAATATCTTACTGTAAATAATTCTGTGCTGTGTTGGCAATTATATTTGATTGCGAAGCTCGGGTTTAATACCCCGCAGCTTGCTGCGAAGTTAGCTTAAAGGCGGCCGTTCCCGAAGGGAAAAAATTCCGTAATACCCCGTCCGCTTGCGGCGGGGATAGGAATTTTTAGGTCGCCGTATTTTATTTCTTATCTGGTTAGCAGATATTATGGTATAATAGTCAATACCTCCAGCAAAGCTGGAGGCTTGAAAGATGGAACCGCCAAAGCGGTTATTATGTTAGCCGCTCACGAGCGGCTTTGTGAATGCCTAAGAGGCATGTTTATTCCCATAATTTTAGTTGCCAAGACGTTTGTCTTCCTCTTCCTGATGCCGAATATATTCTCTTATCACATTCTCGTCTCTTCCAACTGTGTTGACGTAATAGCCTCTCGCCCAAAAATGCTGACCTGTAAAATTTTGCCTTCTTCCAAAAAAAGTCCGGGCTATATGGATAGCACTCTTACCCTTTATGAAACCTACAATTTGAGATACTGCATACTTCGGCGGTATTGATATCATCATATGAACGTGATCCGGAAGTAGATGACCTTCTTCTATTATACATTCTTTCTGCTCTGCTAATGACCTAAATACAGAACCCAGCTCTTTTCTCAATTCAGCGTAAAGAGCTTTTCTTCGATATTTTGGGATAAATACAACATGATATTTGCAATCCCATTTAGTATGGTTTAAAGTAACTATATGTTCCATGAGAACTCCTTTTTTATTGAACTTTGGCGGTTCATCTAAGGAGTTCTCTTTTATATTCCCGTATATGTCAAACTTTAGGAGTCCTCCGGCAGAGCCGGAGGTTTACTCATGATAATTATATATAGTATAATATTCTTCCGATAAAGCATGGATATTAATCTGTTTTTAAGCCAGTATAATCTACAAAATAGCCAAATATAGATACTTAAAAGACTCTTGCAGACGGCACGGAATTATTTACAGGAACATAATCTTTAATGAAAACAGTGTGACAAGTTTACGCCAGTTAAATCTCTCATTGTTTAGAAAACGGTACCATGTATCCTTTTGGGCTTCAATTTGTTGGTTTAACCACTCTGTTGTCCAAAATGAACACAGCTTTCTTTTTATAAATGGCAGCAGTATCATAAAATACATAAGTGTTGATGTGCTGTAACCTTTCTGCTTTAAAATTTTGGATTGTCTCAACATACTGCTCAGTTTCAATTCCTGCAGTGCCTGATTGATGTCTGAATCCAAACCAATATTTTCAAATTGTCTTTGTAATGAAAGCGAATATATATTATTGTTTTTCATGGCAGCTCCTTTGTTTGTAATTTCAATATCTTATCAAGATCAATATTACTTATTTAGGAGTTGCTTTCAAGAAAAAAATACATATAAAATCAATTATTTATCCACTCAAAACCTCACTATTTTTATATGCGAAACTTGAGTTATGAATAGAAAAATCATCATGCACAAAATTGCAGTAGTAGGAATCTCTTGTATATTTCCCAATTCTCTTAATACAAAAGAGTTTAACCGCAACATCATGGAAAAGCGAGAGTCCATAATTGATATTCCACAAGAACGTTGGATTATAAATGCTCAAGATGTAATTGCTTCAGATTACAGACCAGACACAGCTTGTTCTAAAAAAGCAGGAATTGTAAATGGATTTGAATTTGATCCCTCTGATTTGTTGATTCCTTCTGATATATTGCTTGGACTTGATCCTCTTCAAAAGATGGTTCTCCATACAGGGCGGGACGCTTTATCTCAATGTTGGAGTAATCAAGAGATAAGAAAAAGAACAGGGGTTGTTTTAGCTGCAATTGCCTTGCCGACTGCCAAATCATCTGAACTTGCTTGGCAGATAGTTATGGAACAAAGAAGAGCTTGCCCGCCAAATGGTATGCAACCATTTTTGACCATAAATCCTAATTTGAATTCCATTATTACTCCTAATTTATCCATTAAAAATTCTAATTTAGATTTCATTACAGCTTTAGATGCTGTTTCAGCAAAAATGGTCTCTGCACCAGCGGCTGTTCTTGCACAGGCAATGGGTTTGATGGGTGGAAGTTTTACCCTTGATGCAGCTTGTGCATCTTCGCTTTATGCAATTAAAATTGCGTGTGAAAAATTAGATTCTGGCAAAGTTGATATGATGGTTGCAGGCGGAGTATCACGACCAGATTCTCTCTATACTCAAATTGGTTTTACACAGCTTAGAGCATTATCTCCATCAGGCAAATGTTCACCTTTTGATAAAAATGCAGATGGTCTTGTGGTTGGTGAAGGTGCTGGCATTGTTGTTTTAAAGCGTCTTGAAGATGCGGTTAAATGTGGCGACCATATTTGGGGAGTTATTACTGGTGCTGGTTGGTCAAACGATATTGAGGGTAATCTTGTTGCCCCAGCGTCAGAGGGGCAAGTTCGTGCTATGAAAGATGCTTACAAGAGTGCTGGCTGGTTGCCTTCTGATGTCCAATATATTGAATGTCATGGCTCTGGAACACCAGTTGGAGATAATGTTGAACTCAACTCTTTGGCAACTCTTTGGCAAGATGCTGGTTTGCTTGAGAACTATAATCTTGTGAAGCAAAATAAAACAGGAATGGAATCTCAAAATATAAAAGCTGATTTTCATAAAGTAGGAGATAGAGTTTTTCACAAAAAAAGAGATGATGCTCAAAATGTTTGTGCAATTGGTTCTATAAAGTCAATGATAGGTCATCTTCTAACTGCTGCCGGCATTGCCGGGTTTATAAAAACTTTGCTTGCCATAGATTCAAAAATGCTGCCTCCTTCTCTAAATTTTTCTGAACCTGCCCCTGACAGCCCGCTCCACACAACTCCATTTTATGTTCAAACAGAGCCACAAGAGTGGAAACCCATGCCTTTAAATAGTGCTTCTGGTCGAATAAATGGTAATTCTGATCGTAACTTTGCTTTAAATAGTGATTTATTAAGAAATAGTAAAAAAAATAATTTTGTATCAAGAAGGGCTGGTATTAGTGCATTTGGTTTTGGCGGCATCAATGCCCATATTCTTGTTGAGGAGTTTCGCAAAGAGAGAGTTCAGGTACAAGTTCCCATCACTTTAGAAAGAATGGATAAAGATAGTGTAGAGTCTGTTGATATTAAGGATTATCAAAATGCAAATTCTATTGAGGAAAAATTTATTGATAATAAAGCAAAATCTATTGAGAGAAAACCAATTGCAATTATTGGAATGGAAGTTATCACATCTGCTGCAATGAACCTTGAATCTTTCAAAAAGCAACTATTTAGGGGCGGTATTAGTGGTATTGGAAATAGAACCAATTATGATGGTCTCTCTAATTATGACAGCTGTTATGAGAATTCAAATTTTGAAAAGCAATCTATTTTTGAAGAGCAACCTATTAAAGAGTCAAATGGTTTATGGATAAAGAATTTAACCACATATACTGGGGAGTTTCACATTCCGCCAAATCAGATAAAAGATTTACTGCCTCAGCATATCATTATGCTTAAAGCCGCAATGGGTGCAATTAAAGATGCTGGAATATCTCCAAGACCAGAGAAGATTGCTCAATTAGATAAATCTCAATCTGTGAAATCTTCTAATCCGCCTCAATCAGTGATTCAGACAGAAGAAAAGACAATTCGCTCAGATTTTGGTGCAGCAATTGGAATTGAATTTGATTATGGTGCAACTAACTTTCATCTACGTTGGAAAAATAGACAACTACAAATCAAAGAAGCTGACAACAATTGTCTCAAAAAAGAGTTAGAAAATAGAGAATCAGATAAAAATATCTATCCAGAACTTACAGCAGAACGGACACTTGGGGCACTTGGCGGGATTGCTGCAAGCAGAATTGCAAGAGAATTTAAAATTGGCGGACCATGTTTTACAGTCTCTGCTGGTGCATCATCGGGCATGAAAGCTCTTGAAATTGCAATAGAATCTTTACAAAGAGGCGAAACTAATACTTTCCTTTGCGGTTGTGTTGATATGTCAGGAGATATAAGGCAGGATACATTAAATCGAACATTAAGAAATTACGCTGATTTTTATGATGAGTCTGCCCCATTTGACAAAAATTCAAAAGGCGTTTTCCCCTCGGAAGGTGCAGCAGCTATAGTTCTTAAAACTCTTGAACAAGCTCAAAAAGATGGTGATAGAATTTATGCGGTTATCAAAGGAACTGGAACAGCGTCAGGCGGAGTGGTGTCTGATAAGAAAGATAGTAGTTACACAACCTCGCTTTTAAACGCTCTAAATGACGCTGAAATCTCAATTTCTGATGTTGGACTTTATCAAGCACACGGAAGCGGAGATTATTACGAAGACTCTATTGAATTAAACTCTTTACAAAATTTAATTATTAAAAGCCAACTTGAAACGAATCAAACCAAAACAAGTGAAAATCACCTTGCAATTACTTCAACATCGGCAACTTTTGGAGATACAAACGCCCTTTCGGGTACGCTTTCAATAATTCAATCTGCCCTTTCAGTCTATCATCAAATTATTCCAAATTTGCCCAAATTTATATCTCCTGCAATCTCTTTGGCTACAACTAAATCATCTGAGAATACTAAATTGGAAAATATTAAATTAAATAACAACCCATTTTATTTTCCAAAATTTCCAGCTTTCTGGATAAAAGAAGAGCCAAGAGATAATAAAGTAAGAGAGAACAAAAGGCGAATAGTAGTTGCAGCTTCACTTGCAACTGATGGTTCATCTTCTCATGTTGTGCTTGAAGAGTTCATGATTCCACCCGATTACTTAGCAAAATCAAAAATAGATAAAGAACGAGAAAATCCGCTTGGAATTGATAAGACCAAATTAATTGGAAAAATAAGCAAGTTTAGAAAGATTGCTAAAGCTGGAAAAATCGCCTTTTTATATCCGGGTTCAGGCAACCATTTTGTTGGAATGGGACGAAAACTTGGAATTATGTTTCCAGATATTTTGCGGCAGATGGAAGAATCTGGGGCATCTTTAAATAAACGTGTGTTGCCAGATTTATATTATCCAAAACGTTTATCTTATGAAGATGGCTGGGAACAAGATGCTTTAAATCTTATCAACAGCCATGCCCACAATATGATATTTGGTCAAGTCTCTTTTGGCGTTTTTATGACGCGTATTGCTCAAAAATTTGGAATAAAACCTGATGTCTGCATTGGTCATAGTCTTGGCGAGACTGCTGGATTATTCTCCTTAGGCGTATGGAGTGATCCTGAGGATATGCTAAAAAGAATGGAGAAATCTGATCTTTTTACTGAAAAACTTGCTGGCGGCTATATTGCAGCTAAAAAAGCGTGGGGGTTAAAAGAGAGTGAAACTCCTCAATGGCGAGTTGCGGCTATAAATAGAAGCAAAGATTTTGTTAAAAATATAATTGAATCCCGCCAATCTGAAAATAAATCAGGCAGATATGACAAACTCTATCTACTTGTTGCCAATACCCCTGATGAGTGCGTCATTGGTGGCAGTTCGGATCAACTTGAAGATTTTATCAAAGAGACAGGCTGTGGAGCAATGTATCTTGACGGTGTTGTTACTGTCCATTGCCCTATTGCAAAAGAGTGTGAACAAGAGTATCTAAATTTGCACAAATTTAAGTGCAACCCGCCTGAAAATATTGATTTTTATAGCTGTTATTCTGGCAAAAAATATACCCCTTCAACAGAGACAACCGCACAATCTATACTAAATCAGGCTCTTTATGGATTTGACTACACAGAGCTTATTGAAAACGCATGGAATGATGGTGTCAGAATCTTTATTGAGATGGGTCCGGGTTCTTCATGCACTCGAGCTGTAAGCAAAATACTTGCAAGCAAGCCACATCTCGCTGTTTCGTTATCTGCAAGCTCAAAAGATGAAGATGAGGAGCTAACTCTCTACAAGGCTCTTGATACTCTTTTTAATAGTTCCGCCTCAATTGAAGATGCTGGATTGTTAGATTCTAACCGAAATGTCATACTAACCAACGAACAGGCAGCGATTAACGAACACGTAGAGATTAACGCACACGTAGAGATGCACGGCGGTGCTTCTCTACAATTTAATATTGATAAAAAATCTGCTCCAGAAATTTTTAAATCTGGAAAAATAACCGCAGATGCTCATGTCAAATTTTTAGAATTTTCACAAAAAAATATGCTGGCATTGGAGAGGCAATTTTCATGCTTAACTCAAATTGCTTCTCAATTGATTGGGGTTGAAGACTTTAAGTTATCATCAACACTACCAACAGAACAACTTGTCCATCTCTTTCCTATCAATAACAACATTGGAGATGAAATTCAGGCAAAAGTTCCACTATTTGACCGCAATATGTGCATGGAGTTTGCAACTGGTTTAGCTTCAAATGTTTTAGGGGATTCTTTTAAGGTTATTGATACCTATCCCGTCAGAGTCCGTCTGCCTGATGAGCCGCTTATGCTGGTTGACCGCATTATGGATATTCAAGGTGAGATGTTATCTCTAAAATCTGGTAAAATTATCACTCAACATGACGTTAAGCCTGATGCGTGGTATTTAGACGGGGGGAAAGCTCCTGTTTCAATCTCAATTGAAGCTGGGCAAGCTGATCTTTTTCTATGCTCATGGCTTGGAATTGACCATGCTGTTAAAGGCAAACGTAGATACCGCCTTCTTGACGCTAAAGTAACCTTTCACAGAACCTTACCAGAGCCAAATGAAACTATAGAATACCATATCGAGATTGAAAGGTTCTTGAAACAAGGCGACATATACCTTTTTTTCTTTCACTATCAGGGATTTATTAATATTAGGAATAACACAAAGATAAAACCTGAACTTTTAATCTCTATGCGTGATGGTTGTGCTGGCTTTTTTACACTTGATGAGGTTAAGAACTCAGGTGGAATTATCCTAAAAAAAGAGGAGCTTGAGCCTATTACAAAGGATAATATAAAGCACTATATACCACAAAAAGAGGTGGTTAAGTTTTCACCAGTAATTCCTGTTTACAGAGAAAATTATACAGACGAGCAAGTTGAACAGCTTAGAGTTGGAAATCTTGAGGCATGTTTTGGAAAGCAATTTGAAAAAATTTTACTTGGTAAAAACTTAAGGCTTCCGGGCATCAGGGTCCCTGAAAATAACATTTCACAAGAGAGCATAGAAGAGAAGCTAACCAATAATAAAGGCAGAATGCACCTAATTGACAGAGTTTTTGAATTAGACCCGAAAGGCGGAAGATTCGGCATGGGTTTTATAAGTGCTGAAGCTGATATTCACCCTGATGATTGGTTTTTAACCTGCCACTTTGTTGATGATATGGTTATGCCCGGAACTTTGATGTATGAGTGCTGTGCTCATGCTTTACGCATTTTTACCCAAAGAATCGGCTGGGTAACTACAAAAGATGAGCCGTTTTATGATATTATTCCAACACTTGAAAGCGATCTTAAATGCAGAGGTCCAGTAACGCAAGAGACTAAAAAAGCAAGATATGAGATTGAGATTAAAGAAATTGGGTATAAAAGTATCTCAGCTGATAAAACCGGCTTGCTGATTACGAATCAGCTGCTCTATGGGAATAAAGAACAATTTATTGAAACCGTAGAAGAAGCTTATGAACCATATATTATTGCAGATGCACACATGTTTTCTGATGACCACAGAATTGTTCTTTATAAAAATATGGGAATGAGAATTGTTGGTTTATCTAAAAGATATATAGAGTTATTTTGGAATAGAAGAATAGAAGATACTCTTTTTTAAAAAAAATAAAAAAGAGTAAATATATAGAATCAAAGAGAAAAAGAGGGCTTTCCATTGATTTTACAACTTATAAAATCTTAAATTTTAAAATATAGTTAATGGAAAAACTAAGGATTGAAAAAAATATATTATTGCTCTATTATTCAGTAACATTTTTAGTTAAAGTCATTGATTTGACATTGAATTTACACAATAAAAGCCAATTGGAGGTCCATTATGAAAAAGTTTAAACTCACCTTAGGACTACTTGTTATCACCTTTGTAGCACTTGTTATTTACCAAAACAGAGCATATTTTTTTGCAAAACAGACTCTATCTTTAGTTATTGTTCCTGAAAAATTCCAATGGACAGCCCCTGCTATTGAGAATGTTGCCTATTTTGGCACCTGTTTAATTATAGGAATCTTAATTGCTGGTTATATTGGTTTGGTCTCAAAATTTAGATCAATGAAAAACATTAAACAGCTTAACAAAACTATTATCTCACAGAATGACACCATTGAATCTCTCAAGGCTGAACTTGAAACATTTAAGCAAAACAATTACCTTGAGGATGGTTCAACAAATAACGAAAACTTTTTGCCTGAAAGTGATCAAATTTTAGTAGAGAACCAAGATACAAACTATAAGCAAGAAGAGGTTCAACAGTCAGTAAATCTAAATAAAGCGTAACTTTTTCAAAACCTCTTACCTCTCTCCCCAACCCCTTCTTAACAATAGAGGGGGCGATTTAAAAAGATGACCATTCAAAAACAGACCCCCATGATGGAGCAATACTTTTCCATCAAAAAAAAATACCCTGATTCGATTCTATTCTACAGAATGGGTGATTTCTACGAGATGTTCCATGATGATGCAATAAAAGCATCTGCAATCTTAGAAATTACTCTAACCTCCAGAAATAAACAGCAAGATGATGCAATCCCTCTTTGTGGCGTGCCGTATCGTGCTGCTGATGCCTATATCTCAAAACTTATTGAAAATGGCTGCAAAGTTGCAGTTTGTGAACAGGTTGAAGAGGCGGAAGATGCAAAAGGTTTAGTTCGCCGTGAGGTTGTTCGTGTTATAACCCCGGGTATGATTTTAAATGAAAATCTGCTTGATAGAAATTCCAACAACTACCTTCTTGCACTCTCTCTATTTGAAAACGATGCAGGATTAGCGTGGCTTGACATCTCAACAGGCACTTTTAAGACAACACAAACCAAGACAAATAATGGAAAAATTCCTGATGAGCTTTTAGATGAAGTCTTACGAGTTGATCCAAGCGAGCTTCTGCTTCCCATTAATTTCCAGACTGACCCCACATACAACTATATTCGTAAACGTTTTTCTCACAAAAGCATTACATATCTTGAAAAGATCAACTTTAAGTTTCCTGATGCCAAAGAGCGGCTTATGGATAAATTCAAAACTCGAAGTCTTAAAGGATTTGGCTGCGAAGAGCTTAATGCTGGAGTCTCTGCTGCTGGAGCAATTATCTCATATATTCAGGAGACTCAACTCCAAGATACCAAACATATCACATCTATCCAATCATACTACTTAAACAGCTTTCTTGTTATTGATGATCGATCGTGCAGAAATCTTGAGCTTCTTAGAAACATTGAAACTTCTGATAAAAGAGGCTCTTTGATAAGTGTTCTTGATAAAACTGTTACAGCTATGGGTGCAAGGCTTCTTAAGAATTGGCTTCGTTATCCTTTAAAAGATAAAGTTGGGATTGAATTAAGGCTTGATGCAGTTGAAGAGGCTTTTAAGCAAAAACAACTCAGAACAACTTTGCGAATAAATCTAAAATCTGTCTATGATCTTGAGCGTCTTGGAAGTAAAATCTCAATGGGTCAGGGTAATGCACGAGATTTGCTTTCTCTTAAAAACTCTCTCTTAAAGTTGCCTGAAATTCTAAATAATCTCAATCAGCTCCATTCAACTTTATTCAAAGATTTAGAGTATGGTGCAGTAGTTGCATCCGAACTTATGGAGATTGCAAACCTTATTGAATCTGCTATTCGTGAAGATGCCCCAATGGTTCTGAATGAAGGGCAGATGATAAAAACAGGATTTAACAGCACCCTTGACGAGCTTATTGAGCTTTCAGAAAACGGAAAAGCGTGGATAGTAAAAGAGGGGTTAAAGGAGAAAGAGAAAACTGGTTTAAGCTCTCTTAAGATAAAGTTTAACAAGGTTTTTGGCTATTTTATAGAGGTCTCAAAGGGGCAGGCATCATCGGTTCCAGCCAATTACATCAGAAAGCAAACACTTGTAAATGCTGAAAGATTTATCACTGAAGAGTTAAAAAAAGTTGAGTCTAAGGTTTTAAATGCTGAAGATAAAAGAGCAGCTCTTGAATATGAGATTTTTTCTGAGATAAGAGAGCAGATTGTGGCAAAGACATCGTCAATATTGAAAATGGCTCGCTTTTTAGCAACTGTCGATGTATTGCTTTGTTTTGCTGAAAATGCAGATTTAAGTAACTACACAAGACCTAAAATTAACAGTGAGCAGATTATCTCAATTACTGACGGGCGACACCCAGTTGTTGAAAAGATGATTGACGGAGAGCGATATGTGCCAAACAGCGTAATATTAAATAACGAGACTAACCAGCTTTTAATCATCACGGGTCCTAATATGGCTGGTAAATCAACTGTTTTGCGTCAAGTTGCTCTTTTAGTTTTAATGGCCCATACTGGTTCGTTTGTTCCAGCAGCAGAGGCATCTATTGCCATTACTGACAGAATCTTTACAAGAGTTGGGGCACTTGACAATCTCTCTCAGGGACAAAGCACATTTATGGTTGAGATGGAAGAGACTGCAAATATCTTAAATAATGCGACCGAAAACAGTTTGGTAATTTTAGATGAAATAGGAAGAGGGACAAGCACATTTGATGGTTTAAGCATTGCATGGGCAGTTGCCGAATATCTTCATGATCTTAACGGTATAGGAGTGAAAACTCTTTTTGCAACCCATTACCATGAGCTTATTGCTCTTGAGAAGATAAAGCCAAGAGTCAAAAATTTTAATATTGCTGTCAAAGAGTTTAATGACAATATAATCTTTTTAAGAAGACTTGTTGAAGGTGGCACAAATAAAAGTTATGGGATTCAAGTTGCACGTCTTGCAGGTGTTCCAGAAAAGGTGGTAATGAGGGCAAAAGATATTTTGAACGAGATTGAAAAAAGGGGCGAACAAGAGAATATAGATGTTAGTAATCATAAGCCTTTTGATCTGCTTGAACCCAAGTTTAATAATCTTGAACATAGAAAGATAAGACGTAAAACAAAACCCAAAAATGAAAACATAGCAGAAGAGATAAATATCTTTTCAGATGAGAATTTTTTTTAATAGGGCAAATGCACTTATAAAAAATTTGGTGAATTAAAAAGATGTCAAATAAAACGCTACCAATATCAACAGATTTTGTTTTACTATTTCGTTACATAGCTTTGATAGCAATATACATATTTATAATGGAGATTAGCCTATCTGTATATTCTCTCTCTTATGGAGCTACTCCAGAAGAGCAATATAATGCTGCCTTAAACTGCTATGAGAGCCTAAAAAAGAGTCCTGAACGTCAAAAATATAGACATAATTGGCTTAACTGTATTCAAAAATTTGGAGCAGTCTATTCTGAAGAACCCAAACACTCTTTGGCATCTTCAGGAATGTATCGAGCAGCAGAACTCTACCTTAATTTATACAAAATATCAGCTATTGAAAAAGATAAAATAGAGGCGATTGATCTTCTTAACCGTATAATAAAGCGATACCCTTTAACCACTGATAAAGTGATGGCAGAAAAACTTTTGTCTTCAATTAATTCTGGAAAAAAAGAGTTAAAACAGACAATAGGTAAGAGTTCAAATGCAAAAGAAAATGGTGAAAAAAATTCAATAGATAAGCAAAGCAATGAAAACAGTGAGATTAACAATAACCAAAATGTTAATTTCACTATTAACTCAGACAACAAAAACTCTGAGGGTAATGCCTATATAACTGATCTTAGATATTGGACAACTCCTGACTATACAAGAGTAGTTATAAATGTTTCTGAAGAGAGGCGATATGTTTACCAGCTTCTTGACGAAGTTCCATCTATGAGTCAACCCAAAAGGCTCTATCTTGATATTAAGAGATCTTTGATTGGTAAAAATCTTCCTGCCCATACACGTATAAATGATGATCTTCTATTGCAAGCACGGGCGGGACAGCGAACAGATGACACTGTTCGGGTTGTAATAGATATAAAATCATTTGATAGCTATAAAGTTTTTTCAATGAGAGATCCATTTAGGGTTATTATTGATATTTGGGGTAATAAATCTGAAAAAAATGGAGAAAATACAATATCTAAAGATGAAATCTCAAAAGATCAAACAAAAGAGCTTAAAGATGGATCAGAAGCTAAATCATTAGATGAGTCTAAAACAGTAACTACACAAGTTGATTCTGAAAAGTTAAACACAGACTCTTTGCTAAATAAAGCAGATGCTGATGTATCTAATGATGTGTCAAATTTACCTATCAAACGCTCAACCAAAAAATCAACAAGAATATATGGTATTGCATCTACTTCTACCATCTCATCAGATGAATCTTTAAACCCAAATACATCATCACCTTCTTCTTCACCAAACGAGGTATCTTCCAAAATATCTATAAAGACTGCTACTAAATCACAGTCAATCTCGTCAGTAGAAGATTCAGAAACCTCATCAAATAAATCAAGTTCAATTTCGTCAGAAAGTGCAAAAGAAGATGCAAAATCTTCATCAAAATCAGAAACATCTTATGAAGAGCCACCTGAAATTGCATCAGAGACAAACTCTGAAGGAACATCGCACCTACCAGTTAAAAAATCTCTAAAAGCTTCAACTATGGTTCTATCTAATGCTACAAGAAAGCTTTTAAGGGAAAATCTTGCTAAAAGTTTAGAAGAACAATCAAAGAGTGAAAAAAATGTTTATAAAAAAGAGTTAATTAAATCCACTAAAGAATCTACAAATATTGTTTTTAAATCCCAAAAACTTGAAGCAAAAGAGATAAAAGAGAGTTCTAAGAAGGCAGCAACTAAAGGAACAACAAGAGTAGTTCAGATTGCCCCAGGTTCAAATGTTGATAGAATAAAAGCATCATCAATTGCTAAACAGCTTGCATTAGGTGTTAGAACCATTGTAATTGATCCGGGACATGGTGGAAGAGATCCTGGTGCATCAGGATATACTAAAGGGGTTTATGAAAAAGATATTGTCCTTTCAATATCTAAAAAATTAGCAAATAAAATAAAAGCTCGGCTTAACTGTAATGTTATATTGACGCGATCAAGCGACACATACTTAACACTTGAAGAGAGAACTGCCATTGCTAATACAAAGAATGCTGATCTTTTTATTTCCATGCATTGCAATGCACATAATGATAACAATTTGATAGGACTTGAAACATATTACCTAAATCTTGCAACTGATGAGAGGGCAATTAATGTTGCAGCAAGGGAAAACGCTACATCAAGGAAAAACATAAGCGATCTTGAGTCCATTCTAAATGACTTGATGAAAAATGCAAAAATAAATGAATCAAGCAGATTGGCTTCGGTTGTTCAAAATAATCTTTACAGAGGCATGGCAAAAAAATATTCAAAAATCAAAAATCTTGGTGTTAAACAAGCACCTTTTTATGTGCTGCTTGGGGCAAGTATGCCTTCAATACTCATTGAGACATCATTTTTAAGTAATCCTGAAGAGTGTCGGAGACTTACCGATTCAGCTTATCAGAACGCTCTTTGCGATGCTATAATAGATGGTATTGCAAAATATATAAGAGAGACAAATCCGCAGAGGTTATGAAATCATTATCATGCAAAAAAATTATTTTTACAGGACATGCTGTTGAACGAATGTTTAAACGAGGTATATCAAAATCTGAAATTTGTATGTGTATTGAAAATGGTGATATTATCGAGGAATATCCCGATGACACGCCTTATCCAAGTTTGTTACTATTAGGATTTGTGCAAGAACGTCCTATTCATATTGTATTAGCAATAGATAACAAAAATGAGTCATGTGTAATAGTAACAGCTTATGAGCCAGATATAAAACTATGGGGAGAGAATTTAAAAAAAGGGGGTTAAAATGAGATGTGTAATTTGCAAGAATGGTAATACCTATCCCGAACACGTAACTACAACGCTCCAACGTGGAGAAACAAACATTATAATTAAAAATGTTCCAGCAGATGTTTGCGAAAATTGTGGTGAGTATTATTTAGACGAAAACACAACTGATTTTATCCTTAACCTGGCAGAAGAAGCTGTCAAAAAAGGGGTTGAAGTAGAAATCTTACGTTTTGCAGCATGAATTATATTGTTTATAATTTATGCAAATAAAATATCCATATTAGCGATGTTAAAGCTAACAAAAAATATCTAAAACTATAATAGGAGAAGAATAATGGCTTTTGAAAATCTTATTTTTGAAGTTGACAATGGCATTGCAAAATTGACTTTTAACAGACCTAAAGCACTAAATGCGTTAAACAAATCACTTCTTGAGGAGTTTGGTTTGGTGCTTGATGAAGTTCAAAAAAATCCAGATATTAAAGTTCTTATTTTGACTGGTGGTGGTGAGAAGGCTTTTGTTGCTGGGGCTGATATTTCAGAACTTGCAAAGATGAATCCGCTTTTAGGTAAAAAATTTGCAACTGTTGGGCAAAAACTTTTCTCATGTTTAGAGGCTTTGCCAATTCCAGTGATTGCGGCGGTAAATGGTTTTGCACTTGGTGGTGGAACTGAGGTTGCTTTGGCTTGTGATTTTATTTATGCCTCTGAAAAAGCTGTATTTGGTCTTCCAGAAATCACACTTGGATTAATTCCGGGATTTGGTGGCACTCAAAGACTTGCTCGGCTTATTGGCACTAACTTGGCAAAAGAGCTTATCTTCACAGGCAGAACCATTCCTGCACAAGAAGCAAAAGAATATGGTATTGTAAATAAAATTTTTGCTCCTGAATCACTTATGGAAGAGGTTATGAAAACTGCTAAGGCTATTGCATCTAAAGGTGCTGTATCGCTTCGTGCTGCAAAAGAGGCTATAAGCTGCGGAAAAGATGTTGATCTTGAAACAGGCTGCCGTTTTGAAGCTGATGCCTTTGCCCTTTGCATGGCAAGTAAAGACGCTGCAGAAGGAACATCAGCATTTCTTGAGAAACGAAAAGCTGCCTTTACTGGAACTCTTGATAATTAATCTTTGTATGAATTAGGGTCGATTTCCGAATAGACCCTACAATGTCATTTTTTATGTTGAGTCATGGTTGAAATTAAAAAACATGACATTTATAGGAGTAAAAGCAATGCCAATTTATAATATGGATTTTGAAACCATGCCCAGAGAGGCACTTGAATCCATACAGTTAAGCCGCCTTAAAGCAACCCTTGAGCGAGTATATGCCACAGTTCCATTTTATCGTGAAAACTTTAACAAAGCAGGCATTACACCATCAGATATTAAAAGTTTAAAAGACCTTCAGAGGATTCCGTTCACAGTAAAAAAGGATTTAAGAGATAATTATCCCTATGGAATGTTTGCTGTTCCTATGGAAAATGTTGTAAGGATTCACGCATCTTCTGGAACAACTGGAAAGCCAACGGTTGTGGGATACACAAAACGAGATATTTCAACATGGGCAGAACTTATGGCAAGAAGCCTTGCTGCAGGTGGTGCTACAAGCAAAGATATTGTCCATAATGCCTATGGATATGGGCTTTTTACAGGCGGTCTTGGTGTCCATTATGGTGCTGAAAAACTTGGGGCATCTGTAATACCTGTCTCTGGTGGAAATACCAAACGACAGATAATCATAATGAAAGATTTTAAACCAACAATTCTTACTGGCACACCTTCATATATTCTGCACCTTGCTGAAGTTGCTCAAGAGATGGGGGTCTCTTTTGAAGAGCTGCACTTTAAATCTGGAATTTTTGGTGCTGAACCTTGGTCTGAAGATATGAGAAAAGATTTAGAGGAAAAACTTCATTTAAAAGCTATTGATATCTATGGTTTGAGCGAAGTAATGGGACCCGGAGTTTCTATAGAATGCTATGAAGCTCAAAAGGGTTTGCACATATTTGAAGACCATTTTATTGCTGAAATAATTAATCCAGAAACAGGCGAGCCTCTTCCTTATGGTGAGACAGGCGAGCTTGTATTTACCTCAATAACAAAAGAGGCATTCCCTGTTATCCGCTACAGAACAAGAGATATAACTTCACTAAACCCAGAACCATGTGTCTGCGGTAGAACTCATGTAAGAATGCAAAAGGTATCAGGCAGAACTGACGATATGCTCATTATCAGAGGTGTTAATGTCTTCCCATCTCAGATAGAGAGCGTTTTAATGAAAAGCAAAGATATTCAGCCTCATTATCAGCTTGTAGTTGATAGAGTTGATAATCTTGATACTTTGACTGTAATGGTTGAGGTTGGTCAAGAGTTCTTTTCTGATGAGATCAAAGCTCTTCAAAATATGGAGCATAAGTTATCTAACGATATTAAGGAATATTTGGGGGTTTCAGCAAAAATCAAACTTGTTGAACCAAAAACAATCCAAAGAAGTGAAGGTAAAGCTGTAAGAGTTATTGATAAGAGAAAATAAACCAATGAATTAACTTCAATTATAATAATTTTAGATTCGCTTTTAGATTTGACAACTTTTTAAAAATTGTCAAATCTATGCTGATCGATTCTTATTCATGCTGAAATTGATTTTGTTGTTATAAAAATAAAATAATAACGGAGGTATAAACCTATGAAAGTTGAGCAGATTTCAATATTTCTTGAAAACAAGGCTGGCAGGCTTGCTGAAGTAACAGCCATTTTAAGAGATGCGAATGTAAATATAAGAGCCCTTTCTCTTGCAGATACCACAGATTTTGGAATACTTAGATTAATCGTAAATGATAACCAAGCAGCAGAAATAGCCTTAAAAAAAGAGGGTTTTACAGTTGGAAAAACCAATGTTTTAGCAATTGAGGTTGCAGATGTCCCGGGTGGGCTTAATAATGTTCTTGATCCTTTAACGTCAGCGGGCATTAATGTTGAATATATGTATGCGTTTGCAAACACAAAGGGACAAAATGCCATAATGATCTTTAGATTTCATAACTTAGATAAAGCTATCTCTATTTTAAACGACAATAATATCAAAGTGATTAAAGGAGAAGATGTGTATAACCTCTAATTTTCTTTTGATAAATTTCTTGACATTAAAATTTCAATATGTAATTGGTTATCCCAATATTTTAATCTAAGAGGTTGGAAGTGGTTAAATTGAGGCTTATTAATGGTTAAAACAGCACAAAACAATATGTTTTTTATTTTCGGACGTTTCTTTTTTAGAAACGTCCATCCGGTATAGATATGCAATTTTAATACAATATTGCGATTATACCCTGGATGGACATTTTAGTCTGTCCAGGGTTTTTTATTTTTTAATGCTCTGGAGGCAACGCTTTCAGGGCATTTTTATTTTACAACGATATTTTGATGTTAAAATTTTTTGTTAGTTACAAAAAAATATTTTAAATTAAATTTTAATGAGGAGAATTAGAAAAATGATACTTGTATTGGAAAAAGGGATAACTCAGGTAAAAAAGAGTCAACTTAAAAGTATTTTGGCAGAAAAAGGCTACATGGTGCATGAACCGGGTGGAAGTGGGCAGAATATACTTGGTGTTATTGGCAAAAAAAATCTAACTAAAGAGTTTTTGATGTCAATAGAGGGTGTTGAAGATGTTGTGCCAATATCTACTGCCTATAAATTGGTCAGCAGGCAGATGAAGCAAGAAGACACTATAATCAGAATTGGCAATGTGGAGATTGGAGGGGATAAAATTACCATTATTGCTGGTCCTTGTGCGGTAGAGAGCCGAGAACAGGCAATGATAATTGCAAAAGAGGTCAAAAAATATGGTGCAACCCTTTTCCGAGGTGGGGCATTTAAACCAAGATCATCGCCATACTCTTTTCAAGGGCTTGAGGAAGAGGGACTTAAAATTCTGGCTGAAGTTCGTGAAGTTACAGGACTTCGAGTAGTTACTGAAATAACTTCCCCAATGCACGCAGATTTAATGATGAAATATGTTGATGTAATCCAGATTGGTGCAAGGAATATGCAAAATTTTGAGCTTCTTAAATGTGCTGGAAGAATGGGAAAACCAGTTGTATTAAAGCGTGGTCTTGCATCAACAATTGAAGAGTGGCTCATGTCTGCTGAATACATTGCAGCAGAAGGAAACAGAAACATAATTTTGTGCGAACGAGGCATAAGAACTTTTGAACCTTATACCAGAAACACCCTTGATTTATCAGCAATACCAGTTTTAAAACAGTTGACACATCTGCCTGTGATTATTGATCCAAGCCATGCAACTGGTATTAGAGAAAAGGTAAGCCCAATGGCAAGAGCTGCAATTGCTGCTGGTGCTGATGGATTAATGATTGAGGTTCACCACAAACCAGAAGAGGCTCTATCTGATGGTCCTCAGAGTCTGTATCCAAAGCAGTTTGGACGACTTATCAGAGATATTTATGTGATTGCACCAGTTGTAGGCAAGCAACTTATCCACGATTACACAGGCTATAGCTCTGAAAATAGAGACTCTCTATCAACAAGCTCAACGTCATTCTCGGGAAGAGCATTATCAGAATGGGAAACTCAAGGTATAGAATCAGGAATATCCAGAAAAGAGAAGCGTGTAGTCTATCTTGGAGAGCAAGGAACGTTTAGCCATAAGGCGGCTATTCAATATTTTAGCAGTGATGTTGGAAACTACCCTGTTCCATCATTTAGAGATATTTTTGAGCATGTAAAGAGTGGTAATGCTGATTTTGGAATAGTGCCAATTGAGAACTCTCTTGCTGGAAGTATCCATGAAAATTATGATCTTCTTCTTGAATATGAGCTTTTTATCACTGGTGAGTTGTCAATTCGGGTGATTCACAATTTAATAGCTCACAAAGATAGTAAATTAGAGGATATAAAACAAGTATTTGCACCAACTCCAGCGTTGCAGCAATGCAAAAGATTTTTAGATGCAAATCCTGATATTAAGATGATGCCAGTTAATGCAACTGCAAGTGCTGTAAAGTCAGTTGTAGAGTCAGGTAACCTTGAAGCTGCTGCAATTGGAAGCGTTGAAGCAGCCCAACTATTTGGTATGACAGTTCTTGAAGATGCAATTGAAGATAACCCAAGAAATTTTACCCGTTTTGTAGTTATTGAAAGACAGATGGCTAATAAAGATGATGTGGCAAATAAAGATGATAATAAGATAAATTCATCACCAAAATCATCAATTGTCTTTTCAACATCTAACAAACCCGGATCACTTTTTGAAGTTATGAAGGTATTTTCAGAAAATCAGATAAACCTTGTTAAGTTAGAGTCAAGACCAATTCACGGAAAACCTTGGCAGTATATGTTCTATGCTGATTTAGAGAGCGATCTAACTGATAGCAGCACTGAAAATGTTATAAATGCAATTGAACATAATACTGAATTTTTTAGAATACTTGGAAGTTATAGTTGTGGGAAAAATGGTATAGATTAAATTTTGGAGATAGGTTAAATTTTATAGCCTGAATACTTAAAGAGGCCTAAGTTAGAATTGTTTTGTGGTCAATCTTTACCTTGACAAAATTGCGGTTTCATCATAGTATCCAGAATTTTTTTAAAGCCAATGTTAGCAAGTAACCCAATACCTTAAGAGTAGTAATTGGTATTAAATAATGGGCAAGGGGTAACTATTTTATAAATAAGTTTAAGGGGTATATTAAGGAGATATATATTATGTATGCAGTAATTAAAACTGGTGGAAAACAGTATAAGGTAGAAGAGGGGCAAATCTTTAAATTTGAAAAACTTGAAGGAGAAATAGGCAGTGAGATTAAGTTTAATGACGTTCTCCTATATTCTGACGGAGAAAAGATGACTCTTGGCTCACCTATTATCGAAAATGCAGTTGTAAGTGCCAATATTATTGAACAAGGTAAAGGTAAGAAAGTTATTGTTTTTAAGTATAAAAGAAGGAAATCCTATAAAAGAATGAAAGGACATAGACAGCTTTATACAGCAGTCAAAATCAATTCTATTCAAATATAAGATAACAGACAAATAATCATAAATATAAAAATTACTTAGACTTAATTAAGTTTAGCAAAAAAACTAAATAGCATTATTAATTAAGGCATTTATAGAAAGGGAGTTTGTTAGATATGGCACATAAAAAAGCAGGTGGAAGTACTAAAAACGGTCGGGATTCAAATGGCCAGAGACGTGGAGTTAAAATGTATGGCGGACAGAGTGCTGTTGCGGGTAATATCCTTGTAAGACAGGTTGGGACAAAGATACATCCTGGCAACAACGTAGGCATGGGCAAAGATTATACTCTCTTTTCATTAATTGACGGCGTTGTAACGTATGAAAGACAAGGTCGCGATAGAAAGAGAGTGAGTGTTTATGCAGCGTGAAATTCATAGATGAAGCCATAATTACTGTCAGGTCTGGCAACGGTGGAGCTGGTTGTGTCAGTTTCAGAAGAGAGAAGTTTATAGAGTGGGGCGGACCTGACGGCGGAGATGGAGGAGATGGAGGCAGTGTTATTCTCCGTGCAGATCAAGGAAAACGGACACTTGTTGATCTTCGCCGCCAAAAAATCATTACTGCCTCAAATGGGACTTCGGGTCAGGGGAGGCAACGGCATGGTAAAAACGCTCCTGACCAAATAATTGACGTGCCTCCCGGCACCATCGTAACTAATGCCGATACAGGCGAACTTATTGTAGATATGACACAGTCAGATCAACAATATGTTATAGCTCAAGGTGGAATGGGCGGGCGTGGCAATAAACGATTTGCAACCTCTACCAACAGGGCACCAAGACACGCCCAACCAGGAATTTCAGGAATTGAGCTTCGTCTTAAACTTGAACTTAAACTTCTTGCAGATGTAGGCATTGTTGGACTTCCAAATGCTGGAAAGTCAACGCTTGTAAGCTCTATCTCCTCTGCTCGCCCCAAAATTGCAGATTACCCCTTTACAACTTTGAATCCATCTCTTGGAATGGTGCAGCCTGAATTTGGTGAACCCTTTGCAGTTGCAGATATTCCGGGTCTAATTGAAGGGGCACATGACGGCACAGGACTTGGTATCCAATTTTTAAAACATGTAGAACGAACTGGGATATTAATACACCTAATCGATGCCTCTGAGATCAATCCTGAATCCCCACTTAATGCACTCAATCTAATTAACAGAGAATTGGCTCTTTACAGTGATACTCTTGCACGAAAAGAGCAGGTTATTGTGCTTAATAAAGTTGATATTACTGAGACCGACTCTAAAGTTTTAGCTTTTAAAGATGCGTATATTAAAGAGATCGTAAATAAAAATAGAGAGCTATTCTTAGATAAAGGGTTGCCTTTTGAAATAACAGATAAATCGTTGCCTCAAATTTTCACAATTTCAGCAGCAACGGGCAAAGGTACTCAAGAGCTAATCGCCTTTCTCGCACAAAAAATCAACAAACAGCCAATATCTATTAATGAATAATTGTATAATCAAATAATTTTACATTAATCCACTAAAATAGAATTTTGCCATGAATGAGCCAATAAATTATGATAGATCAACTATATTTAAACGTGCCAAAAGAGTTGTAATCAAAATAGGGAGTGGTGTTCTTACCTTAAATCACGGTCTTAATACTGATGTCATAGAAGAGACAAGCCACCAAGTTCATAAATTACGCCAAAGTGGTGCTGAAGTTATGATTATCTCTTCTGGTGCCATTGCCTCTGGTGTAAAAAAAATAGGTCTTGAAAAAAGACCAGATGGAATTCCAGCAAGACAAGCTGCAGCGGCAGTTGGTCAGGCGGGGCTAATACTTGCGTGGGAGCAGGCATTTTCAAAGTTTGACAGCAAAGTTGCCCAGCTTCTTTTGACAAGAGAAGATTTAAGCCACAGAAGGCGATACCTAAATGCACGCAACACTCTAAATCAACTTTTAGCGTGGAATATTATCCCAATAATCAATGAAAACGATACAGTTGTATTTGAAGAGATTAAACTTGGTGATAACGACAATCTTGCAGCCATGATAACCCTTCTTATGGACGCTGATATTATGATAAACTTGACAGATATTGATGGGCTTTATGACAAAGACCCAAGAGTTTATCCTGATGCGAAATTATTATCAAGCGTTCGCTCTATAACATCAGATATGGAAGATGCTGCTGGAGGGATTCCGGGCAATCTTGGAACTGGAGGCATGTTAAGCAAAGTTAAGGCTGCAAAAAAGCTCTCAAGGGCTGGAGTTCCAATGATTATAGCTGGTGGATTAAACCCTAATATTATCACTGATATTGTTGCTGGAAAGGATAAAGGCACTTTTTTTATTCCGGGAAACAGACACCTTAACAGCAGAAAATGTTGGATAGCCTTTAATCTTAAATCACAAGGCAGTATTGTTGTTGATAAAGGTGCAGAAGATGCTCTTGTGAAAAAGGGGAAAAGTCTTTTGCCAATCGGCATTACTGATGTAGTTGATGATTTTTGTATGGGTTCACCAGTTGATATATGTTCTTCTAATGGAACAATTCTTGGCAGAGGTCTTGTAAACTACTCATCATCAGATATTCGCAAAATCATGGGTCTTAAAAGCGATAAAATACGTCAAGTTCTTGGTTCAAACCCTTTTGATGATGTTGTTCATCGGGATAATCTTGTCATAACCTAACTTACGCGTTATCAAATCGCCCTTCCGCCATTACCTTACAAAATAAATACCGCTGATGAAAAGGAGAAAATCATTTTTATGGAATCTATTATAAAAGATATTGCAGTCAGGGCAAAAGCTGCATCAAGAAAAATGGCTGTAGCATCAACAGAACAGAAAAATTCTATACTTCACGCTATTGCTGATAAACTTCTCTTGTATAAAGATAAAATTCAAAATGAAAATCAAAAAGATATAGAGTATGCAAAATCTAAAGGGCTTTCTGCTGCCATGATAGATAGGCTTAAAATCAGTGATGGAACAATTCAATCCATGATTAAAGGGCTTAAAGAGGTTTCAGAACTGCCTGATCCTGTTGGGCAGATAACAAGGCAGTGGAGACGTCCAAATGGTCTTGAAGTTTCTAAGATGAGGATTCCGCTTGGCGTTATTGCAATGATTTATGAATCACGCCCTAATGTAACTGTTGACGCAGCATCATTATGTCTCAAAGCTGGCAACTGTGCAATTTTACGTGGAGGCTCCGAAGCATTTAACTCAAACATGATACTTGCCGAGATTATTCAGGAGGCGTTGGTAGAAATAGGACTTAAATATAGAGACTCAAATTTTGCAGCGTCAAAAGATGATATTCAGATATTAAAAGATGCAGTTCAAGTTATTCCAATCCAAGATAGAGAGGCTGTAAAACACCTCTTAAAACAAGAAGAGTTCATTGATCTTGTTATTCCAAGAGGCGGTGAGTCTCTTATTAGATTTGTAGTTCAGCACTCAACAATTCCAGTTCTTAAACACTACAAAGGCGTATGTCATGCTTACATTGATAAAGTTGCAGATATAGAACTTGCAGTAAAGGTCTGTTTTAACTCAAAAGTGCATCGTCCGGGTGTTTGCAATGCAATGGAGACCTTGCTTATCCATAAAGAGATTGCCCCAAAATTTCTACCAATAATGGCTCAAAACTTTGCAGAAGCTGGCGTGGAAATTAGAGGCTGCCAGATGACTCTTGATTTGCTTAAAAATATCTCCAAAACTCTTAAGGTTGTTGAGGCTCAAGAGGCAGATTGGCACGCTGAATATCTTGATCTAATTCTTGCTATTAAAATTGTTAGTAACATGACAGAAGCTATTGAACATATAGCAGCTTATGGCTCTGACCACACTGATGTAATAATAACTACTGATATGGATAGATCTGAAAAATTTATAAAAACGGTCTCCTCTTCAATGGTTGCTGTCAACGCTTCTACAAGATTTAACGATGGAGGAGAGTTAGGATTAGGGGCTGAAATTGGTATCAGCACCTCAAAACTTCATGCTTTTGGTCCAATGGGTTTAGAGGAGCTTACCTCAACTAAATTTGTAGTCAGGGGCACTGGACAGGTTAGGATTTAACAAATTATGTTTTGCTATAGCAAAATAACCGTCTCATCTGGTTATTGATAGAGGTAGATGAACATTTCAGCTATATATTAAAGACAAGAGGTATAGCAACATAGCAAATGGGACACCATGACCGCTTTTTTAAACAGATATTTTTAAACCGCGACCATGTGGTTGATTTTGTCCAAAACACTCTGCCGTCTGAAATAAAGAAGGGAATTGATTATTCCACAATTTTACTTGAAAAAGGCTCTCATGTAGATTCAACACTTGCCGAATATTTCTCTGATATAGTCTATTCATGCAAATTTTATGGAACAAACCTTAAAATAGCCCTTTTATTTGAACACAAAAGCTCACCAGAATTAGATTTACCGTTTCAGCTCCATCGTTACATAGCAAATCTCTGGGAAAACAGTGTAAAACAAAAAAAGCATCGAATGCCAGTAATTCCTATTGTAGTATATCATGGAAAAGAGAACTGGAATCCAGACTCATTACGCTCTTGTTTCAAAGATTTACCAGAAATATTGACACCTTTTATCCCTGATTTTAAATATATTTTTATAAATATCTCTTCATGGTCTGATACAGAGATTAAAGATGCTATGTTCTCTTTAGCATCTTTAAAAATTTCTATGCTGATTATGAAACATATTTTTGACCAGAAGCGTTTAGAGAATCATTTAGCTGAATTTTTAGAGATAGGACGCTCTTTTTTTCAAGAAAAGAGGGGTATAAAATTTTTAAAAACAGTAATATCTTATCTGTTTAAGGCAACAGAGATTAAAACAGATACGGTTGTAAGATCGATTTTATCTATTACAAAAGAGGGAGGAGAAATTGCCATGACAACTGCAGAAAAACTTAGAGAAGAGGGCTGGCAAAAAGGTCGTCAAGAAGGCTGGCAAAAAGGTCGTGAGGAAGCGGGTTATTCAATGCTACAAAAGTTGGTGCATAATGCTAAAAAGCAAGGTTTCTCTGAGGATATTATTGCAACCATAGTAAATCTTGATATTCCTTCTGTTAAAAAAATTTTGAATAATGAAAAAATTGAAATCCCTTGGCATCTTTTAGAACCAGTAGATAAAGATAAATAAGGTGTTAAAAAACAATGAACATATCCAGAAAGCCAATTCCGCAATGGGAGTAACCTATGAATGTCGGCTTATTTGGAGGAACATTTAACCCAATTCATCTTGGGCATATTGCCGTTATTACCCACGTTAAATCAGTGTTTAATTTAAACACTATTCATATCATTCCATCTGCAAATCCACCGCACAAAACAACAACAACCCTTGCCTCTGCAAATGACAGGTTTGAAATGGTTAAACAGGCAATTTCAACTATTTCAGGCTTCATAATCTCTGATGTTGAACTTATGAGAAGAGGCAAATCATTCTCAATAGATACAATCAAGCATTTTAACGGTTTAATAGAGGAAAATACAAAACTCTATTTTATAATGGGTTCTGATGTATTTTTTGATATAACTACTTGGAAAAACAGTGTTGAAATTTTTAAGCTAACTGAGATAATAGTAATGTACAGAGCTGGAGATGTAAGAGGCTTAAAAGATATTGAGTTATTTTTACAAAGAGTCATATCTTCTCAGTATGAGATTTTTCAATCAGAAAAGATTATTAAACACCATGATATAAAACAGGGATTCAAAACAGTTCATATTTGCGAAGTTCCAGAGATTCATATATCTTCAACACTTATCAGAGAAAAAATAAAAAAAGGTGAATCTATAAAAGGGCTTATTCCAACTGTAGTTGAATCAATAATTTATAAAAAAAAACTTTATTTATAAAATCATCTGTTAGTAAAAAAATAAGGTATTATGCTACTAACGCTAAAATTAAGATGGCTGAATCTAACCCTAATCTAATTTATTTATTACAATTTACCATATTTAAAAGGATCAAAATAACTCAATGACCACAAAAGAGATAGAAAATATAGACTTGAAATTAACTCTAACCCCTTATCTAAATGAGATATTTGCAAGAAAGGCAGAGAAAATTACTGCAATGGATGTAAGAAGGCTTACATCTTACACTGATGCAATAATTGTCGTAACTGCCTCATCTTCAAGACAGGTATCTTCAATTGCTGAAAATATCCATATTAATATGAAAAAAATTGGTAATTTCCCACTTGGCACTGAAGGTATGAAAGAGGGTGAAAGTATTAAGGACGGAACATGGGCTTTGCTTGATTTTGGCGATGTTATTATCCATATATTTAATAAAGAGACCAGAGATTTTTACGATATTGAAGGTCTTTGGGCAGATGCCCCAAGGTTAGATATTTCAGAATTTGATAAATTTCAAGATATTAAAACAAGTTGAGGGGGTAATTAATGGACAATGATTTTAATAAAAACAGTTATAAGAAAAATCGTGTTGATGCACTTCTGATATTAGATGGCTGGGGAGTAAATCCTGTTACAACAGATAATGCGGTTGCCCTTGCAAGCACTCCCTTTCTTGATATGTTAGAAAAAAACTACCCCTGCTCAAAACTTTTATGTTCAGGTAAGGCTGTTGGGTTACCAGATGGAGTAATGGGCAATTCAGAGGTTGGACACATGAATATCGGTGCTGGAAGAACGGTATTTCAGGATTTAGTTAGGATCAATCTTGCAATTGAGGATAAATCTTTTTTTGATATTCCACAGCTTATGAAGATAATGCAAACTATTAAAGATAAAGGTTCTTCGCTTCATCTTATGGGACTTCTATCTGACGGAGGGGTTCACAGCCATATTGACCACCTGTTTGCACTTATTGAGATGGCATCTAAATTTAAAATTAACAATATCTTTATTCATGCAATACTTGATGGCAGAGATACGCCTCCTCAAAGTGGAATTAATTATCTAACAGAGCTTCAAAAATATATTGAAAGTAAGAATCTTGAAAATAGAAGTAAGAGTTTTGAAAATAATACTACCACTCAATTTAGCAACAATGAAATTGATAATGACATAGAAGAGAAGAAAGCAAAGATAGCTATTGCAACTATTTGCGGAAGATTCTACGCAATGGATAGAGATACACGCTGGGACAGAGTTGAAAAGGCTTATGAGCTATACACTAATGGAATTGGTGTAAATAGAGTTGATTCTTTACAAGCAATTAAAGAGGCATATAGTGAAGGTCAAACAGATGAGTTTGTAAAACCAATATTGATTGCGGGTAATGATGGGATAGTAAAAGATGAAGATGCTATTATATTTTTCAATTTTAGATCAGACAGGGCAAGAGAGATCACAAGAGCCTTTACAGAAGATAATTTCACAGGATTTGAAAGAAAAACAGTTCCAAAACTTTCAGGGTTTCTTTGCATGACTCAATATGATGAATCATTTTTACTGCCTGTAATTTTTAAGCCTCAACACCTTAATAATATTCTTGGTGAGGTGGTTAGCCGTGAAGGTCTTGCACAACTTAGAATTGCTGAAACCGAAAAGTATGCCCATGTAACCTATTTTTTCAATGGAGGAGACGAAAAAGTATTTCCATTGGAAGAGCGGATACTTATCCCATCTCCCAGAGAGGTTAGAACATACGACGAAAAGCCTGAAATGAGTGCCTACAAAGTTGCACAATCTGCTTGCGAAAAAATTGTTGAAGGAGAGATAAAGTTGATGATTCTTAATTTTGCCAATATGGATATGGTAGGTCATACAGGCAATTTAGATGCCGCAATCAAGGCTTGCTCTACTGTTGATGAGTGTGTAAAAAAGGTTGTTGAAGCTATCTGGAAGAGTGGTGGAACTGCAATGGTAACAGCAGATCATGGAAATGCTGAACAGATGAAAGATAAAGATGGAAATCCTCATACAGCACATACCTTAAACCCTGTAAAATTTATACTTGCTGGTGAGAAATATCGAAATATAAACCTTAATAACGGTATTCTTGGCGATATTGCACCAACAATATTAAAGGTTATGGCTATTCAACAGCCAAAAGAGATGTCTGGCAAACCTCTTTTTTGATAATAAATATGGATGATTATTATGAATCTTACACTAATTGACTACATAACAGGAAAAATGATTCCAGATATTGGGGCTGAAGGCAGCCGTCAGCTTTTTGAAAGATTTCTTGTTGAAAACAGAGGATACGAAAAACAAGATGTTTTGGTTGATGTTCCTATCAAAATTATGTTTAAGGACGAGGAGTATATTTCAAAAATTGACCTTATTGTATGTTGCAACGAAAAGCCACTTATGGCTGTAAGATGTATTGCTGGCTCACTTGCATCATACGAGCGGGAGATACTTGCAGCAGCAAGGTTAGTTTATGATGTTCAAATCCCATTTTCCGTATCAACAAATGGGAAAGATGCTCTTGTAAGAGATGTTATATGTAGCAAGGCTATATTTGGTAATATTATATCTGACACTCAGCTACTTTATAGTTCTAATAAAGAGAAAAATAAGAAAGATAGATACGAAGAAAATGTAGAATGGTTAGAGCTTATTCCAAGAAAAGATGAAGGTATCAAGTTTCTTGAGTCGTTTAAATATACTCCATTTCCTTTAGAAAAAAGAGAACGAGAGATGACTATTTTTCGCTCCTATGATCTTGAAAGAAACGAGCAAGAGTGTGATGCTTCGCCATTTTTAACGGGACAGATACTTTAGGAATAAAAATTTAATTAATCCCTAAACGTCTAATCACAAAAAAATCTGATAGTAGATTTAATTTTTAAAACAAATTGAAAAATATGACTATATGAATAGCAGCAAGGAGTAATCAATTATGATGGAAGATGAGTTGGTAAAAGTTTTTGCTAAAGAGTCTTTAGTGCATTTAGATTCAATGAAATCTGATCTGCTTGAACTACAGAAAAATATAGATAACATTGATTCTGATATTTGGAATGGAATATTTCGAGCAATGCGCACTATAAAAGGTGCTTCAGGTTTTTATCACTTTCAGAAAATTGGAGAACTCTCTTATACTATGGAGAGTCTGCTTTCTCAATTACGTTATGGTAAGATAAAGCCAACCAAAGTGCTTATTCAATCATTTTCAAATGGTGTGGCTCTTCTTATCTCTATGTTAAATGATATAAACAAAAGCGAGCAGTATAACATTAAAGAAGAGATAGAGCTTTTAACATCTTATCTAAAGCAAAACGATAAACCAGTTAAGATAATTACTATCCAAGAGAGCAGCAGTAATAGTAGGCAGTCAAAACAATTTGAAATTGCCGAAGATAAATTAGAAAATTTCCTAAAAACAGGATTGGATCTTTATTCTCTTAAATTTGATCTAAAGAGAGATTTGACACTTAAAGGCAGAACCCCTTTTGATATAATTAATGAAATTAACAAACACGGATATTTCATTCAATCAAGCTTAGATGTTGACAGTGTTCAAGGGCTTGAAGATTGCTTAGATATTGATCTCCCCTTTATTGTTGTTTTCGGAACTCACTTTAGTTTACAGTTTATCTCAACTGCTCTTGATATTCCTGAAGATCACATCTCAGCTATTGATTTAACAGAGCAGAAGACAAAATATGGATTTGAGACCTAACAGGTATGGGGCATGATGATTTGTCAGGAGTGGCTACCATTCGTAGAAAAGGCGGTTACTCCTTAGCACAAGATGAAAAAAGCTCCGTAGTTTGGGGTATGCCCGGTGCAGTTGTAGAAGCTCACGAAGCAGACGAAATCCATTCAGAAGAGCAAATTGCTGAAAGAATAATGGAACTTGTCAAAA
Source organism: Desulfamplus sp. (assembly GCA_015231615.1). GTDB lineage: Bacteria > Desulfobacterota > Desulfobacteria > Desulfobacterales > Desulfobacteraceae > Desulfamplus. The sequence continues at coordinate 11,260 of JADGBE010000002.1, read as the reverse complement.
AAAGTATGTTGTAATGAAACTCCCCAAGGGCGGGTATGAATCCGAGCTTTGCAATCAACAAAAAAGCTCAACTAACGCAAATTTATTAACATCAACAAGCCCTTTATCAGTTATCTTTAATGTAGGAATTACGGGCAAGGCAAGAAATCCAAGTGCCATAAATGGGTCTGATAATTTTGAGCCAAGAGATTGAGCTGCTTTTAAGACTTTACCCATTGATGAGTTGACTGATTCTAAAGACTCCTCTGACATCAACCCTGCCACAGGCAAGGGAAGACTTGCAATCACCTCTTTTTCGCCTACTATAACAAAACCGCCTCCCATCTCTTTTACAGCCTTTACAGCACACAACATATCGCCATCATTTGAGCCAGCAACAATAATATTATGAGAATCGTGTGCAACTGTTGAGGCAATAGCCCCTTTTTTAAGACCTAAACCATTAACAAACCCTTTTGCCATGCCTGTTTTGCCTGAATATCGTTCAATCACTGCGATCTTTATCATATCTCGGCTTGTATCAGACAAGGCATAGCCATCTTTTTGCAATACTTCCATGCAAATCTCTTCTGTTATGATTTGATTAGGTATAATTTTTATAACTCTTGCTTTAATTGGCAACTCCTGTTGCCCAACCTCCTGCCCCCTCCCCAATTGGGAGGGAGAATAGTCATCTCCTCCCCTTGGGGATGACTGGGGAGGGGGAAAATAATTATCTGGAAAACTATAGCCTTTGCACTTAATTGAAAAATCAATTTTATTTAGATCAAAATTCATAACCGTAGGTATTTGTTCTGATTTTCCTAATTTAATTGATGAGTTAACACGACTACCATTCTCAGCAACTAAAACCCCTTTTACAAAGACCTTTTCAATTCTTGGGTTTTCAATATCTTTAAACACAACCAGATCTGCTCTTCTTTTTGGAGCAATTGCACCAATATCATCTATTTTAAAGTAGTTAGCGCAATTAATGGTTGCCATCTGAATCGCCCTAACTGGATTAATGCCTGATTTTATAGCTTTTCTGATAATGTAATCAATATGTCCTTGAGTCAGTATCTCTTCAGGGTGGCGGTCATCGCTGCACCACATCATCTTATGCCACGTTTGTTCGTTTATTGCTGGCAAAAGATCATCAAGATTTTTTGCACAAGTTCCCTCTCTTACCATGATATGGATTCCAAGCCTCAACTTCTCAAGAGCTTCTGTAGCAGTTGAACACTCATGATCGCTGTAAATTCCAGCAGATGCGTAGGCATTAAGATTTTTCCCAGTAACAGAAGGAGCATGTCCATCAACTCTTTTCTTAATTTTGTGGGCAGCATCTATTTTTGCCATAACTTCAGAAGCTGTGAATATAACTCCCGGGTAGTTCATCATCTCAGCAAGAGCAACTATTTTTTCATTTTGCAATAAGTTTGCAACTGTTTTAGCATCAAGAGTAGCGCCAGAGGTCTCCATATCTGTTGCTGGAACACATGAAGGAGAAGCAAACAATATATTCATCGGCTGATTTTCTGCTGATTTGATCATGTATTCAACACCTTCTATCCCCATTACATTTGCAATTTCGTGCGGGTCTGCAATAACCGTTGTAGTCCCAAAAGGTGCGACTCCATTTGCAAACTGGGCAGGAGTAACCATTGAACTTTCAATATGAACATGGGCATCAATAAATCCGGGGGCAAGATACATTCCTTGCAAATCAACAATGTTATCTGCTTCATATTCTAATTGATATTTTAACTCTGCTGCATCTACGTTTAAGTCTGGATTCTCTTTTTTGCAAATCTCACCCAATCCACAAATATAACCATCTTTTACAGCTACACTCTGTTCAAGTATTTCACCTGTAAAAACATTAATAACCTTACCATTTATAAAAAGAATATCAGCCTTTTCTCTGCCTGCTGCTGCTGAAATAAGAGACTCTAATTTCATAAAAATTTAATCCTTGTTTAGATTTTAAAAGATTTTCAATTGTGTTATTCTTTTATCAACTTCAAAATTCACCAAATCTATTTTCATTAAACCATAATTATCACCTTATGAATGGAAATTTAATAATACAAGTAGTAGGGAACAACGATCGTTGTTCCCTACACTATGACCTTGGGGTATAATTTTGGCATTATTAAATTTTGATTCCTTAAACTTTAAACAACAGGACCATTTTATTGTATAAATATCCAAAAAAATTTCCTTTTAGGTTAGCTACAACATCATTTATATATCCTGACAGAATAGTGCCAAATGTAGTGAAACTTGGCTCTTTTTTTGATGAAATTGAGCTTTTGCTTTTTGAAAGCAATCCATTTATCGTTAAAGATAACATAAATGGTAGCAAAATTGTTGAGGTTCTTCCATCAAAAGAAGAGATAAAAGAGTTAAAAGAACTCTCAAAAAAGTTTGATCTGACCTACAATATCCACCTTCCAGTTGATATTTCACTTACAGATAGTTCTAAATCTCTTCGCCTTGAATCTATAGAGACCGTCAAACAAATATTGGCACTTTGTGAACCATTAAATCCTACCACTTACACCCTACATCTTGATTTTAATATTAATGGAGATAACCCTCAAAATAATATTAAACTTGAAATATGGCGAGAATATGTAAAAGAGAGCCTTCAACTTCTCTCCTCTTCTCTTTCAGACCCGTCAATCATATCTATTGAGACTTTAAATTACCCTTTTGAATATATAGGCGACATTGTAGAGTCTTGTAAAATGTCAGTCTGTATTGATGCTGGTCATTTAATTAAATATGGTTACAGTATTGAAAAAATATTTGCAAAATACAAGGCAATAGTTCCTATAATCCATCTTCATGGAGTAGAGTTCCCATCTCTAAAAGATCACCAAGCTCTTAATAAAACTCCTTCACATATTTTAGCACCAACTATAAATATTCTAAAAAATTTTAAAGGCGTTGTCTCGCTTGAACTATTTAATTATAAAAATCTTTCTGATTCGTTGAGATTTCTAAATACTTTTTTTGAGTAACTCTTTTACCGACAACTATATTCAAAAAAAATCAAAGGTATAATTATTTAATGATCTATATTAAACTCTTTTTAACTGCTGTTTTATGGGGAGGAACTTTCATAGCTGGCAAAGTAATAGCAGGCACAGGAAATCCTCTTAGCTTATCATTTGTCCGCTTTGCAATTGCCTCTATCTTCTTGATAGCCATTACAAGGCATATTGAAGGTTCTCTTCCTTCTGTAGATAGAAAACAGATTGTTCCTCTGTTACTTCTTGGGGCAACTGGCGTATTTTCTTACAATATCTTTTTTTTCTATGCTTTAAACTATATTCAAGCTGGTAAAGCATCTTTAATTATTGCCAATAACCCTATTTTGATAAGCCTTTTATCAGCTATAATTTTTAAAGAGCGACTTGACGCTATTAAGTGCGTCGGCATCTTATTATCTGTAACTGGTGCAATTGTAGTTATATCAGATGGTCATATTACAGAGCTGTTTGATATGGGGCTTGGCAAAGGTGAGATTTTGACATTTGGCTGCGTAATAAGTTGGGTTGCTTATTCTCTTATTGGTAAACAGGTTATGGGTGGATTATCTCCTTTAGTCTCAGTATGTTACTCATCAGTTGCGGGGACAGTGATGTTATTTTTTCCTGTTCTTATTCATGGAAGTTTTAGCGAGATATTGCACTATAATGGAATCGTATGGTTCAATCTATTTTATCTTGCTTTCTTTGGAACAGTGGTTGGATTTTTATGGTATTATGAGGGTATAAAGAAAATAGGGGCAATGAAATCAAGCGTTTTTATTAACTTTGTGCCTGTTAGTGCCATTATATTCTCATATTTTATGCTCAATGAACCAGTTGGTAAATCTTTGTTAATCGGGGCGGGTTTAGTCATTTCAGGAGTTTTTTTAACAAACGCCTCAATGGTGTTTAAAAGTTTTTTAGGAAAATCTGAAAAATAGAGGAATTACAAAATGCCAAGTTACATCAGCCAATATTTTAATTTAATATCAGATAGCACCATTATAGCGGCTATATTTATGTTTGGTGCATCAATTGGAAGTTTTCTAAATGTCTGTATTTACAGGATACCTAAGGATGAATCGATTGTTTTTCCGGGTTCATTTTGCCCAGCATGTGAAACTCCAATTCCATTTTACCTAAATATCCCAATTATCAGCTTTATTATACTGCGGGGCAAATGTAGGAATTGCCGTAAACCTATATCTTTTAGGTATCCAATAGTTGAATTTATTACAGCAATGTTTGCTGTAGCAACTTTTCTTAAATTTGGATTGACAGTTGAGTCTCTTTTTTGGTTTTCATTTATTGCTGTATTGATTGTCATATCATTTATTGATTTTGACCTTCAAATCATACCAGATGTCTTATCCATACCCGGTATTTTTATCTTTGCGTTATCCTCAGTTGTAATACCTGAGATGACTATAAAAGATACTTTACTTGGAATAGTTATGGGAGGCGGAAGTCTATATTTGGTTGCTGTAAGTTATTATCTTATCAGAAAAGATGAAGGAATGGGGGGAGGCGACATTAAACTTCTTGCAATGATAGGAGCTGCTACTGGCTGGAAAGGTGTTGCATTTACAATATTTGCCTCATCTCTTCTTGGAACAATTGCTGGTATTATAATAATGATTATTACCAGAAAAGCAGATTCTAAACTTAGGATTCCTTTTGGACCATATCTTGCGGCTGCTTCATTGATTTATATTTTTCAGGGAGAATCTCTTATATCGTGGTATTTCTCTATTTTATCTTAGGCAATCTCTGATAAATTGGTTGTCATCAGTTTCAATATACATTCTAATAACATGCCCTGATAATAGTGCTAAAATCGACTTATCAGGGGAAATTGACTTGATAAGTTAAGATTTAGGGTGTTATCAAGGAAATGTTTCCTTGATAATAGGGAATTTAAGGTATTATCAGGTAAGAATGACCTGATAATCAATGGTTAGATGCAAAAACCAACAAACCGACTCTCGGAGGATATGAATGATACAAGTGCTTGTAGATGAATGGAAAGAGGCTGGAGTACAAGAAGGTGATGTTCTCCTTTTGCATAGTAGCATCAAGAGGACTTTTAAACGTCATCTCAAATCAGGTATGAGGCTTACCTCTCAAGATATTCTTGAATCATTTTTAGAAGCGATTGGGCCAACAGGCACCTTACTGTTGCCGCTATTCAATTTTGATTTCACCAAAGGTGTTCCCTTTGACAAAAGAAATACTCCTTCCCATATGGGGGCTCTTACAGAGGCAGGAAGAGTGCATCCGCTAGCGGTAAGAACTGGTCATCCGATTTATTCGTTTGCTGCAATTGGATTTGCCGCTGATAAATTCAAAAAGATTGACAACTTCAGTGGATACGGCACTGATTCGCCATTTGCTGTATTGAGAAAAATGAGTGGACGAATTGCCGTTTTAGACCTGCCAGATCAAAATAGCATGACATTCTATCATCATGTGGAAGAAATGCTGGAAGTTGAATATCGCTATCACAAAATGTTTAGTGCTGATTACACTGATGAATTAGGAAAGACAGAATCAAAAACCTATGGATTATTTGTACGAAACATTGAAAAAGGTGTTCTAACACATGTAGATCCAGCAGGAGCACTAATGTGGGGAGAGGGTCTATATTCAGGTTGTAGACCAAATGAGGGATCTGGCTTAAGAACAATCCCCGCTCAATATATGTATGATTTTGTTTCAAATATAATCAAGTCGGGCAAGGCCAAAAATACACTTTATCGAATTGAAGGAGAAGAGGATGTCTAATTTGGGTGAGGAGATGCACGAGTTGTGTCAGGAGCTTTTTCCTATTTGTCGAAGTATAACAGGCGATGGCTTTCGCCAGTCATTAGCAATTTTACAAAAGCATGTTCCAGGCATAAAAGCAATCGAGGTACCCACAGGAACAAAGTGCTTTGATTGGGAAGTACCAAAGGAATGGAATATAAAGGATGCCTATATAGTCACCCCAAGCGGAAATAATATTTGCGATTTCAAGCAATCAAATTTGCATGTAGTTGGATACTCAATACCAATCAATAAGGTAATTGATTATGATGAATTACAAGAGCATTTGTATTCACTTCCTCAACAACCTGATGCAATTCCTTATGTCACTTCATACTATAAAGAACGTTGGGGATTCTGTATTACTCAAAAGGAAAGAGAGCAATTAACATCAGGTGACTACCACGTATTTATTGACAGTGAGTTAAAAAACGGGTCTCTCTCCTATGGAGAATTGATTATTTTGGGAGATTCAGAGAAAGAGATATTTATTTCCAGCTACCTTTGCCACCCCTCAATGGCAAATAATGAACTTTCTGGCCCTGTTGTTGCGACGTTTTTAGCTAAGTGGATTTCAGAACTCGAGTATCGAAAATACACTTATCGCATTATCATAATTCCTGAGACAATAGGATCGATAACATATCTGAGCAGAAATTACGAATCTCTGCAACGAAATGTCGTTGCAGGATTTAATGTTACTTGTATTGGAGATGATAGAGCCTATTCGTATTTGCCATCTCGTCAAGAAAAAACCCTTTCAGATAAAGCGGCATTGCACGTGCTGAAACATATGCAGCCTCAATTTGTAAGCTATAGTTTTTTGGATAGAGGGAGTGACGAACGTCAATATTGCAGCCCAGGAATAGACTTACCTATTTGTTCGATAATGCGTACCAAATACGGTCGCTATCCTGAGTACCATACATCCTTAGATGACTTAAACCTCGTTACTCCAACTGGTTTACTTGGAGGTTACGAAGTACTAACAAGGGCAATTGAATGCCTTGAAATGGATGAGCTATTATCTTCTACAGTTCTCTGTGAACCACAACTTGGAAAAAGAGGATTGTATCCAACGATCAGCACCAAAAGTAGTGGCTCACAAGTAAGAGACATGATGAATTTCTTGGCTTATTGTGACGGATCATTAAGTAGTCTATCAATTGCCGAAAAGATAAATGTCCCTTTATGGGAACTCAAAGAAACAATTGATAAATTAAAGAAAGAAGGAGTGCTTAAGACAGTAGATGTGCCACCAAAAACCATCTAACAAGACGCTGCACCGGACGGCAATTCCATTGCCGCCGGTGAGATTGGTCGTTAGAAGGACAATCACCATATTTGGGAAGCATTAGCCCAGCGTTGGCACGACAATAGTGATAACATTGTTATGTCTTTGTTAGTTGGCTTTGTTTTTTTGTTCTCGGGCTAATGGGCTTTATTTCTTCAATTCCAGATTTGAAGAAAGCTATTAAATCAGCCATTTGAGCTGCTTTCACAGACTAACTGGCAATTCTGTATGCCAATATAAAGACAGGCTCTTAAGGCAATATTATAATTGGAAGTAGGAGTTCATCATTTGTTTTCATTTATTATACCCGTACTGTATGAAGGCCCATCTATAAACATCTGTATTAGTAAGTTATGCCAACAATTTGCAGATCATCTCTTTGAGATCATTATTGTAGATGGAGATAGTGAAAAAAGCACTATAAAGCACATTAAACCGACCTTTTTATCTTCCTATCCTAAAATAAAATTAGCTATCAGCCAGTCGGGACGCGGAATACAGATGAATAGAGGGGCAGAACTTGCTGATGGAGATATTTTGATTTTCCTACATGCTGATACAAAACTTCCTTCAGATGCTTTAACTCATATTGATAAAGTTATAAAAACAGGTCAATACAAAGCTGGTGCATTCAAATTGCGGTTTGATAGCCAACGCAAGATTTACAGATTAATTGAGTTTTTTGCATCACTGCGTTGCCGTCTGACACGCATCCCTTACGGAGATCAGGCTATATTTATCTCAAAATCGTATTTTCAAAAAATTGGCGGATTTTCAGAGATTCCAATTATGGAAGATATTGATATTATGCTCAGAATAAGGAGGCTTAAAGATAGGGTTTTTATTAGTGATAAATGGGTTCAAACATCTGCAAGACGTTGGGAAAAGGAGGGCGTTTTATATTGTTCTCTCCGATCATTTATTTTGGCATTACTCTTTAGGATTGGAATATCTCCTTATCGTCTGCTAAAATATTATAAAATTTTTCATAATAAAAAGTGAAACCAACATACAACCAAGTTGTGAATCTACCTAAATCTTTGACATGAATTTCCTAATGTTTTATAGCAGCACCAAATATTTATTAACTCAGGAAAAGAACCGTGAAAAAAGAGTGCATCATATTTTATGTTAAACTTCCTAAAGATGGCTGCGTAAAAACACGTCTTGCCAATGATATTGGCTCTTTTCATGCTCTTAATTTATATCGCTGTTTTATTTTAGATTTAACTCAGATGCTCAAAAAATTATCTCAAGATATAATCATCTCTTACTCCCCAAACAATCAAGATACAGAGTTGTTTTTTCGTAACTGGCTTGGAGATAAATTTTATTACAAGGCTCAAAGCGATGGGGATTTAGGAGTTAGAATGAGACAATCGTTTGAAGAGGTATTTAAAGCAGGCTATGAAAAAGCTCTTCTAATTGGTAGTGATTCGCCTGATTTGCCTGAAGAGATGTTTTGGCAGGCATTTTTAAAACTTAAAACATCTGACGCTGTAATAGGTCCTGCAAATGACGGCGGATATTGGCTAATTGGTTTTAGCTCTGATAGCTTTTGCCCTGAAGCATTTGAAGGGGTTTTGTGGAGCAGTGAAAGCGTATTTGAAGATACTATGGAAAAACTAAGGCTTAATAACAGGCATGTAGAGTTAATGCCAGAATGGATAGATATTGATACATCAAGCGATCTTATTCAATGGTTTGAGAGCCAAAAAAATTATGGAAATCTAAAATCGTGTGAGAACCCCAATATAGTATTCCAGATAAATAAATTGGCAATTCCTATTAGCCCCGCCCCCCTCCCCAATGGAGAGGGGCAAAATAATTTATCTATATCTACTTCTCACACCTTAGCTTATATTTTGTCAAACAGTGATTTAAAATTATGCTCTCAGATTATTTTAAGTTGAATGTAAGAATGTAGAGACGCACGGTTAGCATCTCTACCGATTTAATTTTTAATATTTTTTTTAAGTCTGACGATAGAAACAGCTTTTTTTGCAATCAAAGGGAAAACTCCCAATAGTGCAAATGATAAGATAAGTTCAAGAGATAAAATTCCAGTTAAAGATTCAATTTTTCCAAGCTGCCTGCCCGCATTGATATAAACAAGAGTTCCCGGAAGCATACCAAGTTGGCTGACAATGTAAAAAACAGATGTGCGTATTGGGGTAAGCCCCATAACAAGATTAATTATAAAAAAAGGAAACAGAGGAACAAGCCGAAGAGTGAAAAGATAAAAAGCTCCATCTTTTTCAATTCCATCGTTAGCAATCTTTAATTTTTCTCCAAATTTTTGTTGAACATAATTTCTTAATAAAAAACGGGAAGTCAAAAATGCTATTGTTGCCCCAATACTACTGGCAAAAGATACCAATAGAAGCCCCAGCCAAAGACCAAAAATGGCAGCCCCTGCTAATGTCATTACAGCCGCCCCGGGCAAGGATAAAGAGGTGATAGTGATATAGAGTGCCATATAACTGGCTATTGTAATCAACTGATGCTCTTTGTAGTATGATTGAAATAGGGTTTGGCTCGATTTAAGATACTCAAAAGTCAAATACTTTTGCATACCCATTGCAAAAAATAACCCGATAATTGCCGCTACAGCTAAAATAACAACTACTCTTGAACTTTTTATATTCATCTTATCTTCCTCTAATGCTTTAAATATTTGACATCCTACAAAACCCATTTTCTATCCAGCAAACTCAAGGGGGCAATTCAAGTTTTGCAGGAATTCTATTTACCTGAACCTCAGGTCTTTATGGCCCCTCCTCAAGTAAATCCTGAACCAGCAGTACAAGTATAACAGTGATTACCCACAGCAATAGCGGTACCTTCTTCTGGGCAACCCTGCATTTCCGAGACATGAACCTTACGACCACCAATATATATATTCTCTGCCTGATTAAAATCGCAGTCATAAAGATAGCCGTCCCAAGATATTGATACCAATGTCCGACACATTAATCCTTGGACCGCTTCAGGATTAAATGAAGATGCAAGTGTTCTCATATAGTCTTCATAATTTTCAGATTCAATGAGCCAATTACGGAATCTTCCTAAAGGAACATTTGCAAAACTAAAAAAATCATTAAAAACGATTCCTTGCTTCTGTTTCAATAAATCATGAAATCTTTTTCCTGTTTTTTCCTGTGAAGGAGGAAGAAAAGCACCTGAAGGGTTGGATACTAAACTTAATTCTAATCCTGTATTGGCTTGTCCATAACCGATTTCATTTAGTTTTCTTAGTGTCTCTATGCTTTTTTGGAAAACATTATGCCCTCTCTGGGAATCTGTTTGCGAATCATTTAAAGAGGGAAAAGAGGCAACAATTGCAGTGTGGTGATATTTTAAAAGATGGATTAGTTCATCTTTTTTACCATCATTTAAAGCTGTCAAATTAGAACGAAATATAAGTTTTGATGTAAGAGGGGCAAGTTTCTCAATAAGCATGTTGATATTGGGGTTCATTTCAGGGGCGCCGCCTGTGATGTCAATTACTTCAAAATAGCACCGTTTTGCATAAGCTATTACTGCCTCTGCTGTTTCGTAGTTCATTACTTCCGTTCTGTTTGGACCAGCATTAAGATGACAGTGTCGGCATACCTGATTACATAAAAAACCAACATTAATCTGCAAAATAGTGGCTTTTTTGCGGTATATCTTGATGTCGTTTTTTAAAAGGCACTGGAAAAAAGGCTCTAACGTTGAAGGAATTGGCATTAATCGCTCCTGTTTTGCTTTACAAAATATTTCTTTGCAAGTTCTGGGGCATCTTTACCGATTTCTCCAAACTTAGCAAGGTCTTCGGGATTGTAATAGGTCTCCATAAATCTAAATATCCTTAGTTTCTTCTTTATATTTTTGACAAATATAAACGAATATGGTTATTAAAAGTTCACGCCAATCCATTGCTTATTTAATGTTAAAATTGTGATTTCTCAATACTAAATATTTCAGTGGATTGGTCAACCCTTAATTTGCATTAAATCTTTAATTACACCATGTTTCCACATCTTCTATTATTTTGGTTTGCTCTTCAGGCTCTGACTTTTCATAAAGAGCCAATGCAATCAAACAACGATAAAACCAGAACAGGGAAGCTGCCATGAACGAACAGGTTCCTGTA
>JADGBE010000029.1 GCA_015231615.1 Desulfamplus sp. | reverse complement strand
TTTCAAAACCACTTACTCTTGAAACTATCCTAACTATGCAAAAAGCTGCTTAAGGATTTAAGAATCAATAAATGGAACACAAAGAATCTATTTGGAAAAAATTGTAGAACAGTTTAAGCCCACTGCCATTTTTGCTTCATTTAATGTTATCCTCTGCATCTTTAAATAATTTTCCTATATTTTTTTAGGTTTAATTAACTACTTGATAAATTAAACAAAACAGTTTCACTTAACTTAAATTCATTAAAAATGATGAACCCATCTTAAATTAAATCTATCACCTTCTGTCCTATTTTCCGCTGACGATTCAAAGTAAGCATTGAAAAAGAGATGATCGTTTTGAGAAAAATGATAAACCATTCCAGGTCCAATACCCATAACCTGTTCTCTGCTATCTTCTACATCATTACCATTCATTTGGGTATCACTTATCTGTTTTAAATAGTAGCCGTTTATACCAATTCGCATTGTCTTTGGAATAACTTCGTAATCAATTGCAAAATTTGCATGAAACGCCTGCCCTGCCTGAGTGTTATCAGCTCTAAGTCCTGTAATTGGGTCTGTATATTTTCTATTTGGCTCGTCATTTTCTCCATTCCAAAGATAATGAAGACGGGTAGAAGCTGTCATTTTAGGTGTAATAAAGAGAGTTCCTGCCCAATATGGATTAAAAGAGAAAAATCCACTTCCTGCATTTAGGGCTTTGCCGCTATCATATTCACCAGTTGGAAATATCATCTGAAATTCAACTCTGTGCATGAAAATAGGACCATTTTTACCCATGATTGGATCCCACTGAAGATATGGACCGACTAAAATATCGCCCATTCCACCGCCATTATCTTGTGGGAACATAGGGTTATTATTTCTATAATCCATATCAAGCATCGCAACAGGAATAATCACATCAAGTCCCCATTTTCCGCCAGCAAAAAGCTCTTTATCTGACTGATATAAAAATTGAGTAAGACCAATCCAAGCATTTAAAGACTCCCTCGGGTTGGGGGCATCTGGAGGCAGCATTGGAGGTGCAAGAAGTTTGTTTCCATTCTGATTTTTAAGCTCATCTGAACGATAGCTCTGGATATATTGAGAAAAATAGATTCCAGGACCTGCTGGCGGACCTCCATCAAGAAAACTTGTAAACCCAAGATTTACTGCTGGCAGATCATAGGCATAAAGCGATTTTGCTGGTATTATTGATGTTGTTGGAATCAATAGTTGTGAAAAGATAATGGACACTATTGAAAACAAAAAGACAACTGACATTGTAGAACGTTTCATTGTAAAATCTCCTCTGTAAAAGTTAAAAATCTTTATCTTACCTTGACAAAAAAACCGAAAACTGACAATCTTTGCTTCTATCAAAAGAAACAATGATTGTCATGTTATTTTTTACAGATTTTAAAAGAGCAAAGTTTAAAAAATCACATTTATAAGTCGTTAAGTTATGAATAAATTTTTCAATGATATTTATAAATCATTAAAAACTATGATTAGCAAATTAGATCAAAAAGGAGATTGTTGTGACAGTAAAAATATTCTTAAATGAAGATGAGATTCCAAGACAGTGGTATAACATTGCAGCAGACCTTCCAGGAACTATGAATCCGCCGCTTGGACCTGATGGAAACCCAATATCACCAGAGATGCTTGCACCTGTGTTTCCCATGAACCTAATTGAGCAAGAGGTAAGTCAAGAGAGATGGATTGACATTCCAGAGGGGATTCTTGATCTTTTATATCGCTGGAGACCATCACCATTAAGGCGGGCGATATATCTTGAACAATACCTTCAAACACCCGCAAAAATTTTTTTTAAAGATGAGAGCGTCTCTCCTGCTGGAAGCCATAAGCCAAATACTGCCGTTGCCCAAGCATGGTATAATAAAGAGTTTGGAATTAAAAAACTTACAACTGAAACTGGTGCTGGTCAGTGGGGTTGTGCATTATCTTATGCTTGCCGTCTTCTTAACATGGAGTGTAAGGTATTTATGGTTAGAATAAGTTTTGACCAGAAACCTTTTAGAAAAACCATGATGGAGACTTGGGGCGGAACTTGCATTGCAAGCCCTTCAAACCAAACTGGGGCTGGTCGTGATATTCTTGCTAAATACCCAGACACACCAGGAAGCCTTGGCATTGCAATCAGCGAAGCTGTTGAAGCAGCAGTCAGCGACCCGACCGGACAAACACGTTACGCTTTAGGAAGTGTATTAAACCATGTTATGCTACACCAAACAATCATTGGTCTTGAAGCAAAAAAACAGCTTGCAAAAGCTGGAATCAAGAAAGTTGATACGGTTATTGGCTGTGCAGGTGGAGGAAGTAACTTTGCTGGTATTGCTTTCCCATTTGCATTAGATAAGATAAATGGAGCTGATATTGAGATTATTCCAGTAGAACCAGCATCATGCCCAACCCTTACCCGTGGTCCCTATGTTTATGATCATGGTGATGTAGCAAAAATGACACCAATGCTGCCTATGTATTCATTAGGACACGATTTTATTCCAGCTCCAATACATGCTGGCGGATTGAGGTATCACGGAATGGCTCCGCTTGTTTCTCATGCTGTTGTCCACGGATTAATGACTCCAATGGCACTAAAACAGCTTGAATGCTATGAAGCTGCAATGATATTTGCTAAAACTGAAGGCATGATTGTTGCACCAGAGACAAGCCATGCAGTTGCAGCAACTATTAGAAAGGCATTGCAGGCAAAAGAAGAGGGCAAAGAGAGGGTAATACTTTTTAATCTCAGCGGTCATGGTTTGATGGATCTAAATGGTTACAGCAAATATATGAAGGGTGAGCTTCAAAATGTTGAGCTTTCCCAAAAAGAGCTTGATGACACTTTAGAAAGAAGCGTAAAAGGAAACCCTTTGCCATCTTTATAAAATTGCTTTACCTTACTTAACGCTACAATTTAACTGTTGTTGAATTATTCCCTTATTATTTTACTTTATGGTCATTATGATAAGGGGCGTTTTATAAATTATTTAAGCAAAATATTTAAGGAGAACAAAATAAAAATGGCAGAATTAAAAGGCAGTGAGACAGAAAAAAATATTTTAAAAGCATTTGCAGGTGAATCTCAGGCAAGAAACCGCTACAGCTACTTTGCAAGCAAAGCAAAAAATGAGGGCTTTGTGCAGATGGCTGATATTTTTGAAGAGACAGCAAATCAAGAAAAAGAACATGCAAAACGGCTCTTTAAATTTCTTGAAACAGGAAGAGAAATTGAGATAACAGCATCATTTCCTGCTGGAACAATTGGGGCAACTAAAGATAATTTAGCTGCATCTGCTGCTGGAGAACACCATGAACACACTGTGATGTATCCTGAATTTGCAGCAAAAGCTCGTGAAGAAGGTTTTGATAAGATTGCAGATGTCTTTATGGCAATTGCAGTTGCAGAAAAACAGCACGAAAAGAGATTTTTGGATCTAAAAGCTAATATTGAAAATGGCAAAGTGTTTAAACGCACACCTGCTGTTACGTGGAGATGTAGAAATTGCGGTTATGTGCATCAAGGAGAAGAGGCTCCGGGTGAATGTCCAGCATGTGCCCATGCTCAGGCACATTTTGAGCTTCTTGGCGAAAATTACTAAATATAATTATAAACTCAAACAATAAATATAAAGGAGATACTTTAAATGGCAGAAAAATGTGGAATTTATAAATGTGAAAAATGTGGAAATATTGCAGAAGTTCTTCACGCAGCTAAACCACCAATGAGCTGCTGCAATCAACCTATGACTATTTTGACTGAGAATTCAGTTGATGCTGCAAAAGAAAAGCATGTTCCAGTTATTGAAAAAATTGAAGGTGGATACCTTGTAAAAGTTGGAAGTGTTGCCCATCCAATGGAAGAGAAACACCTTATTGAGTGGATTGAGCTTAATGCTGATGGTATGGTTTACAGAAAATTCCTAAAACCCGGTGATGCCCCAGAAGCAAAATTCCTAACTGATGCCCAAAACGTTACTGCAAGAGAGTTCTGCAATCTTCATGGATTTTGGAAAGCGTAACTAACTCTTTGTTAAAAAAATAAAATAGAGCTAAAGCAGTGTATAACCATTGATAGTAGGAATACACTGCTTTTTTACTATGTACTAAAATGTAATAATTACAAATCCCTTTTTCTGATACTCTGACATACTAACATGCCCAGACATATCATCTAAAAGTTTTAAACCCTGACTTACAGCATCATCAAGAGTGCCAAGTTTTTGGGAACACGCTTTACAAACTCCATCAACAAGGTTTGCCACCAACACTTTTTTCCACAATCCATTTAAGATATTTTCAGGTTTTACAAGCTCAGGCACAAGTTTTACAGATGCACCTTCAAGAATAACTTTAACTTCATCACCTTTTGAGTGCATATCAAGTGCATTCAAAAGAACGTGAATAAAGCACATAGGATCGCCGTTAAATACAAACAAAGCATTGTTTGACATAGTTTTTACTCTCCAATAATCTTCTGCCCTATTTTCCGACCCATCTCAAAACACTTTTCAAGAGCTACTTTATCAGGCACATACTGAATCTTTAAGCCCTCATCAACGATCTCCATACCCATTGCCTGAAATTCCTGATTCAATATTTTAACAGCTTCCCCACTCCAGCCATAAGAGCCAAATGCAGCAGCCATTCTGTTTTTAGGTTTTAAGCCTTTTATATATGTCATAACATCGGCAATTACAGGAAAAATTCCGTTATTTAAAGTAGGAGAGCCAACAATCAATGCCTTTGCATCTAAAACTTCAGTCATAATATCACTTCTGTGGCATTTGCGTGTGTTCATAAGTCTAACACTTACTCCAAGAGACTCTACACCTTTTGCAATCTCTCTTGCCATTTTTGCTGTGCTATTCCACATTGTGTCAAAGATAACAACAGCTTTTTTACTTAGCTCTTGGCGACTCCATTTATCATAAGCACCAATAATTTTAGATGGATTATCTCTCCATATTACGCCGTGATCTGGGCATATCATCTTTATTTCAAGACCTGATTCAGTAACGCTTTTTAGAAGCTCTTGAACTCTTGAAGAGTAATTAAGTAAGATATTCCCATAATATTTTGCAGCGTGAGACATAATTTGCTCACCTATCTCATCATCAAATAAGCAATCACCAGCATAGTGCTGACCAAAAGCATCACTTGAAAAGAGGATTTTATCCTCTTTTAAGTATGTAAACATGCTGTCAGGCCAATGAAGCATTTTTGTCTCAATAAAAGATAGAGTTCTTTTTCCAATATTTAGCTCACTGCCATTTTCAACACTTTTAAGATTCAAAGGACGTGAAAAATGGCTTTTGAGGTTTTTCTCTCCCATCTTGGAACATAAGACAGTTTTGTCTTGCCCAATTCTGTGCATAACAGTTGGTATAGCCCCTGAATGATCCATCTCTGTATGGTTGCTTATCACCATATCAATTTTTGATGGGTCTATGATTTTACTAATATTATCAAGAAGTTCATCAGCAAACTCTTTCTTAACAGTGTCTATAAGAACATTTTTCTCATCTAATATTAAGAAGGCATTGTAAGATGTCCCTTCGTAAGTTGAATATCCATGAAAATCACGAATATCCCAATCACGGCATCCAACTGAATAGATGCCATCTGCAATTTGAACTGGTTTAAACATTATAAATTCTCCTAATACTTAAAAATTTTTAAAATTAAAAAATACCTATAAAAAAATTTATTATAATTCCTTAAAACTAAACTAACTACTAAAATTATCTTTCATAGAGTATGCCAATTTTTTCCAATATTTATTATGGCATATTTCTTGATATTCTGTTAAGAATTTAAAGCGTTTCGATCTAATCTATTGTAGTTGTAATTTGCTTATTATATTTAAAGCAAACTATGTTTAATTATTTTTATGAGTCAAGTATTTAAAAGTAGCAACTATCTAAAAATTATTTTTAAGGAGAAATCAAATGAAAATCAACATTGACAAAAATCTTGTAGAATTCACCCCTGAAACAGCCGATGAAAAGATAAAATTAGAGGCTCTTTGGAAAACAGTTGTTGATTGTGTAAGATTTAATAAAAAACTTGTTCCAGTAGGACAGTATGTTTCAGCAAAAGACACTTTTGCAAGATTTGCGATTGAAGGGCTCGAACCAGCTTCTACTGGTTCAAAAGATGCCTATCCAGAAGTCTATGCAGCTTCTGATTGCAGATGCTACTGCCAGACCTGTAATAAGTATGTTGAGTTGAAAAAAGGGGATAGAATTCCACCTTGTTGCGGAAAACTTATGGAGGTTCTTGATTAATATCTTTGGATTGATCTTTATTGATTATTCTTTGATTGACTGAATTAATGAATAGAACTTAGAATCAGATGTGTCTCATTTCTATACCTATATGAGACACATATATACCAAATCGGAAATAAATTGAGCTTTTTATGACCTTGCGAGTGTAATTTTTTTAATCTTTATAATTTTGATATTTCTAAAACGGAACTACTTAGAGGAGAAATCACTATGACAAGCTGGATTTGCGATAAATGTGGTTATAAGCTAAACGCAGATACACCGCCAGAAGAGTGTCCATCATGCAAAAAGAAGTGTTCTTTTGTTGATAATTCATGTTACACACCAGATTGCACAGGTAAGGGAAACGATCCAAGAATTGGAAACAAATAAAACAACAATAAAATATATATTATCTCAAACTAAAACCGTAGAGACAACTAAGACATCATCCCTACGGTTTAAAATAACTCTTAAAATCTACCGATAAAATAATTTAGCTCTTCTATTATCAATAATATCAATAATATATTGTAGGATCAGCTATACCAGCCTCTTTAAACCCTTTTATTCTATGAAGACAACTATCGCAATGTCCGCATGACCTTCCATTATAATCAGGGTCGTAGCAACTCAAAGTTATAGAGTAATCAACACCAAGTTCAGCCCCTCTAAGAATAATATCTGACTTTGACATATAGATAAGAGGAGTCCTAATTCTTATCTTAATCTCTCCTGTAACCCCTGTTTTTGTAGCAAGGTTTGCCATTTTTTCAAATGCCTCTATGTATTCAGGACGGCAATCAGGGTATCCACTGTAATCAACCGCTGTAACGCCAATGAAAATTGTTTCTGCTTTTACAACTTCTGCCCATGCAAGAGCGTATGAGAGCAAAATCGTATTGCGTGCTGGAACGTATGTAATTGGGATTTCGTCTTTAGAGAGTTCTTCAACACTTTCATGTTTTGGCACACCAATTGAATCTGTAAGTGCGGAACCGCCAAAACTTCTAAGATCAATATTGACAATTAGATGTTTTTTAACATTAAAAAATTGTGCAACTTTCTGGGCAGCAACAAGTTCAGCATGGTGTCGCTGACCGTATCTGAAGCTCAAACTGTAAATCTCATACCCTTCTGACTTTGCGATTGCCATTGTAGTTGTGGAATCTATTCCTCCACTTGATAGAACTACGGCTCTTTTACTTGCACTTTTTATACTATTTTCGTAATTGTTGTTAGTTAAATTATCTAAACTGTGTTCCATAGTCATACTGTTTTATCACCTAACTCTTAATAATTTTTAAACCCCTCGTTTGTCTGGATGCCATATTATCTTATGAAGTTGCATTGATAACCTTGCTGGTATCTTGTCATTGAGCATCCATTTTGCAAGCTCTTCTGGTGTAATTGAATTTGATTTTTTTACATCTTTTTTCGAGTTATCAAGAGCTTGCAACGATTCATTAGTGTATGAACTTATTTTGTTTGTATATTGGACAGGTGAAAGGTGAATACGTGAAGGATTAATTTTTATTAAATTGGTATTGGTAATTATACCTTTTGCAAATTCATAATCATTTCTCTCCGCAATCACAAATTTAACCTCATCTTTTTTACCAAGAATATCAATATTACTTAAAAGATTTTTTTTTGATTCGCCACTTGAAGGGCATTTAATGTCAACTATACGGATAGAGTTATCTGTAATTGTGTCAATACTAATAGAACCGTTGGTCTCAACAAGAACCTGATAGCCATTATTTATCAAAGTATCAATCAAAATTGGAGTCTCTTTCTGAATAAGAGGTTCTCCACCTGTTATTTCAACCAAATTACAGCCAAAACTCTCAACTTTATTGATTATCTCAGTGATCTCCATTTGCGTTGCAACATCACCCTCTTTTGCATAAAGAGTGTCGCACCACCTGCAATTAAGGTTGCAACCCATAAGTCGCACAAATACACATGGTAATCCTGCAAAGGTAGATTCACCTTGAATGCTATAGAATATTTCACATATATTTAGAGTCATTTATTTAGATTGTTTTTTTGCTATTTTAAGATTTGACAACTTTTAGAAAGTTGTCAAATCTATATTTTTATATTTAAAACGGGAATAAATTGGCAATTTCCTCTGCCCCCTCCCCAATGGAGAGGGGGAAATAATTATTCCTCCCCTTGTGGAGTGGCAAAATAATTATCTGGAAAGCTCTTAAATTCAGACTATCAAGCCTTTTTCTGCTTCGCCTTTTCTTCGTCTCTCAATGTTCTTCTAAGCACTTTTCCAACATTGGAGACTGGAATTTCATCTCTAAATTCAATGAGCCTTGGACGTTTATATCCTGCCATATTCTCTTTGCAAAATTTATCAATCTCTTCATTAGTTGCTTTAGCACCAGCTTTGAGCTTTATAAATGCTTTAACCTTTTCACCAGTTCTCTCGTCAGGAAGTCCAACTACAGCCACAAGTTCAACAGCAGGGTGTTTATAGATAGTATCCTCTACATCTCTTGGATATACATTGAATCCACTAACAATAATCATATCTTTTTTACGATCAGTTATTGTTATATAACCATCTTTATCGATGTTACCAATATCGCCTGTGAGAAAATATCTTTTTCCATCAATCTCTCTAAAGACTTCGTTGTTAGCATCAGGGCGTTTCCAATATCCCTTCATAACTTGAGGACCACACACTGCAATTTCGCCATCTTCACCACGAGGTAACTCTTTTAAACCAGTTTCAAGATCAACTATTTTAACGTCAGTTCCAGGAATCGGAAAGCCAATAGAACCAATCTTTCGGGTCTCTTTAGAAGCAGGATTAGAGCAGACAGCAGGGGCAGTCTCTGTTAAACCATAAGCCTCAAATATTATTGCCCCTGTTTTTTCTTCAAATTGACGACAAACTTCAGGAGGAAGTGGGGCACCACCAGAAAGACACGCCATAATAGAAGAGATGTCAAATTTATTGATAAGAGGGTGATTAGTAAATGCCACAAAGATTGTTGGAACAGCAGTCATAAATGTGGGTTTATGTTTTTGAACAATCTTTAATACCTCTGTAAAAGGGGGATTGCCAGCTCTTGGATCTGGAACACAGATAAGGCGTCCACCTGTTTTGGCAGCAAGAAGAAGGGTGCTGTTTATTCCAAAAACATGATACCAAGGCAAAACTCCAAGAAAGGTATGAAAACCACCATAACGGAGCTTTTCAGGCGCTTTCCCTTTTTCATGAACGATTCTAAAGTACTCAACAGCAGCTTCAAGGTCGTAAGTAAAATTGGTATGTGTTAGCTCTGCCCCTTTTGGAACGCCTGTAGTACCACCAGTGTAAAGCATGACCGCTGTATCTTTTTGAGGATTAATATTTATTGTTGGTGGAGTTGGAGCAGATGATGCAATAATATCATCAAACATAAAATGACCTTTTTGATGATTATCTGCTTTTGGAATTTTACCCAAAAGACTACCAAGAATTCCTTTTATCTTTGGAAGGTAAGATTTGATATTGCAGATAACTACGCTTTTGACATCAGTATCTTTAATAGCTTCAACCGTACTCTTATAAAATACAGGGTGATCCATGCAAAATACCATCTTTGCACCAGAATCAGACAACTGATGATTTAACTCTTTTGGAGTATAAACAGGGTTGCAGTTTACGCATACAGCCCCAGCTTTTAGAATACCAAAGAATATTTCAGGAAAGTGGGGAAGATTTGGAAGAAAAATAGCAACCTTATCTCCTTGTTTGATTCCCTGTCTTGCTAAGAAATTTGCAATTCTGTCTGCTGTATCTTTAACCTGAGCAAAGGTTCTTTTGGCATCACTAAAGATTGTATATACTTTATTAGGATATTTACGGGCAGAGTTATCAAGAAGATCGGTTAACGGATATAGATAATCATGGACATCGTGTGCCACGCCTTCTGGCCAAAAAGGTGTTTCCCATTTTTTTGAACTCATTACTTTAATCTCCTTATAAATGTTAATGTTATTTAAGCTATTTTGTTTATCTAAATTGTTTTATTACGTTTTTTGTTTATCTGAATTATTTTGTTGCATTTTGGGTTATGGACAATATTAGCGACAATCCACTTAGCTCGTATGAGACAATAAGAATTTCTCAAATATCTCAATAATCGAATTTGCCTCATCTTTAAACTCTTTTATTGGAATTTTCTTTTTTCTCTCTTGAAGATTTAAGTGATGCACCATCTGTCTAAGTTTTAAATATCCTTTTTTAAGCTCTTCTGACTCTTGTGGTTTAAGAATCTTCTCGACTGCAAGGGTTTCAAGAAGACGAACGTTATCTGTCCATTTTGTCAAAGCTCTATGTTTCGATGCGTATTGAAGCACAAGATATTGAACTAAAAATTCAATATCAATAATACCGCCTCTACCTTGCTTTAGATCAAAAAGGTCTGAGTCAGATTTTAAGAAGTCTCTCCCTAAATTATTCATCTTAACCAAACTATTAGAATCTTTACTGCTCTTAAGATGCTCTTTTCTCATTCTCTCACGCATCTGACCCACCTCTTTTTTTAACAATTCTGGTGGGCGTTCTATGCGGAGGATACTCTCTCTTATTTCGTTAAATTGCTCTTGAAGAGCTGGATCTCCTCCAATTGGTCTTGCCCTTATAATTGCCTGATGTTCCCATGTCCAAGCCTCATTTTTGATATAGTCATGGAATGCGTCAATGTGGCTCACAATCATACCAGCTTGACCATTAGGTCTAAGACGCATATCAGCATCATAAAGTTTACCAGCCTGAGTATTTAAAGTCAAAGCACTGATTATTCGTTGTCCTAAAAAGGTGTAAAATCGTATATTTTCAATGCTTCTTGGTCCACCTTCTGTATATCCATCGCAACTTGAATGGATAAACACCATATCAAGGTCAGATTTATAGCCAAGTTCAATTCCTCCAAGTTTTCCGTAGGCAATTGCAGCAAAACCTGGTGAAAAGAACTTAGAGCAAGTTGAAGCAGAGTATGTTGTTGATAAAGGAGATTCAGAAGGGTAAAAGCCTATTTTAGGAGCTAAATAGTTTGATTTAATATTTTTATTAATATCATTAGACAAATAATTAAATTTATCATTATCAGATAAACAATCTAACTCTTTGTCAGAATTAATATCAGGAAATTTGTTTAAATTAAGACCTGATGGCCTACCATATTTTTGAACCGTATGATTCCATGATATTTCAATCACTTTATTCATAACTGTCTCTGCAATCTCTGTTAAACGGTCGCTCACCTTCATAAGAGGGTAGTTACCACTTAAATCTGCAGCAGCAACTCTTAACACCATTACCTGTTTAAAAATGCACAACTCTTCTAATTGAAACTCAAAATCTTCAACTGGAATATGGGCCATACGACGTTCAATCTCTTTTTCCATCTCAGCTCTATCTGGAGGTGTATAAAGGGTGGAAGGGGCAAGAAGCTCGTCAAGCAATGCTGGATGAAGAGATAAGAATGAGATAACCCAAGGACTTTTAGCCGCAAGATTGACAAGATTATCAAGGGCTTGTGGCTTTTCAATTAAAAGAGATAGATAACACGTTCGTCTCTCAATTGTAATTATAAGGTCAATGAGTCGCTTAAGCACAGTCTCTTGATTTGAGGCTATACATTCGCCTGTTTCTATTTCCAAAATTTCTCTGTGCAAATTGACCTGTTTGCTCAAATCAACTTCTCTATTTTGTGTGCAAAAAGAGTCTTTTGCCTGACTAACTTTTTGAACAAGAAGAGGAATCAATCGATCCAACCTTTTTCTACCAGTTGTGGTCAATTTTTTTGTGTTTTGATGTTCTGCAAGATTTTTTAAGATATTGATAAAAACTTGATGGTTTTCAAAACCTGAAATTTTATACTCTGCTGAGTCAAATTGCGGATCATTAATATTTTGCCAAATATATTTAAGATCATCAATTTCATCTTCAGTTTTGCTATCACTTTTCTCATTTGATGTTGGATTGTTATCTTGTTTGGTATTATTGTTTTGTTTGCGACCGTTATCTTGTTTTTCAGCGTTATCTGATGCAAAGAGATTTCGAAAATGGTCATGAACCTTTGACATATAACCATTTAAAACTTCATAAAAATCAGCATAAATAAAATTCTTACCAAATCCCATTGAAAGGGCAAGCCTCAATTTTTCATCATCTTTTTCAGGCAGATCATGGGTCTGACGGTCGTTATATTCTTGCAATCTGTGTTCAACTTTGCGAAGAAAACAGTAGGCTTCAGTAAGTTCCTCACAAGTTTTTGCATCAATACAGTTACGCTGAACAAGCAATTCAAGGACTTTAAGAATTTTACGTTCCTGAAATTCAGGCTCAACCCCACCTCTTATCAACTGAAACACCTGACCAAAAAACTCGATTTCGCGTATTCCACCAGCACCAAGTTTAATGTTGTTTTTAAATCTCTTATCTTTTACTTGAAGAGAGATTCTCTTTTTCATATCTCTTAACGACTCAAAAGAGCCATAATCAAAATATCTTCTGTAAATAAAAGGGTTTAAAATTTTAAGCAAGGTGTAACCAGCATCAATATCTCCAGCAATTGGGCGAGCTTTAATCAATGCGTAGCGTTCCCAATCACGTCCTTGCGTCTGATAATACTCTTCCATTGTGTAAAAGCTCATCGCAATAGGACCATTTGCCCCAAATGGACGAAGACGTGTATCAACACGGAAAAGCATTGAGCTACTACATGAAGAACTACATTGATTTGAATTGCTCGTAGTTGAAACGATTGTAGATGAATCAAAAACCTTTAAAAAATTTTTGCACATTTTTGTGAAAAATTCTCCTGTGGTATTGATAGTGTTTAGTTTTTTGCTGCCCGATAATGTTGCGTTGCTTGATAATTTTTCCTTGCTTGACGTAGTAGAGTTATTACATTCAAAATCTACATCTTCAGGATAGGCAAAAATAAGGTCTATGTCAGATGAAAAATTCAACTCTTGAGCACCAAGTTTACCCATACCAAGAACTACAGGTTTTTGAACATTGCCTTGACTATCAAGAGGTGTTCCGTATGTGAAACACAGTTTATCATAGATAAAGGAGATTACTTTGTCAACAAATGCCTCAGCAAGGTTAGATAAATCTTTTAAGGTCTGTTCAAGAGAAACTTTCCCAACAATATCTTGCCACGCAATTCTTACCATCTCACGCTCTCTAATTCTTCCAAGCACCTCTTTTAATGTAGCATCATCAAGTTTTATCAGAAGATTATCATTTATTAAGGAATTCTGATTTACCTGAGCATTATCATTTACTAGGGGATTTTTGTTTATTAGAGCATTATCATTTATTAGGGAGTTGTCATTTATTAAGATATTGCTAATTGTTGTATTTACCTGATTCTGAATCTGCTCATCAATTTTTAGCTTATATTCACCATTAGAATATGAGCGTTCAAGATCGCCTGATTCAATCAAATCAACAAGTAATGCTGGATTTTTTATTAAAGAGGAAGCCACAAAATCGCTAAATAATAAAACCTTGTTAAGCTCTTCAGTTAAAAAGTGATATTTTGAAGGCAATGTTAATTTGTTTATATCAATTGCTTTTTCAAGCTCTTCCAACCTGCTTTTTATATGAGATTCTAAATTGTTCTGTATATTTTTATTAACCATCTTGTTCCATCAAAATCATTCAATGCCTATATTCTACTCTAATGTTTAATAAACTGAACTTTTGACGTTACTTCACTTTTAACGCGATTTAATGTCTCAGTTAAGGTGGCAATTACATTTTCTCTTATATCGCCAGCTACAGCAATATACATAACATCATCACCAACATTTAGTGGTCTATTTTCCTCAATCTCAACTATAACTTCTATAATACCTGATTTTGACTTCTGCTCTTGAATGATCTCTTTAAGTTTCTCGTGGTCCACAGTTATGGATAACCCTGTAACCTCTTGTCCATCTCTTGTAGTTTTACGAACAACACCGTTGTGGTATAAAACCATGCCAACTTTAGAGTAATCAGGATGTGCTTTAATTCTATTTTTTAACTTATCTAAACTCATTATTAATGAAATACCCTCTTTAAATAGTTATCAATATAATAAAAGAGTATGGGCGACCGACAGATCGCCCATATTCTTTTATAAAATTTTCATTCTAAAGCATCAATATCTAAGCATATCAATTTTCGTTTGCTGCAAGAAAATCATCATACATAGTTTCTAATCCAAGTTTGTGCTTTGACTCTTCTTGTGCAAGAATGTTAAGAACTTTTATAACTTCACTATTATCTGTTTTAGTTGCAAGGTCTTTGTAGAGTTTTACAGCCATCTCTTCACGTTTCATAGCAATTCTTAAAATATCTTGCATAAACATTCCCTCTTTGTATTCTGTATCAACAAGATAGTCGCTAATCTTAAGATCAGGTATAGCTTTAAGTTCATATTCATTAACTTTGCTTTTATCACTGCTTAAACCTGATAGCAGATCAGCATGTTTTTGCTCCTCTTTTGCAAAACTTATAAAAGTTTCCTTTACAGATTTAAAATTATCTTTATTGCTTAGGTCTGTGTAAAAATTAACAGCCTCATTTTCTTTTTCGATTGCATAGGCAAGAATATCGTCAACAGATTTAAAACTCATAATTTATCTCCTTAAAGTTTAATTTATTGTGGTTGTTTACTCTATTATATTTCAATTTGCTTTATTTATATTTAAAACGGTAATAAACTTAATTTTTATATATGCAAAACCAACTTATGAGAGGCAGTATAGTTATTATTAAATCTCTTCACCATCCATAGTAAGCAGGTCATCGCTGTTATAGTTATGGCGTCTTTCTATTCTCTTTACTCGTCTCTCAAGGGTGAGCAGATATTTCTCCATCATCTCTATATACTCTGCAAAGGCACAGTTAACGCCTAAATCTTTTGTTCTTGCTTTTAATCTCTTTTTAAGTTCAGCAGGGTTTTCTGCTTCTCGCTCTTCCAATGTTGGCATGAAAACTTCTCTCCAAATATTATCCCTTTATTAACAAAAGGGGGTTAAGGGTGAGGCTAAAGTAATCTAAACAAGTAGAAATAAATAAGTTCATAAGATATGGATATAAGGAATGGCTACAAAAAATCAAGCAAAAAATTTTTCATATAAGCAGTTGTCAACTTTCTTTCACTTAAAGTTCAATGTAAGATAAAACTTAAAATCAAAGATTGCCCGTTAATAAAAAAAGTGATAATTTTTTTCAATTAAAAATTTTATTAAAAACATTTACATCAAAACAATAAGTGTATTTTATATATATACGATATAATTTATTGTTTTGAATATATAAACCTCATGGAGTAACCGACAATGAAACAAAAAATTATTTTTGACGCTGAAGATATGGAAAGGGCACTGACAAGAATGTCCTATGAAATTATAGAGGCTCACAGAGGGGTAAAGAATCTTGCCTTAGCTGGAATTTTGACCCGAGGGGACTTTATTGCTAAAAGAATCCAAAAAAAGATAGCACAAATAGAAGGTGAGTTGATTCCAGTAGGGGCAATGGATATAAATCTTTACAGAGATGATTGGACAAGAATAAGCCATCAA
Organism: Desulfamplus sp.; assembly: GCA_015231615.1. GTDB lineage: Bacteria > Desulfobacterota > Desulfobacteria > Desulfobacterales > Desulfobacteraceae > Desulfamplus. Next base: position 20,338 of record JADGBE010000029.1, on the reverse strand, counting down.
CCCATTGTTCGCCCTTCTAAAATATCGTTTTCTGTTGATAACAAAAAGATAATTCTTGTTGATGATGTCCTTTTTACGGGAAGAACTATAAGAGCTGCAATGGACGCATTAATGGATTTTGGCAGACCATCAATTATTGAACTTGCTGTTCTTGTTGATAGGGGGCACAGAGAGCTTCCTATTCAAGCAGATTACAAGGGTATCTGTGTAGATACGCGACATGCTGAAACAATCAATGTATCCTTAGTTGAATGCGATGGTAAGGACAGTGTTTTTATTGAACAAGAAGACTAGCTTTATACTTCATACGGTCATAACTTTAGCTTTTTATATATACAAAACTCAACTTATGACTGAAAGTAGTCTAATATCGTCAATTATTCATACTAATATTTATATAGGAATAGAACTAAATGGGAATAGTTCCGCATAAACAACAGACACCATCAAATCTTAAAGTTGCAATCATTTCAGTATCAACAACAAGAGGAATTAGTGAAGATAAAAGTGGGGCATGGATAAAACAGCAAGTTAAAAAAGAGGGGCATGAACCAGTTGTTCACCATGTAGTAACAGATGATATAAGTGCAATTCAATCAATGGTGCAGCATGTTGTTGAGAAGATAACTCCAGATGTAATACTAATGTCTGGTGGAACAGGGATAAGTCCAAAAGATGTAACCATTGAGGCCTTATCTCCAATGTTTGAAAAGACGCTAACATCATTTGGCGTTCTTTTCGCTCAACTGAGTTTTGATGAGATTGATTCTGCGGCTATTATGTCAAGAGCTACAGCGGGAATAATTGGGCAAACTGTTGTTTTTTGTATGCCGGGAAGTCTAAATGGTTGTAAGTTAGCTTGTAATAATCTTATTTTTCCAGAACTTGGTCATATTATAAAACATATTAGAGAATAAAATATATATCTCTTAAATAGCCATTAGAAATGTATTATTAATCTTATATTTTAAGGTAACAAAAATAATCATGGAAGAACTTAACAAATTTATTGAAGATTGGCGGGATACAGAAAGCAATATCAAAAAAATATTTACTGAGATCATGGAGCATCTTAAATCAATGGAGGGTGTATCGCTTTCATTTAATGCAAGAAAAGGAGTTAGTTACTCTCTTAGACCAAAACATAATAACCAGAAAGAGAGAACTCTTTTTGCAATGATAGATGTTATTGATGATAACCCAGAGCAAAGATGGCTCTCTACCTGTTTTTATGGTGATATGATAACCGATCCAGATGAAAGAGGAGACCTTATACCCGGCGGATTACTTGGCTCTGATGGTTACTGCTTTGATATTGAAGAGTATGATGAATCGACCATTGAATATATCAAAGCAAGGCTTGATGAGGCATGTAAAAATGCTTCTCAATCATAATAAGAGAGCTAAAATAGATACGCCAAGTATTGATTACGCAGGAATTTATATACACATCCCTTTTTGTATTAGAAAATGCCCCTATTGTGATTTCTATTCAATTACAGATACTTTCCTAAAAAATAGATTTATTAAAGCCTTATTAAAAGAGATTGAACTTCGTTCTAACCCCGATCTTATTGTAGATACAATCTACTTTGGAGGAGGAACACCATCTATTCTCAACTGTGAAGATGTTGAAAGAATAATAGAGGCAATTGCCAAAAGTTTTCATCTTATAGATAGTGGTTTTATACACAAGGGTGAAAACAATATATCTAAAAATAAAAACGAAAATTTAACCCCATATCAAAATCTAAACATCAGCGAAAACTCTGATATAAATAAAAATCTTAAGATCACAATGGAGGTAAACCCATGCACTGTGAAAGATGGGTATCTAAGAGATATAAAGATAGTTGGGATAAATCGTTTGAGTATTGGTGTTCAATCATTTCAAGATGATAAATTAAATTTTCTTAATAGAGTTCACTCTGCTGATAAAGCTCGTAAAACTATTATATCTGCAAGAGAAGCTGGGTTTGAAGATATTGGAATAGACCTTATATATGGTCTGCCAGATGAGACAGAAAATATCTGGTTAAATGATCTTAATGCAGCTTATGAATATCGCCCAGCACATCTCTCCTGCTACATTTTAAGCTATGAGCATGATACACCTATGTTTTTAGCTTACGAAAAGGGCAATATAAAACCTCTTGATGACGAAACGGTAGCTTCTCTTTTCAAACTAACATCGAACTATCTTGTATCTAAAGGATTTGATCACTACGAAATATCAAATTTTGCGGCCTTTCCTAAATATCAATCTAAGCATAATAAAAAATATTGGGAGATGGTTCCATATCTCGGTTTTGGACCTTCAGCTCACTCATATTGCTGTGAACCAACTCTCCAACAAAAACGATTCTGGAATGTTAAAGATGTCAATCAATATATATCTATGCTTGAACAAAGTAACTCTCCAATTGCTGAAATAGAGTGGTTGACAAGAGAACAACAACTCATTGAGCTTATAATGGTAGGTCTTAGAACCGAGAAAGGAATAGATATTAAATTGTTTGAAGAATTATATAGAGCTGAAACAACATTTGATAACTCTGTCTCTCAATTCAAAATTATATTTAAAAGCGTGTTAGATAAGATTGAAACTAAATCACTTGGTAAGATAGAGCAAGAAAGAGTTAAATTGACAATTGAAGGTTGGCTATTTCTTGATACCATTATCCAATGGTTTGTAGATGAACTTGAAGGGTATATATCCAAATTGGAAATAAATTGAGTAGGGAATGGGAATAAAATAACACCATAAATTTCTCCAAATTGAGTAGAGACGCACGGCTGTGCGTCTCTACTATCTTAACCCCTACAACTTATGACCTTGCTGGGTATAATTTTCGGGCATTATTAAATTTTTATTTCTTATGACCGCGAGTAATACTATAATTTTGAACTCATGTATCTTACGCCATTGGTGAAAATTCTCATTCCAGGTGTAATTTCGTTATCTGTTATAGTGCTATATCTATTTGAATTCTTTAGTTCTTTTGGACTCCGTTTTAGCTCTTCAATTGTCTTTGTCCAATTAGGGTGATTTGTATAGTGGTTATATGCTTCTGGGTGTGGCATAAGCCCAAAAATATGTCCTGTTGAATCGCAGATACCAGCAATATCATAAATAGAGCCGTTTGGATTCATAGGAAATCTTTGCATTGCAGGCTCAATCTCTGAATTTTCTCCTTTTATATTTGCATATCTCAAAACTACCTGATTATTTGCAATTAACCTATCAATAACAGAGTCATCTGCAACAAATTTTCCTTGTGCATGGCGTATCGGAAGCTCAAAATAGTTTAGAGTTTTTTCTCTATCTGAGCTATCCGCTTTAATCGTTTGAGAGCTAAACTCTTTTGTAAAAACGCATGGACTATTTTGATTCACAGCCAAATTTACCCACTGATCTCTAAAATTTCCGCTGTCATTCCAAGTGAGGGCAACTGAACGGGTTTTATAATCTCTTTCAATTCCCGGCAAAAGTCCGAGATTTACAAGAGTTTGAAAGCCGTTGCATATACCAATTACAAGTTTACCCTGATTCACAAATTCAAGAATCTTATCTCCAATATGGTTTTTAAGTTTCAGTGCCTGAATAACGCCAGCTCCATGATCATCTCCCCAGCTAAATCCTCCACCAAAGGCAAGGATATGAAAATCATCAAGAGATACTTTTCCGCTAATAAGGCTATTTATATGCACTCTTTGAGCCTCTGCCCCTGCAAACTCAAACGCATACGCAGTTTCAATGTCGCAGTTCAAACCAAATCCAGTTAGGACAAGGGCTTTTACTTTTTTCTCATTTTCCATATTAATTTTATCAAGATTATCTTTATTCATCATAAATTTTGGAGCATAAGTTTCCTATCCATTTAAAGATAGCTTATAAATGCTCATCTCCTTTTACTTATTTTTAGTTATAGCAGAAATATAAATATAGTTGTAAAAACCATGTAACTAAATCCTTGGACAAAACAGTTATATAATACTCTTTATTTGGTTGTTTATCAAAATTTTATCGTTTATCCATGCTTTTTTTCTTAACAAAGAGTATCGATAATTAGGCTCTAAGAACTATTTTCTTGATATTGAGAAAATTCAGAAGTATCTTATATACATTTGTCAATAAAGCTAAGTTAACCAATTGCTCACTTTACAAGGAGAAAAAAGATGAACAAGTGCTATTCCTTAGATATTATGAAAATCGTAATTATATCTATTATGATTTCATGCCGTATCTGTTCAGCCTCTGAACTACCTGATTACATTCCAGATAACCTTAAACCTTGGAAAGGTTGGGTGTTACACAACAAGGAAAGCGAGCTTCAGTGTATTCCACACTTTAATGACTCACAAGCTCTTGAATGTGCATTTCCAACCTCAATTACTCTTAATCTCAACAGTAAAGGTGGTGAGTTTATCCAAGAGTGGCAAATATACCATGAGTCATATATTCATCTTCCGGGCAATAGCTCAAATTGGGTATATGATGTTATGGTTAAGCGAGATATTATGGCTAATCAAAACGTTATGGTAAAGAGAGATACTCTTGCTAATCAAGAAGTTATATTAAAGCGATATGATATTGCAAACCAAGATAATATTACGGAACAAGATACTACGTTAAATAGTGGTGATACATCAAATCCTCTTCCTGCCTTGGTAATTCAAAAAGGCGACCCTTATGGCAATATAGTTCCGTCAGTAAAACTGTCTAAAGGCAAATACAAGGTTACAGGTAGATTTATCTGGCAGAAACAGCCTGAATATATACAGATTCCACCACAATCTGGGCTTGTAACTCTTAATATGGATAATAAAGAGATTGAATTTCCAAATTTAGATGATTTGGGCAGATTATGGTTAAAAAGATCAAACGTGGAGCAAAAAGAGGAGAACAGGCTAAAAGTTGAGAGTTTTAGACTCATTGATGATGGAATCCCCTCTCAAATGACGCTATACGCCACACTTGATGTTGCGGGTGTTGGAAGAGAAGTGAAACTTGGACCACTCTACTCACCAAATGAGTTTATTTCAATGAATTTAACCACACAGCTACCTTCAAAATTAGAATCTGACGGAACAATAAGGATACAGCTAAAACCGGGAAGACATAGTTTAACTCTAACTTTGAGGCATATTGGTCAAATTAGTTCTCTTACTTTTCTACCACCTGACGATGGCTATTGGTCAAAGCAGGAGATATGGTCTGTTGTTCGGCGTTCTGATTTGCGTGTTGTTGAAATATCAGGGGTTCCAGCAATTGATCCAAGAATGACATCTTTGCCTGAAGAGTGGAAATCTTATCCTGCGTACATGATGCTTCCAAAAGAGACCATTCAATTTAAAGAGATAAAGCGTGGAGACCCTGTGCCACCGCCAGATCAACTCAACTTGCATCGCATATTGTGGCTCTCATTTGATGGCACAGGATATACTGTCCAAGATACGATTACTGGAAACAAAAATAGTGGTTGGCGTCTTGAGATTGACCCTTTGATGTTACCCGGAAAGGTTATGGTTGATGAAGTTGAGCAGTTAATAACAACAATGGACTCAACAAAAAATTCTGAGCCTAAGGAGTCAAAAAATGTTGGAGCTGAAGCACCAACAAAATCTAAAGTTAAAGTATCGGAAAATGTTGGGGTTGACCAACCTAAAAATGCTGGAGTTGACCAACCTAAAAATGCTGGAGTTGACCAACCTAAAAATGCTGGAGTTGAGCTAAGACGGGGAAATCTGAATTTAATTGCAGATAGCAAAGTTGAAGGCTCTATTTACAACATTCCAGCAACTGGTTGGCTTCACCCTTTTCAGAAGGTTACAGGCGCACTCAATCTTCCACCGGGCTGGAAACTTATATCAGCAAATGGAATAGACAATATTCAGGGAACATGGGTTAAACAGTGGTCTCTTCTTGATATTTTCATAGTTTTAATCTTCACAATTGCCACAGCAAAACTCTTTTCTATTCCGCTTGCATCTGTTGGTTTTATAACTATGGTTCTTCTCTACCATGAAAATGCGGCACCACGTTATATCTGGCTTTTTCTACTTTTAGGATTTGTTCTTCTTGACTTAACAGCTAAAAACTCAGGCAGATTAAGAAGAATAGTGAAGTTATATCAGTTTGTTATTGCTATGGTTCTTCTTCTTATTTCAATATCTTATGCTATCCAATCATTGAGAATTGGTATCTATCCACAGTTGGAAAATCGCTGGATTTCAATGAACGATGCTATCAAAAATCAAAATTTATCAAGAATGACGGGGGGGTCAGGTTTTAGCCCACAAGAGTCAGATATGGCCCAGATGAATATGGATAAGGCTTTACAAGAAGTTCAAACTCAATCTGCCCCAGAAGCACCGTTACCAGAATCTTTGATAGAGGAAAACATTTCAAACCAACCAAACCAGTCAGGTCAATCATACCAATATAAAGCAAAAGGTCAATTGATGGATATGCCAAGAAAAGCAAGAGGTCCGCTGTCCTATTTTAAATCTGAGAAAGAGGCTTTAGAAGGCTCATTAGAATCTAAGTATGATAACGAAATTTATGGTCAAGCAGGAAAGCAGAGGGCAAAAGTTATGCAGTATGATCCAAAATCTTTGACTCAAACAGGTCCGGGACTTCCTCTTTGGCAGCCATTTAAGACTATTAATTTTAGTTGGTCAGGACCTGTTGAGGATAAACAGAGTATCTCGTTTCTCCTTATTGGTCCTACCATAAACTTGATTTTATCACTCTTAAGAGTTGCTCTTATAATCTTGCTAACTATTGGAATGTTTAGAAAAGCTGGTTATTTAGGCGGTAAGTTTAAAACATCTTTTTCTGGAGTAGCAATATTAATATTTACAATGACATTTGCATTTACACTTCTAAATCCGTGCTTGACAAATGCTTCTGAAATTCCATCACCTGAGATATTGGCAGAGCTTCAAAATCGGCTTTTAGAAAAAGATAAATGCTTTCCAAACTGTGCTGATATTTCTCAGATGGAAATATCAATTAAATTCGGACTAAATCAAAATAACGAACAGCTTAAAAAAGCTGAACAGTTTAGAAAATCTGAATATCCCAAAGAGCATGAGCAACTAAGCAACTCCGAAAAATCTAAGAAATCTGCATATCTTGAGATTAACCTTAATGTCGATGCCGCAGTTGATACAGTAATTCCTCTGCCGGGTCATGCCAAACACTGGCTACCTGAACAGGCAATGATAGATGGGCTAAACTCTAACGCTAAATACTCTCAAGCTCAGGCTCTATTTCGCCTTGATCAAATTTTATGGATTATGATTCCAGCGGGAAAACATAGAGTTACGGTTTTAGGCAAGATTGGCAACCCAAATAGCTTCCAACTTCCTCTTAATATAAAACCTCATTCAGGAAAAGTTATTGATGCAAATGGTTGGGAGGTTCAAGGTATTCAGCCAGATGGCACTCTTGATGACCAGCTTCAATTTAAGCGTTTAGTGCGAAAATCAATAGATAAGGCGGGAAAATCAGGAAAAGAAGATGAGAGAGAAGCAGGAGAAGGCAGATCGATAGAGACAGAAGAAGGGGTTAGAAAAACAGTAGAAGGCAAATTAATAGATACGGAAGAAGAAAGCGACTCAGACGAATCAGAGCAAGAGTTGCTTGAAACAGGTCTTTTACCACCATTTACACTTGTTGAAAAAACTATTCTTCTTGGTCTTGATTGGAAAGTTGAGACAACTGTTAGACGTTTAACTCCAACAGGCTCTGCAATTGTGATTAAACTTCCACTTTTGGAAGGTGAGTCAGTTATCACAGAAGGCGTTAGAGTTAAAAATGGCATGGTTGAAGTTACTTTAAATTCTGAGCAAAGCACTATCTCCTTTGAATCTTTTTTAGAAATATCTGAAACTTTGAGGCTTTATCATGCTCTATCTAAAGAGACTTTGAATAAGAGTGAACAATCTCAAAATCTTGAATGGACAGAAATCTGGAGATTAGATGCAAGCCCTATATTTCATGTTGAGACAGAGGGTATCCCCGTGATTTTACACCAAAATAATCAAAGATGGTACCCAACATGGCACCCTCTGCCCGGTGAAGAGGTTATATTAAAAATATCCAGACCCAAAGGCATTGGCGGACAGACCATGACGATTGAGAAAAGCACTCTTGAGCTTCGCCCGGGTCAAAGAACTACAAGCTCAACTCTATTACTTTCAATAAAGAGCAGTCAGGGAGGTCAACACGCAATCACAATTCCAGAAAAAGCCCAACTTCAGGAGGTGAAGATTAATCGTGCTGTTCAGATTATCCGTCAAGAGGGGCAAAAAGTTATTTTACCCATTACCCCGGGAGTTCAAAACATTGAACTTATCTGGAAAGAGGAGATTGGTATTACCACACTCTATCGGACACCAAAAATTGATCTTGGCATATCAAGTGTGAATAGTGCTGTTGATCTGCATATCTCTTCTGACAGATGGACACTTTTTGTTGGTGGTGAACAGCTTATGGGACCAGCAGTTCTATTTTGGTCAAAGATTATTGTGGTTCTGCTTGTCTCAATCGGTCTTGCAATGACAAACCTTACTCCATTAAAGTTTTATCAGTGGTTTTTGCTTGGAATTGGTATGTCAATGAGTAATGTCATCGGGTCTCTGTTTGTTGCAGCGTGGTTAATTGTTTTAGATATGAGAAAAAAATGGAGAGAAGGGTTAAGTCCAACTAAATTTAATATTATGCAATTAGGTATTGCTGGTTTGACATTCTTCTCAATGCTCTGCCTTTTGATGGCAATATCTCAAGGGCTTCTTGGTCATCCATCAATGAATATAGTAGGCAATGGCTCGTCAGGAAATTTTCTCCGTTGGTATCAGGATATAAGTGATAACACCTTACCTGTTGCGTGGCTATTTTCGCTTCCAATGTTTGCCTACAGAGTTGCAATGCTTGCATGGGCGTTATGGCTATCTTTTTGGCTGCTTTCAATACTTAAATGGGGTTGGCGTAACTTCTCAGAACCCATTTTGTGGGCAGCACATTCTAAACATGATGATGCGGTTAATTCAAATACTACTGCACAATCTGAATCTTTGATCTCAGATAAAGATAATCAGTTACAAAAAACAAGAAATATTTTTAGCATTAAAAATATCTTTAAGTTTGGTAAATCATAATAACTTCAAGGAGAATTAAGGCGACTCACTATGGAAAATATTTTGGAGACAGAAGTTTTAATAATAGGTGGGGGGGCAACAGGAACAGGTGTTGCAAGAGATTTAGCTTTGCGTGGAATAAGATCAATTCTTGTGGAAAAAGGCGATATTAACGCTGGTGCGTCTGGCGGGAACCATGGATTATTGCATAGCGGGGCAAGATATGTCGCAAATGATGTTGAAAGTGCGGTTGAATGTATGGAAGAGGGTAAAATTTTAAAGAAAACCGCCCATCAATGTATTGATGATTGCGGGGGACTCTTTATTGCAGTTGAAGGTGATGATGATAAATATATAGCAGAGTTTCCAGAACTTTGTGCAAAAAGTGGTCTTTATTGCAAACCAATATCAACACAAGAGGCTCTTGAAAGAGAGCCAGAGCTATCAGATAAAATAATAGCAGCTTGTGAAGTTGAAGATGCGGCAATTGATCCTTTTATGCTCTCTCTTGAAAATATTGCAGAGGCAAAAGCCCTTGGATCAACACTTTTTTGTTACACAAAGGCAGTAAAATTTGAGATTACAAACCATAAAATAGTAAGGGTGCATCTTAAAAATACCCGTTCAGGTGAAAACTTTTATGTTGACCCACAGATAGTTGTAAATGCTTCTGGTGCGTGGGCAGGAATTGTGGCTAATATGGCCGGGGCGTGCATAAATATTGTCTATTCAATGGGAACACTTCTTGTAACTCAAAATAGGATCTCAAATAGTGTAATCAATCGGCTGAGACCCCCTTCAAACGCGGATATTCTTGTTCCGGGTGGAACTGTCTCAATAATTGGCACAACATCAGTAAGAGTTGACGATCCTGATAAAATAATACCTACGGTTGGCGAAACTGACCTTATTGTTGAACAAGGGGCAAAGATGGTGCCAGCTCTTGAGAATATAAGGTATATCAGAGCTTATTCAGGCGTTAGACCTCTTGTAAGTCTTGGAGGCTGCGGGTTAGATGATAGAGATGTAAGTAGAAATTACACACTTCTTGGACATGAGAGTGATGGACTTGATAATTTTATCACAATCACAGGCGGAAAACTTACAACTTACAGACTAATGGCTGAAAAGACAGCAGATATGGTATGTGAGAGAATTGGCAATAAAAATCCATGCCTGACCCGAACCAAACCTCTTCCTTCATCTATGGAGGGTAAATGGACAGAGCCGGGTATTGCTCCAAAAAGGTGGATACATAAGCCAGATAATGCAAAGGATAAGATTTTATGTGAGTGTGAAATGATCTCTGAAAAGACAATTGATGATGTTGCTGCTGCACTTAAAAAAGGTAATGAGATTCCAAATTTACTTAATATTGGAAAGAGAAGCAGGCTTGGTAAGGGTCCATGTCAAGGTGGTTTTTGCAGTGTCAGAGTCCTTGCCCACATGTATGATAAAGAGGTCTTAACAGGAGAGAATGGGATTGCAGATATTAAATCATTTTTAAATGAACGCTGGAAAGGGCAAAGACCCATTTTCTGGGGAGATCAGCTTATTCAAGCAGAGCTTACAGAGGCTATGCACAGCGGCTTTTTTGATCTTGAGCTTGCAAATTAGACCCAATGTTCTAATTTTTAAAATTGAATTGATAAATTTCAAAGTTTTTTAGCCAACTCTAAGATAGAGGAGAATAGATAAAATGGCAGATAAAAAGACAATATTAATAGTTGATGATCAAGAGTCCATCATAAAAGCATTAAAGAGACTTTTATTGCCAGAACCTTATAATATTCTCTCATCGCCAAACGGACCTGCTGCCCTTGAGCTTATAAAAAACAGAAAAGATTACGATGAAATTTTCTTGATTATATCAGATCAACGCATGCCACACATGACAGGAGTTGAGTTTTTAAAGCAAACGGTTGAGATACTACCTGACACAATAAGATTTATTCTAACAGGCTATACTGATACACATAATATAGAAAATGCAATGAAAAAGGGGATTGTTCATAGGTATATAACCAAACCATGGAACAATAACGAACTCCTTATTATGATTAGCCAAGCGTATCAATATCCTGAAAAGCTAATAAAAGTTGTCCGTTCAGATGTTAATACACTCTCTGAATCACGCGAGCTTAACATAATAGAAAAGGAGATAAGAGAATTTAATCAACGCAGTAAAGATAAATCGCTTGGAAGAATGGCGTTGTATCACGGTTTTATTAATCAAGAGCAGTTGGAAGCCTCAATGACTGCAATGCAGGTTGAACGCCAAGCAGGCAGACAAGTTGCACTTGAGAACATACTATCTGAAAAGGGATTTATCTCATCAGATGAGATAGGTAAACTTGTTGCAGCGACTCGTAGAAAACTTGGTAAATCTTTTGGGGCTATTGCAGTAAAAGATTATGGAGTAAAAGCTCTTGATATTGCAAAAGCTCTTGCAACTCAGTCAGAAGAGTTCGCTAACACTTCTGTTTGCCGTCTTCTTGGGGATATTCTTGTTGCAGAGAAGATACTGACCGAAGATCAAAAAGATTCCATCATAATTGATATGACATATTTAGAGAAAGAAGAGCTAACTTCTGATGATAGTGGAAATGTTGAACATCAAAGTGGTACAAATCAGATAAGCGATAAATTAATACTAAATAAGAAAAAGAAAAATTTTTTCAGACAGCGTGCCTTTGATAAAATATTTTGTAAATCTGTCATTAATAAGAATTTTGCTACTGAAGCAGAAGTATTAAAGGGTTTAGAAGAGCAGCTTATCCATTTTACAAAAACATTTGAAGTGAAGTTGATTAAAGATATTTTAATTGAACGTTCTGTAATATCCCAAGAACATGCAAAATTTATAGCAGATCAAAAGAGCCTAATTAGTCCGCAAAAGTTCGAGAATCAAACAAATCCTTCCACCACAACCACAACCAATACCAATAATAATAAGATAATAACTACTTGTGAAAATAGCCCCTTTCAATTAACAGTCAGTGATGATGAACTTGAAGCAACAATAGAGATTATAGGCGATATTCCTAAAGATATGGTGGTAGATAAATTAAAGACTCTTCTTGCTAAATATCAGATAGTTTATGGTCTTGCTGATGATGTTGCAATTGAGCTATTCCTAAAAGGTAGTGATAGAGAAAAAAAATCATTTTTAATTGCAAAAGGCAAGCCTGTAAAGGAAGGTCGAAATGCAATGGTTAGATTTTTTTTTAAAGATCACAGTGCTGATTTTGGAAAAGAGCTTGAATCTGGAAAATTTGACTATAGAGAGAGGGGTGAGATGGTGAACATCACACAAGGGACTATCTTGGCTGAAAAAATCCCTCTTATACCAGCAATCAACGGCATAAATGTTAAAGGATATGAAATAGCAGCATCAACTCCACTTGATATAATGCTTGATTGCGGAAAAGGGGCTGAAATATCTAAAGATGGTTTAAAAGTGATTGCCACAGCTAATGGACGACCAGACCTCTCACTTGGAGGTAAAATAACTGTTTTACCTGAGATAGTTATTAAGGGAGATGTAGATTTTAAAACTGGCAATATAAAATTTAGCGGAGATGTTACTGTTAATGGAACTATATTGCAGGGCTTTAGTGTAACTGCCAACAACTTGACAGTTAGCGATATTGAAGAGGGTGATGTTAATATTTTCAATACTCTTTTAGTTAAAAACAGTATTAATAGCTCAAAAGTTAAGACAGGTGGGCAATTAGCTGCTCAAATTATTAAAAATAGCACCATTATTGCCCGTGGTGATGTTATTGTCCAGAAAGAGATTATTGACTCCACAATTACCACAAGTGGTAAAGTTATATTGCCAAAAGGTAGAATTATAGCAACTACAATTCACGCAGCAAAAGGGATTTTTGCTATGAATATTGGCAACGATGTTTCAACTCCATGCCATCTTTTTCCAAATTCCGATGAGCATGCACTTGATATAATAAAATCATTTAATGAGAAAATTGACCATCAAAGAGAGATTCTTGTAAAACTTGAGGCTTTTAAAGCTCAGTATGAGCAAGAAAATTGGAGACAATTGACAAATCTGTCAGAAGCATCAAAGGTTCAAGAGCAGCTTGCTATAGAGAAAAAGAATATTCTTAAACAGCTACATATTTATGAAAGTAAAACCGTATTAAATAAATCTGCTACAAACGATAATCTAAAACAACAGCTTACCAAATCTTTGTCTGGTGTTGACAACAAAATATTACAAATGGATGAAACAATAAATAAGCTCTTTGATGAACATGATACTACTCAAAATAAAGTAATTGAAATTAAGGTTAAAATAAAAGATGTGGAACAGCAGATGCAAATATTGTTAAACGAGAAAGAGAGATTTGAAAAGTGGTATGAGACTGAAAAAAATGAGGCTCGTAAAGAGGGGGTTGGTATTTATGTTCAGGGGACAATCTTTGCACGAACTCAAATTACATGTAGTGAATCTTCTATTATTTTAAATAACAATATCAGAAACTCTAAAATTTATCAGACAGTAAATAATAAAGACCCATCTAATCCATTCTATGAGATGAGGATAGACTCTCTTGCTTCAAAGTCAAATCAACCTCATGTTTACAGAACCTGACAGTAGCTTTTAAGGGAATATAGCTGCCTAAATGATTTGTGAAAATATAAATAATTAATATTTACGAGTAGAGACGCACGGCCGTGCGTCTCTACAATAACAGAGCAAGGATACACTAATGAAATAGGAATGCTATAGAATGCCAGATAATAACACCATACTCATTGTTGACGATCAAGAGTCGATCATAAAATCATTAAAACGGCTATTGTTGCCAGAGCCATACAATATTCTATCTGCACCAGATGGCGAGACTGCTCTTAAACTTATTAACGAACATAAATCTAATTTATTAGCCTCTAATTCCTTAGATTCTAATAAATTGGATAGAAATAGTAATGGAGATCAACAAGGCAATGTTTTTTTGATAATCTCTGACCAGAGAATGCCAAATATGACAGGCACACAATTTCTCGAAAAAACAGTTGAGATATTGCCTGATGCTATAAGATTTATTTTGTCAGGGTATGCAGATAGAGATGACATTGTAAAGGCATTAAATCAAGGAGTTGCCCACAGATACCTAACTAAACCTTGGAACAATGACGAACTTTTGATTATGATTCGTCAGGCACACGAATCACCTGAAAAGATAAGAAGGTTTATAAATACTCGTGGCCAAGAATTGCCTGAAATCAATATCATGGACAAGGAGATCAGGCAATTTGACGAACATAGAAAAGATATATTTCTCGGAAGGGTGGCTTTGCATCATGGGTTTATTACTCAGGAAGAGTTAGATAAATCACTTACAGCTATGCAAGGCGAACGTCAAGCTGGAAGGAATGTATCTCTTGAGAATATTCTGTTTGAGAGAGGTATTATCTCATCAGAAGATATGGGCAAAATTGTTGCCGTAACCAGAAGACGCATGGGCAAAACTTTTGCAAAAACTGCTATGCAAAATTTTGGAATCTCCCAATCAGATATTGAAAAGGGACTTGCAATTCAAGCTCAAGAATTCAGTAACACAAGCACTTGCCGACTTCTTGGTGATATTCTTGTTGCTGAAAAGATCATCACTGAAGAACAAAAAGAGTCAATTATAATTGACCAGATTTATTCAGAAAGAGAGCTTGTATCTTCTGGGGCTAAACAGACTTCCACATTTCCAATAGATAGAGGTGATGATACAGACAATGCACAAAATAAGGTTAGAGATGAAGAGAAGCTAATTGGTGATGAAACAGAAAGTGATAAAGACAAACTACAAGCTGATAAAACAGAAAAATCTGTAAATAGTGAGCTAACACTTAAAAGAAGGAAAAAAAAGTTTTTTCACCAAAGGGCTCTTGATAAACTTTTCTGCAAATCTGCTATTAAAAGAAACTTTGCAACTGAAAGTGAAATATTAAAGGCTCTTGAAGAGCAACTTCTTAACTTTACAAAAACATTTGAGATAAAGTTAGTTAAAGATATTCTTGTTGAACGCTCTATAATATCACAAAGTCAGGCACAAACTATTGTTGATGCAATTTTACAGCAAGGTGCTGTTAAATCTGACTCTGTTGGCACAGAAAAGGGAGTTGGGTCAGAAAAAGGAGTTGGCACAGAAAAGGAAGTTGAAGCAGAAAAAATAGAGCGTAAAAGGAACGAACCATTTGAGGTAGCAATATCTAACGATGAGCTTGAAGCCACTATTTTGCTTGTTGACGATTTTGATATACAAGAAGATATAACAACAGAGAAACTAACAATCACCTCTGCAAAATCAACAATGACTTCAGAAAAATCAACAAAGACCCCAGAAAAACCAACAATGACTCCAGAAAAGCTAAAGGAGATGCTCGCCATAAAATATAATATAGTTTATGGGCTTGTTGATGATGTGGCAATTGAGCTTTTTCTACGTAAGCTCTATTTAAAAAAAGATAAATTGGCAAGTTCTATTAGCCCCACCCCCCACCCCCTCCCCAATGGAGAGGGGGATAATAATTACCCCCTCCCCTTGGGGAGGGGCGGGGAGGGGCAAAATAATTATTTAGAAAGCTCTATAAAAAAGAATAGGTTTGTCATTGCAAGGGGAAAGCCTGTAAAGTTAGGACGAAATGCTCTTATAAAATACTATTTTGAGAATGAGAATACGCGGTTTGGTAAAGAGCTTGACTCAGGTAAATTTGATTATAGATACAGGAGCGAAATTCCTAATATAAATCAAGGGACTCTTTTAGCTGAAAAAATTCCATATATCCCAGCAATCAATGGGATAACTGTAAAAGGCGTTGAGATTGCAGCACCAACTCCTATTGATGTGAATATTAATTGTGGACAGGGAGTCGAGCTAACCAAAGATGGTTTAAGAGCTATTGCCATTGCAAACGGTAAACCTGATATAACGCTAAGTGGTAAGATAAGCGTCCTTCCTGAAAAGATAGTCAAGGGGAATGTTGATTTTAGAACAGGAAATGTGAAATTTAGCGGCGATATAGTTGTTCAAGGGACGATTTTACCGGGATTTAGCGTAACTGGTTGTAACCTTACGGTTAATGATATTGATGAGGCTGATGTTAATATTACTAACACTGTCTCTGTAAAGAACAATATAAACTCATCTTTAGTTAAAACTGGAGTTTTGCTCACAGCTCAAATCATAAAAAAGAGCAAAATTATTGCCCATGGTGATGTTATAGTGCAAAAAGAGATCATTGACTCAACCATTATTACAAGTGGTAAAGTTATTGTTCCAAGAGGTAGAATTATTGCAAGCACAATTCATGCTGCCAAAGGGATAGAAGTTATGAATATTGGCAGTGAAGTATCTACTCCTTGCGATCTATTTCTCGGTTCTGATGATCATGCAAAAGAGGTGCTTAAAGTATTCTCCACAAAAATTAATACCCATAAAGAGCAACTTGTTAAACTTGAAGCTGTTCAAAAACAGTATAATAATCAAAGTTTAAAGCAGTTAAATGATCTTTCTGAACTCTCAAGACTTCAAGAGAGACTTCTAATAGAAAAGAGAAAGACTTTAGAGGATAAAAAAGTTGTTACAAGTGCTATTGTGAAAAAACAGATGGATGAGTTCTTGGTTGATCTTGATAAAAGGGCTTTAAAAATGGATGAATCTATTAACACATTATTTGATAAAAACGATCTTCTCCAGACCAAAATATCTGAGCTTGCAACTAAAATTAGAGCTATCAGAAAAGAGATGCAAGGGCTTTTAAAGGAGAAAAATAGTTTTAAAATATGGTATGATGCTCAAAAGGAGGAAGCTCATAAAAAAGGGATTTGCGTGTCAGTTCAAGGGACGATTTTTGCAGGAACTCAGATTACAGGAACTTCTTGTTCAATGTTAGTCAAAGATAATATAAAAAATTCTAAAATCCAGCAAGTTACCAACATAAACGATCCTAATAATCCATTTCAAGAGATGTTAGTCTTGCCATTAAGTTCAAGAGGCAAACCGCATGTTTATAGAACGTAGTGTTGTTGCAAGATTAAAGAGTCTGAATTAATTAATCTCTGGTATTTCAATACGTTCCAGCATCTTTGTATATGACAGCTAAATATTGAAAGAACAGTAGTAGGTAGGCAAATATAGGATACAAGATAAGATGGAAGAGAACAAAAGAGTCTTAGTAATTGATGATGATGAGGGAATCCGCGAGACATATCAGGCTATATTTACTCCAGAAGATGAATCAGAAATAGACCAAAAGGGGGTTGCTTTTTTTGGCGGTAAATCTTCAAAGCCCAGTGTTAAGAAAAATATAGATTATCAAATCTCTGTAGCTGAAAATGGGAATCAAGGGATTGAGCTTGTAAAAGAGTCATTAGCAGAGAATAGACCTTTTGCAGTTGCCTTTATTGATATGCAAATGACAGGGATCAATGGTTCTGAAACATCAAAACAGATATGGGATATTGACCCAAAGATCAGAATAGTCATTGTTACAGCTTATAGTGAATATACCTCCGATGATATAATTGCTACCACAAGAAGAGACGACATCTTTTACCTTAGAAAGCCATTTAACCATGAAGAGATTCTCCAGTTTGCCCGAGCCTTGACAAATGAGTGGAATTTAGAAAAAAAACGTGATCTGCTTAAAATTGAACTAAAAGCTGCAAACCAAGCATTAGAGGATATGAATAGCTCTCTTGAAGGTATGAATAAAACTTTGGAAGATATGAATAAAAACCTTAAAGATAAGGTGGAAAAACAGGCAGCTTTGATTATTCAAACAGATAAGATGGCATCAATAGGAGTTCTTGCTGCTGGTGTTGCACATGAGATTAACAATCCTCTATCCTTTATTAATGCAAATCTTTTAGCTCTTAAGAGGTATCTAACAAAAATTGAAGCTCTTCATCGTAAATATGATGATGTCGAGCTGTTTCTTCGCTACTCTGGGCTTGATAACGCCCCTGCCCTTCTTGATGAGCTTGCAGAGTTTAAGAAAGAGAACAAGACAGAGCTTATCATGGCAGATATTGATGATTTAACTGATGAGTCTCTTGATGGTATAGATGAGATAAAGACCATCGTGGATAATTTAAAAACATTCTCAAGGATTGATGAGCTTTCATACAGCTATCTTGATATAAACAAAGCCATTGATAATACTATAAATATTTTGTGGAATGAGCTTAAATATAAAACTGAAATCATAAAACATTATGGGCGTATCCCTGAAATAAAGTGTTTTCCTCAAAAAATAAGCCAAGTATTTATGAATCTTATTCTAAATGCTGCCCAAGCAATAGAGGAGCAAGGGACAATAACAATTTCAACTAAACTTGTTACAACAGAGCAACAGACCGATTTTATTGAAATTAGAATCAAAGATACAGGATGTGGTATTCCAAAAGAGAACCTAAATAAACTCTTTGATCCATTTTTCACAACAAAGCCAATTGGAAAAGGAACAGGGTTAGGACTTAGCATCACTTACGAGATCGTAAAAGCTCATAAAGGTGCAATTGAGATTTTAAGTGAACTTGGGAAAGGTACTGAGATAGTTATTGTGATCCCTTCAGAGAGTATTTAATTTTTGATGAGTTATCTTTTAATATACAGACAAATTTGGAGAAACTATTATGGAAATCAAAGGGTTAAATGAGTTGCTTATAAGGCGATATTCAGACATCTCAACCTATAGAAAAGGTGAAAAATATTTGAAAAAAGGAAATATCCTCTCCATTGAACAACATGGGCATACCCTTTGTGCAATGATTCAGGGAGAGAACAGAAGTTCATTTGAAACTAAGGTGCTGTTTGACAGCGGCGGTATTCTTGATGTTACCTGTTCATGCGAAGGAGCAAATTGGTGTGAGCATGTTGTGGCAACTCTTCTTGGAGCTATCAATCAACCTGAGATGATAAAGCATCGTCTTGATTTAAAAGAGCTGTTGCAGAAGAGAAATTTAGATGAGTTAAAAAGTTTAATTATCAAAATTGCCGAAAACAATGCAGATATGGAGCATCTTTTTGTCAGATATTTAAGTGATATAGAAGCACAAAGCAAAGATAACACTTCAGATAATTTAGGGAAAGATATTTTAAGTAACAGAATTAGCCAACTATTAATTGGAAAAGATGTTGTCAGCGGCAGGGAAGGTGATTTTGTAATTGTTGACTCAAACCCATTTGCAAAAAAGGTAAAGCATATTATTAAAAAATATGAAGGCAGACCCAACACTGATGATGCTATTTCAGAGCTATCTTCTTTAGTAGATGAAGCTATTGAGTTTGTTCTAAATGGTGATGGAAGAAATGCCCTTGCTGTTATGGAGCCTATAATAAGCGTCTATGTTCAGCAGTGGATGGAGCTTGATGGCTCGCTTGGCGATACCTCTCTTTTCTTTGAAGACATTGATATGGCGTTTGCAAAATCAATTCTTATTGGTGAGATGACGAGAGACGAAAATCGTAAATACATTAAAAAAATAGAGCAGTGGCAGCAAAAATTGGATAGTGATGGTATTGAAAACGCATTTGTATTAAGCATGGCTTCACTTGTTCAGGGTTGGGACGATCCTGTTTTGCGGCTCATTCTACTTGGAGAAAATGTCTCAATGTCTGTTTGGGGAAAAAATATTCCTGAATACGCATCTTTGCTTACCGCAATCCGCCTTGAGATACTTGATATTCAGAAGAAATATCAGGAATATCTAAATCTTGCCCTACATGAAGAGTGCTTTTTTGACTATCTAATGATGCTAATAAAGGTCAAACGCCCCGAAGATGTTTTGGAAAATGGAAAAAGAATGCTCATATACAACTATCAAGCACTTGCGCTTGCAGAGGAGCTAAGACGAAACGGCTACCTTAATGAGGCAATTGAAATTGCAGAGTATGGCTTGACTCTTGAAGGTGCATCGCTTTCAAAACTTGCTCTATGGCTAAGTGAAAGAAATGAGGCTCTTGGAGAGAGAGAAAAGGCTTTAGAGGCTTTAATTATCGCATTTAGAGAAGAGCCATCTTTAAATGATTTTCTACGGATACGAGAACTTGCAAACAAAGATGTTTGGCCCGAAATTCGTAATAATTTGCTTACAGAGATTGGTAAATCAACTTTAAGCAAAACAACCTTTAATCTCTCTGATATTATAGATATTTTTCTCCAT
>JADGBE010000028.1 GCA_015231615.1 Desulfamplus sp. | reverse complement strand
GGCTGGAGTTTCTGATGGCACGGCATGCATTGTTAATCCTTCTCTGTTTCCAGCTTCTGGAACAGCAGTTACACCTAAGGCACTTCGCATTGACTCAACAAGTTCCTTAAAAGTCTCTTGCTGGGTGTGTAAGTGCAGTAATGTATTTAGCTAACCAATACTAATAGGTCGTGAGGCTTAACCACTTATTTATTTTATATAAAATAAGATTTAAATCTCTTAAGTTTAAACGTTTTAATGCGGATATATAATTATTTACTACATCAGATTAGAAAGCTAATATAGTTTAATCCGGTGGCAATGGCAAAGATGTTACACCCGTTCCCATCCCGAACACGGAAGTTAAGCTCTTTAGCGCCGATGGTACTGCATGGGAGTCTGTGTGGGAGAGTAGGACGCTGCCGGATTATCTCTTTTATAATTTATTTGTAAATTTTAAAAAAAGCCTATATGTTATACAAATTTCCTTAATTGTATAACATATAGGCTTTTTTAGTTTCTTTATTTTGACATTAATGAAATTAACCGGAGAAAGAATTGAAAAAGAAGAATAGACAAATAGAACAATATATCTACGCAGATATGCACAATCACACTACAGCTTCAGATGGAGAGCTATCTCCTGAAGAGTTAGTGCAAAAAGCAAAATCTTTTGGAATAGCTGTTGTAGGAGTAACTGATCACGACACAGACAAGGGGCTTGAATCAGCAATAAAAGAAGGGGAAAAGATTGGAGTAAATGTATTACCTGGAGTAGAAATATCCGTGGGTTTTAAGGAGAGTTTTTTTACTGGCACATTACATCTTTTATTATATTTTAACCACAAGATCGCTAAAAATCCGATTTTTAAAGCGTCTCTACAAAAGACTTTAGAAAAAGGCAGAGGCGATAACTTAGTGCGGGCAAGAGTTGATGAGATTAATAGATGTTTTGCACCTGAAGGTATAGTTTCTCCTATTCAAAATACGAGTATATTAACCAACAACAATCTAATAACTAATATAAATAGTAATAAAAAAATTCCTATACTTACAAGAGCATTAACATTTGAAGAGGTTGCTTCATACAGCACTACAATAACCCGTCGACATTTTGCCCTTGCATTGACTGAAAAGCATAATATTAAAAATCCTGAAGTTGTGAATAAAATTATAGGCAACGATAGCCCTGCATATCTACCCTCAGGTGTTGAACTTGAAAGTATAAAATCGTTTTTTTATAGCATGAATAAGTTGTGTGGGAAAAAAAGAGATGAGATCGCTGGGGTTAATGATAATAATAAAAACGATTCTCCTCTGCTAATGGTTCTTGCACACCCTGCTGCTGGCTCCTTTCCGGGTGATGGACACTACAAAGATGTGCTTCCCCCTATCGAGATTGTTGAAAAATTGCTTCCTCGTTTTATTGATGCTGGCATAAGAGGAATTGAGATTAACTATCCCGGACATATTGAAGCTCACAAGTTTATTTTGCATCAATGGGCAAAGCAACATAGCCTTTTAGTAACTGGCGGCTCAGATTGCCATGATCAATTCATACGTCCCCTTGGAGTTCAAGGTATTACACGAGAAGAATTTGAAAAATTAAACATCACGATTCACAGCTCTCAATCTTTTTGATGATAATTTCTAACCTCTCCCGCCCCTGCCATGAATTAAGATTTAATGTATAAATAACGTCCACAATCTCTCCAGAATTAATGGGGAGTGCCGCTCCTGGTTTACTAAGGGCATTGAAAAAAGCGGCTCTAACCCCATCAAGGCTCATTGATAGATGAATAGGATTTTTCCCAATCACCTTTACATCAGTTGCAACCATCTTGTCATAGAAAAGTGGAGCTGGAAACCCCATACCAAAAGGACGTAACGCTTCAATATTATAATATGTTTCAAGGTTTATCTGATTCTGTAAATGAGCAACACCTTTTAAAGAGCCATCTGTATTAATATATGGTGTGGTATCTTTGGTTTTAAGCTGTTCAGCAACAATTTTGCTAAATTCTTCTTTAAATAGCCAAATATTATCTTTGTGTAGCTTAAATCCAGCAGCAGCCTTGTGTCCGCCATAAGCTATCAATATACCTGAAAATCTATCGTCAAATGTTTGAAGAGCATCTCTTATATGCAAAAATTGCCCAGCTCTACCTGACCCTGTAACAACACCATTACCTATATCTGCAAGCATAACTACGGGAATGCCAAAGTTTTCTGTTAGCTTTCCAGCAACAATTCCCTGAACACCAGGATGATTATTTTTACTATAATAGATTAAAATAGGCTCTGATATGGCTACATCAGTAGAATTAATAAATATTGATGCCTTTGCGGCATTGAACATCTCTTTCTCAATTTTTTGTCTTTGGGTGTTGAATATATCCAATTGACGATAGGCTTGAGCAATATCCTCATGATTAGTGTGTGTAAGAAAATCAATTGAAGTTATAGCCTCACAACTCATACGTGAGCTTGCATTTATACGCGGAGCTAACTGAAATGCTAAATATCCAGTGTCTGCGGCTCTACCGTTAAGTGCCACCTGCCAACATGGTCTAACCTTACGATTCATAAATTCAAGCCCTTTTTTAACAAAATAACGATTTACGACTGAATTTAATGGAACAAGATCGGCAACTGTTCCAAGTGCAACAAGATCAAGAAGTTGATGAATCTTACGTTTCTGTTCAATATTGCAGTTCATCTCTCGTGAAATTGCCGTCATAAGCAACCAAACAACACCACAACCTGCGATGTTATCATCATATTGGCACTGCTCTCTCTTCGGGTTTACAACTGCAAAGGCAGCTTCTGGCACACCTTCTTTGGGAACTATATGATGATCAGTAACAATGACGTCAATACCAGCATCTGCAAGCCTTTTTATCCTTTGACCGTCAGAAGCCCCTGCATCAGCAGTAATTACGATAGTCGGCTTAAAATTTATGATTTTATCAGCAATTGTATCTGTTAATCCATACCCATCAACGGTTCTATTTCCCGTAAGTCTTATAATTTTTGAATTAGGAACTCCAAATATATGATGCAAAGTTTCATACATTATTGCCATTGATGTACATCCATCAACATCATAATCAGTAAAAAATAAGATAGTCTCATGTTTATAGATAGCTTCAACAATCCGTTTAGCAGCTTTTGTGCAGTCCACCATAATATCTGCGGGTTTTATAGCATCAAGCGTGAATTGAAATATGTTTTTATCAAAAGTATCTGTTCTGCCTGCAATTATTCTTGCAACAATTTCAGGATAAGCATGCTCAATGCAGGTGTCATATACCTCTTTATTTATAGTTCTATCTTTTATACGCATATATTTTTGTATCTCTTTAAAATTTATTTTTAGTTTTAATATTTAGAAAATTTGTCGAAACTCTTTTAATATCTATTGTGAATAATTGACATATTTTTATATTTAGTGATAGTCTAACTCATGGAATTTTTAGCAGAATATGGATATGCGGGGCTTTTTGTCTGTGCTTTTTTGGCAGCAACTATTTTACCTTTGGGTTCAGAGATTGTATTCACGGCACTTTTAATCAATCAATATAACATGTTTTTATTGCTTGGTGTTGCCACATTGGGGAATGTCCTTGGTTCGTTGGTGAATTATGTTGTGGGCATTAGGGGGGGCAACTGGATTATGACAAAACTATTCAGACTTTCTAATATTGAGATTGAGTTTGCAGAAAACCGATTTAAAAAATATGGCAATAGAGTGCTTCTTTTATCATGGATGCCTGTAATAGGCGATCCTTTGACTGTAGTTGCAGGAATTTTAAAAGTAAATTTTTGGCTCTTCATTATTTTCGTATCTATTGGTAAATTCCTGCGTTATTTATTGGTTGCAGTAACTTTTTTAGGGGTGTGGTAAAAAAATCAAACTTTAAACTTACTTACCATCTCGTTTATCTCTTTAGCAAGTTTTGCAAGCTCCTTTGAACTTATATTAATCTGAGAGCTACCATTTGTCATATCTTGGGTTGCACGACTCACATCGGAAATATCTCTTGAAATATCTGCTGCAACTGAAGAGGTTTGATTCACATTTTCATTTACCTCCTGTATGCCAGCAGATGCCCGTGTCAAATTTCCACTTATCTCCTGAGTTGTTACCATCTGTTCTTCCACTGAACTTGCAATAGAATCTCTCGCCTTATCCTCAATCTCACCGATCATTTCAACTAATTGATGACCAACTTTATCAATATTAGTATCAAGTTCATCAAGCACGTTCTCTGCAACAGCTTCTCCAGCTATTTTACGCTTAATAAGCTCATTAACCGCCCATCTGTTTTCTTGAAAGAGTCATATTGTTAAACATTGTCTTTACCCCTTTAATTCAAAAAGTTAGTAAATATTTGAATCATACTTAATTAGATTAGAATACTATGTCAATAAGCATTTTTTAACATCTATTTTGGATTTAATTTAAAAATAGTTGAATTTTTCCTTGAAAAAACTCAATTGGCATATAGAATTAAAAAAAATCAACCTTTAGCATGGAAGTTTCTCAATGATACAAGTAAAGAATAAAATTATTATTATAAATAAAGTTCTTTTATCAGCCATTATTTCTACAGTTCTTTTATCAGCCATTATTGTTCTCAATCCTAAAATTATACAATGCGAAGAACATCTTATTGGTGATGCATCTTCTTCTAAGGTTCAAACTACAAGTACTGTATTGGTTCTAACAAAAGCTGTTATGTGTGAATATATCAAAGATTTTGGACCCGCAGAACCAGCTATTGTATTTTCTGTGTCGCTTGGCAAAATTTTTTGTTTTACAGCATTTGAAAATATCTCCCAAAATGCCTTTGTATATCACAAATGGTATCACAGAGATCGTTTTGTGGCGACAAATCGATTTCTTGTTAAATCTCCCCAATGGTCAACATTTAGCACTATGCAGTTGAGAATGGCTGATAAAGGACCTTGGCGTGTTGAAATAACTGACGAAAATGATAACTTACTTGAGACTTTAAGATTTAGCGTAGTTGATTGAATTTTTGCATCTATCTAAATTTACATATTTAAAACTTTTGAAAATAAGCATATTGGATTAATTTTCCCATGACTAACCTACTTGATTTTTTAAGCTCACTAAGATGGCAGGATTGTGTTGATATTTTGATAAACAGCTATATTCTGTTCAGACTCTATGTTCTTTTCAGAGGTTCAAGACTTATTCGTATTGTTCCCGTTGTATCACTTCTATGGATACTTAATATAATGGCACTATACATGGGTCTTGTTGTTACAACATGGGCGATTCAAGGAATTATAACTGCCGCCGCCATTATTTTGATTATTGTTTTTAGAGATGAGATAGCCTCTGTTTTTCAGACCAAAAACTTGACATCGTTTGTTTGGGGATTTCCAAATACAAAAATTTCAACACCGATTGAGATAATTACATTAAGTGCTTTTGAACTTGGTAAAAGAAAAGTTGGTGCCCTTCTTGTTATTCCGGGCAAACAGAGCATTGATGAGATTGTTCAGGGCGGCATTCCTTGGGACGGCGTTATTTCAGAGCAGATGATCTTTTCTATATTTTGGGACAAGAATCCTGTCCATGATGGTGCCGCCTTAATCTATGGTGATCGTATTACTGATGTCTCTGTACTTTTGCCTTTGTCAAAACGAACTGACCTTCCATCACGATATGGAACACGCCATAGGGCTGCTATTGGTCTTTGTGAATCATGCGATTCACTTGTGATTGTTATATCAGAAGAGAGAGGTCACGTTACTGCTGTAAAAGGTTCAGAGATAAGGCACGTAAAAAAAGCTGAAGAGCTTCAAGAGATTTTGATAAGACATACGGGACAGACAAAAAAGGAGAAGGGGATACCAAAGTGGAGAGAGGTCTCTGAGTTTGCGGTTGCAGCAGTTGCATGTTTCATACTTATTACAGGTTTATGGTTTGGGCTTTCTCGTGGAAAAGAGACGCTAAAGACCATAAATGTGCCAGTAGAATATACAGATATTAAACCCGGTTTTGATATTATCGAGGCATCAACCAATACTGTTGACTTGCATTTAAGCGGTTCAATGCCTTTATTAAAATCACTAAAACCTGAAAATGTGAAAGTTTTGCTAAAACTTGGAAGTGCTTATGCTGGACATAACTCTGTTAATATATCTCTTGATAACATAATTCTTCCTCCAGGAGTTAATTTAAAAAAGGTGGAGCCAAAAACAGTAGAGATTGTCATGGCAGGTAAAGTTGAACGCAATATATCAATTCAAGTTGACTGGTCAGGCAAACTTGCAGATAACCTTATTCTTGAATCTGTAAACATTACACCTGCAACTATAGCAGTAACTGGAGTAAGTCCGGGCATTGAAACTGTTGCAACAGTTTACACTGAAAAAGTATCCCTTGATAAGATAAAAGCTAACGGCACGACTCAGGCTGGTATTATTCTTTTTCCATCATCTCTTAAAACAGATGGAAGCGTGAAGAGTGTATCTATAGCTTATAAAGTTAGAGAAAGAGGTGTTGGGGATATATTTGAGTAGTTCTAATGGTAGATAATAAGGTGGTTCAAAAAAATGAACTTACTAATGTGGTAGTTCAAATTTTTGAACCATCAATGTTTGAGGTGTTAAACTAAAAAAAACAATATAATTAGATGGTTAGGATATAGTATTTGCGTAGCATGACTTATAGTAATGTTAATTGGTTCAAAATTTTGAATTTTAACAGCTTTTGACGCAGAATTTGATGATATTAATTTGACATGCCGCCATTAATCCAACAAAATTGTTGCTATTTGGGCTAATAGTTTTTTTATTTAGTAATAGATAATTGGCGTGAGAGATAGGATAATTGACTGTAATATTTGAATATTTAGATATAGCCAAAATAAAATCGAATATTTTTTAGATTAATTAATATAAATACAATGAGCTTGGCAAACTATTTGCATTAATAAAAATCAAACACAAACAATGACATTCGTTAATTTTCATCTTTTTCCTCCTTTTAAAAAAGCCTACATCAGAAATTGTTCTGATGCGGGCTTTTTTAAATTTTACCGCCGCAAATCACTTCATTACCTTTAAAAAAAATCAATCGTGCAACTGAATATTCAGTTATTCAGTTATTAGCCGTGGGGTTAAAACCCTCGGCTAAGTTATAAAAAGAAGTCCTCTTAAGAGGACTTAAATAAAGTTAGCCCAGAGCTTTAGCCATGGCAAAATAATTAAAAGCTCAAATTAAGACCGTGTAAAATATAATCTAATTTCTTGCTATAATGTCATCTACCATAACTTTATACATAGAATTTTCATACCCAGAAGAGAGCTTCTTAAGAAAATCAATACCTTTCTTGTTATCTCCATTTGTAATTGCACCCATACCAAGATTGAACAGTGCATCATCTTTCATTAAATTGGTATTGCCATCAACTATAGTTTTAAAGTGTTTCTCCGCTTCATCATATTTTTTTAATGCCTGACATGTGTATGCTAATGATGCTAAAATAATATTTTGCATTACAAGGTCGCTTTTAAAATCATCTAATGCAGATGTATAAAGTTTATATGCCATATCATATTGACCAGCAGAGTAACATATTTCAGCAAATCTTAAGCCGCCGATTCTTCCAGATGATGTATTTGGATACTCATTAAGAAGCGTTTCAAATTGCCCTTTAACAGCAGAATATCCCTCTATTGGTTCTTTATTGTTACTATAATTTTGCAGTGCTTCAGTAAGCATTATAGATGCCTTACTCTCCGCAGAGTTTATTGTATAAACGGTTATTGAGATAATGCAAATAATAGAGAGTATTATTATTCCCCCTATGAAAAGCTGTTTTTTAATTTTTTTTGCGGTATCTAAACTTTTGTACATTGACTCAAGAAATGGATCAGGTTGTTCTAACTCCTTTTTGCGTGCATTTGATATTCTATCTGCCATAATCTCCTCTAATAGTTCAGTATTATTATCTTATAATCTTATTGATATTTTAGATTCAAACATAAAGTTACAATCACCACAGTAGAGACTTAAAAATCCATCCTATTTCTCCGTCTGCGTGTTGAACTTTAACCCATTCGCCTTTGTTTTCAAGTACCTTAAATGGAACTCCACGCTCTACAGTAAATGCAAGCGGCTGATCTTGACCCGGTCCTTTTCTGACGTTGCATTTATCCTTTAAAGTTATGACAGATGGGGTTTTATCGACAAGTGTACCGAGTATCCAGCCAGTGTCATTTTCAAAATCCTTAAACTTGATCCAACCATCTTTTTTCTCCAATACAATAATAGGATAATACATTTCAGTTTTCCACAAAACTTCACCATCAATCTTTGGAGCGGAACGAACATTTACAAGTTTTGCTTTTACAGATAATCTCTCTTCACAAAGAGCCATATCTGGGGATATTGTTATAGAAATAAATGAAAGCAGAATCATCTGCATAATAAGCAACCTATATTTTAGAGAAAATCTATAAGTTAGCTCTAACCTCTTTACATTTAAACAGAACATGTTTTCTAATTTAACCTCCTAATATGTTTTACTTAAAATTTTATTTCATTATTTTGTTATTTTGATTACCCTATTATTACAGGTACATTAATATGTCAACAAAAGCGAAAGCAAGAGAGTAATTCTAATTTTACATATTACAAAAGGAGAGTTTTATTATGAACATTTCGCTATCACTTATGTGGTTTTTTGCAGGGGTTATCTTTATTATTGCAGAGCTTATGCTTCCGGGATTTATTGTGATCTTCTTTGCTGGTGGAAGTTTTGTAGCATCAATTTGTGCATGGCTCTTTGATATAAACTTAACTTTACAAACATCAATTTTTCTTTTTTCGTCTCTATTACTGCTATTTACACTTAGGAAATACAGCTTGAAAATTTTTAAAGGAAAGGTTATCGAAAATATGGACGATGACTATGCCAATTCAAAAATTGGAAAACATGCTGTAGTTACTAAGAAAATAACCCCAGAGCTATCAGGTGAGATAAAATTTATGGGAAGTTTTTGGCGGGCAACAGCAGAAAGTGTAATTGAAGAGGGAAAATCAGTTGTTATAGAGAGTCAAGCTACAGAAAATGGGTTAACCTTTAGAGTAAAAGCAATTTAGCAACTTAGTATTATAAAGATTTGGGAATTTTTAGAAAAAATGTTAAATCTATGTAACAACATTCAAAAACAATCAACAACAAAAGATGGAGGTTAAAATGAGTGAGTCATTAGTTGTAATGGGTGTCATTTCAATAGTGGTTATTGTTCTTTTGCTTAAAACTGCTGTTATTGTGCCTCAACGGTCAGAATTTATAATTGAACGTCTTGGTAGATATAGCAACTCTTTAGGAGCTGGTTTTCATATCCTAATACCATTTTTTGATAAGGTTGCTTATAAAAGATCGCTTAAAGAGGAGGTTCTTGACATTGCATCGCAAGAGTGTATCACAAAAGATAACGTATCTGTTGCAGTTGACGGAGTTTTATATATTCAGGTCATTGATAGCAAACTATCTGCTTACGGAATAGATGATTACAAACGTGCAGCAGCCCAGCTTGCTCAGACTTCCCTTCGCTCTGTGGTTGGACGTATTGAACTTGATAGAACCTTTGAAGAGCGAGAAACCTTAAACCAGCAAGTTGTCTCTGCAATAGATGAAGCAGCAGAGAATTGGGGAGTCAAGGTTCTTAGATATGAAATAAAAGATATTACTCCACCAAAAACTGTAATGGACGCTATGGAGAAGCAGATGCGGGCAGAGAGAGAAAAGCGGGCAGCAATTGCAACCTCAGAGGGCGATAGACAGTCAAGGATTAACCGTGCAGAGGGTCTAAAGCAAGAAGCAATTGAGGTGTCAGAAGGTGAAAAACAAAAAAGAATAAATGAAGCCGAAGGTCATGCAAAAGAGATTGAGCTTGTAGCCCTTGCAACGGCAGAAGGAATTAAAAAAGTTGCAGAATCCTTACGTGTTGCAGGAGGGGATACTGCTGCGAACTTAAGAATAGCAGAAAAGTATATTGAACAGTTTGGTAAGCTTGCAAAAGAGAACAACACAATGATTATTCCATCAAATCTTGCAGATATATCTTCATTGGTTGCGGCCTCAATGTCTGTTCTTGGTGAAGTAAGAGAAAAAAGAGCTTAGGAATTGGAATAAAATAACACCATAAATTTATATAAATTGGTAGAGACGCCGGCCGGCGTCTCTACTATCAGTTTAGGGCTTAATTAAATTCTCATTTCTTAGAAGTAAAAAATTTAAAGGGAGGTGATTTTGAAGAAGAGAGAACAATTTATTGAAGAGATTAGTCAGGTTATCCCGTTAGAAAAATATAAGCATGTTATTGAACTATGCTCTAAAGAAGATGCTTATGATAATGATAAAAGAAATCTTGTGTTTGATGCTCTTGTATTTGCTTTTAAACACCATGAGGGGCAAATCCGTAAATCAGGAGAACCATATATAAACCACCCAATTGCAGTTGCAGAGATCATTGCTGGAATACTTGAATTAAAAGACCCTGAGCTTATTGCTGCAACTATTCTTCACGATATTGTGGAAGATGTGAGTTTCTTGACAACATTTAATATTGAAAAAGAGTTTGGGAAAAATGTAGCTGCCTTTGTAGATGGATGCACAAAATTAAAGATGATGAGTCTTGACCAGAATCTTAATAAAGACATGACCTACCAAAAGCTCGTTTTGATGGCAAGCGATCACCCCGAGATTCTCCTTATAAAGTTTGCAGATAGGATTCATAACCTCCAAACTATAGGTTCACTTAAAGAGTATAAGCGTCAACGTATTGCACAGGAGACAATTGAAGTTTATGGTCCACTTGCTGAAAAACTTGGCCTATTTTCTTTAAAAAGAATTTTATTTGATCTCTCCATAAGGCAGCGTTTTCCAAGTAAAAGTAAGAAGTTACTCTCTATCTTGAGAAATGAAGAGACCTCTGGAAAAATAAGTGAGGTTAAAGAGATGCTTGAAAGAGCTTTGAAAATCTCATCACAATCCTCTTTAACTTGTAAAAATAGCATTGAGTTATCAAATTTTAATTTTAATGTTGAAGTCTCATCACGCCTAAAGAACCTTTATGCTTTTTACTCATTTGACAAAGGGACACTTGATATTACAAATGCCGAAAATTTAGTTGATTTTACAGTAATATTGGATACGGAAGATGCGTTACACTGCTATACCGCTATGGGTATGATAACCAGAGTCTGCTCTCTTGTACCTAAAACTATCCGAGACTACATTGCAAACCCAAAGATAAGTGGCTATCGTAGCCTTCATTTTAGAATCCTACATAAAGAGCGAAGGTATCTTATAAAAATTAGAACAACAGAGATGGAGCGTGTTGCCCGTAAAGGGTTGCTTCTACATTGGAATGAACCTGAAAATACAATGGAATACAGAAAAGCAATTACCGATATTTTAAAAAATATCGGAGAGTATCAGGGAAATCCAGTAAACAGAAAAAATATGATCCGCCAGTTGACGGAAGATGATAAAATATTTGTTGTTACACCTAAAGGAGATATACAATACCTTCCAACAGGGAGCATTGTTCTTGATTTTGCATATAAAGTTCATAGCTGGCTCGGTGATAGATGCGATTATGCAAAAGTTAATAACAAAGTAGTTAATAGAGGTCATATATTAAAAGATGGTGATATAATTGAGATTATAACATCAAGTGAGCCAATTGAGATAATCGCAGATATGGAAGGCAGATGTAAAACTCCAAAGGCAAGAGGTGCTGTAAATAGGCAACTTCAAAAAAAACGCGATAGCTTTGCAAGAGATATTGGCAAAAGCATTATGACTCAGGCAATGGAACCTCATGGTTTTATCGAAGAACTTTTAAATAGCAGTGTAATGCCCCATTTTTTAACATACAAAGGATATGAAAATATTGACGAACTTTTTACAAGTGTGGGGCAATCTATAGATATGCCAAGAGAAGTTCTATGGGAGATTAAGGGGAAAAAAGATGAACCTAAAAGATTTATATTAACGATTTCAGAGATTGAGCGAGATATTCATAAATTTTCAAGGTGCTGTAATCCATTACCCGGATTAGATTCGTGCCTTGCCTTGTTAAATAAAGATGGCGTATCTTTTCATAGAGAGTATTGCGAAAAATATAAAAACAATCGAGAATATTCACTTAACAGAATGCAAATTATGGATGTCTCATGGGATATGGAGTCTCTTTGGAAAATTCCATTGACATTTCGTCTCAAACTTATAACACCAAGAGTCAAACTTATTGATATTATTCAGATGATAGCCTCAATGCTCATTTCGGTAACTTTGCATTTAATGCAGGAGTCAATATCAGGAAATGGAATAGATATTTTTGTTAGCTTTCAAAGGTTTAGTGAGGCAGGTCATTTTTTTTCCTGTTTTGAAAATAGAAATTATCAAGTTGAAATTCAAGATTATGGAAGATATGAATTTATGATGGATAGAGATTATTAAGATGGTTTCAGAATCTAAAAAAAATAAAGAGAGGGCAACCTTACTACTTTATAATTACAACAGGCGTAAATTAAAAATTGTCTTAGAAAAAAACTATCTTTCAAAAGAGTTATACAATCAGATAAAAAATATATTTGATGAACAGCTAAATAACGGGGCTCAATTACCATTTGAAGAGGTATGCAGCTACTTTGACTCTTTGTCTCTTAAAGAGATTGGTCCAATTATCAACAAAGAGATTTTTAAATATAACCAGATTATCATAAAATTAGCCCAGCAATTTGCAAAAAATACCACTATTCAGCAGCTAAAACTACAAAAGCATGATGCGATATCTATAAAACAGGCAAATGAAAAGCTACAAGGCGTATTTTCAAAAATATTAAAGGATTTGACCAATGACTATTTAGCATCTTGTCAGAGAAATATTGATGATATTCTTGTAGAGTCTGTTTTTATACAAGATTCTCAGTTAGAATTTCTACACAGCAGTGCAGAGCATTTAGAGATCAAAGTTCAAGATCGTAAATTTGGAGAGATAGCCGTAAATAACGACTTTACAACTCAAGAGATCGTAAATAAGGCTCTTGATGAACAGACAGAAAGATACAAACAAACAAATAAAAACCATATTATCGGTGATATTCTTGTTGAGCAGCAACAGATCACTCCTGAGACACGAAATGAGATATTAATTATACAAAATAGAGTTTTAGAGGAGGATTGGGAAGAGACTCTTAAAGAAGTTGGTCAATCTTCAATAGAAGAGAAAGAGAAGAACGCAATGTTTGGAGCATTGATATTAAAAGAGCGTCTTCTTGATGAGAGACAGGTTGTTGAAGCTCTCAAAATTCAGGCAAAAGAACTTGAAAATTATCGTAAATCAACAGATGGTCAAAGTAGTTCTGGTAATAAAACGATCGAGGTTGCAAACCAAAAATTAAAACCTCGATGGATTGGGGATATTTTAGTTGAAGATTTTGGGCTTTCTGAACGAGATCGAAAACGGATCGTTAAAAAGCAGATGGAGTATAAGATTGAGAGAATCAATCTAAAATTAGGATTAAATCTTAGCGATGCCCACATTGAGCTTTTTAACGAGATGGATCAATATTTTGAGTTGTCATATTCAAAAGACAATATTGAGGCTTACATCAAAGTAATAAAACCTGTTCCTAAGAGTATGACAAAAGATAATATCATTATCTGGCTATACCATAAAAAAATAAGATATGGACGAGTCAACTCTGCAATTGATAGTTTAATTACCAATAAAGTAAAACCTGAAAAATCAATTTTGCTGGCTAAAGGGGACGAGCCAGTTCCTGCCCAGATGAAATATAAATTTCATTTTAATACGAACTCTTCAAAAGAAATTGCGGGAGGAATTTTCTCATCTATTGTTAAAAAAGGGTCAAAACTTATTACGCTGCAAAAAATTAAAGGCAATTCTGGTCTCAATGTTAATCACTGTTTTGTTGCCCCATCTATGATAACTCCTCTTACAATTATTAAAGGCGAAAATGTTACACGTAATGATAACAGCTTTGTTGCCTCATGTGATGGAGTCCCTAACTTTTCAGAGAATAGAGTTATCTCTTTGGCTTCATTTATTTATATTGATTCTGATCTAACTCCTGAACATATAATAGCTGCTAATAAGAGCATTAAAGATAATTCGCAAAACTCTATTTCATCTAAGCATACTACTGAATTAATTTATGATTGTGATTTCCATATTAAAGGGACAATAGAAAATGGAGTTACTCTTGGCTGTCGTCAATTAAAGGCTGGAAATATTAAAGGCAAGGTAAGAGCGACCGATGACATTACTGTTCAGGAGGATACCATCAATGGTGAAATTATCTCTAAAGGCAATATCTACCTCAAATCCATTCAAAATAGTGTAGTTAGCAGCGAAAAGAGCATTGCAGTTCAACTACACAGTGATGATACAAACACCTCTTTTATTAAAATATACCACTCTATAATTACAAGTGATGATATATTTAGGATAAGTGATGCTAAAATAGTAGCTTCTGTGATTCGTGCAAAAAATAAGATCATACTGAAAAAAGTTACAGTTGGTGAAAAATGTAAGTTTATTCTTGGTGATTCTATAGAAGTAGTTGCCTACAAAAAGAGAATTGAAGAGTTAAACAGCGATATTGAGCTAATTGATATTAAAATTAAAGATGTTCAGGAAAAATCACGCGAACTTTTTGAAAAAATAGAAAAAAAAGATATTGCTGCAATTGATCAAGAGATAAAAAATCTATCTAAAAATCAGAAAACTAAGGACGATGTGGATAAGATAGCTGAACTTAGAGTTATAAAACGGCAAAAAGAGAAAGAGTATGAGGCAAGCGTTGATAAATATGGCACTATCTTCATGCAAAATTCCCAACAAATTAAGCAATATCAAGATCAGAAACAGAGTTTAGAGAAAGAGAAAAAAGAGCTAAATAGCATTGTAATGGCAATTTACAAAAGAGAACAAGAGATACCTGAGCTTGATATACGGCGTAGTATGTTGCCTGCTGGAACAGTGATTCAATTTAGGTATCATAAGCAAGTTCTTAAAACTGATTGTGAAGGTTTTGTATTTAGAGAGGAGTTTAATCACTCAACTAACAAATATGAACTTAAGCAACATCGATGGTAGTTAGAGCGTTCTCGTAAATATTGACTATTTTTATGACCGTTTGGAGTATATATTTTAGATTTCCTGCAAAACTTGGATTTACCCATTGATTTTATTGAATACAAAATGAGTTCTGCAGGAGGACAAACATCTCTCACATAGGTAGCCAGATTCCAACCCCTTTTTCTACAGCTTTTTTAAAAACAAGTGGGGCTACAGCCATATCTTCCATAGCAAGACCAAGGTTTGTTGCAAAATTTTTCTCTTTATCACTCTCACGACCAGCTTTTTTACCTGTTACAAGTTCACCAAGTTCAGCATAGATTTTGGGACAGTTTTGAAAATAGCCAACCTTATCTTTGTAATGGTTATATTGGTCAATGTTGTCAGTTGTCCATTTTGAGGCTTCATTTAGAGCATCTCTTGAGAAGTATGAGTCAAAATCCACACAAGAGATAAACGTTCCTTCATCAATCCAGCCAGCTTTGATTGTTGCATGCGGAACTTTTAAAATAGGTCCTGATGTAACTACAATATCGCTCCCTGTAACTGCCATTTTGGGGTCTTCAACAATTTCTGTTTCAAGTCCAAGTTTTTTTGAAGCATATTCCGCAAATTTTTCTCTGTTCTCTTTGCTTGGGTCAAAAGCCTTAACTTTTTTTAACGGAAACAATACACTCATTGCCTCAAGATTTGTGTGTCCTTGAAAACCGCAGGCAAGGATACCGATTGTGGAGGCGTTTTTTCTTGCAAGATACTTTGCAGAAACAGCAGATGCAGCAGCAGTTCTCATTCCAGTTATCCATGCACAATCCATAATAGATAGAGGTATTCCTGTCTCTGTATCGTTTAAAACTAACAGCCCCATTATATATGGAAGCCCTTTTTGCTGATTCCCCGGGTAGCCACTAACCCATTTAATACCAGCCGATTTCATTGCTGGAATATATGCTGGCATAGCGTGAATAAAGTTATCTCCACCTAAACCAGGATGAATTCCGGGTTTAGGAGGCATCTCTACATTGCCATTACCCATCTCAACAAATCCTTTTTCAACAGCCTCTATTATTTCTGCCATTGAAAGCCCAACATTTTTAACATCTTCTCGACTCAAATAAAGAATTTTGTGATTCATTTTTTTCTCTCCTTAGAGCCTGTTTAAATATTCAGGCCTTAGAAAGTTGCCAAATATCTGTGAATTATACATCTCAACGCTTTATTTAATAGTTTGTACACTTGTTGCATCAATGGTTTGGACATCACCCTCTTCAGTAACCATACCAATTACATTAACCATCTTATCATCAAACCCATCAACCTGATCACATGGAATTATGTATATATTCTCTTTTGCAATAATACCACATACATCTTCAGCTTTAACTACAGTACCTTTAACTATAACCTCTTCAATTTGATTATCTCTATTTATAACTTTATCAGCCGCAACTATTGGTTTGAAAGAAAGCATCATAGTTAGAGCAGCAAGAGTTAAACCAACTGTTTTTGTAATCTTAGCTATTTTCATATTATTATCTCCCTGTATAAAATTGCTTTTATCAAGTTTTTATAAGTTGTAGGCAACTATTCTTTACCTAATAATTTGCATCTTAAATTTATGTCTATTATGACATTAACATTATAGAAACTTAAATATTAGCAATAGATATGCCAACTCTCTAATTCATAGGAAATAGAAGGTTAGCAACATCATACAGTAGAGATTAAAATATATTGTTCATAGATACCCTTTAAATTTTTTGTTCAACAATTAAGTAAAATTACAAATTTTTCACATCAATGCACGGATTTTACCCAAATTAATATTTGAACTCCTGCAAACCCATTTTCTATCCAGTAAACCAAGGGATTAATTCAAGTTTGCAGGAACTCTATTGTCAACTAAGACACTCCTCAATTTGGTTAATAAACCTGCTTTTCATGCAATATTGCCCTTTTCTGTAACCTGTATAAGAGAGATAAAGCCGTTTTTCCGCCCTTGTCATTGCGACATACATAAGTCGCCTCTCCTCCTGAATAGCTTTATCTCCCAAATCAATTGAACGCCAGTGTGGAAATAGCTGCTCCTCACAGCCAACAACAAAAACAGTATCAAACTCAAGACCTTTTGCAGAGTGAATAGTCAAAAGAGCGACCCCATTCTCTTTATCATCTGAGTCATCTCTATCTTCTCTTATCAAAGCTGCCTCTTCAAGATACTCAACGATTGTGGATTTTTCTTGGGCAGTGTGCCACAACTGTTCTAAATTCTCTTTTTTAGATATAAATTCATCTTGAGTTTTTACCTGTTGCCTTAAATATTCGTAATAATTTGTCTTCTGAATAACTACATCAATAGCTTTTGCTGGTTCTAATTCTCGAATTTCATCAAGTATGGCAAGAAGCTCAGATAGCTTTTCATGGATTTTTTTGGAGATAATCCTCTCTTTTACCATCAATCTTGCACAATCTTGAAGAGTTGCACCATGTGAGATAATATTCCTGTTCGTCTCTATTTTGTAACCGCTTGTTTTGTCTGCTTCTATATTATGACTGTTTTCAGCAAAAGCACCATGTTTGAGATCACCTATCTTCTTTACCATTGCTGGACCAATGCCTCGTTTGGGTGTATTGATAAT
The DNA here is from genome assembly GCA_015231615.1 of Desulfamplus sp. GTDB lineage: Bacteria > Desulfobacterota > Desulfobacteria > Desulfobacterales > Desulfobacteraceae > Desulfamplus. Next base: position 20,783 of record JADGBE010000028.1, on the reverse strand, counting down.
TCTATCAAAAGAGACATCATCTCGTGGAAATACGGCTGCTGCAAGATAGGCATTAATATCCATAATCTCCATACGCTCAAAAAAACCCTGTGAACCCATAAGTCTATATGGAATCTTGAACATACGAAAATTTTTCTCAAATGGAAGAGAACAAAATTTTGTTCTATAAACTACCGCAATCTTATCAAATGGAATGCCATCGCCTCGCTGATTTAGAGCTTTGATTCTGCTTGTAATCCATTGGGCTTCATCAGAATCTGAATAAAATGAGTGTATTTCAACTACACCACCTTTTTTTATCGAAAAACATTTTTTATCCATTTTGTCTTTGTTAAAATCAATTAGCCCATTTGCAGTTTGAACAATCTCATTTGCAGAGCGGTAATTTTGCTCAAGTCTAAAAATCTTAGCATTGTTATATCTTTTTGAAAATTCAAGAAAATGGTCAACATTGCTACCACGAAACCCATAAACTGCCTGCCAATCATCACCTACACAAAATAGGTTGCCATGCTCCCCAAGAAGAAGACGTGTAAGCTCATCTTGAAGATTATTGGTATCTTGATACTCGTCAACCAAAATATGGGTAAAATAATTTCGGTAGTAATCTCTTATTTTGCTGTAATCTCGTAAAATATCCCTTGCTTTAAGAAGAATATTGTCAAAATCAACACTGTTGGCAGCCATTAACTTCTCTTCATACTTTTTAAAAAGATCATAGACCTTAACTGGTATGCCTGTCATTCTGGGTTTTTCATCAAAATAGCGTTCAGGATTTCCTGAATTTTTTGCCCGTGAGATTACAGATAAAAGATTTGAGGCATGTTTTTTATCAAGATTGTTATTGACCAATATCTCTGTTGCTATCTTTTTTTGATGATAAAGTGAACATATCTGTATAGGATGTGAATACCCAAGAAATTCGCAATGTTTTTTTAATATGATAAGGCAGGCAGAGTGATAGGTTCTAACCCAAGGGAACTCTTCATACCCTTTTCCTGTAAGGCTATACAAACGGCTTTTCATCTCATCTGCTGCTTTATTTGTGAATGTTATTGCAAGAACTCTTTTTGATGAGGCAATTGAGGCGTTAGGAGAGTTTATAATATCAACTATTTTGGCTGTAAGAGTTCTTGTTTTTCCTGAGCCAGCCCCTGCAACTACTAATGCAGGCGTTCCATAGTGAGCTATAGCTTTTTCTTGTTCTTTAGACAAATCTATCTGTTTTGGTTTTGACTTACCTGTTTGTGATTCCAATTTTATCTATATCCGTTAATTATTGTTTATGTAATTTTATAAAAATGGCGTAAAAACCCTATTCGTGTAGAGGTAGTTCGCAATTAACCTTTTAAACTTAAATGGTGCTTGACTGATAAGAGTCCTTACAATATATAAATTTGCACTTTGATTCCACCATTAAATTGAGGACACTATGAATCTTTTTTTTCTATCTCTCTTTACTATATTTGCAGGCGGGATTTTCCCCGTTTTCCTAAAGCGTAATTTTTCAAGTATGAAACTATTGGCAGTTGTTGCCATGGCTTCTGGCTCAACTATCGGTTTTGCAGATGCTATTTCAAAACTTGTAAGTAAAAATGGTGCTATTTATTCATTGTCATCATTGCATTTTTACCCCGATTCATTTTTCAAAAAAAACGTGTAAAAGCCTGTTAAAATATTCACCCTATAGAATTTATCAGGTCAAAAACAGATGAAATTAACTTTTCAGAGTTATTTCAGAAAAAATTTATAATAACCAATATGGCAAAAAGGATATATTTCTTGATGGAAGAAAATAACCGCTGGATAGAGAACAAAATGGTTGAAAAATTTGTTTGTAATGGAAAAAATATAATTCTTATTGGCACAGCTCATGTATCAAAAGAGAGTGCGGAGCTTGTAAAAGAGGTGATTCATAGAGAGAAACCAGATACTGTATGTGTAGAGCTTTGTGCTACAAGGCTTAAATCTATTCGAGATAGTGATAGCTGGCGAAATATGGATATTGTAAAAGTTATTCGAGAAAAAAAATCTATGTTTCTTCTTATAAATTTGATGCTTGCATCTTTCCAGAAACGAATTGCTCAAAAATTTGATATAAAGCCCGGACAAGAGATGATAAATGCCATTGAAGCTGCAAGTATAGAGAATGCAGAGATTATACCTGTTGATCGTGAAGTTCAAATTACAATTACACGGGTATGGCGTAGCATGGGATTTTGGGAAAAGATTAAATTAATGTTCCAGTTAATTCTCTCTCTTTTCAGTTCAGAAGATATAACTGAAGAAGAGATTGAAAAGATGAAGCAAGAAGATATTTTGCAAACCCTTTTAGCAGATGTCAAAAAAGAACATCCAATAATAGAGAGGGTACTTATTGATGAGAGGGATCAATATCTTGCTAAAAAAATAAGAATAGCTCCAGGAGAAAAGATTGTTGCTGTTGTAGGTGCTGGACATCTTGCAGGGATTAAACGCTATATAGGAGTTGATAATAGCTATTTAGGGGAAAGGGGTGATAAACAAAATTTTGTAGAGAGCAATAGAAGTAGCTCTTCATATCAAGATATTGACATCTCAAAACTTGAGGAGTTGCCAGAGCCTGATCTTTTTACTAAAACATTAAAGTGGCTGATTCCTGGACTAATTGTGGTTCTTTTTGCCGCAGGTTTTTTTATGAAGGGCAGCGAAACTGGAACAGATATGATTTGGCTTTGGATTGGAATAAATGGCTTATTTGCTGGTATAGGCTCTCTTGTAGCACTTGCGCATCCCTACAGTATTATTTCGGCTATGATTGCAGCACCTATAACAATTTTGCATCCAATGATTGCAGCAGGCTGGGTTTCAGGACTTGTTGAAGCAATCACAAGAAAACCAAAAGTTAGAGACCTTGAGTCAATCCCTATTGATATTATGTCTGTTAGAGGATTTTGGCGCAATAGTGTTACAAGAATTTTGCTCGTTGTTGTCTTTACAAATATAGGAGCAACTATTGGTGCGTTTACAGCTATCCCTATTATGTTAAAGATAATAAATTAAATATGCGTTATCTACATTTTTTCTTCTTGTAAAAAAGATGCTTTTCTGTTAGCAGAGGGTTTTTATATTATGACGCAAATTATGACGCACCTTATTGTTTTTTGAGAGCAACGTAACGTTTTAATTCAAGAGTATATTTTAAATAGTGTGGTTTTATCACACGTATTTTATTAATTTTTTATAATTAGTTTCTTATATGGCGTTAGTCTATTTATTTTAATTTCATTGGAAGGGGTAATATGAACCTTATATGGGACTCTCTTCTTGGTGTATTTTCAAGCGATTTAGCACTTGATCTTGGTACTGCGAACACGCTTGTATATGTCAAAGGTAAGGGAATAGTTTTAAGTGAACCTTCAGTGGTTGCTGTAAGAACAGATAAAAGAGCAAAAAATAGAGTGCTTGCAGTTGGTATTGAAGCAAAGAAGATGCTTGGAAGAACTCCTGGCAATATTATTGCCATACGTCCAATGCGAGATGGAGTAATTGCCGATTTTGAGGTAACTGAGGCAATGCTTAAACATTTTATTAGAAAAGTTCATAATAATAGAAGAACTCTTGTAAGGCCTCGAATTGTAATTGCCGTACCATCTGGTATTACTCAGGTTGAGAAACGGGCGGTTAGAGAGTCTGCTGAACTTGCTGGGGCAAGAGAGGTATATCTTATTGAAGAACCAATGGCTGCTGCTATCGGGGCAGGGCTTCCCGTAACAGAGCCAACTTGTAACATGGTTGTTGATATTGGAGGTGGTACTACAGAGGTCGCTGTTATCTCTCTTGCAGGTATTGTTACAAGCCGTTCTATAAGGATAGCTGGTGATAAAATGGATATGGCTATTACTCAGCATATAAAGAGAAAGTATAATATGCTTATTGGAGAAAGAACCGCAGAGATTATTAAAACAACAATCGGTAATGCATATCCTGATGACGATATGATTGAGACTATTGAGATTAAAGGGCGTGATTTAGTCTCTGGTGTTCCAAAAATTTTAGAAATTGATTCAGAAGAGATATGTATGTCTATCTCTGAACAAATTGACGCTATTGTTGAGACAGTTAAGATTGTTTTGGAACAGACCCCTCCTGAGCTTGCAGCAGATATTGTCGATAATGGTATTGTCTTAACTGGTGGTGGGGCACTTTTAAAGAATTTAGATAAACTTTTACGAGAGAAGACAGGTCTTCCAATTATTATAGCAGAAGATCCTCTCTCAACTGTGGCACTTGGTTGTGGTAAGGCATTGGATGCTATGGATATTTTAAGAGAAGTGGTTATTACTTAATTCAATGTTCTCAAGAAAAACGGCATTTCTTATAGGGATTGTCCTCTTTGTGGCAACAACTTTTACAATACTAACTGTTAGCAGTCGTAACTCTTTGACTGAAAATGGTGTTAAGCGTATTGCAATATCTCTTATTTCACCTTTTCAAATGGCGGTTTCAGCTTCATTTAGGTGGTGTGCTGATATTTGGTATATCTATTTTGCATCTGTTTCTGCTGGTGAGGAAAATATTGAACTAAAGAGGCAGCTTGCCATTGCAATGGCTTCTCAAAATAGGTGTAAAGAGCTTGAACTTGAAAATAGCCGTCTTAGAAGATTTATTGACTTTGACGATGTTTCTGACCATGTTTTTATTGCGGCAAAGGTAATTGGAAGAGACCCATCTCCATGGTTCCAAACACTTATGATTAATAAAGGTGGTAGAGACGGTATTGTAAAAGGGTTACCCGTTCTTGTTTCTGAGGGTGTAGTAGGAAAGACTGTAGAGGTTTCAGAAAAATTTTCAAGAGTGCTTCTAATTACTGATCGTAATAGTGCAGTAGATGCCTTAGTGCAAAGTTCAAGAGCAAGAGGTATTGTTCAAGGTAACAATACAGATAGATGTCTTTTTAAATATGCTTTAAGGAAAGATGAGATTATGCAGGGAGATATTATAATCTCTTCAGGGTTAGATCAGGTTTTCCCAAAAGGATTAAGAATTGGAGAGGTTCTTGAGATAAAAAAAGATAATTCTGATCTTTTCCAGATGATTTTTATTAAGACATTTGTTGATTTTGATAAGTTAGAAGAGGTTCTTGTCTCAAGTAAACCCACAGATACAGCAATTGATAGCAATCAACTTTATATGATAGAGGATGAAGAAGATTCTATAAATAGCAATATAGAAGAAAAAGATTTACCACTACAAGAGGAGGGGAATGTAGTAGAATCTGTTAAAAAATCTGTTAAGAATAGATCATCTAAGCAGTCCAATATCTCAACAAAAAAAGCTGCTTTAGAAAAACCTTCAAATAGAGAAGGTTATGGAAATATACCAAATAAAGAAGCATTGGAGAAGCCTTCAAAAAGAGAGACATCGCCAAAGCTACAAAAAAAAGGGGAACAATGATAAACAATGATAAAATGCTTTTTTCATGTTCTTCTATCCTTGAGTCTAATCATGATACAAACTTCTATAATCCCATCTCTTCCTATTTTTTCTGGCTTTTTTGATCTAATACTTATAGTTGTACTGTTCCTATCCCTTATGTGCTCCAACTCTATCTTAGTAGTTGGTGGAATAATTCTTGTCGGCTATTTGATGGATAGTCTTTCTGATGCCCCTTTTGGACTATATACATTTGCCTATATATGGATATTTATACTTATACAGTTTCTTAAAAGATTTATACATCGTGGTAATATTATTTTTCTCCCCTGTATAAGTGCTTTTTCTGTTATTATGGAAAATAGTTTTCTATTTTTTTCATTTTTTGTTAGATATGGTCGTGATGCTATCTCAATAGAAGATATTGTTTTTGCTGGAAAACAGAGTCTTTTGGCTTTTTTTGTTATACCTATATCTATTGTTCTAATTCATGGATTACATAATTTATGTGATAGGTTAGATTCAAAAGGTATTGTATGAAGAATCCAGACAGGGAATGGCTGAAAAAAAGACTTATGAATGTAGCCATTATAATTTTAGCTGCTTTCTCTCTTTTGCTCTTGCGATTTGTCTATCTTCAAATTGTTGAGGGTGATGAGTATCGAAGGCTTTCAGAAAATAACTGTATTAGGCTTCAAAGTGTGCCTGCCCCACGAGGCATGATTTATGATAGAAATGGTACTCTATTAGTTGATAATATCCCATCATTTGACTTAAAAATTGTATTGCAAGATGCGGAACCAGTTGATGAGACTATTGCAAAATTAGCTGAGTTTACGGGAATAACTTTAGAAGAACTAATGGAACGAGTTGATGCTGGTAAAAAAGTCTCAATTTACAAACCGATTGTGCTAAAGAAAAATATTACAAGAGATCAGCTTGCTGTAGTAGAAGCACATAGTTTTGATCTACCCGGTGTTAGGGTAGAAATTGAGCCTATGCGTAATTACATATATAAGAAAAGTGCTGCCCACCTTATTGGTTATCTTGGCGAAATAAATTCTCAGGAGATTGAGAATAACTTCTACCCTGATGTGAGATCAGGTGATTTGATTGGCAGATATGGTTCAGAGAGGGCATTTGAACATATTTTGCATGGTAAAAGAGGAGGCAAACAGATCGAGGTAGATGCAAGTGGGCGTTTAGTTCGTGTAATAAATACTGTTGAGCCAATTCCGGGGAAGAATGTATTTTTGGCTATTGATGCAACTCTTCAGCAAAAGACAGAGTCAATAATGGAAGGACAAACAGGGGCAGTTGTTGCTATTGACCCTTCTAATGGTGATGTCTTGGCTATGGTTAGCTCACCCTCATTTGATCTTAATGATTTTATTGGAGGTATTTCAAGTGAAAAGTGGAAAGCTCTTATGTCAGACCCTGGTAAACCAATGTCAAATAAGGCTATTCAAGGTGAATATCCTCCAGCATCTACATATAAAATTGTTACAGCAATCGCCGCACTTGAAGAGGAGGCAGTAGACATACATACTACCTATTTTTGTCCGGGTTATCATAAATATGGTAACCGAACCTATCATTGTTGGAAAAAGTGGGGTCATGGTAGAGTAAATATTATATCAGCTCTTGAAAAATCTTGTGATGTCTATTTTTACCGTTCTGGAGAGGCTATTGGAGTTGATAATTTAGCTAAATATGCAAATGGATGCGGTCTTGGTAAGTTGACCCATATTGAGCTTGCTAATGAGCGTTCTGGTCTTATTCCTACGGCAGCATGGAAAAAGCGGCGATTTGGTAATTCATGGCAAGGAGGAGAAACCTTATCGATTGCTATTGGTCAAGGTTTCAATTTGGCAACACCTCTTCAAATGGCTATGTTTATTGCAGCAATAGGTAATAATGGAACTATTTATCGCCCCAAAATATTGAAATTCACGCAAGATTATAATGGTTCATTAGAGAGTCGCTTAGATATAAAAAGTGAAATATTAGGAGCTATTCCAGCCAGTAAACAGACTCTTAAAATTGTTAAAGAGGGGCTTTTAAATGTTGTTGAAAGTGAAGGTGGCACCGCAAAAAAGATTCGTATAGAAGGTGTTGATATTGCAGGAAAAACAGGAACTGCCCAGGTGTTTAGTCTTAAAAAAAGTGATAGAGATAGTAATCGTAAATTTGCCCGTCATTTAAGAGATCATGCTTGGTTTGTATGCTATGCACCTGCACAAAATCCTGTTATTGCAGTTTCCGTAATAATTGAGCATGGCGAACACGGTTCAACGGCTGCTGCACCTGTTGCAAGCGAGGTATTGCGAACATGGTTGCAAATTAAGGGAATTCTTCCGAGTGTTAAAGGTGGGACAATTTAATATTGGAGAAATGGTATAATTGACACCTCCTGAAAAAAACATTTGCTATCCATCGTACCAAGGAGTCAATTCAAGTTTTGCAGAAATTCTAATACATATTTCTATTTGGCTATATTTTATAATTTAAAAACGTTTAAGTAACTTTTTTGTGGGTATTTTTTGTGTTTGATAGACGACTTATTGAAAATTTTGATTGGGGACTGATGCTAATTACCTTCTTAATTGGCATGTTAGGTCTATCTGTGCTTTATAGTGCTGTTAATGCTGGAGAGCCAGGAGGTCCTATGCACTTGCTTTTTCAAAAGCAGATGATCTGGATTGCTGGTAGCTTTACTATTGTGCTGCTATCGCTTGCCATTCCTTATAAGTTATTTGATAGAGGAAGTCTTGTTGCATACATAATTTGCGTTGGGCTTTTGGTTGCAGTATTGTTATTTGGTAAATATGTTGCGGGTTCAAGGCGTTGGCTTGCTTTAGGTCCATTAACCATGCAGCCATCAGAGCTTATGAAGCTTTCATTAATTTTTGTGCTTGCATCTGTATATTCAGGTATTATTTCTGAATCAGGACTTGCTTTTAAATATCTTATAAAGCCAGCGTTGCTTCTATTTTTCCCTTTTTTATTGGTACTACTCCAGCCTGACCTTGGAACAGCTCTACTTCTTCTTTTTATTGCAACTTCAATGACTCTTTTTGTCAAAGTTAAAAAAAACGTATTTTTCTCATGTTTTATTGTAGCTATATCTGCTGTTCCCCTTGCATGGGTGTTTGTTTTAAAAGAGTATCAAAAGGGTAGAGTTCTCACATTTCTTGATCCAGACAGAGACCCTCTTGGTGCTGGCTATCATATCATTCAATCCAAGATCGCGATTGGTTCTGGTATGTTATCTGGTAAAGGTTTTTTGAAAGGCACTCAAAATGCTCTTGCATTCTTACCTGAACACCATACAGATTTTATACTTTCTGTTTTAGCAGAAGAGTGGGGACTTATTGGGTGTTGTGTACTTCTATTTCTATATTTTATGTTGCTTTTATGGGGGCTTAATATCGCTTACTGCTGTAGGGATATGTTTGGTTCTATTCTTGCGTTTGGTATAACAATTATGATTTTTTGGCAGATTTTCATTAATATCGGTATGGTTATGGGTCTTGTTCCTGTTGTTGGTGTACCTCTTCCTTTGATAAGTTACGGTGGCTCTTCTGTTGTAACTAATATGATTGGAATCGGTGTGTTATTAAATATTAGTATGCGTAGATTTGTTGTGGTTTGATAATACTAACATACTCTTGTTGTATTCTCGAATTTTAAAGTGCTATCAGTATATACTTATAATGCTAAAAATCAGAATTAATTATCAAGATGATTTGCATGTTGACAAAAAAGCATCTTGGTGATACTCAACTTTTTTGAATTTTTGCCTGTTTTTAATAGTCATCAATAATTTCACTCAAAAATAGTTTAATAAAAAGTTTTTCTTTAATTACAGCTTGTTATATTTATTGTATTTAAGTCATATCTATTAAGAATTAGGTATGGCATAGTGAATAGTGTGTTGCATAATATTAATTATTAACTGGCGGAGGGAAAATCTATGGTTAGTGTTGATGGGTCTCTGTTCATTCAGATCATCAATTTCCTTTTTCTCCTTTATGCCCTAAATCTGGTTCTATTTAAGCCTATCCGCAAAATTCTCCTTGAACGTAAGGAGAAGATTGACAGTCTTGAAAAGGGTGTTCAAAACCTTTCATCAAACGCTGTAGATAAGGATAATGCCTATAAAGAAGGTCTTAAAAAAGCCAGAGCAGAAGGACTCAAACATAAAGAGACTTTTGTGGAACAGGCATCACAGGAAGAGAAAGAGATACTTGACAGAATTAACAAAAAGGCTCAGGCAAACCTTGCAGCAATTCGTAGTCAAGTAGCTGACGAGACTGAAAAGGCTCGACTTGCACTGGAAAAAGAGGTTGATATTTTTGCCAAAGCAATTGGCGAAAAAATACTTGGGAGGGCGTGTTAATGAAAATTGAAGAAACAATGAAAAGCCTTTTCAGAACAACTCTTCCTGTTGCTTCAGCCATATTTTTTGTATTTGCAGGTATCGCTTTAGCCGCTTCTGAAGGCGGAGGTGAAGCAAAGGGTTGGGTGGCAACAGATACCTATAAAGTTCTTAACTTTCTTGTGCTTGCAGGCGTGCTTTTTTATATTGCAAGAAAGCCGGTTGCACAGTTTTTTTCATCACGTATAAGTGATATTCAAGAGCAACTTGCAGACCTTGAACAGAAAAAGGCAGATGCACAAAAGATGCTATCAGAATACGAAAATAAAATTGCAGAGTTAAGCAAAGAGTCTGAAAAAATTGTGCAAGATTATGTTCGTCAGGGAGAAGATGCAAAAAAGAGGATTCTTGCTGAGGCTGAAGCACAGGCTATAAAACTCGAAGAGAGTGCAAAACGCAATATTGAGCAAGAATTTAAAGCTGCAAAAGCCAAATTACAGCAAGAGATCGCTGAAAAAGCCCTTGCACAGGCAGAACTGCTTGTAAAGGAATCAATATCTTCTGAGGATCAAGATAGATTAGTTGATGAATACTTGGATAAGGTGGTGGCATCATGAAAAATTTAGCTGTTGCAAGGCGTTATGCCAAAGCGTTGATGCTTATCGGTAAAGAAGATGGTCAAGCAGAGAAATACACAGACGAGCTTGAATCTTTTGTTTCACTTTTCAATGGCAGTGTCGAGCTTGAAAAAGCAATAACAAATCCACTGTTTGATAAAAATGACAGAAGAAATGTTCTTGCTGCTGTTCTTGAAAAGACCGACTCTTCTCGCATCATCAAATCCTTTATTATGTTGCTTTTTGATAAGGGACGTATTGGATTTTTGCGTGAAATTTGTCAATTTTATAAAAAACTTGCTGATGAGTTAAAGGGTGTTGTCCATGCGACTTTGGTTTCTGCAACACAGTTGTCTTATGAGGCAACTGAAAAGATAAGAGAGGGCCTTGCTAAGAGAACTGGCAAGGATATTATCTTGGATGTTGAGCAGGATCCATCTCTTATTGGTGGAATTATTACAAAGATAGGAGACCTTGTTCTGGACGGCAGTGTAAAAACTCAACTGTTCAATATGAGAGAAACATTAAAAAGAGGTGAAATGGTCTAATGGAAATAAGAGCTGAAGAGATAAGCCAGATTATAAAAGAGCAGATAAGAGATTTTGATAAAGAGGTAGAACTTAGCGAAACAGGCGTAGTTCTATCTGTAGGTGATGGTATTGCCCGCGTCTATGGGCTTGAAAAGGTAAAGGCGATGGAGCTTGTCGAGTTCCCCGGTGGTATTCTCGGTCTTGCCCTTAACCTTGAAGAGGATAATGTTGGTATTGCTATTCTTGGTGAAGACAAGAAGATTAAAGAAGGCGATATTGTAAAGAGAACTGATCGTATCGCCTCTGTTCCAGTCGGTGAGGCTGTTCTTGGTCGTGTTGTTACAACTACAGGTGAGCCAATTGATGGCAAAGGTCCAATCAATGCTACAGCAACGATGAATATGGAACTTGTTGCACCTGGTGTTATTGCAAGGAAATCTGTGCATGAGCCATGTTATACAGGTTCTAAAGCTGTTGATGGTATGACACCAGTTGGAAGAGGTCAGCGTGAGCTTATCATTGGTGACCGTCAGATTGGAAAGACTGCTATTGCAGTTGATGCCATTATTGCCCAGAAAAATACTGATGTTAAGTGTATCTATGTTGCTTGCGGTCAGAAAAAATCTACAGTCGCCCAGGTTGTAGCAGCACTTGAAGAGCATGGTGCAATGGAATACACAACAGTTGTTGTTGCAAGTGCAAGTGAACCAGCAGCTATGCAGTATCTTGCCCCTTATGCAGGATGTGCAATGGGTGAATATTTCCGTGATAAAGGTGAACACGCCCTCATTATTTATGACGACCTTTCAAAACAGGCAGCAGCTTACCGTCAGGTATCTCTGCTTCTAAGACGCCCACCAGGACGTGAAGCATTCCCTGGAGATATTTTCTATAACCATTCTCGTCTGCTTGAACGTTCTGCAAAACTTTCTGATGAACTTGGTGCAGGCTCATTAACAGCACTTCCAATTATTGAGACTCAAGAAGGTGACGTTTCCGCATTTATTCCAACCAACGTTATCTCAATTACAGATGGACAGATATATCTTGATAAAGGTCTTTTCTTCTCAGGTATTAGACCTGCTATTGACGTAGGTCTCTCTGTTTCCCGCGTAGGTGGTGCTGCACAGGTTAAAGCTATGAAACAGGTTGCTGGTACCTTGAGGCTTGACCTTGCTCAATATCGCGAACTTGAGGCATTTGCTGCATTTGGAAGCGATCTTGATGCTGCTACCCAGAGACAGCTTACTCGTGGTGAAAGGCTTGTTGAAATTTTGAAGCAGCCACAGTTCCAACCACTCCCAATGGAAAAAGAGGTTCTTATTCTCTACGCAGGCACCAGAGGTTATCTTGATAAATACCCAAAAGCTGCTTTGACAAAATATGAAAAAGGTCTCTATGCCTTTGTTGATAACAGATTTCCTGATGTATTGACATCACTTGCAGACAAAAAACAGATCACAGCCGATATTGAAGCCAGAATGAAAAAAGCCCTTGAAGCTTATGACGAAGAGTTCAAAGAAACTGTGTAGATTGCTAAAATATTATATTGCAAATAGTTAAACACTAATTATGAGAAATAGTGCAACGTATTGATATTACTTAGAATTCTTTATAGTATTTTTATTAACTCAAAGGCTTTAAAGGTAGATTTATGGCAACGTTAAAGGAAGTCAAAACAAAGATAAGCAGTGTAAAGAAGACCAAGCAGATCACCTCTGCCATGAAAATGGTTGCTACTTCCAGACTGCGCGGTGCCCAGGAGAGCATGGAGGCTTTTAAACCCTATGCATCAAAGTTTGCTGAAGTGCTTGGAAGCATTGCAGGAAAGGCTGGGGAAGAGGCAAGTCCTCTTTTAGTGCCAAAGGAAGAGGTAAAAAAGGTGAGCGTAATTCTCTGTACATCAGACAGAGGACTTTGCGGTGGTTTTAATGTTAACCTTATCGAAAAAGCTGATAAATTTATCAAAAACAACCTTGCTGGCAAAGAAGTGTCATTGACTTGCTTTGGAAAAAAAGGCAGAGATTGGGCAAAAAAAGTCCCAATGACAATTGATAACCAATATATAGGGGTTGTTGGAAGTAAATTTGATTTCAGCGTGGCATCAACTTCAGGACAAAAACTTATCAATCGTTTTCTTGAAGGAGCTGTTGACGAGGTATATCTGGTATATTCACATTACAAGAGCGTAGCAAGACAAGAGCCCGTTATAAAACAGCTTTTGCCTATTCCTTCTCTTGATGAGATGGAAAAAAATGATGCTGCCCCTCAGGCAGGTAAAGATGCTGCATATCTTGCAGAGCATATCTGTGAGCCATCATCAGATGTCCTGCTCGGAGAGATGCTTCCAAAGAATATTTTCATTCAGATATATGATGCACTGCTTCAGACCTCAACCAGTGAACATGGTGCAAGAATGAAGGCTATGGAAAATGCCACCAAGGCGTGTCAGGACATGATTGGCGAGTTAAAGACTATTTTTAATAAGAGACGCCAATCAGGCATTACATCAGATCTGATGGATATTGTTGGGGGTGCCGAGGCACTTAAAGGATAATATTGACCTCATATAATATTAATCATAAAATGATAATTTTTTGAATATACATAGAATTTAACAGCTTTTACAGGAGGAATACATGGCTGAAAATATAGGAAAAATAGCACAGGTATTGGGTGCTGTTGTTGACGTTAGATTTGAACCCGGAAAACTTCCACCACTTCTAACCGCACTTACAGTTACAAACCCTGTTATCAGTGATGAAGAGGATAACCTTGTTATTGAGGTTGCCCAGCATTTAGGTGATAATGTTGTAAGATGTATTGGTATGAACGTTACTGACGGTCTTCAACGTGGTATGCCAGTCAAGGATACAGGTAACCCGATTATGATGCCAGTAGGTGCAGCATCTCTTGGCAGGGTTTTGAATGTTGTAGGAAAACCTGTTGATGGTCTTGGAGACATTGACCGCTCAAAGATGAGATCAATCCACAAACCAGCCCCAGCTTTTATTAATCAGGATACCAGTGTAAGGGTTCTTGAGACAGGTGTTAAGGTTATTGACCTTCTTGTTCCATTTCCACGCGGTGGTAAAATGGGAATGTTTGGTGGTGCTGGTGTAGGCAAGACAGTTATTATGATGGAGATGGTTAATAACATCGCCATGCAGCATGGTGGTATCTCTGTTTTTGGTGGTGTTGGTGAAAGAACCCGTGAAGGAAATGACCTTTACCATGAGATGAAAGACTCTGGCGTTCTTCCTAAATGTGCTTTGGTTTACGGACAGATGACAGAGCCTCCTGGGGCAAGAGCAAGAGTTGCACTATCTGCTTTGACCTGTGCGGAATATTTTCGTGATGAAGAGGGGCAAGACGTGCTTTTATTTATTGATAACATCTTCCGTTTTACTCAGGCTGGTGCAGAGGTTTCTGCAACACTTGGTCGTATGCCATCTGCTGTTGGTTATCAGCCAACACTTGCGGTTGATATGGGCGAGCTTCAGGAGAGAATCACATCAACAGATAAAGGTTCAATTACAGCTGTTCAGTGCGTCTATGTTCCTGCTGACGACTTAACTGACCCTGCTCCTGCAACTACATTTGCACATCTTGACGGTACCGTTGTTCTTTCCCGCCAGATTGCAGAGCTTGGTATCTATCCAGCAGTTGATCCGCTTGACTCAACTTCAAGAATTCTTGATGCCGCTTACATTGGTGAAGAACATTACAGAGTATCAAGAACAGTTCAGCAAACTCTCCAGAAATATAAAGAACTTCAGGATATTATTGCAATTCTTGGTATGGATGAGCTTTCTGATGAAGATAAAATCACGGTTCAGCGTGCCAGAAAACTTCAAAGATTTCTATCTCAACCTTTCCATGTTGCAGAGACATTTACAGGTATGCCCGGAAAGTTTGTAAAGGTTGAAGATACTGTAAGATCATTTAAAGAGATTATTGATGGTAAACATGATGATCTTCCTGAAGGTGCTTTTTATATGGTAGGTTCTATTGAAGAGGCAGTTGAAAAGGCTGCCAAAATGAGAGAGGGTAATAAATAATACAGGGGGTAAAAATGGCTGAGAATATATTTTTAGAAGTGGTTACCCCTTCAAAGGCTGTTGTCAGTGAAGAAGCCCAGATTGTTGTGGCCCCAGGTTCAGAAGGTGAGTTTGGTGTTCTTAAAGGACATACAACCTTTCTGACATCACTGAAACTTGGCACTCTTCGATATAAAGATAGCTCTGGACATGATAGAGCAGTCTTTATAAGCGGTGGATTTGCTGAGGTTCTTCCAAACAAAGTTACTGTTCTGGCAGAATCTGCGGAGAGAAGAAAAGATATTGATGTTGACAGGGCAAAAAAAGCTAAAGAGAGAGCTGAAAAAAGATTGTCTTCAGCAGGAGGAGGAGTCCCGGCTGACATTGATTTTGTAAGAGCTGAAGCTGCCTTGAGAAGGGCTATTCATAGACTGTCAATAAAAGGTGTTGCCTGATTTCAAGATATTGTGAAGTTATAAAAGCTATTTTATGAAATTGTATAGTTAATTATAACGCATAAATCTTATTCAGGGATTAATCAAATATTGAGGGATACTCGTAAATTAAAGGGTATCCCTCTTTTTTTAACCTCATAACGTAAAAACAATTTTTTATATTATGGGTATTATCTCTATTTTTGACTTTAATCATAAAAGTTAAACTCTAATTATAGGTATTTTATAATGGATATAACAAACATTGCGGTTATTATACTTGCGGCTGGTAAAGGTACAAGGATGAAATCAGAGCTTCCTAAAGTGCTGCATAAAATTAATGGTAAAAGTATGATAAACTTAGTCCTTAACTGTGCATCTTCTATATTTGATAAAAAAAATATTATTGTTGTAGTTGGGCATAAGTCAGAATTAGTTAAAGAAGAGATAAATAGTAGATTTAAAGTTTTTTACGCATTACAAGAAAGGCTTATTGGAACAGGTGATGCTGTAAGAAGTGCAATTCCTTTTTTGCAAAGTGATATTAATCATGTTGTTATATTATGCGGTGACGTGCCTTTAATTAAAAGAGATACCATTTTAAATTTTGTTCATTATCACATTAAAAACAACCATGATATATCTTTACTTGGTGTAACTATTGATAATCCAAAAGGATATGGTAGGCTTATATTTAATGAAGATAATAAGCTGACCGCTATATGCGAAGAAGCTGACGCAACTGCTGAAGAGAAAAAAATAAATACCGTAAATTCGGGAATATATTGCATAAAAAAGGAATTTTTAATTTATGCACTTGATTTAATAGATACAGATAATGTACAGAAAGAGTATTATTTAACAGATTTGGTTTCTATAGCGTCTCAACATAAAAGTTCTATAGGGTGCTTTATTGCTAATAATCCTTTTGAAGTTATGGGTGTAAATACTGTAGAAGAGTTGGAAAAAGCAGAGCAGATGCTTAATAAATTATCTTGACTTTGTGAAATGCTATGAATTATATTTGACCATAAGATTTGTGAGGTAGTTGAAGTGGAAAATGAAGCAATAGATAAAAAGTTTAATGATATTGACGAGAAAGTCGATTTTATAATAGAGCTGTGTCAGACCTTACAGGCTGAAAATGCCGAGTTGACATCAAAGGTTGAAATTCTTGAATCTGAACTTAAAGAAAAAAGGGAAAAAGAGAGCCTTCAAATTGAGCAGCAATCTGCTATACAGTCAAAGATAGATAAATTGCTATCTAAACTTGATAACTTTTCCGAGATTCTTTAAAGAAGATGTCGTATATAGAAGCTAAAGGGTCTATAGGTATGGAGAGGTCAATTGATGGAGTTATAACTATTGACCTTTACGGTATAAAATTCAGATTTAAGCCTGATAGTAATGTTGAGAATCCTGAGCAAATTATTGATGATCTTCATCAATATATTGTAAATGCAGAAAAGCATATTAAATATACAGGTTCGGATAGAAATAGATTAGCAATCCTTCTATTAGCTGCTATGAACTTATCCAATGATTTTCGTCAGCTTAAATTGCAATATGAGCGTTTTGAATCTAAAGTAATGGATAGAGCGGCATCATTGCTGGATAAAATTGAACATGAAATCTGTGATTGACTTTGTATAGTATCTGTTATTATAAATTTTGAAGTCAGTTTTTCTTAACTTTTATTGACTTTGATATGATCGTTTTTAAGAGTTTTACACCCCTGCTATGTTTGTGATTGCATTATGTCCTTTGCCTAACATTACAAAAAAAGGGTCTTCACTCTGATACCGGTGTGCGTTTCCTTCAATTAAGATGGAAATACCTGAAAGTATTACTGGAGAGCCATATATTGAACCTTCGGTTCAAAGACATCGGCAACACGGCACAATGTGGGGGTTTTACAATATCCTCAAAACATACCTTCATTCTTCTAAGTATCAAAACACTTCCTTTTTTCCTCTCAAATTGTATTGTAAAGTGCAATATATCTTAAATATTTTGTTCCTTTTGTTATTTTTAACTTTAGTAAGGTTTATTTCAACCATATACGCAATATGAGGAGAGCATAAATTAATGGAATATTTTGTTGTAATTAGTTCAATATTTGGTGCTGCGTTCGGAGCTGGTATCGCATATTGGCTTACCATAAAACAGTTAAAATACCGCTTAGACGAGGCTACTAAAGAAGAGTTTCGTATTATTGAAGATGCAAGAAAAAAAGCTGAAACTCTTATAAAAGATGCTCAGCTTGAGGCTAAAAGCCGTCTTCTTGAGATGAAAAGTGCTTTTGATAATGAAACAGGCGAGGCAAGGGCGGAACTTAAAAAAGAGGAACGCCGCCTTTTACAACGAATCGAAAATATTGATAAACGTCAAGATCAATTTCAAAAAAGGGAAATTGAGTTTCAGTCAAAGGAAAAGGAGTTAAATAGCCGTATTGAAACATTGACAGCTAAGGAACAGGAGTATCTACAATTACTTGATGAGACCAAAAAAGAGTTAGAAAAGATATCAGGATTAACCTCTGATCAGGCAAAAGATATACTTATGAAAAGCATGGAGAATGAAGCTCGACATGAAGGAGCAATGCTTGTTAAAAGAATTACCAGTGAAGCTAAAGAGCGAGCAGATAAAGAGGCAAAGAAGATTATTTCTACAGCTATTCAAAGATATGCAGGAGATTTTGTAGCGGAACGAACCGTATCTGTTGTCCAGCTACCAGGTGATGATATGAAAGGTAGAATTATTGGAAGAGAGGGTAGAAACATCAGGGCACTTGAAGCAGCAACTGGAATTGATTTGATTATTGATGATACACCTGAAGCCGTTATATTATCTGGTTTTAATCCTGTAAGAAGGGAAATTGCAAGGTTATCTCTAACTCGTCTTATATCTGATGGAAGAATTCATCCAGCAAGAATTGAAGATGTTGTTGCAAGAGTTACTGAAGAGGTTGAAATAATTATAAAAGAGGCTGGAGAACAAGCAGCTTTTGATCTTGGTGTGCATGGTATTAATATTGAGCTGATTAAAGTTGTGGGTCAACTTAAGTTCCGAACAAGCTATGCCCAAAATGTCCTTCAGCACTCTGTTGAAGTTGCATTTTTAGCTGGGGTTATGGCTGCCGAACTTGGGCTTAATATCAAACTTGCTAAACGTATGGGGCTTTTACACGATATAGGAAAGGCAATTGACCATGAAGTTGATGGACCTCATGCCTTAATTGGTTCAAAACTTGCAAAAAAACATGGAGAATCTGATGCTGTAGTAAATGCCATTGCTTCCCACCATGAAGATAAAATGCCCGAGAGTGTTTATGATTATATAGTGCAGGCTGCTGACGCACTATCAGGAGCAAGACCTGGGGCAAGAAAGGAGACTTTAGAAAATTACATAAAACGCCTTGAGGAGTTAGAGGGTGTTGCAAATTCTTTTGAAGGTGTTTCAAATACCTATGCAATACAGGCGGGCAGAGAGATTAGAGTACTTGTTGAAAGTGATAAAATTTCTGATACAGATTCGGTTTTATTGAGTAGAGATATTGCACAAAAGATTGAAGCGACTCTAACATTTCCGGGTCAGATAAAGGTTGTTGTAATAAGAGAGACTCGAGCAGTTGAATACACAAACAAATAAAGAGATAGTTGGTTAACATTGAACAACTTGCAAGTTATATATCAAAATATAGTTTGATTTTATAAGGAGTTAAATTAGATGAATATCCTTGACACATTGAAAGAACGTGGATTTATTGAAGCTGTTACCCATGAAGAAGAGTTAAGAGATTATCTTAATAATAAATCAACTTGCTATATTGGCTTTGATCCTACAGCATCAAGTCTTCATGTGGGAGGCCTTGTCTGTATTATGGCGTTGGCACACATGCAACTAATGGGACACAGACCCATAGCATTAGTGGGCGGTGGAACAGGATTGATTGGTGATCCAAGTGGTAAGACAGAAATGCGTAAAGTTATTACTCAAGAGCAGATTGATGAAAACAAAGAGGGAATAAAAAAACAACTTTCAAAATTTCTTAACTTTGCAGATGGTAAGGCTTTGTTACTTGATAATGCAGATTGGTTGACTTCCCTACATTATATTCCATTTTTACGAGATATTGGCCGTCATTTCAGTGTAAATCGAATGATTAAGGCTGAAAGCTATAAAATGCGCATTGATTCAGAAGAGGGTTTAAGTTTTATTGAGTTTAATTATATGCTTCTACAAGCCTATGATTTTATGGAGCTTTCGCAAAGATATGACTGTATGCTTCAGATGGGTGGTAGTGATCAATGGGGTAATATTGTTGCTGGAATTGACTTAGTCAGAAGAACTCAGCAGAAAAGTGCTTTTGGTATCACGTTTCCCCTTATCACAACAAGCAGTGGTATCAAAATGGGAAAAACACATAAAGGTGCTGTATGGCTTGATCCTGAGAGAACCTCTCCTTATGAATACTATCAATTCTGGATAAATACCGATGATGCTGATGTTATGCGATTTCTTTTGCTTTTTACATTTTTGCCCATGGAAGAGATTTCCAAAGTTGATCAACTTGAGGGTTCGGAAATAAATACAGCAAAAGTTATTTTAGCTTTTGAAGCAACTACTATTGCCCATGGAAGAGAAGCTGCTTTAGATTCTTTTGAAGCAACTGTTAGCATGTTTGGTCGCCCTAATATTGCTAACACACTCATGCCGTCAAGCACAATACCAAGAAAATGCGAATTAGATGAACTTGAATCTAATGGAGTTCCTTTTTCTGAATGCAATATAAACTCAATTCAGAATGAAGAACTTACACCAGTTGAACTTTTTACAATGTCAGGACTTGTGCAATCTAAAAGCGAAGCTAAACGTCTTATTAGTCAAGGTGGTGCTTATATAAATGGCAAAAGAGTTGATTCGTTTGAACAAAAAATCACTTCTATAAATATCAGTAATGGAAGTATTCTACTTAGAGCAGGGAAAAAGAAATTTCATAAAATAATCATAGTATCCGCATAATATTAAAATGATATGTGAATATAAAAAAATGCTTGACAGTGGAAATGGTTTTAGATATAAGTTGCCCCCGTTTGTAGCGAATTTGCTTTTAAACAATATTAAAACAAGATAGCTAAAAAACTTGATCTTTGAAAACTGGTTAGTGGTTATAGTTTTTAAGAAGTTTGTAATATTTATCTTAGATAATAAGATAAATATCTAAAGAAATAGATAAAGAGTTTAGAAAAAACTGTAGAGTTTGATTCTGGCTCAGAATGAACGCTGGCGGCGTGCTTAACACATGCAAGTCGAACGAGAAAGGTGGTGCTTGCACCGCCGAGTAGAGTGGCGCACGGGTGAGT
>JADGBE010000027.1 GCA_015231615.1 Desulfamplus sp. | reverse complement strand
TTATTTTCAAAGCCTGTCATTTTAGCAGCATTGCAACCAGCCCCAATCTCAACAGCTTTTACAGCCCCAATGCTCATAAGAGCCTTTGCAATATCAGCATCTAATTTGTCAAACACTGGTTCTCCAAGCCCTGCTGGAACATTTTTAGCTACAATCTCAACAACTCCGCCTAAAGAGTCTCCATCTTTTTTTGTCTCTTCAATCAACTGCTCAACCAACTCAAGAGTCTTAGCATCAGGAAATTCAAGATAATTGGTAGAGGCAAAGAGTTTATCAATATTGATAGCTTTAATTTTGCCAATCTCTAAGGTGCAACTCTCTACAACAATGCCATATTGCTTTAAAAATGCCTCAGCAACTGCTCCAGCAGCAACCCTTGCAGCAGTCTCTCTTGCAGATGCCCTACCCCCGCCCCGATAGTCTCTGATGCCATACTTTATCTGATAGGTTATATCCCCGTGTCCTGGTCTAAAGATTTGGGCAATATTTGAGTAATCGTGAGATTTTGCATCTTGATTCCTTATAATTATGCTGATTGGCGTGCCAGTAGTCTTTCCCTCAAAAACTCCTGAAAGTATCTCTGGCGTGTCTGGCTCTCGTCTTTTTGTGCTTGCAACTCCACCTTGACCTGGCTTTCGTTTATCTAACGCTTTTTGCAAAATATCCTCGTTTAAAACAACATTTGGAGGACAACCCTGCACCACAACACCAAGTGCTTTTCCGTGAGACTCTCCCCAAGTTGTAACTTGAAACGCTTTTCCAAATGTGCTGCCAGACATTTATAATTTTCTCCTTATCTTCTATTTTTTGGCACTGGGCTAACACCGTTCCAACCAGATCACCTATTATAAAAATTTTGTTCAAAACCATTAGAATCACGGATTAACCTGATTTCACGGATTGCACTGATTTTTTAAATCCGTGCAATCCCTTAAATCCTCTGCCAATCCGTGATTGAAAAAATCATTTTATTCTCTAAATACTTGGCTCAAATTTAATGCACTGAATATTTGGAATGAACTTATAATGTTTATCATTAGCAGTAATTAAAACCCCGCTGTTTTCTCAATAACCGTTGCTGCTATTAATGCATCAGCAAGCATCATAGAATGGCTGAGGGCAAATTCTTCAACATAAAACATTGCTCGTGAGGAAATCTCTTTGTTAATTTGTATAATGTCAACATTCCATTTTTGCATCTGTTTTTTAAATAATCTCAGCTCGTTTTTATTCTTCATGCCTTGTATAAGTTCTATATATGTTACAGCAGAAATTGAAAAAGGTATCTTTGCCTCGACAACTTCCCGTGCATTTTCATTACCGCGGAGATACCATATTAGAACATCAGTATCTATAATCAAAATTGACGTCCTTTCCGAAGCTCTCTTACAGACTCTTCAACAGTTTTTTCCTCATTATGATCTTTCCACATTCCAAAAATAGTATTATTTTCATCGTTGTAAAAATATGTATTATTATCAAAAGGAACAATGCGAGCCATCGCTCTGCCTCTTAATATAATGATAACAGACTCTCCATTAATAACTCTGTCTATTATTTTTACAGGGTTACTTTCTAATTCTTTTGTTGTTATTTCCATATTTTTTCCTCATCATTATATTAAATAACCCAGATTATCAGAATCACAGATCAACCTGATTCCACCAATCCCACTGATTCTTTCCGTGAAATCCCTTAAATCCTCTACCAATCCGTGATTCCAAACTTTTATCAGGCTGATTCAATTGTTTTAAGCATGTGAACCTCTTTTTCAAGACGGTCTGAGAGCAAATCTTCAGTTGTTTCAAGGTCATAGCGATTCTGAAGATTGAGCCAGAATTGAGCTTCTATCCCAAAAAAACGCCCTAAGCGTAAAGCAGTATCAGCCGTAATTGACCTTCTTTTGCGTACAATTTCGTTAATCCGTTTTGAAGGCACGCTTATGGCTTCAGCTAATCTACATTGAGTAATACCCATTGGTTTTAGAAACTCCTCATATAAAATTTCACCCGGATGAATGGGAGAAAGTGCTTTTGCAGTCATCTTTTCCTCCTTTTAATGATAATCCGTAATTTCTACATCATACCCATTGCCATTTTCCCATTTAAAGCAGATCCGCCATTGATCGTTTATGCGGATGCTGTGTTGTCCTTTCCGATCACCCTTGAGAGGTTCAAGCCTGTTACCCGGCGGGATGCGTAATGCAGTAAGTTCAGTCGCTGCATCTAACATAACTAATTTTCTGCGTGCCTGATGCTGCATATCTGTCTGGAATTTTTTAGAAAACTCTCTGTTAAAAATCTTTTCAGTTTCTTTATCTCTAAATGATTTTATCATAATAAGCATTCTTAATTAGGCAGAACATTAGCCAACCAATCCTGATTCTGAATCACGGATTAACCTTATTCCACCAATTCCACTGATTTTTCGATCCGTGAAATCCCTTAATCCGTGCCAATCCGTGATTTTGATGCACGCCAAGATTATTTATCATAATGATAACGGCACTGAGCAATCATAAGCCCTTCTTCCTTTATTGCATAAACAAGCCTGTGTTCATCATTTATGCGTCTGCTTCAGAATCCACTCCATTCATATTTTAAAGGTTCAGGCTTACCTATTCCATCAAAAGGAGAGCGTAATATGTCTTTAATTAAAGACATTTATACGTTTTACAATACGCTTATCGTTTTCCTGCCAATAAAGATAATCTTCCCATGCGTGAGAGTGCCAGCTAATCATTTAACAACCCATGAACTTCATATCTGCCTTTGTTTATATCTGCAACAGCCCTGTCAAGACGCTGCTTATTAACATTTGATTGAGCCAGGTAGAGAGTCTCTTTATATGCACTATCATGCTCAAGACGTTCTTCTAATATCTCAATAATGAACTCTTCAGGTGTTTGATGAAACATGCCCGCAAATTGATTAATCTTTAACGTCAGTTTCTCTGGAATTATTACATTAAGCATTGTTTTCTCCGTTGTTTTTTTTAATACGTGAAATCCATAAGCTTTATTGTTTTCTCATTCTTGCAGACGATATGAGTTTATTATACTCTTCATGCGAACCTATCCAGAACCATATTACTGTATCTTTACCTTCTCTGTAACCAAGTGCTCTCCAATTTAAAGTAATTCTTACAGAATATATAGGTTTTGATGGGTAAAGCTGTTTAACGTTAAGAGATTTATCAAATGGATTTTTCTTCCAAATTTTATAAGCTTCTGTTGCCTGATTTTTTATTTGTTCTGGCAAAGCCTCGAAATGTTTTTTAAAACTCGGAAGCAGATGAGAGATCATAACTCGTCCCATCCTCTTTTTTCAGCTTTTCCCTCTCTATATTCTTCTAATGCTTTATCTGCCAGCATTTCGAGAATATCTTGAGACTCGACAAAAGATTTCTGCCATTTTATTTCATCTTTAATTGTTTCAATTAAATTGGCTTTCTGCATTTCATGTATCCAATATTTTCCCAATATTTCCTGCTCTTCTTCTGAAAAAGAGGAGGCTATATTAAAAGCCTTTTTAAGTATCGCATTCATAAAAACCTCCATAAAAAATGAAATGTTCTTTGCTAATATCAGAATCACAGATTAAACCGATTCCACAAATTCCACTGATTTTTTCCGTGAAATCCCTTAAATCCTTTGTCAATCCGTGATTATAAAATGCCCAGCCCAAACTCTGTTATCAGAACTCCCAATCTTCTAGACGCAAACCAATGACTCTTTCAAACTCACGGGTATTATGAGTTACAAGAATAAGACTGTTTTGTAATGCAATGGAAGCTATAATTAAATCATTTGGTCCAATAGGTGTTCCTTTAGCACTTAAATCTGCTCTTAGCTCTCCATAAATCTCAGCAGTATCATCATCAAAGGAGAATGAATGAAAAAGATTGAAGAAATCAGATAGTTTTTCAAGATTCTTTTCACGATTATGACTTTTACAAGCACCATAAAAAAGTTCAGCTTTTACAATAGAGCATACAGAAAGATTGTGAGGCTCTTCTCTCAAAAAGCGGTTTATAACTTTTTGATTTCCAGCTTTTAAAATGGCAATACAAATATTTGTGTCTAATAGATACTTCATTGCAACATTTCTCTCTCTTCAAAACTGCCTTCATAATTAATTTCAGGAAAATCAGGCATACACCCAGCAAATTTATCAACAAAATCATCTTGCCAATTAGATTTTTCTCTTTGTGTTTTAGTGCTGATTACAATCAAAACTTCTATATCCTGATTTTTTATAGATAGTGGAATATTAAGATTTAACATTCCACTTTCATTAACGCGGGTTGTCAATTGTTTAGTCATCATTATAAAACCCTCCTATATGTAAATCGGTCAGAATCAAGATACCCAAGATTAAAGGATTTTCAGGATTTTGCTTTATCCCGCCTTATCCTTCTATCCTGTAAATCCTGATTCAGAATCACCGATTAACCTGATTTCCCCAATTCCACTGGTGTTTTCCGTGAAATCCCTTAATCCGTGACAATCCGTGATTCTGAATTAAAAGCCTGCTCTACTGCTGACCTGCTGAACGGACAAGCCGGAACCCGAAGTCGTCGAAGCGGCCGTCGGGCGTGCCGCCGAGCCGATCCGCAGACCGGCAGTTCGCCGCCGAGTTGAACCAGCTCCCGCCCCGAAGAACGCGGCTAGATCCCGAAGATGCATCAACAGGGTTGGTAACAGAACCAGATGGATAAGCACCATACCAATCTTGACACCATTCCCACACGTTGCCGTGCATGTCATACAGTTTCCAATAATTTGGTGTTTTGGTTTTAACAGGATGTGTTTGTCCCCCTGAGTTTGTTTTAAACCAGCCCATCTGGGTAAGACACCACTCACTATCACCGCAAGCCCATGCTGTTTTTGTGCCTGCTCTGGCTGCATATTCCCATTCAGCTTCAGTCGGCAGACGATAAATTGACTTTCCTGCCTGCAAGTTAAGCCATGAAATAAACGCTTGGGCATCATCCCATGAAACACAATTAACAGGATGGTCTTCAAATCCTGTTTTATGAAAGTTGCAATCATTAGGTGGTGATTGATAACCAGTGCTTTCTATAAATTTGCGGTATTCCCCAACTGTTACCTCATGATCTGAAATTTCAAATGGCTGGGTAATTGTAACGGTATGAACTGGCTTTTCATCAGATTCGCCGTTGTTGCTCCCCATCTCAAATGAACCCGGCTCAATTCGGATAAAATTAAAAGCAAGTTTTCCTTTCTTTTGTGTTCCCTCCAATGCCAATTCAACTTTTACAACTCCGTCTGCCGGCACAAAATACTCTTTTTCAATTGTTTTGCCATCTTTGCTGATTTTTACCTTATGATTTCCTTCGCTTACATTCAGGGTCATTACCTCATTGGCTTTTCCCTTGAATGCTCCGTCAACATGAACCTCCACATCTTTGGGGTCAGTTTTAAATACCAGCATTCCCTCACCTGCCATTGCAGAAGTGTAAAAACCAACCACAACCATGATAATTGCTATCTGTTTTATCATTTTTTACTACTCCTTATAAATTATTATAATTTGATTGATACATACAAATCATGGGCAACCGCTAAAAAATGTGTACTTACCCTTTTTTGTCAAAACCTCAGCACAGTGACGGCTCTTTTCCGCCTCCCTGCGTGATTCTTCCTGTGCTTGTTCAAGCATCTGCTGCTGTTCATAACTTGATCTTCTTGCCTCTTCAACCATTGTGTCTGTTTGAGAATTTATAGCATCGGCAAGCCTTCCTTTTTCATAGCTCAAATCGGCAATTGAAGCTCTCGTAAGCTGTGCCTCCTGCCGTAAAGTATCAACAATCCGCTGGCTCTCCTGTCTGTATAACTGCTTTAAATCCTTCATCTGCTGAGTGGTCTGATTCTGAAACGATAAAACCGATTCTCTAAATGCAATTGTCTCTTCACGATCCATCATCTCGGTATAAGCTGTTGTATCAACAAATATATCTTTTCTAAGCAGATTGTATTTTCGTTGACCTATTAAAAGCTGATTTTGCTTTTGCCATTTACGCATTTCATTATAGAGTTTTCGGGCAACTGCCTCTTTTTGCTCCTGTTTGCTGGAAAAGACATTTTTAACGGTAAAAGAATCAATAGTCTCCTGAATTGACTCATATTCCATTGCTTCAGCCTTACTTACCGCTTCTTCAATATATGGCGATGTAGGAAAGGTTCGGATATATTCATCAAAAAATGCAACGCTCTTCAATTTGTCAGCTTGTGTTTTTGCCCTCTCAAACGCAAGGCGGTATATGCCTTCCAACGCACTTACAGCCTGAGGAGAATTGGGAAACGCCTTTATATAATCCTGATACCCTAATATTGTATTTTCCTGCTGATACAAACTAAACAATATGTCAAGTGCTTCCATAGAATGTTCTCCATTGGGCATCACTTTGACAAAGCTCTGCAATTTTGCCATATTTCCTGAATCTTTAACATCCTTCCACGTCTGCATATAAACAATCTCTGCAAACTCTGAAGATGGATAGTTTTTCAGAAACGCTATGCGGTAATAGTGTTCATTTTTCTCCTGAGTAAGTTTGAATGCCAAAGGTTCAGCGGTTTCAAAATCCTCTGACGCTTCAAGCATTTCCACTGCTTTTTCCAAATCAATGGCAAATAAGGAAAAAGGATAAGGGTAAAAAATCATAACTGCTGCCACTCCCAAAATGGCAAAATGCTCAATAATAAATTTTCTTTTCATTTTCCTCCTTGATCTTTAATTTATTTTTCCAGTTTTTAATATCAGGAATATCATATTACCTTATTTCCCAATTAAAACGTGATCTCGGCTTCTTGATTCATTTTCAGCCGTTACCCTAATTGCTCTTTTACCTTTAACTGGACACTCATGTTCACAAACACCACAACCGATACAACGACTGGGTTCTATAAATGGGCGTTGTAACCTAACCTCAATGGCAATTGTTGAACCAATTTGAAATTCGCCTGCTTTATTGTTATCTGTTTTATCAGTCTT
Source organism: Desulfamplus sp. (assembly GCA_015231615.1). Lineage (GTDB taxonomy): Bacteria > Desulfobacterota > Desulfobacteria > Desulfobacterales > Desulfobacteraceae > Desulfamplus. The sequence goes on along the minus strand of JADGBE010000027.1, from coordinate 35,264 downwards.
TTGAGATAATGATAGGTTATCTCTATTTGTAGATGACAATGTTATGCTGTTTTTAGTATTAGCAACAATAAGAGACCTTTCTAAAGTTATCATATCTTTAACAAAATAATCGCCTGTGCTGTAAGCCCCTTCAATAAGATTTGGTATATCCAAGTTTATAATGTTTATCAAGTTACTGTTACCACTGCCATTACCATCAATAGACTTTATAAGATTCCCCTCAACAGATTTGATAACGCCACTCTTTAACACCTCAAATGCCTCACTTATCATAATTGCCTTTGGACTTACAGGGCAGTTTTCTTGGCACACAATACAAGGTCTGTTCATTGACCATGGAAGGCATCTGCCCTGATCTACAAACGCTGTTCCAATTCGTATTGGTCCATTTTTCTTATAATCATTGATTCCAAAACGCTCATCAAGATTGAGTGGCAAAATCGCACCAGTAGGACAAAGATGACCGCAAGCAATACAATGAAGCTGACACCCGCTTGAGCCGATTCTAAAATTTAAAGCTGGTGTCCAAAGACCTTCAAAACCCCCAGTAAAAATATCTGCTGGCTGAATAACGTTTGTTGGGCATACTCTCATACATTGGCCACACTTAATACATCGTGAGAGAAACTCACTTTCAGGTAAAGAGCCGGGTGGTCGTATAAGGTGTGGATTCCAATTGGTGCTGGTTTGACCATTTAGGTGCATCATAGGAACTACTGCTGCACCTGACACAACAGATGCTATAAACGCTCTTCGAGATATTTCAGGAGTGGAGTGTTGCCCGTTTTTATAAAGTTGCCCATCTTTATAAAACGGCGTTTGCCTGTTTTTATTTGGGTATATCTCTTCACTTTTTGATGTTTTCGCCTTTGACGGTTCTGCCTGATAAGTCAAAAAATCACAATGATCTAAGCAGTTCATACACAAAACACATTCAGATAGACGAATTTTATCCATTGGATCGCAAGCACCTTCGCAGTGAAATTGGCATTTCATGCACTTGATACAGGGAGAAATCTTCTTGCCAATTTGCCAAAAGCTGATGCTGGAAATCAATCCGAACAACGCACCCAGCGGACAGATATAACGGCAGTAGAACCTTGGAATCCATAGATTTAAAAGTAAGGCAACAATTCCCAAACTTCCAATAATCCAAGCACCATCATAATATCTTGCATTTGTGCTAAGGTGCAAAAAAGCACTATCTGCAAAAGGAAGAATTGTTAAATTTACAAATCTATAGACAAATGGAATAGGATCAAGCAACCCATTTAAAAGAAGAGGTGTAGCTTGAGTCAAGTAGATAGGAAAAAGCGGAGAAGTTACAAGGTTAGATGCTATGAAAAAAAATAAAATTGCATATTTAGTTGATTGAGCTGGATTATATTGATTTAATTTTCTAAGTTCAGACTTTTGATTCAAGTTTCTAAGTTCAGATTTTGACTTAGAAACTTTACCCAAAAATCCAACAAATTGATGCAAAGTGCCAAACGGGCAGACCCAACCACAAAAAAAACGCCCAAAAATCAGAGTCAATATAAGGGTTAGAACTCCCCACACTAACCCTTTATATATTTTGCCTGTTGTAAGAAGGGTAGAAAATCCAACTAAAGGGTCAAGCTCTAAAAGCCAATTAACAGCCCACCCTCTAAGTTGCCACCAATTTACTCCAAGAGTTGATGTTATGCAAAACCAGAAAAACAGAACCAGAAAAAATATTTGGGATATACGTCTGACATTAACTATCTTTGCCATAGACGTTCTCAGCATTCTCAAGAGATGTGGCATAACCCTTAAATCCTTCAACATCTTCACATGACAGTATGGCGTTAGATGCAAAAAAACCCTCAACCATGGTTTTATCTCCATGTTGTATAAGTGCCAAAAATATTACAGGCACAAGACTTATTCCATTTTTCCCACTTTGAACAGAGTATTTTGGTGGCTTCTCAGTTATATAAACCGCAAAAAGTGTCTGTTGAACTGGCATTATCTGGATAATTTCTGGGTGGTGGTGGTGATGTTCGTGTTCATGGTCGCTACAGTTGTTGCACATAGTAAATATTACTCCTCTATTTGTTTTAATGGCTACTAATTTAAATCTCCAATCTCAAAACCTAAATTATAGTATAGGTTTGTGGAAGGTCATTTATTCAATAATATTATCTCTTCAATATCAGTTTGAGTAAAATTGTAAAACGTATTGCATTGGTGGCATCTAACCTCAAGGGGAAATGGTCCGTTTCTTGAAATATCTATAAGCTCATCTTTAGGAAGCCTTGAAATATAATTGCGAATTATCTTAAGACTACATCTACAAAAAAATTCAACTCTATAGTTTCCAAGCAAGAGCGGACTCATATTATTAAATTTTTCTAAAATAAGAATATCAGGAGAAATACCTTTTGCAAATGTTGCTCCTAACGATTTGATATTTCTCATTATATCTTCTGCTTGTTCAACAATATTAGAGTCAGCCCCTGGCATAGCTTGTAAAAAAAGCCCACCAGCCCCATCAACCATTAAATGGCTATCTAAATATTGCTCTTTTTTACTATCTGGTTTTAACTGGCCTTGAATATCGCTATAATTAGATTGAATGTTTATCTTGTCATCAAAATTGACGCTTAGATTAAATGCAGTTGGTGTCTGTTCTGATTTAAGAAAATAGTTTGCAAGGTCTTCGGCAATAGTTCCATACTCCAGCATTATTTTACCTGAATATGGACTTTTAGCATCTTCAAGATATTTGTTTACTGTCAAAAAACCAGCACCAAAAAGAGATGATAAACTTATCTTTTTATCTGAGAAAGAGTCCTTTTTATCTGAGAAAGTGTCAGAAAAATTTGGATTTTTCAAATATCCTCTAACCTCTCCAAAAGCATTGGACTCAACATCAATACCTTTTAAATGACCTGAACAGTCAATACTTATACTTATTCTATCATTACCTTTTAAATTTGTAGTTAATAGTGATGACGCAATATAAGCCTGACCAAGCAACAAAGTTTCAATATAGCCAAGGTTATGATTAGCACTCATCTCATTAACCATGTTAGTTGAGTTTACAATAGCCCCTCTCAACATACCATCAGATAGCATGAATCTGTAAAGTCTATCCTTTGATGATGCCTTTAGTTGTTCTTTTAATTTTCCTTTATAAATATCTTTTTTAATCATAACAATTCTTTATAGTAAAATATGTAGGTGAAATTTACTGTTCATTTCTATATTGGACAGCCTCTGCAACGTGTTGTCTTAAAATATATTTTTGATTATCAAGATCAGCAATGGTTCTTGCAGTTTTAAGAACTCTGCTGTATGCACGGGCAGAAAGTCCAAAGCTATCTACAGCTTTTTCAAGGATAGATGATGCTGCTGGCTCAAGGGTGCAAAATTTCTTGATGTCACGGGGACGCATTCCAGCATTACAAAAAACAGAAGAGCTTTGAACCAAACTCTCTTGGTTAGAGTTAGTAGAATTTTTAAACCTTTTAAGTTGAATTTCTCTTGCAATCTCAACCCTTTTTCTTATCTCTTTTGATGATTCTGGTTTTGAATTACCCGTTAATTCACTATAAGATACTGCTGGGACTTCGATATGTATGTCTATCCTATCAATAAGAGGTCCTGAAATCCTTCCTCTATAACGCTGAATCTGTGCTGCTGTGCACGTGCATTCTCTGACACTATCTCCGAAATAGCCACAAGGACACGGATTCATCGCAGAAATAAGCATAAAAACTGATGGGTATGTAAACTTTGCCCCAGCTCTTGAAATTCTTACCATGCCATCTTCCATCGGCTGACGCAAAACTTCAAGAACATTTCGCTTAAATTCAGGCAACTCATCTAAAAAGAGAAGTCCATTATGTGCAAGGCTAACCTCTCCTGGTTCTGGTCTTGCCCCACCACCAACAAGTCCTGGGGCAGATATTGTGTGATGTGGTGATCGAAACGGTCGTTGAGTAATTAAGGGCATCTCTTGTTTTAATAAGCCCGCAACTGAGTATATCTGTGTTGTTTCAAGTGATTCTTCAAATGAAAGTGGTGGTAAAATTGAGGCAATCCGCTTTGCAAGCATTGTCTTTCCTGAACCCGGAGGTCCTGACATACATAGATTATGCCCTCCCGCTGCTGCTATCTCTAATGCTCTTTTTGCATGATTTTGACCTGCAACATCACAATAATCAAGATCAGAGAAAGCAAAATTATCACTATCTTGAAGAAGAGTAGTATCACCAGAAAAAGGGGCGATTTTTCTCATACCAGTAAAAAAATCAACAACATCTCTTAATGTCTCAACAGGGAGAATCTCAATACCTTTAACCATTGAAGCCTCTCCACGATTTTCAACAGGAACAAGAAAACCGCCTGCACCATTTTTTTTAGCACAAATGACTGCTGGCAAAACACCATTTACAGGCTTGATTCTACCGTCAAGAGATAGCTCTCCCATCATAAAGTAGCCGTTGAATCTATCTTGAGGCACAATTGCAGAAGCAGATAAAATTGCCATTGCAACAGGCAAATCAAAACTTGTCCCCTCTTTTTTTACATCAGCAGGAGCAAGATTCACTGTAATTCTATCCATGGGAAAGGCGTATCCAGAATTTTTGATAGCTGTTTTTACCCGTTCACGGCTCTCTCTTACAGCAGTTTCAGGAAGACCAACAATATTAAAAACTGGCAGACCAAACGAGACATCAACCTCAACTTCTACAACATACCCAGCTATTCCAGACACTGCACTGCAATTGATCTTTGAGAGCAAATTTATCTCCTCACTTTTTATGTTAAATAGACTTCCTGCAACTCAATTGTTATCCAATAAAATCAATTATCAAATCACATTTTGCAGGAATTCAAATTTTAAGACACCTATTAACCATTAAACTTATAGTTGAAGCAAATAAAATTCTCAATTATTTTGATTTCATCAATATAATTCGTTATAGATGAATTTAAATATCAAGTTTATAAATCAAAAAGTCCTTAGCGTTGTTTAAGTATGGAGCAATATCAATGGAAAAATATCATCTTCAGCAAACCATTGGGCAACCAGTATCATGTTTTGGTATTGGGGTTCATTCAGGACGAAAAACAGCTATTACCATAAAACCTGCCCCTGAAAATCATGGTATAAGATTCAGACGCACTGACCTTCCGGGAACATCAGACATTCCAGCACTATTTAATATGGTTGTTGATACAAGTCTTGCAACTGTAGTTGGCAATCAGGGTGTTATTGTCTCCACAATTGAACACCTTATGGCTACATTTACAGCTCTTTCAATTGATAACGCATTAGTAGAGATTGATGGCTATGAGATGCCAATAATGGATGGAAGTGCTAAAGAGTTCGCAAAAATGTTGAACTACGCGGGTATAAAAAAACAGACTATGCCAAGATGGTTCTTTGTTGTAACAGAACAAATAAAAATTGAAGACAACGATAAATTTGTTATAGTAGTTCCTCACCCTCATTTTAAAATTTCTTGTTCAATAGAGTTTGCCAACCCTGTAATTGGAAGTCAGGAACTATCTTTTGATCTTTCACCTGAAAATTTTATAAAAGATATATCTCAAGCCAGAACATTTGGATTTATCCAAGATTTACATTATCTTAAAATGTTTAGTCTCGGAAAAGGCGGAAGCCTTGATAACGCTATAGTAATTGATAATGATAAAGTTTTGAATAAAGAGGGTTTGCGTTATCCAGATGAATTTGTAAGACATAAACTACTTGACTGTCTCGGCGATTTTGCACTTTTAGGTATGCCAATTCTTGGACACATTAAGACTCACAAATCAGGACATGATTTAAATCACAGGTTTATAAAGACCTTTTTAGCCAGAAAAGAGTCATGGGAGACAAGACCTGTTTTAAGCTAATATCTGAAAAAAGAGAAATTTTAACAACAGATTTAATCAGGATACAATGAAATATATTAGATTCTTATCAAAAAGACTCATTACACCCCTTAATCTTATTTGTTGCACAATATTGCTGATTCAGGCAATTATCCCACCGCCTGCTATCGCAAGAAGACGATGTTCCCTTGAAAATATTGAAATTACCGAAATTAAAGGTGATTTAAGAGCATCTTTTAAAGTAACTGGTGCATTTACAGATAAGATGAGTGATGCGGTTCTTAAAGGAGTTCCCGCATCTTTTTCATTTTTTATCTCTGTTTATCGTAAAAGAGATGCTTGGTTTGATGAAAATATTGTTGATATAAAACTTTCTGCCACTCTAAAATATAACAGTATTAAACAGGATTTTACTGTCTTAAGACCTTGGAAAACAGATAAACCTTTTACTACAACATCATTTGATGAGGCAAAAGAGATGGCTTCAACGGTAAGTAATACAAAGGTTCTTTCCCTTAATAATTTTGAACAAGGTGAAGAGTATGAAATAAAAATAAAAGCAGAGATGAACAAAGCGACCCTACCTTTATACCTACACTATGTTTTCTTTTTTATCTCATATTGGGACTTTGAAACTGATTGGTATTCTTTTGATAAGAGATATTGAGAATAATCTTTCTCAAGAAATCGGTTTTATAAGCATATTATCTATAAGACGAGCCTTTCCAACCTGAACCGCAAGTGCAAAGAGGAACTCTCTATCAATCTCTATTAGCTCATTTAAAGTGTCTGGATCGCAGATGCTTATGTAGTCAATTTTTGTGTATGGAAAAGAGTCAATAAAATTTCTAATATTTGATTTTATTATATTGGCATATCTCTCTCCAGATTTAACTATCTCTTTTGCCTTTAAAAGAGATTGAGACAAACTTAAGGCAGATTGCCGTTGTTCAGGCGTTAAGTAGGCATTTCTTGAACTCATTGCAAGTCCATCATTCTCTCTGACAATAGGAGAACCAATAATATTAATCCCAAAATTGAGATCTCTATTCAATTGGCGGATAACCTGCAATTGCTGGAAATCTTTTGCTCCAAATATTGCAGCATCTGGTCTTACTATGTTGAATAACTTTGCAACTATAGTCGCAACTCCCCTAAAGTGAACGGGTCTTGAGAGCCCGCACAGATGGTTTGGCAGATACTCAAGAGAGATATAAGTTTGATAATTTTCAGAGTAAATCTCTTTTTTGTCTGGAAGAAATAGTGCGTTTGCCCCTTTTTTCTTTATAAGTTCAATGTCTCTTTCAATATTTGTGGGGTAAGCGTTAAGGTCTTCATTTTCACCAAACTGTGCTGGGTTTACAAAAATACTCACAACAAGAGAAGAAGAAACACTTTTTCCTTTTTCAATCAAAGAGAGATGACCTTCGTGAAGATAGCCCATAGTTGGGACAAAACTTATTGTCTCTCCAACTCTGTGCATTTGATCTGACCATTCCCTCATATCTGACGCTCTTTTAAATATTTCCATTTTTTATTATTCCCGATAATCGTAATTAACTTTTTGATAGTTAATTAGCTTTTTAAGAGTTGATTTAGATATAAATATACAAATTAAAAGATAACAAAATATTGAATTTGAATCGCCAACAAAACATACTAATGTAGCTATGAATTTTCTTATTGACATAAAGAGTCATAAACTTCAACATCAAAATCTAAGTAACAACGTAGTTGGTTATACTTCTCTTGGGTATAAATTAAGTTTTGTATATATATTGCTTTTCGTCATAATTTGAGTCTGCATATATAAAAATTAAAGTTATTACCGTTTGAAGTATAGCAACATTGCAAATATATTAAAAAAAAGAGGTTATCAATGAGCCAATTTATTCCATCAAGAGAGGATGCTCTTACACTTCTGAAAAAATATAACACAAGCGACAGCTTGATACGTCATGCTTTTGCAGTAGAAGGTGTTATGGGGCATTTTGCAGACAAATTTGGAGAAGATAGAGAGAAATGGCAAATAATAGGTCTTGTCCATGATATTGATTATGAGCTTTACCCTGAACAACATTGCACAAAAAGCAAAGAGATTCTCGAGGCACATGGATGGTCGCAAGAGTATGTAAGGGCGGTTGTAAGTCATGGTTGGGGAATATGCTCTGATGTAGAGCCAGAATCAATGCTTGAAAAGACTCTTTACGCTGTAGATGAGCTAACAGGTTTAATTGCAAGTACTGCACTGATGAGACCTTCGGTAAGTGTTCTTGATCTTACCGCAAAATCTATAGTCAAAAAATGGAAAGATAAACGTTTTGCAGCGGGTGTTGATCGAAGCATAATTGAAAGAGGAGCTATTATGATGGGAATTGATCGAACAGAGCTTATTACTGAGACCATCATGGGAATGAGGAGAGTCGCTGATGCTATTGGCTTAAAAGGCAATCTTTGAAAATATTAAGCCATGATACAATGATTCTTGACACCTGTTAGATAATGAATTAAAATTTTGCGTTTATTATAGATAAGGCATTACATCATTAGTTTATTGGTGTATTGCCTGTTTTTTATTTATTTATTTTCATTATTGTAATGTATTGCCCTGCCAAAGGGCGTGAATTAAAAACAAATTTTAAGGATTGTTAAGCTATGAAAAGAACATTTCAACCAAGCAGAATCAAACGCTCAAGAACACACGGTTTTCTGAAAAGAATGTCAACAGTAAGCGGACGTCGACTTGTGAATGCAAGAAGAGCAAAAGGTAGAAAAAAGCTAACAGCATAATTTGGCGGTAACATTATTTGAGCAAATATTCGTTTCCAAAAACTCACAGGATACTTAAGAGATCGCAATTTATTAAATTATCCTTAACGGGTAGAGCTGTTCAAACCCGATATTTTATTGCAGCTATACTTGATGGTGAATCTTTGAATAACCGTATTGGTATTACTGTATCAAAAAAAGTTGGAAACGCTGTGGAAAGGAACAGAATTAAGCGAATTGTTAGAGAGTTTTATAGAAATAAAAAAGAGACAATAGCGGGCAATAGAGATATTAATATTATAGCAAGAAAATATATATCACACCTATCAAACGCACAGATTCCAGATGAACTTGATAAGTTGTTTAAGAAAATATCCGAGACCTAAGACAATAAAAATGGGCAAATGCAACAATGAAATGGATAATTTTAACGCTAATTAAGTTATATCAATATATCGTGTCGCCTCTGATTGGTCCTGTATGTCGTTTTTATCCATCATGTTCACAATATGCCTTTGAGGCTGTTAGTAAATATGGCAGCCTTAAAGGCTCTTTTCTTGCTATAAAAAGGTTATTAAAGTGCCACCCTTTTAATCAAGGAGGGTTTGATCCCGTTCCTTAAATATTCATATTAATGCTATATATCTATGATACTGCTAATAATGCAAATAGTTCTACTATCGTTTAGAAATACAAATAGTTATGCTACTGCCTAAATTTTCTTATCTAAAAAGATTCTCTTACCTAAATTTTATGCAATCTGCATTCAATCAAATTTTATTTACCACTCAAAAGTTGGAGACAAGATGGACGAGCAAAAACGGTTGTTTATTGCCATTATTCTTTCTATAGTTGTAATAGTGGGGTGGAATTTTTTCTTTGTTCCTCCTCAAACAGTTAATCAGCAGGGGCAACCGAATCAGCAAAGCGGTTCCTCTAATAGTTCTGATGCTAAAGAGTTTAATCCTTCAAAAACTCTTGATTCTTTAGATAGTCCAAGTAATGGATTATCTGGACTACAGGAGATTTCAAATTTTAAAGATATAAAAATAGCCACCCCTATTTATGATATTACCATATCTGAAAAAAGAGCTGCTGTTACAAGTTTAACTCTAAAAAATTTCAAAGAAAGTGTTGAAAAAGAGTCTCCATTTAAACAGATGGTCCCTCCTGAGCTTACCTCTGGTCTGTTTACATTTGATTTTGAGGAAAAAAGCGTTGCTGGTCTTGATAAAGCAGTTTTTAAATCATCTACAGAAAATAGCTCCAAAAATACTGGAAGTGGCGTAAACACTACTAATGATACAGCAAAAACAACTGAGATGATATTAAATGAAGGAGAGACAAAAATCATATTTTCATGGACATCTCCTCACGGTATTGTTGTTGAAAAAATATATACGCTTTCAGCATCAACATATCTTATTGGGCTTGATATAGTTATCAAAAATGCCTCTCCCGTACCTCTAAAAGACTCTTTAGAGATTTCAATGCCATTTGCATTGACAAAAGAGGGGGCAGCATTTTCACAGTTTGGAGCTTACGGTCCTGAGTCATATATAAATGGGACTCTTAAAGCAGTTACTCCTCAAGATATTCAAGATAATCAAAAAGATAAAAATAGTAATCAAGTAGATGAGAACACATTAAAGGGGATCATTGAATGGGCTGGAAATGGGGACAGATACTTTATCTCATGCCTTATTCCTGTAAAACCTGTGGAGTCGTTGATTAAACTTTCCGGGACAGAATCTCTTGTTGTTACAAGATATATCCAATCTATGGAGAGACTTGATCCTAACAAGCAGATTCAGTTATCTTTTCAGTGCTACATGGGTCCTAAAAGTCTGAAAGTGCTTGGTAACTACAACAACAACCTTAAAAAAGCCATAGATTTTGGCTGGTTTGATGTTCTTGCTAAACCTTGCCTCATTCTAATGAATTTTATCCACGATATTATACCTAACTATGGGGTTGCCATTATAATTTTAACTATTTTGATTAAATTACTTTTTTGGCCCCTTGGCACTAAAAGTTATAAATCCATGAATGACATGAAAAAACTTCAACCACTTATGAATCAGATAAGAGATAAATATAAAGATGATAAGCAGAAGATGAATCAAGAGGTTATGAATCTTTACAAAACATATAAGGTCAACCCCATGAGTGGTTGTCTTCCACTTTTGGTTCAGATGCCTATATTTTTCGCTCTTTATAGAATGCTCTATCAGGCAATAGAGTTAAGACACGCACCTTTTATTGGTTGGATTAATGATCTCGCATCCCCTGATAGATTGTTTCATTTTGGCCTTGAAATCCCATTTATGCAACCTCCTTATGGAATTCCTGTGCTGACAATAATAATGGGTGCTACTATGTTTCTTCAGCAAAAGATGTCTCCAGTAATGGGAGATCCTATTCAGGCAAAAATTATGATGTTCATGCCTCTGTTTATGACGGTAATATTTATTAATTTTCCGTCAGGACTTGTTTTATACTGGCTCGTGAATAACATAGTATCCATTGGGCAGCAGTATTACACTCAAAAGAAATTTTTGTAAATCGGAGGTATTTATTGATATTATGAGACAAACTCAGGAATTTGAAGGTAAAAATGTTGATAATGCTATTGAAAACGCCTGTTCAGCTTTAAATATTGCAAAAAAAAATCTTGTATATGATGTAATCTCATCTGGTTCAACTGGTATTTTTGGTATTGTGGGTGTTAAAAAAGCTAAAATTAGAGTAGCTCTACCTGAAAAGAGAGATAAAGGAGGAGAGTCTGGATATGGTTCTTCTTATGACTCTGATAGAGCAGGTGTTATGTCTATTGTTGATGAGGCGTTTGGAAAAGAGATAAAGCCCTCAATAGATAGACCGTACTCAGAAAGTTTAATCTCTGCAAAGAGTTATTCAAAACAAGATAGCATTTTAGATGATGTTGTTGGACAGTACCAAGACCAAGATAATATAGGAGAAAAGATAGGAGAAAACATTGAATCTCTCAGTATTGACAATAGTGTTGAGAACGAGAATCTAAAAGAGAGTGTAAAAGAGTCAAATGGCAATAAAAAGGATTTGGAAAATAGAAAGAGAGGGACAGGAGAAAGAACTCCCCACCCCAAATCAAAAAAAGGGAGAATTTCTGGAAGAAAACCACCAATTGGAAAAATATCTTCTGAAAAATCTTCAACTGATGAAATTGCTACTACTAAATCCACATCTAATGAATTAGCTGATCAAACAATTTCAGATGATGACTCTAATCTTCAAAGCCCTACTGAAGATAAACTTATACCAAGAAAACAGGGTAGAGGAAAACATGGAACAAGTTCAAGTGTAAAGCCAGAGGAACCTAAACAATATAGCCGTAATAAAAACCGTCCCAAAAAGAGAGATACATGGCTAAGAGACGATGGAGATGAGCTTCTAAATGAAGCTATGGAGACAATGGATTCTGCTGAACCAGCATCAACTCCAAAAGTAGATAAAAAAAGAGTCTCTCATCATAAAAAGAGAGATTTTCCAAAACCAAATCAACCTGTTAAAAACATTGAATTAATTGAGAAAAATAGCTCTGAGAAAGAAAATAACCTGACTGATGATAACGGGCAGTATAAATCTGAGATAGATGATGAATTTCTCAATGAGGATTTTCATGGAGGTGTTTCAGAACATGCAGGTTCAGAAGAAGATGATGCCCCATACATAAAAGATGATGATGAAATTATCGAAACCTATGACGAACGTGATGATGGTTATCCTCCTAAATATAAAGGCGAGACTCCCGTTGATGTATCTGAAGAGGCTATGCGTGTAGGTAGGGATACCTTGCAAAAAATGATAGCTTTAATTACTGACGATGCAACCGTTACAGCCCAAAGCGATGAAGACAGATTACTTCTAAAGGTTGAAGGTGGTAACTCTGGCGTTCTTATTGGTAGAAGAGGTCAAACTCTTGAGGCAATGCAGTATCTAACTGATAAGATCATTAATAAATTTAGTGAGTCAAGGGTAAGACTTAAGGTTGATATTGAAGGCTATATGGAGACCAGAAAGGCGAATCTAAAAACCCTTGCCTATAAAATGGCAGATAAAGCTAAAAAAACTGGAAAGCCAGCTACAATTAACCAGATGACGGCACAGGACAGAAGAGTTATTCACCTTGCATTAAAAGACGATCCAAGGGTTAGAACTCAAAGTATGGGCGATGGTTATTACAGGCGTTTAGTTATCTTTCCTAAAAAAAGCTCATTTAAACGCAGGAAACCCTTTAAGAAAATTTAAAGATTTCCCAATAACCCTGCCCAATGCCTTTTCAGCCTCAAAATATAATAAGGTGAGGAGTGAAGGATTATATTAAATGATAACAGACACTATCGCAGCTATTGCAACTCCACCGGGGGCTGGAGGTATCGGTATTATCCGAATCTCTGGCTCTCGGGCAGTTGAGGTTGTCTCTCAGATATTTAGTAAACCCTCATCTATTGAGTCTCACAAAGTAGTGCATGGCTATATTGTTGATGACGCTGAAAACTCTCTCCTTGATGAAGTTCTTCTCATTCCGATGCTTGCCCCCCGCTCATACACTGTTGAAGATGTTATTGAAGTGCATGCTCATTCAGGAGCAATTGTAATGCAATCCATCTTAGAGCTTATCCTTTCAAAAGATGTTCGTCTTGCTGAACCCGGAGAGTTTACAAAAAGAGCTTTTTTAAATGGTCGTATTGATTTAACACAAGCTGAGGCAGTTGCGGATATTATAAATGCAAGGTCTTTAGTTTCTCTTAAAACAGCGGTTTCTCAAGGAGTTGGACACCTTAGAGATACTATAACTATTGCAAGAGAAGAGCTTATTTCACTTCTTGCACAGATTGAGGTATCTATTGATTTTCCTGAAGAGATTAGTCATAGTTCTCAAGAAGATAATATAACAGTTGAAAACAACCAGAATAATAGAGCTGTTGAAGTTGTTAATAGAGTTCTTGATATATGTAATAGTGCTATAAAAAGATATGAAGATGCTCATTTTCTTAAAGATGGATTAAAAATTGCTATTTGTGGTCCTCCAAATGTTGGAAAATCAAGCCTAATGAATCGGTTATTAGAAAGAGAGAGGTCTATTGTAACCCAATTTCCCGGAACAACTCGCGATTTGATTGAGGAGAGCCTAAACATCAATGGAATTCCCTTTATTATCTCTGACACTGCTGGCATTCACGAGACAGATGATCCTGTTGAAAAAATAGGCATTAAAAAGGCAAAAGAAAATATAGTTGAGTCTGACATGGTTCTGTTTGTAGAAGATTTATCTGATATTGTTTTGTCTAAAGATTTTGACTCTCTACGTAAAAGAGTTGAAGATACAGTTCCAGTTGATAAGAAAGCTATTATTGTCCTTAACAAGATTGATAAATTAGATAAAGATAAATTGGCAATTTCTGTTGCCCCACCCCGCCCCGCCCCAATTGGGAAGGGGAATAATTTCCTCCCCTTGGGGAGTGATGGGGAGGGGCAAAATTATATAGAAAGCTATATAAACTATCTGCCTGATAAATTTTCAACAATACCTGTCGTTCAAATATCTGCTAAGTGTAATATTGGAATTGATATTTTACGGAAAAAGATAGGTGAAGTTGCAATCTCTAATTTAAAAACTACCGACATAAATACAAACACTAATAGTCTAAACATAAATAGCAACATTAACTGCGATAAGGAGCTATCTAATCAAAATTCTCTATATTCTGGTTGTGTTCTAAATATAAGTCATTTATCTTCTGTTGTGCCAAATATAAGGCATAAAACATCTTTAAAAAAAGCATCAAAAAGCCTTGAGTTAGCACTTGAAAATTTGATGAATAGCTTTGGTAATTTGAATTTTACGGGCAGTTTCAAAGGATTTGGGGAAGAGACTTTGGCAATTGATATAAGAGACGCTATTGACTCTTTAGGAGAGATAACAGGCAATAGTGCTGGAGTTGATATTTTAGATAATATTTTTAGTAAGTTTTGCATAGGAAAATAGATAAAAACAGATGTTCGCATTAATCTTAAGGAGGAGAAAATTATGAGAGTCGGTTTTGTAGGTTGGCGTGGAATGGTTGGTTCTGTTCTTATGGAGAGAATGTTAGCAGAAGGAGATTTTAAAGGTTTTGAGCCACTCTTTTTTTCAACATCGCAAGTTGGTGAGAAAGGACCAAATATTGGTGTTGATATTCCACTTCTTATGAATGCTAATGATATTAATTTGCTCTCGCAATTAGATATTGTTGTAACTTGTCAAGGTGGCTCTTACACCCAAGCAGTTTATGGAGAGCTTAGAAAAAAAGGGTGGTCTGGTTATTGGATTGACGCTGCTTCAACACTTCGTATGGAGAAAAATAGCATTATTGTTCTTGATCCTGTTAATCGCCAAGTAATTGATGAGGGTCTTGATGCGGGAATAAAAGATTTTATCGGCGGAAATTGCACTGTTTCTCTAATGCTCATGGCTCTTGGTGGGTTATTTGAAAACAATCTTGTAGAGTGGTTGACCTCTATGACCTATCAGGCTGCATCTGGAGCTGGTGCTAAAAACATGAGAGAGCTTGTAAATCAGATGAAAGTTATAGGTGATAGGGCAAAAGCATATTTAGGAAATAGTGATTCTGCTATACTTGATCTTGACAGGAATGTAACCAAAACGATCCGTTCAGATGCCCTACCTGTAGATGTCTGGTCAGTGCCACTTGCTGCAAATCTTATACCTTGGATTGACAAGGCTATGGAAAATGGTCAGACACGAGAAGAGTGGAAAGGTTTTGCCGAGACAAACAAAATCTTAGGAAGACAAAATAACCCTATTCCAATTGATGGACAGTGTATCCGTATTGGTGCAATGAGATGCCACAGTCAAGCATTTACAATCAAACTTAAAAAAGATGTTCCATTAGACGAAATAAACTCAATGATCTCTTCAAATAACGATTGGGTTAAAATAGTTCCAAATACAAAAGAGGATTCTATAACAGCACTGACACCAGCAGCTGTAACAGGAACATTAACAGTTCCTGTTGGAAGAATAAGAAAGATGAACTTAGGACCAAATTACCTGACAGCATTTTCGGTTGGAGATCAGCTCCTTTGGGGTGCTGCTGAACCAATCCGCAGAATTTTGAGAATAGTGCTTGAACATGTAAATCAGTCCTAAATATACTGCTCTTGGTCATGAGTTGAGTTTTGCATATATAATTATGCTTTGTTATACTACTGCCTCACCCCTAACCCCTCTCCCGAAGAGAGGGGAATAATATAACGCCCTCCCCTTGGGGAGGGTTGGGAGGAGCTATCAGGCTTTTTATGACCGTTTTAAGTATAGCCACAACCCTCCTCCTCTTATACCAAATAGGATAGAGGGTCTTTTTTTCCAAAGAATCCTGCCTTTTAAATAAAATAATCAAGGATAAAAGAGCAATGGAAAACAAGCCTTACTATGATGATGACAAAGAGATACAAGCAAGAGAAGATAATTTGCCTTACCCAAAATATAAATCACAATACAAACCACGTTCAAAAAGGGCAAAAATTTTAAATTTTATATGGCGTTCAATTCCAAGATTGCTTCTTCTTGGAATGATAGTCTTAATTGTAGTTCTTTTTGGGACTATAAAGAGTGAGATGAAATCTATTGAGACAGAAAAAGCATCTGCCCTTGTAAAAGATAAGCCTCTAATAAACACGGTTATAATGCCCTTAGCGTTGAGAAATATAAAAGATAGCATAAACCTTCCCGGAACTATCGAGCCTTGGACAGAGCTTCCTCTCAAGTCAGAATCTCACGGAACAGTTGCAGAGGTTCTTGTAAAAGAGGGAGATGAAGTTAAAGCTGGTGAGGTTCTTGCCCGAATTGAGACCGATGATTATAAAATTGCACTCAATCGGGCAGAAGCATCTTATAAATTGGCAGTGGCAGATTTGAATCGTGATAAATCTGTATATAACAAAGGAATAATCTCTCAAGCCCAGCTTGAAACCAAACAGACCAACGTTGCCCTTGCCTCTACTGAGGTTGCCAATGCCCGTCTTCTGCTTGACCGCTGCGTTATACAATCTCCTATGTCAGGTGTTATAACCAAATTAGATGCAAAAAAAGGGCTTCTTCTTTCTGTGGGCGACCCTATTTGTCATATTGTTAATATAGATAAGGTAAAAGCTGTGGTTGGTATTCCTGAATCTGATATGCCAGCAGTAACACCTCTTACCCATGTTGAACTTACTGTTAAAGCACTCAATGATCTTAAAGTAAATGGAGAGAAACTCTTTCTCTCACCTGTTCCAGATACAGCAGCACGCATCTATCGTTTAGAGTTAGCTCTTGATAACTCTGACAGAAAGATTCTGCCCGGAATGTTTATTCGAGCAAATGTTATTAAAAAAGAGGTTAAAGATACCATAACAATCCCATTTTACAGCGTTATCTCAAGAGGAGATGAGCAGTTTGTATTTATTGAGGAGAATGGAAAAGCGGTTAAGAAAAACGTATCTCTTGGGATAATGGAAAAGTGGATAGTTGAGGTAAAAGATGGACTTGAGCAGGGGCAAAATCTCATAGTTGAAGGTCATCGTGATGTTGAAAATGGGCAGGTAATCAAAGTTGTTCATACTGTAACCGAACTTGAGGGGTA
Organism: Desulfamplus sp.; assembly: GCA_015231615.1. Classification (GTDB taxonomy): domain Bacteria; phylum Desulfobacterota; class Desulfobacteria; order Desulfobacterales; family Desulfobacteraceae; genus Desulfamplus. The sequence goes on along the minus strand of JADGBE010000027.1, from coordinate 17,952 downwards.
TGAACTGTGATTATTCCAGAACTTGCCGTTAAAAACAGCATCAGCGTTGTTGTGCTTTCTATTCTTATCACCATCTTTGGTGTCTATTCCTACAACTCTCTGCCAAGGGAGAGCGATCCAGACATAACCATTCCAAATGTCTTTGTCTCAACAAGTTATCGCGGAGTTTCGCCTTCAGATATGGAGACCTCTGTAACCATTGAAATTGAAAAAAAATTAAAAGGGCTTGATGGATTAAAAAAGATTCAATCAGTTAGCTCTGAAGGGTTATCATCAATAAATATTGAGTTTGTAACTGGAACAGATATTGATAAGGCTTTGCAAGATGTAAAAGATAAAGTTGACGAGGCTATGGGCGATCTTCCAAGTGATCTTGAAGATGATCCTTATGTTTTTGAGGTAAATTTTTCTGAGATGCCAATTGTTGTATTTTCTCTTTCTGGAACTTGCGGACTTCCTGCACTTAAAAAAATAGCTGATGACCTTGAAGATGATATTGAGGCTGTAACTGGAGTTCTCGGTGTTGATGTTACAGGAGGACTTGAGCGGGAGATAAGAGTTGAGGTTTCGCCTGAAAAACTTGCCTATTATGGACTTACCATAATGAGTTTTCAAAATGCTGTTCAAAGCGAAAATCAAAACAATTCAGGTGGTGTAATAAGACTTGGAAACGGTAGATTTCAATTAAGAGTGCCTGGTGAATTTAAGACTCCAGAAGAGATATATGGGTTGGTTCTTGACACTCACAATGGAGAGCCAATATATCTTAAAGATGTGGCAAAAGTGGTTGATGGATTTAAAGAGGAGATGAGCCGTTCACGCCTTGATGGTCGAGAAGCTATTAATCTTGCAGTAAAAAAACGATCTGGTGAAAATATAATTGCAATAAGTGAAAAAGTTGACGAGATAATCGCAAAAAAGATGAAAACATCTCCTCCTGGAACTGAAATCACCAAAGTAATGGATAAGACCAAAGATATTAGAAATATGGTGGCAGACCTTGAGAATAATATCTATTCAGGTCTGATTCTTGTTATGGTGGTTATATTCTTAACAATGGGGTTTAGAAATGCAATTTTGGTCAGTGCTGCAATCCCATTTTCAATGCTACTCGCATTTATAGTCCTTTATATGATGGGCATTACCTTAAATATGGTGGTTCTTTTTAGTCTGACTTTAGCACTTGGAATGCTTGTTGATAATGCCATTGTTATTATTGACAATATAGATCGATTCATGGAGCAGGGGGCAAGCAGGTTTGATGCGGCAATAAAGGCAACTTCAGAAGTTGCGTGGCCTGTTATTGGCTCTACACTCACAACTTTAGGTGCTTTTTTACCCATGCTCTATTGGCCCGGAATCATGGGAGAGTTTATGAGCTATCTGCCAATTACCCTTATAATTACACTTACTGCAAGTCTGTTTGTTGCTTTGGTAATCAATCCAGCTTTGGCATCTCTTTTAATGAAGCAAAAAATAGGCTCAACAAAAATAGGTAATAGTCAATCAAAAACAGATGATAGCCAATCAAAAACAGATGATAGCCAATCAAAAATAGATGATAGCCAATCAAAAATAGATAGTAATCAATCCGTAAATATTAAAACTAAAGAAGTAACAAAAACTATGGAGGAGATTTCAAGAGCCGTTGAGCAACCTGCTGAGATAAAAGGATTTTTTATGAAAATCTACGCTGGTATGCTTGCTTTTGCCCTTGAGATTCCAATAACTGTTGTTGGAATTGCTTTTGGTCTTTTGGTTTTGATGGTTCAGGTGTGGTTTTTAGTTGTGGGTATTGAAAAACCAATTGAGTTTTTCCCTGAAATTGAGCCAAAAGGAATCTATGTTAATGTCGAGACGCCTGAAGGTGCTGATCTTGATTATGTTGACAGAATAATTCAGCGTGTTGAATTTGCCTTATCTGGCGTTTTAGAAGCATCTAAATCAGAATCAAACATTGATAATATAAGCTCTAAAACCCAAGGGAACAACTTTATAAATAGCTCAAAAGAGAATAACTCTATAAATAGCTCAAATAGAATAACACCGCTTGAAGCACTCTCACCAAAGCTGCACACTAAAGCAAATAACGAAGAGTTTTTTGGTCCAAGTGATATGGAGAACATCAAAAACATCTACATTCAGGCAACTGTTGCCCCAGACGGTGGCTCATCATTCTCTTCTAACACACCAAATAACATAGGAATTAGATTTTTAGAGCTTCAAGAGAGAAAGCACTCTACATACGAAACAGTAGAAGAGATAAGAGAGCGTGTAAAAGATATTCCCGGTGGAAAGATAACAGTTGGAATGGAAGAGGAAGGACCACCAACAGGTGCCCCGATTAATATTGAAATATCAGGCGATAACTTTCAGGTCTTGGGAGATATTGCTAAAAAGATAAAAAATGTTCTTGTTGAGATTCCTTATGTTGAAGATGTGAGAGACGATTTTGTAGAGGGGATTCCATCTATTCAGGTAAAGGTTGATAGACAAAAAGCGGCCATCTTTGGTCTTACAACTGACGCTATTGGATTTGCCCTTAAAAGTGCTTATAACGGTCTTCAAGTCTCAACATTCAGGCAAGGTAATGATGATTATGACATCACAGTGCAACTAAAAGAGGGGGACCGTAAAGTTGTTGATGTTCTACATGAGTTAATGTTGCCAACCCCCACTGGCACAATGATTCCACTTTCAACCCTTGCAGAGATAACATTTGTTGGCTCAATTGGCGATATTACCCGAATTAACAACGAGCGAGTTGTAACTGTTAAGGCAAATGTAGATGAAGATAAAGTTCCTGGGGCAGTAGTTAGGGAGCAAGCTGCAAAAATGTTAGAAAAATTTAACGTACCACCGGGCTATAAAATTAAATTCTCAGGTGAGTTTGAAGTTCAGCAGGAGTCTCAAGATTTTCTTGGCAAAGCATTCATGGTAGCCTTGCTTCTTATTTTCCTGATTTTGGTCTCAATGTTTAACTCAATTATTCAGCCATTTATAATTATGACCTCAGTTATACTATCTCTTGGAGGTGCTTTTTTAGGTCTTACACTCTATAAGTCATCATTTGGAATTATTATGACTGGTGTTGGGGTTATATCGTTGGCTGGTGTGGTTGTAAATAACGCTATTGTTCTGATTGACTACATCAACAAGTTAAGAGGGCGTGGTTTTGATTTAAAAGAGGCTGTTGTCTCTGCTGGGGCAACAAGATTGCGTCCAGTTATGCTTACAGCAATAACCACAATTTTGGGTCTGATTCCAATGGTTACAGGTATCTCTTACGATTTTCACACTTGGAGCATCTCATGGGTGAGCGAATCAAGCCAGTGGTGGCGTTCAATGGCAGTGGTTGTAATATTTGGGCTTATGGTTGCCACATTTCTTACCCTTGTTGTTGTTCCAACTATCTACTATCTGCTTGAGAGAATGGGTGAATTTAGAAAGAAAATCTCTAATAAAATAAGCGAAATTTACTGGAAACCTTACCATTGGTTGGCTGGGGAGTGATTAATTACTAAAGTTCCTACAAAACTTGAATTGCCCCTTGATTTTAGTGGATAAAAAATGGGTTTTGCATGAGGTCAACTAAGGAATGGGAATAAAATAACACCATAAATTTCTCCAAATTTAGTAGAGACGCACAGCCGTGCGTCTCTACTATCTTGATGTTAACCCAACAAACAAAAGAACGCCAATAATCATCAAAATAGCTCCGCAAGGAAAGATAGAGTCAAGTGTGAAATAATCCATTGCGGCACCAGCTCCCATTGAACCAACCATCATTCCAAGACTGTGTGCAACGGTTATAATTGCCATAACTGACCCCATTGCACACTTTTCATTTCCCTTGATAAGCGTTAAAGCCATAAGTGGTGGCATTGAGATGCCACCCCCAATACCAAAAACAGATACTGAACAGATAAGGTGAAAATAGGAATTAGATTTAAACATCATAAACATAGAGATCGAACAGATAACTCCACCAAAGACAACCATTAAACGCCGATTAAATCTATCAGAAATATAACCCATTGGAAGCTGAAGAACTCCACTAATAAAGATTCCAAGCGTTACAAGAATACCTATTGATGAGCTTGATATGTCAGGCATTTTGCTTTGGGCAAATATTGGCATAAAACACCAAATAATCCCAATACAACCTGTATATACAAATTTATAAGTAAAGAGACCTATGAGGTCTATATCTTTAAGAATAAATGACCATTGAACATTAGGAGATTCTTTATGTTTGATATACTCATGGTCAATTGAAGGTAGATATTTTAAAGAGAGGGCAAGTCCAGCAGATGAGAGTAGTCCCATACATACAAACGCAGCATCAAGCGACCAAAAATCATTAATTACTCCGCCCATTACAGGTCCAATACTTAAACTTGCAAACATTGATAGGTTAAAGAGGCTCATTGATTGACCCTCCATACCTTCATTAGTTATCTCTCCAACATAAGCCTGAACTACTGGCATAACCATTGCAGATGCGACTCCCTGTAAAGAGCGGATAACAATAAGCGAAGAGACTGTAGAGGTCATAAGAAAAGCTAAAGATACTAATGAATACCCAGCAAGACCAGCAATAATAAATGGTTTTCTCCCATTTTTATCAGATAACTTTCCAAAATAGGGGAGAAGCAAAGTTCTTGAAAGAGAGAATGACCCAAAAATAAGCCCAACATATATGCCAGCAGCCCCCATATTACTTGCATATATAGGCAAAAGAGGTACCACAATCCCAACACCAGTTATAGTTGCAAATATGGTGAAAAAAAGTGTTATGAATATCTTTTTGTGGGCAGATGGAATGGTTATCAAATCATTTATTCTGCCCATATAGTTAAAGTTATATTTCATTAAAAGTTTTTATAAGTTCACACAAAATTGGCGTGTAGAGCTTTTAGTGTAATATCAAGGTCTCCTTCATCAACCATAAAATAAAGGGCAGCTTTTGAAGGTCCATAAGAGATCATCTCAATATTTACACCAGCGTTTGATACTGCTGCAAAACATTTGGCTGCAATTCCAATATGGTTGTGTAGTCCATCACCTACAACACAGATTAAAGCATTGTCTGTTATCTGTTCCGATTCCCTGTAAAGTTTTGGCTTCATGCTTTTTAATGCATTGTGTGCTTTATCAACATCTTTTCTTGTAAACATAAGGCTTATACAGGTATGAGAAGTTACAACAGATCTAATATTTATCCCTGTCTTTGCAATAGTAGTGGTAATTTTGCCAAGAATACCTCGTCTTAGCCCCACACCAGAAGCGTAGATTTTAATCATTCCAATATCTTTTGTGTGAGATATGCTTTTTACCACGCTGTCTGCTGGAACTGCAAACTCAGTTATCAGGCTTCCAACACCATCTGGATTTAGTGTGTTTTTAATCGTGATATTTATTCCAGATTTTCTAACAGGTTCAACAGTTCGAGGGTGTAAAATGCTTGCCCCTGTGTATGCAAGCTCTGATGCCTCTTCGTAGCTTAGAACAGGAATCAGCTTTGCATCACTAATTAAATGAGGATCAGCACTCATAAACCCTTCAGTATCTTTCCAAATTTCCAGAGTATCAGCTTTCAAAGATGCAGCTACAACCGCTGCAGAATAGTCGCTCCCTCCTCTTCCAAAAGTTGTAATTTCACCTGATTCGCTTATACCAAAGAATCCGGGAAAAAAAAGAATCTTGTCTGACACCTTACTATTATTATCAGGGAGAATAAGAGGCAGGACATTTTTTTCAAAATTCTGTGATGTCAAAGGCATATTTGCTGTTGCATCTCCAAATCTTCCATCAGTAATAACACCAGCATCTTGAGGCATTATATAACTTGCATTCTCACCTCTGCTTTTTAAGACACCAGCCATTAAAATTACAGATAACCTCTCTCCATAACTTGCAATTATATCGTGCATTCTTGGGGTTATCTCTCTTGTAAAGTTGATGCCAAAAAAATATCGCTCAATTTTAAGAAAAACTCTCTCAAGCTCTTGCTGTAATTTTTCAAAATCATCATCACTTTTGAGAAGATGACGCATGAGGCTGTAGTGTTCCTCTTTTAGCCCGCTAATTATTGCCGGAATCTCATCTTCATCTTTTAATGCACGTTCAATTCCATCAAGCAATTTATCTGTAATACCGTGCAAAGCAGAGAGAACAAAAACATTTCCTCTGCCTCTTTCAACAATCAAATCTACAATATTTGATATAACTTCATGCCCTTTGAGGCAGCCGCCCCCAATTTTTATTGTTTTCATCTTTTTTTTTAAATTCCTTTTAAAAATTATATTTATTGGACATCTTTCTTAAATGAAGCCCCCCAGCAGCGGCGGGTATCTTAAAAACATTACAACGCCCCAAGTGGCGGTATTAACCCGGCCGGCTTCGCAATAAACATGACTTTAGGCATTCACAAAGCCGCCGTGGCGGCTAACATAACATAATAACCTCTGGCGGTTCCATTTTTCAAGCCCCCAGCTTTGCTGGAGGTATTTGACAGCCAAAAAACAGGAAGAATATCTGAATTCTCAGATGGCACAATTTTAGGCACACCCAATAAAAAAAGGGCTTAACCAATATGGTTAAACCCTTAATTTCTATGGTGCCCAGGGACAGAATCGAACTGCCGACACGGGGATTTTCAGTCCCCTGCTCTACCGACTGAGCTACCTGGGCTTAAAAAAACTGAACCTTTATATTTTAAATCTACTATAGTGTCAAGATTTTTCTAAACCTTTTTTAAATCCTCACTTTTCTATTACGGAACAACTCTATTGTTTTTTCCAAGATCACCAAATATATTTTGAATTAATGTTGATGCCACAATAGATGCTGTCTCAGCTCTTAAAATTCGACTACCAAGAGAAAAAGCTTTAAACCCATGCTCTTTTGCAATATTTACCTCTTGCTCAGAAAAACCACCTTCGGGACCAATCATAACAATAATTCTATTCTCCCTCACTCTCTCTTGACGTTCTCGTATTAAATCAATTGGCGTTGTGGCATTTTCCCAAAAAACTATTTTCTCACAATAAGTGTCTGATTGAATTAACATCTCATCATAAGAGATGGGTTTATGAATAATTGGCATAACACTTCGTCCGCACTGTTTTATGGATTCTCTTGCAATTCGTTCCCACCTTTCAACTCTAACATCTTTTATCTTAGGATTTACGTTTGAGATTTCAATATTATTGTTTATCTTTTGTCCCTTTGTTTTATTGCTAAATTTTGATTCAGGAATTATTAAATCATTTTTCATTTTATTAGGATTAGGAGATGGAACTGAACGTGACGCAAAAAAAGGTATCCACTCTTTAATTCCAAGCTCGGTAAGATGACGCAATATTACGTCCATCTTATTATCTTTAAGCACTCCTTGTGCAATTGTAATATGTGCTGGTGACTCTGCCTTTAAGAAACTCTTCTCTATAATTTTTAAAACAACCTTTTTAGAGGTTGCAAAATCAATTTCAGATAAATAGTGTGTTCCAACTCCATCTACAAGCTCAACAATGTTGCCAGATACAAGCCTTAGAACATTCACAAGGTGTTTAGCATCTTGACCAACAATAGTAGCTTTATTACCTTCAATATCATCTGGATTTATATAAAATCGGTGCATAGCAGTAGTTTATTTAAAATTGAGATTTTTTACAAAACAGTTCATAAATTCAGGTGAATCCGCGAGCTGAAGATGCTCTATATCGTGCAAAGCAGACTCAAGAAATAGACGAGCATTCACATTTGTTAAAAGCATAATACTTCCATCAATACAGGCATTACCGCAAAAAAATACTTTATTAGCACAATTTTTTGGCAAAAGAGCTATCTTTTCAATATTGTGAGGATTTAAGAAGTTACCAAATCCTCCTGCAATATAAACCTTATCAACCATTTCACAGGTTACCCCCCCCCTTTGCAAAATAAGGTCTATTCCAGTTCTAACAGCCCCTTTTGCTAATTGAATCTGACGAATATCTTTTTGGGTTAGATATATATTCTCTCCATAACAGAACGCTAACTGAGACTCTATTTTAACTATTGTAGCCATCTTATTTTCAAGCGATAGATTGTGAGGCTCTTCATGTTCTGGTAATGTAAGTAGTTGTAGCTTACCTGACTGGTCTAAATCTTTTGTTGTTAAAAGTGCTGCGATAAGATCAATAACTCCACTGCCACAAAGACCTTTTATCTGAGTTATATCAGTGGGATTTGAACCAATTACGTGAAATATAATCTTATTATCTCTTACCTCTACTCTCTCCACAGCACCATTAGTTGCTCTCATTCCACTTGAGATGCCCATTCCTTCAAATGCAGGTCCAGCAGCTGTTGAAGTGGCAAATCGCCTACCTTTCACATTAAGGCAAATTTCACCATTTGTACCCATATCAAGATAGAGAACAGATTTATCGTCATCAAAAAACTCAGGGCATCTAAGAAGTCCAGCACTAATATCTGAACCAACAAACGCATGAAGCACTGGTGGCAAATATACACTTGCATATTTATTCACGTTAAGTCCAAATTGATTTATCGGAAATATGGTTGCCCCTGCAATATCTGCTTTAAATGGAAGATGACCAAGTGGTGTTGGATCAATTGAAGCTGCAATTTGGAGCATAGTTGTATTAGCTCCTATAACAACATCAACAATTTCATCTTTTTTTGAACCTATACTTTCGCAAACCTCTTCAATTAACTCATTTAACTTATCTCTAATTAGCTTAGACATTTTAACAAGCCCGTTAGGAGTTGATGAGTAGTTAATTCTACTTAAAACATCATGTCCGTGAACGACCTGAGGATTTAGGCTTGAAGCAGATGCCAAAGTTTTCATATTGATGAGGGAAACAATAGCAATAACAAGCGTTGTAGTGCCAATGTCAACTGCAAGACCAAGAGCTTTTTGATTATCTATACCATACAGATTAACTTTAGTTGGGCTATTCAAATTTGGATTAAATTTGTCATCTAAATTAAAACTCCAATTTAATTTGTTATCTAAATTGGAATTACAGTTAGATTTGTTATCTAAATTGAAATTACAGTTAGATTTTTCTGAGATACCAACAGAGAGAATTTTTTCTCCTTTATCCTGTTTCTGGCTATTTTCCTTATCATACAGATATGTTGTCTCAAGTCTGATTGTTGTATCAGATTCTGGATATGCGATACAGGCAAGCCTAAGCCCTTTTGATGACTCTTGAGAGGTTATATTTTCATTTGGTGTTGGTGAAATTTTATAAGGCTCAATTGCCAAAATGCGGCAACTGCCACAGATACCATTACCACCACAAGGTGTCTCAATATGTATGCCAGCTCTTTCTAATCCATCATGGATAGTTTCGCCATTTTTTACATCAATAGTTAACTCAATTGGTTCTACAAAAACGTTCACCATTTATGTTATTTTTCGCTCTTTTTTAATATTATTATATGCTTCTTGAATTTCTCTAAATTTATCGTTTGCAAATTTTATAAACTCTTCGGGAAGCCCTTTTGATGCAATTTTATCAGGGTGATATTCAGCAACTAACTTTCTATACTGCTTTTTTATCTCTTCATTTGATACACTCTCATCGCACTGCAATACAGCATAAAATCTTTTAGAACCTTTAGAATACTTTGATTTGAGCATTGCATAATCTGTAGGTGAATAGTTGAAAATTCTGGCTGCACTTAACAACATACGCTCCTCTTCAAAAGTTATTCCTCCATCTGCAAACGATACTCTGAAAAGTATATCCATCATAAGGTCAATGATTCGCGGCTGACCACTAAAAGTAAGGTAAAATTGAGAAGCAAATGCTTCAAAACTTTCAGAAGAGTTTATAGCTTGTCTAAAAATATTAATAGCACTCTCTCTGCTTTGAATATCTAAATGAAGTTCATTGAGCATAAATGAGTCAATTAGCTCAACCTCTTTTTCTGAAACTCTGCCGTCAGCTTTGGCAATCTTTGCAAGCATAGAAAATACGGCTACAAAAAACGTCAACTGTGCCTCTTCACCATAAGATAGTCTTTGATATATACTCTCATTTAAAAGATACTCTTGACTTTTTTTGTCCACAAATGTGTGTCCAAAAGCCGCACCTGCCACAGCACCAATTGGTCCTCCAATCATAAACCCAATGGTTCCACCCACCATTTTTCCAAGCCATCCCATAATAGTTATCCTTTATAGAAATATTTAATATCTGTTGTATGAAGTTAGTAAATATCTCTTGTATGAAGTTAATAATTTATCTATATACAAATATATACCAAAATGTTGCCCACAAAAAATAGTTAGATTTTAAAAATCAAACATCTCCCTAACTAAATACTTATTAACCTATAAATTTTTAAAGAGGAAAAAATGGTAGCAATATATCTTACTGGAATTACCATTGCAATGCTCAATCTTACTGGAATAGGTTTTGTTATATTTATGTTGCTGTTCAATAATCAGTCAAGTAGCCAGCTTAAAAAAGCAAACTTTAAAAAAAGTAATATTATAAAAGAGAGTATTCAAAATAACATAGATAGATTGTCTATCACCGAAGGAAAAAGTGATAGTAGTGGTGGTTTATCAACGAACAAAGCCAACACAGGAGCAGCAATAGCAACTGGAATAGCAGCTACTGCTGGGGCAGTTGCCTTGAGTAGCAATTTAACAGAGAGTAAAACAGGCGATTTTAATAATATTGATGATATATTAGATGATTTAGATTTAAGTGATTTTGATAATCTTGACCTTGATGATTTCAATTGAATGAAGCTCCCGCCGCACGGCGGGTATCTTAAAAACATTACAACACCCCAAGGGCGGGTATTTAATACTCTACGCCCTGTCATCATCTCTTCAAATCCCCGATACATTGTGCCACAGCTCCAAGCATCTGCGATAACTCCATCTACCACATCTACTCGAATCTCAAGACACCCCTTGTCCATTACCCCCCCCTCTACACGATTTAAAGGGATATTAATATTTTTGATAATATTTGGCATGGAACCTCCTGCTATCTATATTTATTGTAAATCTCAGGTTTAATATCCCAAAACTTTAACGTTTTTCTTAATAGAAATTTCTTTTTAATATTAAAATTACAATTATCACAAAGGGGTTTTGTATGCCATTAGATTTTGTTCAAAATTTTTACGGAAATCCCAATAAATTAAAATCACACATTTTTCTTGACTTAATTAAAACGGGTAAGTAAATATTACTCACTAAGGTAAGTAAATATTACTCACTACAAGACAAACAAAATGGAGCGATAACAGGAAATGATGGAGTCAGAACAGAGAAACACGCAATTATTAAAAACTCCTCCGCCCGGAAAGATAAAGATTATGAACGCCCTTTCGGAACTTATGAGGGAAAAAGATTTTAACTCAATAACAACTGCTGACATTGCAGCAACAGCAGGAGTTACTGAAGGGTTAATATATAAATATTTTAGAGATAAAAAAGACCTTCTATATCAGGTGCTTAACGGACATTTTCAAACTTTTCAAAATTATATTGTCTCAAAGATTGAAACACGCAAATCAAGCATTGAGAAGCTCTCAATCATAATTAAGACCACACTTAAAAGCTACTCTATCAACCGTGTATTTGCACGAATACTGCTTCTTGAGGTGAGAAACTCTCCAAACTACTTTGAAAGCGATGCTTACGACATGGTTAAAATATACTCCCGAACAATCTTGGATATTATTAATCAAGGGATAAAAGAGGGGGAGATAAAAGAGGATATTGATCCTCATGCCTTGCGTCAGGTGATACTTGGGTCAATTGAACACGCATGTCTTGGAGAGGTTATTTTTGGTAAAGAGTTGGATACTGACAAGGTATCAGAACATATCTGTAACATTATATTTATAGGTGCAAAAAAATGAATCATACAATTACACAGACAACGGCTGTCTCTAACCAAACTCTTTGCGAAGATGAAGCCAAAGCTATTTTAAAACAGTATGGGATTCCAGTTGTAAATGAGATAAGGGTAAAAAACCAAGAAGAGGCTATTAATGCGGCTTTAATGCTTGGCTTTCCTTCTGATTCTGTAGAGAAGTTAGTTGTAAAAGGTGTTGGAAGCAAATTTGCCCATAAAAGCGAGATGGGGCTTGTCCATGTTGGCATTTCTGACCATGACGAACTCAAAAAAGCTGTAAGTTCAATCATTGAAATAGGCGGAAAAGAGCTTGAGGGAATTTTAATCCAACCAATGGTTAAAGGTAAACGTGAGCTTGTTGCAGGCATGTTTCGTGATCCTCAATATGGTCCTGTAATCATGTTTGGTCTTGGTGGAATATTTACAGAAGCATTAAAAGATGTCTCTTTTAGGCTTGCCCCTTTAACAGATTGGGATATTGAGGAGATGATAAATGAGATTTCAGCAAAAGCAATATTTGAAAATTTTAGAGGTGAAAAGGCAATTGATAAAGAGCAGATAAAATCAGTTTTATCAGGTCTCTCAAAAATTGCTCTAAGCTTACCTGAAATAAAAGAGGTTGATATAAATCCTCTTATTGCAACCTCAGATGGTCAACTTGTAGCTGTTGATGCACTTATAATAAAAGATGTTGTGGCAACGGGACAAATTACAGGAAAACCTGTAGAGACAGTTGTAGATAGAGAATTACGTTCTATTTCTGCAATAACAACTTCATTAACCCCATCAATAAATGGCAACACAAGACCAGCTGTTGATAAGATTAAACTTGCCTCTCTTTTCTATCCAAAATCTGTTGCATTTGTTGGAGCTTCTGGAACGCTTGGCAAATGGGGACACATGCTTTTAACAAATGCTTTAAGTGGCAAATTCAAAGGCAAAATCTATCTTGTCAATCCAAAAGGCGGCACAATTGTTGGTCAGCATGTTTACCCATCAATTAGCGATATTGAGTCAGATATTGACCTTGCTGTTGTAACTCTTCCTGCAAACAAAGTTCTTGAGACCATTCCACAGCTTAAAGCTAAAAATGCAAAAGGTATTTTGTTAATTACATCTGGTTTTAGCGAAACTGGAGAAGATGGACTAAAACTTGAGCGTGAAGTTGTTGAAAAAGCTGCCAAATCTGGCATGATTGTTCTTGGTCCAAATACTATGGGAATATGCAATCCCCATATAGATTTTGCTTGCAGCGGTGCTCATGTCCACCCTCTGCCTGGCTCAACCGCTTTAATTTGTCAATCTGGCAACATGGGAACTCAACTTCTTGCTTTTGCTGAACAGCAAGGAATTGGTATCAGGACTTTTTCTGGTTCTGGTAATGAAGCTATGGTTACTATTGAAGATTATATGGAGCTTTTTGAGATTGATGAAAAGACAAAATCTGTGGTTCTCTATATTGAGAGCGTAAAAGATGGAAGACGCTTTTTTGAGAGTGCAAAGAGGGTGTCAGAAAAAAAGCCTGTAATAGTTCTTACAGGAGGAAGGACAGATATTGGTCGAAAAGCTGCTGCAAGCCATACAGGTGCATTAGCCTCAAATGCAAAAGTTACAGCTTCTGCATTTAGACAAGCTGGAATTATTGAGGTTGGGCAACCAATGGATCTGCTTGATATGTCAGCTCTATTTTCATCAATGCCACTTCCAAAGGGAAACCGAGTCGCAATTATGACACTTGGCGGAGGCTGGGGTGTTGTTACATCAGATTTATGTGCAGAGCATAACCTTGAAGTACCGACACTTTCACCAGACATTATCAAGACCCTTAACCCACTTTTGCCAGATTATTGGAGTCATGCAAATCCTGTTGATATTGTTGGAGAAAATGACCCCAATATTCCAAAGGTTGCTCTTGAAGAGCTATTAAAATGGGACGGCTGCGATGCTGTAATCCATCTTGGTATTCATGGTAAAAGGATTTTTATTGAAAAGATGGTTGACTCAATCGCTAAAGTTGATCCAGCACACTCAAGAGAGAGCCTTATGCCTTTAAGAGATATGTTGATTGATTTTGAAAGTGAGTATGTCTCTCATGTTATTAAATTAACGGAAAAATATGAAAAACCAGTTCTTGGTGTAAGCCTTTTGACTGACAGCACAACCAAAACACTTTATCGCGTTGATGGCTGTAAATACAGTGGACTTTTCTTTCCATCGCCAGAAAGGGCTGTAAAAGCTCTATCTGGTATGTGTAAATATAGTAGGTGGTTGAGAAAATTTGGCACTGCTCCAAAGAATTAGGAATGGGAATAAATTGGCAAAACCCTTAAAATTTCTATCCCGCCGCAGCGGACGGGATATTGCGGAATTTTACCCCTTCGGGTCGGGTTTTGCTTAAGCAATAAAGGTATCACTATTATTTTTATGAGTAGTAACATCTGATTTCTGAGTGTACCCTTCGTATCGATACGAATATCTGTTGGGTGGAGGTGGTGAAAGAGGGTAAATAGAAAATTGGCTGTTTTACTTAGCTTTTAGTTATCCCTGCCCTGCGTGATACAACAAACCAATCGGAGTTTCTAAATATTAACTTTACCCGCCCTGCCTGAAAACCTAAAATCCCCAGCCTGCCAGCATAGAAGAGATTGAAGCAGAATTCATTGCGTTTAGAGAAATATAAATATTCCATTCTTTACCCTTCTTGAGTTACCTTAATTGTTTTTTAATACATCAAATTATTTTTTTAATTATCAATATTTACTGTTTTATAAATATGCTTATTGTATGTTTTTTTAATGTATGAGGCGGTTGTGGTCTAAGGTTTCATTATAATTTAAAGGAGCATATATGACGCAAAAAGCAGCTTTACCCTTCCTAATAGATTTCCCCAATATCCCGCTTGGCAATTCAAATGATGTTTTTGATGAATTTAAAACAATCCCTAAAGCAATACATAGAGGTTTTGGTTTTGAGAGTTTTCTATTTCTAAGAGGAATTTGACATGCTGAATATTCCAGAAACTTATTTAAACTCAATAGTATCTAATAATGGCAATGAGAAAGATTTATCTAAGATCATTCTTAATTTTATAATAAATTCAAAGCATAATATACATTTTGTTATTGATGAAAAGAAACTCAACTTACCACAAATTATTACTGAAATATGTTTGAAAAATAAGAATAACGTAAATAAAGATTTTGATTTTAATATTGGACAAAAAGTAACAGAATTAAATAAGCCATTAAATAACCAAAGACATATTTATTCTATTGAAGCTTTATCGTCCGAGTTTCCTAATTTTATTTTACGTGCTAAGGATAATAAACTTACGAACGGACATATTAATCTTAATATATACATTCCTGTATCAGACTCTAATATTCAAAGTCTTGGAATTATTGAAAAAAGAATAAAAGACTATAAAAAACTTTTTCAAACAGATAAACAATCAGATTTTATTAATAATGACAAATTATTAGTTATTGGAAACTTAAAACTATTCAAATCAATTCCAAAAGAATATCCATCTTGCTTTGTTTCTAAACTTAAAAGTGGGGCGATTAATATAGAATATAATTCGCCTATTATCCCTAAAATATGTATTCTAAAAAGTATTGATATTGATTTACTAAATCGCTACTTAGAAAAAGAGATAAATGGCAAATATATTAGTTTCAATAGATGTATTTTTGTAGGTAATACCAAATTTGAAAACAATATAAACATGATAAGGAAATGCTATAATCAAAAGTTGTTTGAAAAAATAATTCTTATTGGCAAATACAAAAAAGACTTAAAGATAGACTTAGGTAATAATCAAAAAATCCTCCGATGGAAATGGACAATTCCTGAAATCAATTACTTTGAAAATAGAAAGCATATTGAACACGATTTTATAACGATACAAAATGAGAAATTAGATAAGGCACTATCTGAATTTCATAACACGATTAAGGAAATTGAAACAGAATACACTATTAGTTTAAGGAAGGTTTGGGGTTTTATAAGAAAGCTATATTATGATTGGGATTTTCAACAAGAATCAAACCAAACAAAGTTGCAAGAAATTTATTCTGATTTTCAAAATGAAATCAAAGAGTTATTACAAGAAGAATTCTTTAATATTGACGATGAATTAGACTACCAAGTTCACTATAATAATCTTGTTGATATATTTAACAAAATTATTGATTCCATAAAATCGACTAACAACAAAACAGAAACATTAATCAAATATATCAATAAAGTTGATGAGCTTGTTGTGCCATCTTATCGGTGTTCAGCAACAGAAGATGAGTTAAAGCAGTTTTTGAACAAGAGAGGAAACAACTCAAAACCCGCTGTAATATCCTTGTCTAAAAGTGATAATAATAAAAAAGGTTGCAAGTTAATATCTTCAATATACGGTAACGGAAATATTCAACGATTGATTGAGAAATTGTCATTATCAAATACTAAATACACTGTTTTAGCTTATGAGATAGAGAAAAAAATTCTTACTTTCAATGTAGATAGGTATGTAGAGGAATTAAACAAAGAATATTCATCAAAAGACCGTTATGAAATAAGCGGAATATCATTTTCTGATAATTTTTATAATTATACAAATTATGATGAACTTATTACAGCACTAACTTCAAATCATCAAGATGAGAGGGCGATTTCATTCATCGATACAAAGATAATATTCGACGACAAATCATCGATAAAAATTGCTTCTTCCAGAGCAGTTCTAAAAATAAATGATGATGAAAAGGAAATTATAAAAGTAGATGAGTTGGATATTGGAGACACCGTGCAAATTTATAACAATCCAGATAAAGATACATTAAAAATAATATTTGAATTGAAATATCCTGATTTAGTAAGCAAAGCTAAAGAATATTCTGAATTATGGCAAAATTGTTTAATTGAATATCACTCTAAAAACAAATTTACAGAACAAGATTTATATAACGAGTTATCCCAAAATGGTTTTTCTTTAAAAAATATCAGTTCTTTGAGAAGGTATTTACGTAAAGAATTAATGTTTCCAGCTAAAAAAAAGAATCTAATAGCAATTGCAAAAACTTTAGATGACAAGCGGTTAGATAATGCTCTATTGCGAACTCAAATTTTACCAATAATGAAAGAATACAGCGGTAAAAATATTAAAGAAGGGTTTAAATTTAGTGAAGGAATAAACCATTTTTTAATTACGGGTGAGATAAATGAATATTTATCAGGTTGCTATTCACAAGAAGAGTTAGAAAAGATAGCCTCCCAAATACCAATTAAAAAAATTAAAGACATTCAACAATTAGAATTAGAGAATAAAGAAGATGATTAAACACAGAGATATTTTATACAATGAGATAAAAAAAGGAATGATAGGACCAGGGGCTGACTATTTTGGACTACCTGACGAAGAAGAGATAATTTCAGATTACCCCTTAAACCGTTACTATTCGGGCATTTTATTCCCTTTAAAAGATTATAATGATAATTCTGGATATTTCCCAAAATCAGAAGAAGAAATAGAAGAGAGCATAACTCAAGCTGAAACTGATGAAGATGATTATATTAACTCTTTAAATCAAGATAAAAGCATAGAGATAATAGAAAATGAGCTGTCAACAGAATTAAATACAGCAGAAGATGATGTTACCCAAAATAATTCTGATTCATCAAATAAATCAGATGATAGAGATTTACAAATTGCGTCTGATGTCTTTTTTCCTAACCATATAGGGCTGACATTTTGTATCGGCAATATAAAGTCAATTGAGGTTAATTTCTCTTTTGGTATCTATGATCAATTACAAATTCCGTCTCCTAAAATTAAAATTGCCATTTCAAAAGAGGGTTTTGACTCTTTTTTTGACCCAGCCATAGATAACCAGCTTACTTTTAAAGAAGCACTCTCATTTGATAATTGTTAATGGCCAACTAAACTGATCCAAAAACGGACAACAAAATTGATCCACTTTTCTACACTTTCTTTTTAAAAATTAATTTGAGAGAGTTCCTGAAATTACAATTCAGGAGCGAATATGAAAGG
>JADGBE010000026.1 GCA_015231615.1 Desulfamplus sp. | reverse complement strand
TTTCCATTGTGTCTGCTTCAGTTATAAGACCTGATAGATTATCACTTTGTGCAACCCATACTTTAGCTTCAGAATCCCAAATTACCTTGACTATAATTTCATAATCCATAAATTCTCCTCAATTATCGCCATCCTTCTATCCTGTTAATCCTGATTCAGACACCTACCGCCCCAGAGCTAAAGCTCAGAGGGCTAATTTTCACCCAAGCCCGCTTAAGCGGGCTTCTCTTATCCTGTAGCCGAGGGCTTTAGCCCCACGGCTGCAATCTGAATTAATCTTTATCATCATATTTTTCCAAAACAGGTATGATTGACCCTGTATAGTGATGCTCTTTTTGTTTAACCACATAATCCACAGCATCATCCAACTGTTTAGAGCCAAGCGAAAATACACCATATTTCTCCTGCCAAACGAAAAATTGGGAATTATCAAATCTATGATTCACAAAATGAGAGCTGCTGCCCTTTATTTTACCGACATATTCTGAAATAGATAATGCAGGTGGAATGGATACAACAAGATGAATATGGTCATCAATACCGCCAAGTGCATGGGTAATGCTTTTTAGCTCTTCACTCTTCATTGTTATATATTTATATAGTTGTTCTTCCATTTGCTCTGTGATTAATGGCAATCGATTTTTTGTTCCCCATACAATATGATAATAGAGTTTCCAAAATGCCATGATTTTTATTCATTCCGTGATTCAAACACCTACCGCCCCAGAGCTAAAGCTCAGGGCTAATTTTCACCCAAGCCCGCTTGCGGGCTTCTTTTATCCTGTAGCCGAGGGCTTCAGCCCCACGGCTATAAATTATCCTTCTATCCTGCCAATCCGTGATTCAAACACCTACCGCCCCAGAGCTAAAGCTCAGGGCTAATTTTCACCCAAGCCCTCTTAAGAGGGCTTCTTTTATGGCGTTATTCTATTAAGACCCTTCGGCTTTGCTGCTCCGTCTCGGCTCTTTTATCTACCCTGCCAAGCGTTACTAAGGCAACCTCACCAGACGGAAACCGATATCGTGGTCGCGACCGTCGGGGTAGTTGCCGCTGCGAGCCGCGGACCTGCAGTAGTCAGCACTGTTGTTCCAGCTGCCGCCACGAACAACCCGGTACGAGCCCGAGGAAGCATACAAGTCCTGACACCACTCCCAAACATTACCATGCATATCATACAAGTCCCATGCATTGGGAGTCTTTTGAGCTACGGAATGAGACCCCACACATTCTCTAAAATGACCAAGAGTAACACACCCCTGATAAGTTACTGCTGAATTTCCACAATACCACCCCATTGCATCAAGATTGGGTTGAGGAGTTGTGCAATAATAATTATTATAACCCTCTACTGCCATATCTCCATTGGCAAAATCAGTTGTAGAGCCGGCACGAGCCGCATATTCCCATTGTGCCTCGGTCGGCAGAGAGTATGTTCCTTCTCCTTTTGCATTCAGTGCAGCAATAAACACCTGTGCATCATCCCATGATACTTGTTCAACAGGACAGTTTTCCCCGCAGCCTGTGAAGTATGACGGATTACTTCCCATCACTGCCGCCCATTGACCTTGAGTAACCTCTGTGGTCTGCATGCAGTAGGTCTCTGAACCATTTTCAATCTTAACGAAGTTCATGCCCAAGGATTTAGTGAAATCGGAGTTGCAGCCAGTGGTTAGTGATATGGTTACAGTTGCAGGTTCACTTGTTTTACCTTCATATTCCACCCAATAAGTAAAGAAATCTTCTTTTTCTGCATCCTGATTTGCCTCATATACCAACTGATTCCCATTTATAATTGGTTGAAGCGTTCCCATCTTAGGACTTTCTGCTATGTGATAATTGACTCGCTTATATTTGTCATTTCCATTAAATTCATTATATACAGCACTTAAATCGATATTCACATCTACTGTGGTATTCTCATATTGATCCCCATATTTTATTCTTACACTGTCACTTTTTATATCCGTAGCTGGAAAACCCTCTAAATTAATTACTACATTCTTTCCCGGCTCAACATTTGCATTTAAATCGTTTGCGATAGGTGATTTATACTTATTAAAGCTATATTCAAAACCATACTTTTCAATAGTTCCCGTACATGAACCTGCTTGTGGTTCTCCGCCCTCGTCTATACTGGCAAATATTTGATCTATCTCATCAGATTCATTATCTTTATCCGTTAAATCCAATACAAAGTTGCATTCCCCGTTTTTATCTACAACACATGTCGGTGTTGACTTCAATTCTGGAATATGATTTTTAATTGTAAATATTAATTCACCATCAACAAGTTGACTATCATTAGGTTTTAAAGTATCAATAATAGTAAACTTAAATTTACAAGATCCGGGTTTGCTTGGCTCTATTTCTCCATTATCTTTGTTCCAACTTGCTCCTCCAGCATCACCACCAGAAATGTCAACCATAGTGGACTGAAAATCTTTAATATTAAATTCAACATTGTCATATTTTTTTACTTCTCCAATGTTTTTAAAAATAGCTTTAATATCTTCAATTATTGCATCAATATTAGCATCTCCAGCAATAGCTTGTTTAAGAAACGTTGTCATCCAACCATCTAAAGCTGTAGATAACATTTCATTAAGCAATCCATCTTTCTTAAATTCATCATATGACGAAATTTCCCAAGCAATAGTAGCAAGCATACTGCTTATGGCTTCGAATTCTATTGTCATACCAACAAACGTTCCTACAAATTTGGTTGTTGGAAGTGGTACTGAGTTCCGATAAAAGCCTTCTGTTGGCTCATTTATTGTAACAGTAAATGACTCTAAAAGTGATGGCTCATGCTGTGTTGCTCCTTTTTGTATTGCTAAACCAATTTTCATAACAGTTAATAATACAGCAACAGGCTTATATAATGATGCTGCTAACTCTCCCTCAATATCAAAATCAAGTATTGCAGTATCTCTGTTAGAAGATTCTAAAATTTTACGTGTACTCATTACACTTTCATATTTCAATGATGTGTTAAAAGATGAAAATGTATTACCACTTCTTTTTGCTTTTGAATCATTCAAGTTGATAGCACCAGAATTTATCATTAATGATGAAAACTGCTCACGCTCTTCTTTTGAGAACATTTTACTGAGCATACTTTCACAGAGCATCTTTATTGCTTTTATCTCGTTTTCAATTTCAGCATAAGCTGCACTGCTTTCAGCAGACAGATTTTGTTGAGCGGATTGCTGCTGAATGTCTGTAACCATTATCTCAAAATCATTGATTACTTTAGATTCTACAGCAGCTATTTCAGCGGCAGAAGGAATTTTATTCTCGATCAATACTAAAATTTCATTTGAAGTAATATTTTTTCCATCATTAAATTTAATGCTAACATTCCCCAATATATATGGAATAAAGGTTTCAATTACCCTTAGATCATCAGATACAGAATAAACAGGAACTTCTATGTCATTAAAGACTACGCGAAAATTTTTTATATCAGAAATTTCTTTATTTACATCTTCAATATTAATTTTAATCGGTGCAAAAGGAATAAAATTATCAGCATCAACAGAAACAATTCGTAATTCACCCGTAACTACATTTCCATCAAAATTATAAAACCCAAACTCATAAGTCCCATCATTAATAACACCTAAAATATCCCCGCCGTTTGCAGGTGCAGCAAGCCAATAAAGCATACATTTACCCGTAATCTCTGTGGCAAGGGCAGAGTCAGCAACGGAAAAGGAGGACTTAATCGCTGATTTTGCTCCAGCAGTGTATGGAAGAAAATCAAGCGTCAGTTTGCCGTTTGAATCAATAAAAATTAGCTTGTTATCAGGAGCAGCGATTGCAAAATAGATGTCAACGGGTTCGCAGTAAGAAGGGAAATTAAGAGTAAACGTATTATTATTGAAAATAACAGGAGATTTAGAAATATCCTGTGAAGCATCAACCACAGTTATTTCTTTAGGTGAGGCTGTGCAGTCAGATGAAGGTGCAGTTACAGTTATTAATTGCCACTTAGTACCGCTATAGTTCTGGTTAGTTTGAAAATTATCAGCAACAAGTTCTACTTTTCCAGTTTCAGTATGACCATTAAGATACCTTGAACCTTCAACATCACCTAAGCATTTAATAAAGCCTTCTTCAGTAATCTGCCATTTTGTACCGCTATAGTTCGGATTGGTTTGAAAATTATCAGCAACAAGTTCTACTTTTCCAGTTTCAGTATGACCATTAAGATACCTTACACCTTCAACATCTCCTAAACATTTAATCATAACAATACGGTCATAAGCGTTGGCATAGGAAAGCATTGCTTGGAATAAAACTATACCTAACACAATTATTTTCATTGTGTAGGTTGTGTTTAATACTACAGCTCTTACGGTGTGGTTGTTCATTGATTTGGGATTTTTTTTACACATTCTTCCGCTCCTTTCATTGTTTTTGTTGAAGTGCTGGGTTAATATTTTTGGTTTAGTTTGAATCTGTGTTTACTCACTTATTACAGCTTAAGGGCTAACTTCTTCAAGCCTATTAGCCCTGTTTTTTCAGATTCAGTATAACTATGATTAAATATAAGTAGGCACAGAACAGTGTTCTGTGCCTACTATAATACAAACTTCTATTTATTGTTATTAACGATAACGGATAAGGAATCAGAAAAGATTACTACTGGTATCTCATAGACTCTTCACGCAAACCATCAGCAAGAAGATTTAACCCCACAACAAGAGATGCAATAGCAAGAGAGGGCCAAAGTGATGCCCAAGGATTTCCAATAAGTATGAACTCTCTCCCCTTTGCAACCATACTTCCCCAATCTGGTGATGGTGGAGGCATACCAAGCCCGAGAAATCCAAGCGTTCCCATTGCGAAAATGGCATATCCAACCCTTAGCATTGCATCAATGATAATCGGACCCTTTGCATTGGGCAGAATCTCCATAAAGAGGATATACAAAAGAGTTTCTCCCCGTGTCTCAGCAGCCCTTACGTAATCTCTTGTTCTTATATCAAGGGTAAGACTTCTTACCAATCTCGCAACTCCTGGGGTTCCAACAATGGCAATAGCAATAACAACATTAACAGCAGACGATCCAAGTGCTGCCACAATAATAAGGTAGAGCAAAATTACAGGAATTGACATCATAGCATCAAGAAGACGCATGATTATCTCATCTGCCCAACCACCTTTGTATCCGCTTATAAGTCCAAGTGATGCCCCACAAAAAAGAGCGGCAATTACTCCCCAAATAGCGGTTCCTCCAGGAATCCACAATTTTTCGCTTATAGGCATAACTATAAGGACAATTCTTGCCCCATAAGCAAGGCGAGACCAGATGTCGCGACCCAATTCGTCAGTTCCTAACGGGTGGGCAATTGATGGTCCTTTGTTTGGTGATTTCCAATCTTGCTCCATTGGGCTGTATGAGGTTATGTAAGGAGCAAGAAGTGCCACAAACACCCAGAATAGAACAAGGATAAGCCCAATGGTTGCTGCTTTTGATGAGAAAAGTATTTTTAAAGTATCACGAAATTTGCCTTTTTTGGGAACATCAATATTTTGATCTAAGTTAGAATTTTGGTTCTTTTCAGATGTGCTTTTAGTGTTGTCCATAAACCTTTTATCCTTAAAGATTATTTTACGAATAGCGTATTCTTGGGTTTAAGAATGTGTAAAGAACATCAGCAAATAACTGTGTGCCAACTGCAAGAAGCACCATAATCATTGTTCCAGCTTCAATAGCATTTACATCTTTATAAAGTGCTGAATCAAGAAGATATTGCCCAAGCCCTGGATAGCCAAACACAACCTCAACAATAACAATACCACCCATAAGCCAATTGACATGGAGCATAATTACAGTAATTGGAGCAATTAAAGCATTTTTCGC
Source organism: Desulfamplus sp. (assembly GCA_015231615.1). Lineage (GTDB taxonomy): Bacteria > Desulfobacterota > Desulfobacteria > Desulfobacterales > Desulfobacteraceae > Desulfamplus. The sequence goes on along the minus strand of JADGBE010000026.1, from coordinate 38,670 downwards.
AGCATGGCGAAAAATCACCTTCCAAAAAGGTAGTCCCTTTAAAAATGCGGTTCTGATATAAGCAGATCGCATAACCTCAGCCATGCTTGCCCGGGTAATTCTAAGAACATAACCAAGCTCAATAAGGGTGAGAGTAAGAACAGGAAGGATAAGCATGTCAGGACGTTGCCAAGGTGCTTTTTCGCCAAATACAGAAGCACCCGGAACAAGTTCAAGCCAGTGGGACATAATAAGAATTAGAAAAATACCAGTTGCAAATTCAGGTATAACAGAGAAAATCATACCAGCAATAGAGAGAAATCTATCTTGGAACGAACCTTCATTAATTCCAGCAACCATTCCAAGCAAAAGAGCAATAGGCATAACAACAACAAATGCGATCCCTGCAAGCACAACAGAATTTCTAAGGCGAATAAAAAGACTCTTTTCAACGGGTCTGCCTGTTCTTAAAGATACTCCAAAATCGCCGCGTAAGAATCCCTTTTTAAGCGGAATATAACTTTGAGGACCACCTTTGCTTTTAATCCAGCCCGTTCCAACAACAAAGTTCCACACCTCACTTGACGCACCTTTTACCCAAAGAACAGCATGGTTATTTCTATCAATCCCCCAAAAGATAGAGCTACCATCGTTAGCTTTCACCCACCTTTCGTTATCTTTACGTTTTTCAATGGTAATCTCTGAATTACTATTTAAAGAGGAATCTTTGTTATTTGATGTGGTATTACTATTTGATTCTGTATTAGGCTTTCTAATATAGACAATTAAATCTTCACCTTCAAGATTCCAACGCATTAATGAGCCGTTTTCACCTTTTGCCCACCACTCTTGAAATCCAGATTCAGTTTCAATCCGTTCAAGCTCAAAGCCACATTTTCTCTCTGCTACACGATCACTTCCTACAAGCCAAAACCAGTATCTTTGGAACAGTGGTTTATCTAATCCTTGCTGTGCTAAAAAAGATGCCTCTTGCTCAGGAGTGATAAAAGCTCCGAGAACATTTTTAGCGATATTTCCGGGTGAAGATTCAACAATTAGAAAGACAGCAATGGATACAAGAAGCATGGTGAGAACAAGGAGAAAAAAACGTCTTATTATAAATTTTGCCATAAGCCTTTACACCTTCCAAATATGCCTTTTTCTGATAAGCAGGAACAAAGTGGATTTTAATTTATGATCGCCCTAAGCTAAAGCTATGGGCTAACTTATCAAAGTCCTCTTAAGAGGACTTACACTTTTCAGCCGATGGCTTTAGCCTACGGCTGAAAAATTTAATAATAATACAATTTATGACTATTAAAAGTATAATTAGGACTTAAGTTAGAACGGCAGCCGACCTGTTATCAAGCATTGACCCAGAAATCTTCAAGTTTTAGATATAAACTTGGGTGAGAGATAACACCTTGAACACGCTTTGATGCTATTGTCCAAACATTTATCCAGAATGCAATTGCAGCAGAGCCTCTCTCTTGTTGAATCTTCTCAAGCTGACAGAATATTTTGCGTCTCTCTTCAACATCAAGTGTTCCATTAGCTTTAGTAAGAAGCTCTGAAAACTCTTTATCTACCCATTTTGATTCATTCCATGGTGCTGGTGCACCTTTTGAGTCAGAAGTGTAGCCAAGATTTAGAACCATTGTTCCAAGCGGACGATGTGCCCATGTTGTGATACCAAGATCAACTTCTGTCCATTTTTCCCAATATTGAGAATTGGGCATTGTCTGAATATTTATTCTAAATCCTGCTGGTAACGCATCTTCTTTTAAAATTTCAGCATATCTTACAATCTCTTTCCAGCCGCTCCCAACTGCAACATTAACATCTACTCCATTGGGATAGCCAGCTTCAGCAAGAAGTTTTTTAGCTTTTTCAGGATCATATTTAGGCGTTTCAATTGGGCAATATTCAGGATGTTTTGGGCTAACATGGACATCTTGACCTATCATTCCTTCACCAAAATAGGCAAGTGCAAGTATCTTTTCACGGTTCTGGCAAAGTTTTAGTGCTTGACGAACACGGTTATCAGACCAAGGTTTCATGTCAGCTCTCATTCTAAGCACTCTTGTCTGGTTAGTTGCAACAGGATAGATTTGGACTTTTGGATTACCTTTTAAAGCCTGATAAACTTCTGGACCACTCATATCGCCTTGATCAATCATATCAATTTCGCCACTTTGCATTGCAGCTATCATTGGGGCTGTCTCTGTCCCCATATCGACAAACTCAATTGTATCAAGATAAGGCAGGGACTTACCATCAGCCCCTTTTATTCTGTAGTCGTTTCGTCTTACAAGAACGCAACGCTCGCCTTCAACAAACTCTTTCAAAATATATGGACCTGTGCCGTGTGGAGCTTTGATAAAATCGCCTTCAAAAGTTTTATGGTTCAATACAAGGGCTGGATAGTGGAAAAGGTGTTCAGGCACTCCAATTTCAGCAGTTTTAAGATGAAGAACAACCTTGCTGTCAGAAACCTTCTCAATACCATTAGCATCAAGGTAGCCTTCAAGCATTCCAAGCATTGAAGAGCCAACATTTTTATCAAGCCACTGTTTAAAAGTAAAAATTACATCATCAGCAGTAAAGTCATCGCCATTATTAAATTTTATCCCTTTTCTAACATTGAGTGTCCAAGTTTTGAGGTCTGCACTTGGCTCCCAACTTTCAAGAAGGTATGGATGGGTGATATTATTTTCGTCTGTATAGCTCATATATTCTGCTACCTGACGAAGCTGGTTAGTTGGGCAAATCCATGAAAATTGTGCTGGGTGGGTAACTTTATGAACTGGAGCTGCAATACGAATTTTTCCTCCACGTTTTATAGCCCCTGCAGCTGACGCATTAGTTGGAAAGGCAAGTCCTGCCATCTGTCCAGCGGCTGTAGCAGATAGTCCAAGAAGTGTTGCAAAACGGATAAATTCGCGTCTGCTCATTTTCCCTTTATCATAATCGTTTTTGAGATCATTGACAGCCGGATGAATTTTCAAGGTCATGTGGGTTTCCTCCATTTCTATTTTTAGGTGTTGTTATATTAGATGCTAATTTATAGCTCCAAAAATATGTTTAGAAAAGTTTTATAAAAAGTAAAAAAAACAGCAGATAAACAGCTTATTCAAGGTGTGAAAAAAGACATTTTTATCAATACGTTCACTATTGCTAATATATCTTACGATTTTCTATAGCATAATGAATTACAATTTTCAAATACTTATTTATAAGATAAAATAACAGATAACTTAAATTAATATCTTGTTATGTTAAATTTAATATATCAGTTGATGAAAAAAATAAACAATCCCGCCGCGCGGCGGGTATTAAAGCCGAGCTTCTCAATAAAGAAAACAGTGATCTCCAAAGTAAAGCCTTGATGAAACTGATTGGAAATGCTATCAAAACATATCATTCTGACTCCTAAAAAGAGTTAGAGTTAAGAGGTAATGGTTAATGATACTTAACAAATTTAGAAATAATATACCATGTTGAAAACAAATAATAATAAAACCAATGTTTCTTTTAAGGATTAGAAAATATGCCACATCTTATTGAAGCCTCTCTTAGGGCTGATGGAAAAAAATTTGGAATTATTGCTTCAAGGTTTAACGATTTTATTACAGAGAGACTTGTAGGTGGTGCTATTGATGCACTCATCAGGAGCGGTGCATCTGACAGCGATATAACTCTTATGAAGGTACCAGGTGCGTTTGAGATTCCGCTTGCAGCTCAAAAGATGGTAAAAACAGGAAAATATGATGCTGTAATCTGCGTTGGGGCGGTTATACGTGGGGCAACTTCGCATTACGATTATGTGTGTGCCGAAGTTTCAAAAGGGATAGCATCGGTGAGCCTTGACTCTGGTGTGCCTGTAATATTTGGAATTTTAACTACTGATACAATCGAACAAGCAATTGAAAGAGCTGGCACAAAAGCTGGAAACAAAGGTTTTGACTCTGCGATTGCAGCTATTGAAATGGCAAATCTTATGTCAGATATTGCAGAAATTGACACCAAAACTATATCTAAATCTGCTACATCAACCTCTCATAGAAAGGTAGATTAAAAGATGTTGTATCGAAGAGATGCGCGTGAGCTTGCTCTTCAAGCTCTTTTTTATATTGATCTTAACAAAGGCGATCCAGATAAGTTGTTTGAGCTTTTCTGTCTTGATTTTGAAGATATGATAAATGGAGCTTTTCTCAATTTTGATGAGATGACAAGCAAAAATTGCCATAATCCTAATGAGAGACCTAATGAAGATCAAAAGAATTTTTTTATGAATTTGGTTCAAGGGGTGTTAAGAAATATAGAAGAGTTTGACACTTTAATTCACGCGAATTCAAAAAATTGGAAAATCTCACGAATGAATGTTGTTGATAGAAATATTATGAGAATTGCTCTTTATGAAATCTTATATTGTTCTGATATACCAGCAAAAGTTTCTATTAATGAGGCTGTTGAGATTGGCAAAAAATATGGCACAAACGAATCTGGTGCATTTATAAACGGTATTCTTGATAGTATCAAAGAACTTAAAAATATTGAGTAGTTTAAAAACCGCTATAACAAAAGGTGATATATGATAATTAAGACACTTGAAGTTGGTCCAATTATGGCAAATTGCTATATTGTTGGATGCGAAAATACAAAAGAGGCTGTGGTTATTGATCCCGGTGATGATGCTGATGAGATTCTTAAGACTCTTGCAAAGAATAATCTAAAGGTAAAATATCTTATCAATACACATGGACATTTTGACCATGTAGGTGCAAATAAAAGGATGAAAGAGGTAACAAAAGCCGATATTTTAATTCATGCTGAAGATGAGCCTATGCTCTCACAGCTTGGAAGGGCTGCTGCCTCATTTGGTCTTTTTGCAGATAATTCACCGGCTGCTGATAGAAATATTAAAGATGGTGATGAGATAACTTTTGGGGAGATAACATTAAAGGTTATCCACACTCCCGGACACTCAAGAGGTGGAATCTGTCTTTACACAGATGGTCATGTCTTTGTTGGAGATACTCTCTTTTTTGGCTCTATTGGACGAACTGACCTTCCGGGTGGAAATTACAACACCCTTATTTCAAGCATCAAACAAAAACTGTTTATCCTTCCTGATGAGACTATTGTTCACACAGGACATGGACCTGAGACTACAATTATAAAAGAACGAAGAACCAATCCTTTTCTTTTATAATTTATGCATCATAAAATATAATTATGAAACTTTTTAGTTCTCTTAATAAATCGTGTTATGCACAGACTTCTCCCGCCCCTTTCTCCCCTTCTCAAATTTTTGAGAGGGGAGATAATATTATCCCATCTATAAAAATAGTTAATAGGTCAAAGTTTAAACTAACAGAGCCATTTGAAGAGGCTGTAAAGGGGTTTGCAACTCAAGAAGGAACTGTTCTTCTTTTAAGTGGAACATCTCTTGATTGTGCAAGGTATAACATTTTAGCAACTAAACCACTCTTTACCATCACTGCTAAAGGTGAAAATATCCTCTTTTACATTGATGGTAAGAGCTTTGCTTTTTCAGGCGATCCTCTTGAGTTTGTCGATAAAGTAGTAAAAAAGTGTACTCTTGATGTTGACGATAAAGAACCTCTCTATCCCGTCAGTTCTGGACTATTTGGTTATCTTGCCTATGATTTAAAAGATAGAATTGAAACTCTTCCAAATACCTGCATTGATCATCAAAATTTGCCTGATCTATATCTTGTCGCCCCATCTATTATTTTTGTTCACGATCGCCACACAGAGTTTGTGGATAAAATTATTTTAGGAACTGATTGTGGAATAAATGGTGTAACAGATTTTGGAATAAATCATTCAACAAATTTGAGAATAACTAAGATAGATTGCGAGAGTGAAAATAGTAAAAATACAAACTCTGATGATTCTAATTACTCTACCTCAAACTTTAAATCTGCCTTTTCAATCGATCCCAACGGTTTTACCTCAAATTTTTCAAAACCAGAATATATTGAAGCTGTTAAAAAGATAATTGAGTATATAAAAGCTGGCGATATTTATCAGGTGAACCTCTCCCAACGTTTTAGTGCAAAATTTCAAGGCGATCCATACACCCTGTTTCTAAATCTTTTTAAGAAAAATCCAGCTCCGTTTTTCTCTTTTGTAAACGCAGGAGATCATCAGATTGTATCTACCTCTCCAGAGCGTTTTATTAAAAGAGATGGAGATAAAATAGAGACAAGACCTATAAAGGGAACCATACAAAGAGGAAAATCTGCACTTGAAGATAAGCTATTCGGCGAAACTCTTTTAAATAGCTTTAAAGATGACGCTGAACTTTCCATGATTGTTGATCTTATGAGAAATGATTTTGGAAAAGTTGCAGTTGGCGGGACAGTGAAGGTTAAAGAGCATAAACGCCTTGAACCTTATGACAATGTTTTTCATTTGGTTTCGATTGTGGAGGCAACTATTGCATCTGATAAATCAACTGTTGACCTTATTAGAGCTACATTTCCCGGTGGTTCAATAACAGGGTGTCCAAAAATAAGATCAATGGAGATAATTGATGAGTTAGAAAGTGTAAAAAGGCACGTTTACACAGGCTCTATTGGTTATATTAGTTTCCATGACACGCTTGATCTTTCAATTGCTATAAGAACTGCGGTTGTTGCTGGTGGTAAAATTAGTTTTTCTGTTGGAGGCGGTATCGTATTTGATTCTGACCCTGAAAAAGAGTATGAGGAGACCCTTCATAAGGGTAAAACTATTATGGAGATTTTTAATTCATCTGCAACTAATAAAAACTTATCTGCAATTGATAGATTTGACGAAAAAGCGTCTGTATTATCATCTAACGTAAGAGCAATTGAACATGATAAATCCATACCTCCACCTGATAAAAAAGCGTGGTTCAATGGGAAAATTGTAGATGAAAAAGATGTTGTAATATCTGCAAATTCTATTGGATTTCAATATGGTGCTGGATTGTTTGAAACCATGCGGTGTGAAAAGGGTAAGGTCTTAAGGTTAAACAACCATCTTAAAAGAATATCTTTAAGCTGGAAAACTCTTTTTAAACAAAATATTCCCCATATAAATAGTATTACATGGCATAGTCTGATTGAGAACTTAATTAAACTAAATGGGCTTGAAGATAAAACTGCTGCTGTAAAACTTATTGTAGCTGAACCTGATTTTGTTGCGGTTTTTACTCGCCAATATATCCATCGTTTAGAGAGTAAAAGTAATAAAAATTCTCACCGCAATAATACATTGGGTTGCAATGAACGAACAGATGAGCTTGATGAACCAACAGATGGTCTTGATTTAATAACTTTTCCAGAGAAGAGAGAGACACCTTTAGCAGCTCATAAGTCCCTTAATTATTTATACTATTACCTTGCATCACTATTTGCCAAACAAAACGGCTATGATGAGGCTCTGATATGTAACGCCGATGGAACAGTATCAGAAACTAATACAGCAGCGATTATAGCTGTGTCAGTTTCTGAGCATGAAGTTATTATACCTGAATCAGATTATACTCTTCCAAGTATCACGCTTGATGCTGCACTAAAGCTCTTTTTAAACGCTGGCTACAAGATAACAAAAAGAGAGATTATGCCTTCCGAGCTTGTCTTAATGCAAAATGTTATTGTCTTAAACTCTTTGATGGGAGCTGTGAAGGTTTTGTCAATTGATGGGCGTAAAATTTTACACGCAGATAGCTATAAAATTTCACATACAAATCCTCATCAAATTTTGCACTCATCAGAAAATAATAATAAATCCAATAACAAACATTTTGAATCTAATGGGAGTAATGATCTATGTGGGTGGTTAAATTGGAATCTTTAAGAACATTATTGACCTATCTTTTATGCTATACTCTCATATTTACTTTTATATTGCTCTATAATTATAAAACCTCAGAAGCAGGAGAAGCAGAAGAGATAAATTTTCCTCCTATAAAATCTGAAAGCGAAAAATCTGAAAATAGAACAAAAAATCAAAATGTAAAAACTCCAAAAGCAGAGTTTGAAAATCCAGATTTTATATTTAAGCCAGTTGAAGATGGCACTAAAGTTACTCACGACTTTATCATACACAATATTGGTAATGAGCCTCTATTGATTAAAAAGGTTAGGACAGATTGTGGTTGCACAACCGTTGCCTATGACAGTGATATTCTTCCAAGTCAGAAAGGGATAATTAGAATTAATGTTGATACAACAGGTTATTCTAATAAGTTCATTAGCAGATTTATAACTGTTACTACAAACGACCCTCAAACACCGACAAAAAAATTAAAAATATCAGGCTCAGTTGAGACTTTAGTAAATATATTTCCAAAGAGGGTTATGTTATTAGGTAATGTAGAGCAAAATATTGAGATTAATGTTAAGATAGCACCAATTGCAAAATATCCATTTATAATAAGATTACTTAAGTTAGACGATGGCACTAATATAAATGTTCGCCTTAAAGAGTCAAATTTACCAATTGGAAGTTGGGATATTATAGTAAAAAATACCAGAAAAAAAGCTGGACGATACTTTGATAAAATTTTGCTAAATACAGATAGCGACATTATCCCTGAAATAAAGATTAATGTATTGGGCAATATAACAGATTAACAAGAATAAGAGATTGATATGATTGACAAATTTAGTAAGGTAAAAGCTGTGGTGTTTGATTGTGATGGAGTATTGTTTGATACTGCTCAGGCTAACCGTATGTATTACAATATGTTGCTTGAACATTTTGGAAAAAGTAAGCTAAACGATGAACAATTTAGGCTTGTTCACATGTTTACAGTAAAAGAGGCGTTGGATTATCTTTTCCCAGAAGTAGAATCTATGGAAAAAGTTTATGCTTTTATGAAAAAATTGGGTTACCAAGGATTTATTCAGTATATGGAGCCTGAACCCGGATTAAGAGAGCTTTTAGAAAATTTGAAAAAAGCTGGGTTCATAAGATGTATAGCCACAAATAGAACCAACACAATGGCACAGGTTTTGGAAAAGTATGACATGGAGTCTTTTTTTGAGATGGTAGTTACAGCAGCAGATGTAGAGAATCCAAAACCAGCCCCTGACGAGCTTCTAAAAATAATGACCGAGTTGCAACTAAAACCAGAGGAGATTTTATTTATCGGAGACTCTGAGTATGACTACCTTGCTGCAAAAGGTGCGAAAACTTGGTTTGCTGCATTTAGAAATAGAGCATTACCCGCTGATTATCATGCTATTAGTATGGATGATCTTGGAAAGGCTATACTATAATCACATTAATTATTGCGTTCATTGAACTTTCAGATTCCTCAATAATTAAATAGAGAATTTAGGTAAAGATGACATGAAATGGATACATGTAAAAGCACTCTTTGAGTGTAGTGATCTTATATTTGGAGAAGAGATAGTCTCTGATATGTTCTTTGCTTTAGGGCTTACAGGAGTAGTGTGTCAAGTTCCACTTGATGAGCCACCAGAAGGATTTGGAAGTGATGCCCTGCCAATACCAAACGAGACATCAATATCTGGTTATATTCCAGATATTGATACTTCAATCGAGCTACTTAAAAAGATAGAGATAAGGGCAAAAGAGCTTGAGGTTATTAGTATAAAAGTCTTCATTAAAACTGAGATAGTTGATCAACAAGATTGGGCAGAGTCTTGGAAAAAGTTTTTTCATGTAAGCAGAATTACTGACAAGATAGTTATTAAGCCAACTTGGCGAGAGTTTAAGCCAGAAAAAGACGATATTGTGATTGAACTTGATCCCAGTATGGCTTTTGGAACAGGAACTCACCCAACAACATCAATGTGCATTGCATTTATCGAAAAATATCTTGCATCTGAAAGTAGATTTCTTGATGTTGGAACAGGCTCTGGCATACTTATGGTTACAGCGGCAAAACTTGGTGCATCGTATATTGCTGGAATTGATACTGACGAGGTTGCGGTTCAGGTGGCAAAAGAAAATCTTATAAAAAATTCCATCTTGCCTGAACTATTCAATGTTGAAAAATCAACATTAGATCAATATATAGAAAGCAACAATAATACAAAAAGCAGCAAGAATTTTGAGTTTGATCTGATTGCAGCCAACATTATTGCCGAAGTTTTAATTGAGATAATGGCAGATATTAAAACTTGTTTAGAAAAAGATGGGGTTGTCATACTATCAGGCATTATAAAAGATAGAGAAAAATTGGTAATAGACTCTCTTAACCTCCACAATCTCCTAACCTTAGAGATAAGATATGATGGAGAGTGGCTTGCAATTGTGGCAAAAAAATGATTATTTTATGTTGTCAAGGTGAGAGAAGATAAGATGCTCCATACTCTTACGAATCCCTTGTTTACCATATTTAAAACTTTTATTTCCACAGATGCTTTGAAAAAAGAGGTTACATACCTTTTTATCAGCATCACTCCAACCAGAAGTTACGCCCCTTTTTATATTTTCAGAAATATTATTTGTTAATAGCTCTGTATCAACTTCTCGGCGAGCATGTGCCCAATTTATAATATTTCGATAAAAGATAAACATTCTATCAAGAAGAATATACATAAGCTGAATATTGGAAATGGGTCCAACCTTTACCTGATCTTTGCCAAGTTTAACCCCTTTAAATTTTAAATCTGCAATGCGTCTGCCGCTTAATAAGGCAGACCCTGCCCCCAAAATTCCACCAATAGCTGAAAAAACACCAAAACTTATACCAGCAGCAATGACATCAACAACAACACCTGTTGCCCCTCCTACCATTGCAGCAGCAAATGCAACCTCCTTTGGCGATAGTCCTAAAAACTGCCATGTTTTTTTACTAAAAAGTGTTTCATGTAAAATAGAGTTAGCTGGAAGCTGACAATTAAAAATGTTGTGCTTAAAGAGCTTTCTTATCTTTTGATGAGTCAATTGCTCCATTGCTTCGACCTTACTACAAAAATCTTTCTCAAGCCGTGATTTCACATCATTAAAAGTCTCATACTCTCCAATATTGCTGGTTATTGAGAATGTGAGGATATGTTCGAGCATCTCAACACCCATTGCTGCTGTAAGGATATTTCTATGCTTCCAATCTTGCCTAAATGACTCAATAACTTTTGTAAGTGCTGGTTGCCACTCTTGATCAACGCTTTTAAGACTTTCAAGAAGCTCAATTCGTTCAGACCATGTTGCTTTATGGGCATTAAATTGCCTTATTGAGTTAAAGTGTTTTCTAAACTCATTTTTCCATTGATTAAGATGTATAGGCTCACGTCCTTTACAATTCACAATTGACATTCTGGGGCTACCCGTCATTCTGAGAATCTCCATCTCAATACGATCAGATTGCCTTACTGGTCTTGATCCATCAACAACAAAGATAACTCCAGCACCATTGGCAACTGGTGATAGCAGTTCGCACTCATCTCTAAAATCAGGATTTTTGCTATGAATCTCTATAAATTTTTTTAAAAGCAACTCATCAGGACCTGAATATTTTTGCATCCAAGCAAGTGTTTCGCGTGGATTTTGAAATCCTGGGGTATCAATAAAGCGGATAACCTCCTCTCCATCAATTATTACAGGTAAAACCTGACACACAATGGTCTCGCCGGGTATTGGACTTATGGCAATGGAGTCATCTTCTGCAAGTGTTGAGACAACTGATGATTTACCCTCATTAGGATGACCTATGATTGCAAACTCAGGAATATTTTTTTTAGGCTCAAGATTATATTTTTTAATAGATTCAAGAGGCTCTTTTTCAGAATTCTTTTTCTTAGAGTCAAAATTTTGTTTAAAAAAAAGTTGGTCTTTTATTTCATAAACCATAATTACACCACCTACACTTTGAGAGTTTCAATATTGAGCCAAGGATCTGCAATTGTTGAAATTTTAATTTTCCATATCTCGTAGTCAGATTTTTCAACATGGGTTAAAAAATCAGTATCCCCCTCTTTACCAGTGAGAATTACAACTATTGGTGTCTTTTTATCCACAACTCCTCTTATTGATTTAATAAAATTAAGATTCTCTCTTATGGGTGGTAGCCACGCTTCTTGAAGTATTAAAACCCCAAAGTTATTGTTCTTTTTATCTTTACCCATTCCCTTTTTTTCATCAAAGATAGAATCATACTCCATCTTAATTGAATCTATCTCTTTATCAAAATCAATTCCAAAACTTAATGTTTTTCTAATCTCATAACCATGCCGCTCTCTCATCAAATGTTTAAAACTATCAATTTTTATAAGCTCATAGATGTCATTTGGGATAAGTGCAACAAAGGCTCTATCTTCAATGTAAGAGATTTTAGGTTTATTTCTCTCAATCTCCTCAATATTTGATTTAATATCAACTTCTTCAATGTGAGATTTAATATTAATCTCCTCAATATGAGGTTCAATATTAGCCTCCCCAATATGAGATTTAGTAGTAAAACTATTCATAGATAAATTTAATTCAAATTCAACAGGGTCAGGTTTTGAGATAATAGGAGAAGCAGAATCATTATGGATTTTATTAGCTTGTTTTGTTGGAACATCAACCATAACCATACGCTTAACTAAATTTAAGCAATCTCCATGATCAAAATTTTGATTTTCAAGAGAGCGTTTTAATGCAATTAATCCTGAGAAAAACATTATAACTCTTGGCAATAGACCATAAAAAAGAATAGTTAAACAGATAAATGGCCACCATGAAACAAGATTATCAGTTGTCAGGTGATAGATACCATCTTTAAGAACTATCCTGCTTCCAACTATCTGATTAATATCAGGAAAACCAACTCCATCGGGAAAAAGCCAACTCCAAGGTGCTGCAACTATTTTAACTATATTATAAACTAACTCTGGGCTTATCTGTAGCGTAGATTGCCAACCAAATGCTGTATCAAAAAAGAATACACGGAAAAGAGTATATAAAAGAACCCCTAAGTTAAAAGCTATCCCAAAAAGCTGCATCAAAATAAAAGTTTGTATTAGAAAAAGGGAGCCATAAACTTGATGCTCTTGTTTAATAATTCCAATAGTTGATATAAAAAGCTCTCTCTCTTTTGCTGAACGTTGTAAAAATAGCTTTTCGATTGCTCTTTTTTTAATAGAGACAAAAATATTCTCAATAAGCAACCCAATTAAAGAATAGGTTAATAGAGGTAGAGAGGGGTTTGATCTAACAGTTTTTGACCTAACAGTTGATGGCAAATTAATAGAAGTTTTAAGTCGTGATATTATAAAAGAGGCTAAAAGTATTAAGAGCAGGCAAATCTGAGGAATCAATGTAAGAGCAAGAAAATAGGCAATATTTAGTGGTTGCTGACCCGTGTATGAAAAAAAAGCTACACATAATGATATTCCAGTCATAACTCCAATAATGATAAAAATAGCTTTTAAAATAGTTAAAGACTCTTCATACATATCTCCAATAAAAATATTTGAGTTATTATCTCTATTGTTAATTGAATCTTTAATTGCCTTAAGCCATAAAAAAAGCATCTCTTTTCGTGAGGTTACCCCTTTTGGTAAAACATAATTATTATAAATATCTCTATCTCTTTTTTTAAGATACTCATTATCGCTGCATCTCATATCTTCTCTTAAAAAATATTCAAAATCTATAATACGACCTATTGTCCAATTCATATTTTTATTTAACCCCGACTATTTTATTTAACCCCGATTATTTTATATATTTGCCACCTTTTAAAGCTGCTATATCCTAAAATATATATTGAGTTAGCATAATAAGCAAATTAAGAGGGTAACAGTTTGAAGTTTACAAAGAAAATAATCTGGAGTAAAAATTAAATATAAAATCTACACGGAAAGGCAGCAATTCTAAATTTTAAAATTGCTGACAAAAAGAGTATCGTAAAAAGCTAAACTAAGATAAAATGATAAACTAAGTAAAATAATATTACCTGTAATTATTAACATAAAAAGAGAATTAAATGAACGACACTGAGATAAGCGACACTGTTAATATTTCCCACTGGCTCAAAAAAAATAGCATAAAACATCCATATAAAAGGGCAGTTGTCTATCCTTCATCAAGAGATAGTTATGGCAGAGTTTTGTATAGCCAGATGACCTTTGCCCAGCTTGAGACAGAGTCAGACTACCTTGCATATGGATTAAGAGATGTTGGAATAAAAAGAGGCACAAAAACAATTCTTATGGTTTCTCCGGGAATGGATTTTTTCTGCACAACATTTGCACTATTCAAAATTGGTGCGGTTCCTGTTGTAGTTGATCCCGGAATGGGAATAAACAGAATGCTCTCATGTTTTAGACAGAGCCATCCAGAGGCGTTTATTGGTATTCCAAAAGCACACTTATTAAGATTGATTCGTCCACAATATTTTAAGTCTGTAAAGATATGGATAACAGCCGGAACAAGGTGGTTTTGGAATGGATACACACTAAAGCATCTTTTTAGAGCCGAAGAGAAACCTTTTCCCACAGTTTCCACATTTAGAGATGAAATGGCGGCTATTCTCTTCACAACAGGAAGCACAGGACCTGCTAAAGGCGTTGTTTATACTCACAACAACTTTGATGCACAGATAAGGCAGATACAGGAACATTTTAATATTGGAGAAGATGAGATTGATCTTCCCACATTTCCTCTATTTGCCCTTTTTGATCCAGCTTTAGGAATGACTGCGGTGATACCAGATATGGATCCAACAAAACCTGCCCTTGCCAATCCTGAAAAGATAATTGAAGCTATTGAAGATCACGGTGTAACCAATATGTTTGCATCTCCTGCCTTGCTTAATAGAGTTGGAAAATATGGAAAAGAGAACGAGATTATTTTGCCATCGTTGAGGCGTGTGGTATCGGCAGGGGCACCTGTAACGCCTTCAAATATTGAACAATTTTCATCTATGTTAAGACCTGAAGTTGAAATTCACACCCCTTACGGGGCAACTGAGGCAGTTCCTGTTATCTCAATTGGAAGCCACGAAATCCTCAAAGAGACAAGAAAATTGACAGAACAGGGCTTTGGTATCTGTGTTGGGCGACCTATTGGTAAAACTCAAGTTGAAATCATTAAAATTAGTGATGAACATATTGGGCAGTGGTCAAATGATCTTTTAGTTGAAGCAAACGATGTTGGGGAGATTGTGGTAAAAGGAGAACTTGTAACACAACACTATTTTCAGAATCCACGAGCCGATCTTTTTGCCAAAATTAATGATAGTGATGGAATAGCATGGCACAGGATGGGTGATCTTGGTTGGCGAGACGGCAAGGGACGAATATGGTTTTGCGGTAGAAAAAGTCAGCGAGTAATAACCTCTAACGGCACACTTTTTACGATTCCTTGCGAAGCAGTCTTGAATAACCATAAACATGTTTTTAGAAGTGCGTTAGTTGGAGTCGGACCAAAAGATATGCAGATACCTATTATATGCGTTGAGCCATCTATACCTGTCAAAGATAGCGAGGCGTTTATTGAAGAGCTGTTTGAGCTTGCAGAGTCTCACCCTTTAACGCAAGATATAAAACATATTTTTATCCACAAATCTTTTCCAGTTGATATAAGACATAACTCAAAGATATTTAGAGAACAACTTGCTATTTGGGCTGCCAAAAAATTGGGTAAAGAGGAGATAATGATTGCTCAAGATAGGGAGTAATAGATTTAAAAATTCCTCAACATCGAAAGAAAAAGCTATTTAATCTGGCAGAAGATCATAAAAATAGAGCATGGCATCTGATCTTGTTACAATGCCAATAAGTCTATCATCTTTGATAACTGGAATCCTTCCAATGTCATGCTTTATCATAAGCCGTGCCGCATCAATTGCACTTTTGTTATGTTCAATAGTTATTATATCACGGCTCATAAACGCCTTAACAGGGTACTGCATTTGGTTATCTTTTCTTATCTTTCTAAAATCTCTTCGTGAAATAATGCCAACTATATGTTCATCATCATCAACAACTGGCACTCCTGAACAGCCAGTCTCCCTTAACATCATTGCAACATCTTCAATTGGCGTCTCTTCAGAGACAGTAACAACAGGATATGACATTATGTCGCTTAACATGACAGATGTTTGCTGATTGCCTTTAACCATCTCAATAATCATCTCTTCTATGACATCAGGATTTGTAGATTTCAACAAGGCAGAACCAGCCCCAGGATGACCACCACCGCCCATACTTCTCATTATAAGCCCAATATTTAGCTGCTCTATGTTGCTCCTTCCTATTACCATGCAAGAGTTTCTCTCTGTATCCCTAAAGATTCCAAAAGCCGCATCAACATTGACAATCTCTCTATACATCTGCAAAACAACGGATAAACTCTGAATATGACCTTCAACATCCATTCTTGCGATACTTATATTATAACCACCAACCTCTTGACGCTGGGCATGTTGAATCATCTCAAAGAGAATATCTTTCTGTTTTTTTCCATAAGCATGACGTAAAAATGTAGATAAAATTTGAAGATCAGCTTTTCTCTCAAGAAGATAGGCAGCAGCCCTTGCATCACTTGGAGTTGTTGATGTAAAGGTCATGTTTCCTGTATCTTCATAAAGCCCCATCAAAAATAGAGATGCCTGTATTGGAGTAATCAGTTTACGTTGTCGTTCAAGTTCGCGGATCATTATCGTTATGTTTGCCCCCACATCTTCCCGATGAACCTCATGGGCATCTATATCTCCTGCTGGATGGTGATCCCAGTTTATAATTTTAACATTATCCCTTTTCTGCAATGGACTCATTCCATCAAGTCGCTTCCATGAGTTTGTATCAACAACAATTAATGTCCTGACTTCGTTGAGTTTTATCTCTTTAGGAGAGTAAAAACCAAACAGGTCTTTGTGAATTGAGATAAAAGATTTAAGGTTAGGATTTACCGCCCCGGGAAGAACAGGTTTTGCACCGGGATATAAAATTGTGCCAGCAACTAAAGATGCAAGAGCATCAAAATCAGTTCCTTTATGGGTTGTGATAATCTGCATAAAATTCACCGTTTAATCTTTGGTTTATAGCTTAAACTACTTTTTGTTGACTATTAACTTCTGGTTTTTGCTTGCCTTCGATTTCTTCTTCATATTCAACATCAGAGTAACCTATAAGAGCTTGTGGGGCATCTTGACCAGTAGCTCTCCTATATTCAAGTGCAGCTTGAGCGTTGAACTTTGCATACTCCATCTTAATCTCATATTTTCTGATTTCAGTTTGAGCATCCATGCTCTTTTTAGCAAGCTGATATTTCATATACATAAACCATGCAAATAGCAAAAAAAGTCCAACAAAAAGAGCAATAAAAAACCATTTAAAATTTATGAGTGTCTCAATACTAACTTTAGCAAGAAAGGATAGCATATCTGGAATTACAAGATAGAGCATAACTCCTGCTATAATAAAAAAGCCAATTATAAAGATATTAAGACGACTTATCTGCTCCATCATGCTTGCAACACCATCTGCTGTCCCAAATTTTATATGAGATTTCATATCAGCTTGGTGAGATTGTCTATTTTCTTGATTGGAATTTTGATTATTAATATCACCTTCAGTAGCTTTTTTGTCTTGATTCCCGTCACCATAAACTTCATTTTGAGCTTCACTATAGCTTTGTCCGCTCTTCTTACCGTAAAGCATAACCATTGCAGCTTTTAATATAAATGCTAAAAGAAGAATAAGCCCCACAGGAATGCCAATCGCCGCTGCAAACCAGCCTCTGAAAGGAAAAGGGACATCTTGGCTAACAATTTTTATATTATAGTTGTCAATAGGACCAAAGGTGTTTTCAAAATAGTATTTATTGAAATTAGTTAATGTAGAACCTTTAACCTGATAAATAATTTCATCGGACTCCTTTCTTGTTATGTTCATCCATGATTGTCTGCCTGACTTCATAACAGCAACAGCAAAAATTTCAATCTCAATAAGAAAAAAGCCTATAATAATAATGATAAGAAGTATTTTGTGATCTTTTACAAGATCAGACCAACTTTTATTTGCCATTTGCGATCCTTATTTTCTTACCGTCTATAAATAAAAACTTGCCCACCTTCAGAACTCATTGTTTTGCAATCAAGCCCCCGCCGCGAGGTGGGTTATCTTAAAAAGATTACAATGCTCCCAAGCGGCGAAGTATGAACCCGAGCTTCGCAATAAATTTGGGGCTTAAATTAAAACTTTGCAGGAACTCTAATAACTAGAGAAAAATTTTTTGATAATTGCACAAGTTTCGTGTGGTTTATCTTCAAAAAGATAATGTCCTGCATCTTCAAAAAGATATAGAGAAACTTTGGGTAATCTTCGCTTCCACTCTCTTAAAAATGAGAGATCAAATACAAAATCGTGCTTTCCCCACAAAATGATCATAGGAATTTTCTTTAACTTTGAAAGATTAATATCAACATATTTCACAAGCTCATAACTTTTATCTTTTTCTGTAATTGGAATATCTTGAACAAACTTTAATGTTGCAACCCTATTTTTCCATGAGTTGTAAGGGGCGACAAGTCCACATTTAACATCTTTGGACAATTTTTTAAAAGGTGCCATGTAGAGGGCGGCACGGGAAAATATATTTAGCCCCAAAACCGCTGGAATAGCAAAAGGTTTGAGGTATTTGATAAGCCACAGCCTAAAAGGGAACTTCTTATCACTTGGCAAAAAAAAGCCTGATGTATTTGTAATGACAATCTTATCAACCTTTTTAATATTTTGTAATGCCCACAAAAGCCCTATCATTCCTCCCCAATCGTGGACAATCAGAGAGATTTTTTCATCTGGTTTAAGGTTTAGGTGATTTACAAGAAGATCAATATCATGGACTCTGCTTTTTAGGGTATAATCATAATCAGAGGAATCTGGTTTGTCTGAAAATCCACATCCAATATGATCAGGAACAATGGTTCTGTATCCATTTGATGAAAGCTCTTTGACAAGATGTCTGAAATAGAATGACCATGTTGGATTACCGTGAAGCATTAAAACAGGCTTGCCTGTGCCTTCATCAAGATAGTGCATCTTGTATCCATGCCCATTACCATGTCCATTAATATTATCTTCATCAAATCCACTATCTTCTTTAATATCCTCATTTAATTTATTTCTATTGATAGTCAAAAAATTGGATTTAAAGGGATATAGATGCTCAAACCCTTGGGTTGATGTCTCTTTGTTGTTGATTGTTCTTTTTATCATAAAATTGCCTTAATTATTAGAGTTTTTACGAAACTTGAATTGACACCCTTGAATTTACTCAAATATATGAGTTGATACTACAAGTCAAAGGATTTACCAGTAAACAACGCTATAGAGAGCATAAGAATGGTTTTTTAAGAAAGATAGCACCATTTACCATATTCATAACTATTATAGTTGAAAAGATGACGGCAGCAAGTCCGCTTGTGAGATATATTTCACAAAGATAAAATAGCCAGTAGTTTAAAGCAAACAGAAGAGTCCCTTGAAGAGCAAAAAATGATTTAGCAACATTGTATATTGGCATATTATTATATTTTGGTCTCAAAAAGATAAATTTCTGATTATTAGCTTAACGGTTAAGGTGTTGAGAAATAATGAAGGTGATGTTTAAAGTCAATTACTTTTTGACAACATATCAATTCTACTTTATTTAGATAGCTTTTATATACTGCCTTGGTCATAAGTTGAGTTTTGTATATAGACGAGCTAAGTTTATTCGTGTTTGAAGTATAAAAACAAAAAAGTTGGGTCATTTATAGTCAGACTAAGATTATTTTATTGTTATATCTAAACTCTGAAGAGTAGATAGGTAATTTATGGATTTTATAACGATTTTTCTAATAGCTATTGCCCTTGCAATGGATGCTTTTGCAGTTGCTATAACAACTGGATTTCAGATAAGAGAACTTAATATCAGACATTTTTTCAGATTATCATGGCATTTCGGACTGTTTCAGGCGATCATGCCTGTAATTGGCTGGTATTCGGGTATTACAGTTATGAAGCTAATAGAGCAGTATGACCACTGGGTAGCTTTCTTTCTGCTACTATGGGTTGGATTTGGAATGATTAAAGGGGCGTTTGCTAAGGATCATGAGAAAAAATTTATAGACCCAACCCGAGGCAAGCGGCTTGTTATACTCTCTATCGCTACAAGTATTGATGCTTTAGCTGTTGGTTTTAGTCTTGCAGCTCTTAAAGTTTCCATTGTGCTTCCAGTGATTATCATTGGTCTCGTTGCCCTGACATTTACCTGTATTGGTCTTTTTGTTGGAAACCGTTTTAGCTCCTCAACCAGAACAGGGGAAAGGGCAGAGATCATTGGCGGTATGGTGCTTATTGGTATTGGACTAAAGATTCTTTATGAACATAATGTATTTTAATCTCATTTGGCGAAACATTTATAAAATTCAGATAAAAGAAAAGGGGTTAACATCTATAAGACATTAACCCCAATCTAAAACCACCAACCCTATAAAACAGAGAATAACTTTTAATTAAAAGCCTATTTTTTCAGCCCTTCAAGTTCTTTTTCTAACTCAGCAATACGGGCTTTGTCGCCACCTTCAGGGGCATCAGTTCCCTCATCTTTTTTCCATGAATCTTTAAGCTCATCAAATCCAAGATATAGAGCTAAACCACCGCCGAGCAGCAATACAGGTGGAATCACACCCGCAAGAATCTGCAAAAACGCATCAAACCACACAGCAATACCAATAATGCCGAGAAGAACTGCAACAGCTCCACCAATCAATGTTTTCATAATCAATACTCTCCTTACAATGTTAATAATTGCAACTATAAATAAATTATAAAATAACTATATAAAATCCAATACATAGTTCTATTCAGAAGAATTATATTCTGTAAAATTAATCGGTATCACTTAACATACGAACCTTAGTAAATCAAGCCAATTTTTACTCATCAATTATTTTATTGCCATTAAATAAAACCTTTGATAGAGGGTCAAATTATAGGTCAAAATAAGATTTAGAGTCAAAATAAGACTTAGAATAGAGTTTCTCTCCTTAATTAAATTAAAGCATCTGGAAGATATTTAAAAAGAAGCGTATTAATTAAGATTAAAAATAGTAATTTTACGATAAATTTAATAGGACATTCTAAAATGAGCATATTTAAGAAGATCGTACGGCTCTTGGCAAAAAAAATCAATGTAATTAAAGCGAATGGTGAACAAAATATAAGTGAACATGATTCTGACCATTCTGATCTCTCTAATGAGCACTTTGCCTGTTTTTATCCGGGTAATTCTGGATTTTTACCATCATATCTAATTAATAACTTTTTTGATAAAATAAAATTTGATCTAAAAAAGAGCGAAAAACTAAACAGGCTTAATGAAAAAGGAGTTGTTATTTATGTAGGAAAATACAAAAGTTTGTTTGAGTTTCTTTACTATCACACAGCATTTAAAAAATCTGCCTTACCCTACCCTGAAATTGCATTTGAATTTAGATTTTTCTTTCTTCTGCCCGTTAAAAAGATCATCAAGATATTTTTATCTCAGCTACAACACTTCTTGGAATATTTCAAAATAAAGAGCCCATATAAGAGACAATATTTTAAACATGAATTCTTAAAGGGGCGTTCTGGGTTTCTATGTATGGTTGAGAGTAAAAATTTCTATAGAAGATTTGTTGAATCAGAACCAGACCCACTTCGCTATTTAATTGAATTTCAAAAAAACAGCGACAAACCAATATTTCTTGTCCCACAGGTTATTGTTTTTGGTACAAAGCCAGTAAGAACCACACCAACTTTTATGGATATTTTGCTTGGAAACAACGAAAGACCTGGTAAGTTAAAACGCCTTATTGCGATGTGGCAAAATCCTGAAAAGATATGCGTTGAAATATCTAATCCTCTTAATCTTAAGGATTTTTTGAATAGACCTGATATAAGAGATATTGATGAAGATTTTCAGGCATATACACTTAGAACCCACCTTATTGATCTTTTAAACCGTCAGAAAAAAAGCATTACAGGTCCTGTTCTTAAATCAAGAGATGAGCTTACTGAAGATATTTTAACCCAACAATCTCTACAAAATTTTATGCGTGAACATTCAGAGCAAGAGGGGCAGTCGTTGATGGTTACTCATAAAAAGGCTGCCTCATACATTGAAGAGATTGCAGCAAACTACAGCCTAAATATAATATACCTATTTGAAAAGGTTCTTACATGGGTTTTTAAAAATATATTTGAGGGTTTAGTTGTTGATTATGAAGGACTTGATAGGATCAAAGAGGAGTCTAAAAAAGCACCTGTCATTCTTGCCCCATGTCATAAGAGCCATTTAGATTATCTACTTTTGTCCTATCTGATGTTTAAAAACAATATGCCTTGTCCTCATATTGCGGCTGGGAAAAATCTCTCATTTTGGCCTCTTGGCCCTATTTTTAGAGGTGGTGGAGCATTTTTCTTGAGGCGAACATTTAAAGGGGCGGTGTTATACTCTCGTATATTTGCAGCTTACATTGAGAAGCTCTTATCTGAAGGTTTTAACATTGAGTTCTTTATTGAAGGCGGCAGAAGCAGAACAGGAAAACTTCTTCCGCCAAAACTTGGATTTCTCTCAATGCTAATTAAGGCATATAAACATGGTGCGTGTGAAGACCTTATCTTCATGCCAACTTATGTTGGTTATGATAGAGTTCTTGAAGAAGATGCATATTTGCGTGAGATTGAAGGCGGGAAAAAGAGTCCTGAGAATCTATCTCAACTTCTCAAAGCAAGAAAGTTTCTCAAGAAAAAATATGGAAAAGTCTATATAAAATTCCATGAACCTGTCTCATTAAGTGACTATTTAGATGAAAAAGGTCTTGACATTGATTCTATGGATAATGACGAATATATGCTTTTATGTAAAAGCATTGGGTATAAGCTGCTAAACTCTATAGATAAAACCTCTATTGTAACTCCACATGGAATAGTTGCCAGTGCAATCTTAAATGCTTCTGGCAGTAGTTTCTCCAAAAAAGAGTTGATGTTTAGAGTAAACTCATACATGAACATGCTCTCTATCTTAAATGCAGAGCTTGCAGACACATTGACAATTGATCCTGATCTTGCATTAAATCATGTTATTGAGACTTTTGTGGCAAGAAAATTTATTGAGCTTGCTGATGAAAGTGAAAATGAAATTACTGAAAACACAAGATTCTTTGTTAAAGATAACAAAAGACCAATACTTGATTATTACAAAAACAATGCGATATGTTTTTTTATTCCAGCATGTTATACAGCAATAGCAATACTTAAAACAGATAGATTTCAATTTTCGTCAGATGATCTTACTGATACATATAAGTTTCTTGAAGATTTCTTTCTTGATGAGTTCTCTTTTGATGAGGATACAACCTGTATTGAGGAGATTCATACTTGTATTAGAGCTTTTATTGACGATGGAATTCTTGTCCCAACACCATCTTTTGAAGAGAGATATAACTTAACCTCTGAGGGATACAGAAAGCTTAAAGGATTTTCAGAATTTTTGCGACCATTCCTTGAGTCATATAAAGTTGCATTGATGTATTTTGAAAAATACCCAAAAGATAAACACGATTCTAAAGAGCGTATTAAAAAGATGCAAAGTAAAGGTATTAGTTGCTACAAACGGCAAGAGGTTATGTTAAAAGAATCTTTATCTAAAATTAACTACACCAATGCTGCAAATTTCTTTATAAGCAATGGTGTTGAAGGCTCTGAAGATATAGAAAAAATCAAGGAATATAAAGAGCTTATTGATGTAATACTTAATATTATAACTACATAATAATTACTGTCAGCAATTATTATGACATTGAGATAGGATAGATTTAGTTTTTATTCAGTTCTTCGCCGTAGGGTTAAAACCCTCGGCTAAGTTATAAAAAAGTCCTCTTAAGAGGACTTAAATAAAGTTAGCCCAGAGCTTTAGCCAGGGCGATAAAAATTAAAAGCTCAAATTAAGACAGTGTAAAGTATAATAATTCAACAAACTTAGATAACTAAAAAGTGAACAAATGAAAGCACTAATACTCGCTGCTGGATTTGGCACGCGTCTTCTTCCACATACATCGGTTAGACCCAAACCTCTTTTTACAATAAATGGAATCCCAATTCTCCAACTTTGTATTGAACAACTAATTGAAGCTGGTTTCACAGACATCATCATAAATACCCACCATCTTCACCATCAAATTGAGCAATTTATTGCTAAATATATATCAGATAATAAACTCAAACTTTCTAATAATAGTTATGATACTGATAATAACTATGCTCCTAATAATATGCATAATCACCCCATTAATATTAAAACTATCTATGAACCAGAAATTCTTGATACTGGCGGGGCGATAAGAAATGTGCGTGATTTTATGGAAAATGAGCCTTTTCTTGTTATAAACAGCGACATTGTATCTGACATAGACCTTAAAAAAGTATGGGATTTTCATATCTTTGGAGATTGGTGTGCAACTCTTGTTCTTCACAATTATCCAATTTACAATAAGGTTTCTGTTAATGATGAATCATTTATAAAAAGTTTTGGTGCTAATAAAGATTTTTCATGCAATATATCTAACTCATGCAATCAGCTATTCGCTTTCACAGGAATTCAAGTTCTATCTCCACAAATATTTGATTATATTTATAAAAACAGTGATAATAATAAAATAACCCCTCTTAAGAGAGCAAATTTTAGCAGAGATCCTTTTAGCAGCATTGATCTCTATTCATACCTTGCAGAACAAGGTGATTTAGTAAAAGCATTTATTTGCAAAGATATTTTTTGGCAAGATATTGGAACACCTGAATCATATCGCGATATAGCGAGAAAGTTTACTGTATGCAGCTCTTTAGGTTTAGAGTCGTTACAAAACATGAAAAATATCGTGATAGATAAACTTATGGGAGATGGTTCAGATAGATGCTGGTTTCGTTGCAAAATGGCTGATAGTGAAGATGTTTATTCACACCAAAGGATTTCTTCACACCAAGATGTTTCCTTAATCATTGCGGATCATGGGATTTGTCATCATAAAGATAAGACAGAAGAGATTGACTCTTTCATAAATATTGGAAATCACCTATTTTCTAAAGGTCTTCCTGTGCCTAAAATCAAAGGATATGATAGGTTTGCGGGTTTAGTTGTGCTTGAAGATTTAGGAGATGTTCATTTTCAGGAATTTATTACTCAAATCTACTGTAGGGACAATTTGGAAATTCCCTCGAATTTGAAAATAACATCGACAAATTCGTACAAAATTAAGGATATTGAAAAACAACATCTTATAATTGAGCATTACAAAAAGATATGCTCCCTTGCCATAGATTTCTCAATAAAAGGAATAGATGGCTTTAAAGATGAATGGACATTTCAGACCCCCTCTTATTCAAAAGAGATGATCCTTGAAAAAGAGTGTCGTTATTTTGTTGAGGCATTTCTTCAAGGCTATCTTAAATTAGATGCTCATTTTGATGACTTTATTGATGAGTTTAAATTTATTGCAGATAATGCCCTTTACGGTGCTTTTTATGGGCTTATGCACAGAGATATGCAGTCAAGAAATATTATGGTAAAAGATGGTCAATATTTTTTTATTGATTTTCAGTCAGCAAGAAGAGGACCTCTTCAATACGATCTTGCATCTTTGCTCATTGATCCATACGTCAATCTTGAAGAAGATATAAGAGAGAAAATTTTATATGAGTGTGTAAATGAGATTGAACAAAAAGTTCAAAAATCGATCGGAAAAGTTCAAAGATTGATTGGAGAGGAGTCAACTGAAAACTTTATAAAAAGCTACAGATATTGTTCTCTTACCCGTAATATGCAGATGCTTGGGGCATTTGCCAACCTATCAATAAACAAGGGCAAAACCTATTTTGAGCAATATATTCCAGTTGCTATAGCAAATCTTAAAAAAAATATTAATTTTATGGATAGAGATAAAATCAGTAGCCTGTATCACTACATATTAGATATTTAAACTTTAAAAATGCTTAATTCTACTTTGTTATTAATACTCTTTTACTTAATAATCTTTTTCACCTAACAACGGAGCTTTTATTAAAAATGAAACCAATTAATATTATGGTCAATGGTATGCCGGGCAATGTTGCCTCAATTATAGCTGCCAACATGCTTGATGATAATCGTTTAAATCTTTTGCCTTTTTCAATGACTGGACCTGATATTCAAGCAATGAATCATAAAATAAAGGATTTAGATTTTAAGCTCATAAAACCTCATGAAGTAGAAAATATAGTGCCTGAAATTATGAGAAAATTTCCTGATACGATAGCAGTTGATTTTACGCACCCTACGGCAGTGAATAAAAACGGAGAAATTTACACAAAATTGAATATTCCATTTATCATGGGAACTACAGGAGGTGATAGAGAGGCACTTAAAAAACAAGTTCTTTCATCTTCAATATCAGCAGTTATTGCACCAAATATGGCAAAACAGATTGTAGGATTTCAGGCAATGATGGAGTATGCAGCAAATACTTTTCCTGATCTTTTCAAAGGATATACTCTACAGATCAAAGAGAGCCACCAAAATGGAAAGGCAGATACAAGTGGCACAGCAAAAGCTATGGTAAAATATTACAACAAACTTGGTATTCCATTTTCAGAAGATAATATAATCATGGAAAGAGACCCTCAAATCCAAAAAAGTGAGTGGAATATTCCAGAAGAGTATCTTACAGGTCATGCTTGGCATACCTACACATTGACATCTCCTAACAACACAGCAAAATTTGAGTTCTCCCATAATATAAATGGACGAGATATTTATGCTCAAGGCACTATTGATGCGGTATTATTTTTGCAAAATAAAATAGAAGAGAAAAAGAAAGAGAGAAACATGGGTAAAGGGGCTGTTTATACAATGATTGATGTGCTTAAAGGTTGACCTATTTGAATTTGAGCCTACTACTTAAAGATGTTTTTGATAGATATTTTGCAAACCGATTTTGAATGGAATTAAATGACTACTTACCATAAAATATTACTTGGTCTGATTGCAGTAGCTTATTTAATAAGCCCTGTTGATATTATACCAGATTTTTTTATACCTTACATTGGCTGGCTTGATGATACTGCTGTTATTGGGGCAATATTCTACTATATAAAACATGGAAGGTTACCCGATTTTTTATATAAAAAGAGAAAAAAAACTTCTGATAGTAAATTTCACAATTTTCAATACAACTCCAACAAAAAATCAACGGAACAGAATAGTTATAGCAAACAATCTAACCAACAGAATAGCTCTAACAAACAATCTAACCAACAGAATAATTTTGACAAACGGACTGCCCAACAAAATAGTTCAACTAAAAAAACAGAAGAACAAGATAGGTTAAATAACAAAAAATCAGGAAAAAATGAGTTCAAAAGAGAAGAACATCTAAGAGATACTCCCAAATCTCCATATCAGATACTTGGAATCTCCCCAAAAGCAAGCAAAGAGGAGATTCATGCAGCATACCGAAATGCTGTAAAGCAATATCACCCTGATAGAGTTGCCCATCTTGGAAAAGAACTGCAGGATTTTGCAAATAAGAAATTTATCGAAATTCAAGAAGCCTACAACATACTTATGAAACTTTCATAATTTGAGATTACGCACAATATCATCAATATTCACATATCTCTGAAAATGCTCTTTTAATAGCTGATAATCTCTGTTTTTACGTTCAACTCTATCCAATTTCTGGAATGCTAAATCATCTACATGGCAAAGAATTTTAATTCCAATATGCTCTAACCACTTTTTCCTAACTCCCCAAGAGTCAAAAAAACCGTGCATATATGTTCCGCAGATATTTCCATTTTTGGAGATAGCCCCATCAAAATCAGACAATCTATCTCTATTTCTTTGATGAACTTCTAACATCGGTTCAACAGAGTCGTTACTTATAGTTGTCTGACCCATGTGGATTTCGTATCCCTCACCATAAACGCCTTCCCATGAAAAACGGCTTAAAGTCGTTGTCTTTGGTGCTTTTAGAATTGTCTGAACTGGGAGAAGATTTAAGCCTTCTGTTTTTCCAGAATCTCCTTCAAGTCCATCAGGATCATCAACATATTCACCCAAAATCTGATAACCTCCGCAGATTCCTAAAATATGACCGCCTGATTTAGCATAATCTTTAATTTTTATATCCCAGCCTGTTTTTTTGAGCCATTCAATATCTGATCTTGTGTTTTTTGATCCCGGAATAATTAGAGCCTTAAATTTTGTAAGATCAAGAGGTGTATCAACAAATATTGTCTCAATTTCATTTATATCTGACAAAGGATGAAAGTCTGTGAAATTTGAGATATGCTTTAATTTGATCAACGCAATGGTCGGCTTTTGTCTGTTGATAATGTTCGGCTTCTGTCCGTCAATTTCTGATTCAAATGAATATGGTGATTGAATTGAATATATTGATGGACATTTTTCAATCTCAACTGAATCTTCTGCATCTATTTTAATGTGATTAAACCAAGGCAGAACCCCAAAAACCTTTTTGCCTGTTCTATTTTCTATCCAATTTACGCCATCTTTAAAAAGCTCTATATCACCTCTAAATCTATTTATGATAAAGCCTTTTATCATATCACGATATTTTTGAGGCAGACACTCAAGAGTTCCCACAATTTGCCCAAAAATTCCACCTCTGTGAATATCAGCAACAAGAATTACATCAGCCCCTGCATATTCAGCCATTCTAAAGTTGACAATATCTGAAGGCATAAGATTTACCTCAGCACAAGAGCCAGCACCTTCAAGAATGATCATCTCAAATCTATCTTGAAGCCTATCAAAAGCATCGCAAGCAGCTTTAAAATAGTAATCTTTACGTAAGTGGTAACTTAACGCTGTGCTGTTTTCAAAAGCCACACCATTTAGAACCACCTGAGACCCTTTCTCTCCTGTGGGTTTTAAAAGTACAGGATTCATATCAACATGCGGTGCAATTCGTGCGGCTTCAGCTTGAACAATCTGTGCCCGCCCCATTTCAAGACCTTCTGGGGTGATGCCTGAATTATTGGACATATTCTGAGCTTTAAAAGGTGCAACCGATATTCCCATATCAGCAAAGTATCTACAGATTCCAGCCGCAACAACGCTCTTACCAACATCAGACCCCGTTCCAAATATTGCAAGTGGTTTTAATTTTTTCATCATATTATTTTTTTTCATCTATTTGAGTTTTTAATTGTATTATCACTTTTCTATACCAACTCGTGCCATAACACCTTGTTTATAGTAGTGTTTTATCTCTTGCATCTCTGTAACCAAATCAGCCTTATCAATAACTTTCTGGGTTGCTCCACGACCTGTTATAACAAGTTCTATCTCATCTGGCTTTGCATCAATAAGGTTGATAAGCTCATCTTCAGAAAAGAGTTTACACATCACTGCAACATTTGCCTCTTCTGCAATTACAAGGTCATGCCTGCCTTTTTTAAGAATCTCCATCAATCTTTCATACCCTCTTTTTCCAGCTTCTATATCTTCTGGTGAAGGCAACCCTTTTACAAACCGTCCAAGACCATACTGCTCAACTGTAATCTCGTCTTTAAATTTTGCTAAAGCCTTGATCTCAGAATAGTCTCCCTGTTTTAGAAATTGGGCTATAAAGACCTTAAAACCCGCCCCCGCTGCCCTAAGTGCAAGCCCTAAAGATGCTGTAGTCTTTCCCTTTCCATTGCCTGTGTATATTTGAACATACCCCTTTTTCAAAAGATTTCTCCTTATTCTTATATGCTGCTATATCTTAAATATATTTGCCTTGTGTTTGTAATTATATCTTCTTTTTTGTAAATCCTTATTGTATTTAGGTTATTATAATATAAAATTTGCATTATTACTATATTCCAAATATTTCGAGGTTATTTAATGCCACATATAACAACTGATTTACTAATCATGCTATTTTTTGCGGGTCTCTTTGCTGGTCTTGTAGATTCAATTGCAGGTGGTGGCGGGCTTATCTCTGTTCCAGCTCTTTTGTTTGCTGGACTTCCTCCACAGCTTGCACTTGGAACAAATAAACTTCAAGGCACTTTTGGCAGCCTTTCAGCAGCATACAACTACATAAGAAAAGGTCAGGCATCTCTTAAAGATTCAGGAATTGGCATTTTGTTCACATTTATTGGGGCTATGGTAGGTGCATGGGCAGTCCAGCAGTTAAATCCAGAATTTATAAAACCTCTAATTCCTATCTTGCTCGTTGTGGTCTTTGTTTACACTCTATTTTCAAAAAAACTTGGTTATGAAGACCAAAACCCTAAATTGTCTTGGAATATTTTTTGGTTCATATTTGGGATTACTCTTGGATTTTATGATGGCTTTTTTGGTCCGGGAGTTGGCTCATTTTGGGCTGTAGCAATCATATATTTTTTAGGTTTTAACATGACAAAGGCTTCTGGATACACGAAGATAATGAATTTTGTCAGCAATATTGTGGCATTGGTGATGTTCATTATTGGCGGGAATGTCTATTACACCGTAGGATTTGTCATGGCTTCTGGGCAGACTATCGGAGCAATTATTGGCTCTGGTCTTGCAATCAAAAAAGGGGCAGCATTTATCCGCCCCGTCTTTTTAGTAGTTGTATTTCTTACAATTGTAAGGCTTGCCTATCTTAACTATTTTGCTTGAAGTGCTATAGTTTCTATCATTAAATTCGTTTAAAAATTCATTTGACCAGTCAAGTAAGTTTGTTTATTATTTTTCCCTATTAAAATCATACCTTCGCGGGTAGAATAATAATACCAAAACTTATTTTACACTGCCGATAAAACTACCGAAAAAGGATAAATAACTTAAATGAGCAATCTTTATATATTTACTGCAAGATTGATTCTTGGCTTGACATTTGGCGTATTGATTACAAGAACTTTTAGACCTGAATGGTCTATCTTGCATGGCATTATAATGGGTTTAATCCTTGTTGGAGCTGCCTATTTAATACAAATGGTTAGAAACAGAAAAGGAGTTCAAAAGCGTTGAAACAGATCATTCTTGGAACTGCTGGACACATTGACCATGGAAAAACAAGCCTTATCAGAGCTTTAACAGGCATAGAGACAGACAGGCTCAAGGAGGAGAAAGAGCGTGGCATCACAATAGAGCTTGGATTTGCCTCAATAACTCTCTCTAATGGCAATGTGGTTGGAATTGTTGATGTTCCGGGACATGAGAAATTTGTAAAAAATATGGTTGCGGGGGCAAGCGGTATTGACATTGTTGCTATGACAATTGCAGCAGATGAAGGCGTTATGCCTCAAACCCGCGAACACATTGAGATATGCTCACTAATGGGCATCAAGTATGGTTTTATTGCCTTAACAAAAATTGATCTTGTTGATGAAGAGCTTATGGAGCTTGCTTTAGAAGATATTAGGGGTTATGTAAAAGGGACATTTCTTGAAAATGCCCCGATTGTTCCTCTATCTTCAACTACAGGAGAGGGACTTGATCTATTTAGAACCACTCTTGATGAAATCTGCGATAAGATACCAGAAAGACCTTTTTCTCCAATATTTAGATTGCCTGTTGATAGAGTTTTCTCCATGAAAGGTTTTGGAACGGTAATTACAGGCACACTTGCATCAGGTAAAGTTGATGTTGGTGAAACAATTATGGTTTTTCCATCTCTTACTACATCAAAAGTGAGGGGAATTCAGGTTCATGGACAAAGTGTTGAGACCGTATATGCAGGAACAAGAACCGCCATAAATTTTCAGGGATTAGATAAGGATTTGGTAAATAGAGGCGATATTTTATCAACGCCTGACACTTTAAAACCAAGCTACATGCTTGATGCCTATCTTCACTACCTTCCAAGCAACTCTAAATCTGCCAAAGCCCGTACCAGAGTTCGTTTCCATTCAGGAACAAGCGAAATCATGGGCAATGTGATTCTTTTAGATAGAGATGAGTTAATGGCAGGAGATACAGCCCCTGTTCAAATACGCCTTGAGACCCCAGTTTGTTGCGTGAATGGAGATAGATTTGTCATAAGAAGTTACTCTCCTGTTAAAACAATTGGCGGAGGTCATATTATCAATCCAGTTCCTAAGAAACATAAGCTCTTTAACCAAGAGATAGTTGATGGGCTAAATGCGATTGTTGAAGAGAACCATGAAAAGAGCATCTCATTTTTTATAAATCAGGGAGGTTTTGCAGGAGTCGCTTTTGCTGATCTTCGCATTATGACAAGCATAGCAGATAAAAAACTTGATACTATTCTCCAAAAAATGCTTGCTTCACGCCAGATTATCCAAACAGACAAAGATAGGCGAATATTTGTTCATGGAGATATTTTTGATAAGCTATCCAAAGAGATAGTTGTTAAGTTAGGTGATTACCACAAAGAGAACCCTTTAAAAGAGAGCATGTCAAAAGAGGAGTTAAAGTCCAAATTTAGGGCTTTTAGAGATAAAGATTCAAAATTATTTCCATTAGTTATGGCAAAAGTTGTAAAAGATGAAAGTGTTCTCCAAGAGGCAAATAGCATAAGATTATCCACCCATAAAGTTGCGTTGCAGTTTGATCTTAAAGAAGTAAAAGAGAAGATAGGCAAAATATATCAAGAGACAGGACTCACCCCGCCTTTTTTCAGAGATATTTGTAGTGAACTTGGGGTTGATCCCAAAGTTGCCAGAGATGTTCTGCAGATGCTTATTGATGAGAAACAAGTAATAAAAACAAAAGACGATCTATATTTTGACATAAAGGCAATTAATAATTTAGAGAGACAACTTATTGAGTTTTTAACGCAATCAGGAGAAATTACAACCCCACAATTTAAAGATATGACATCAATATCAAGAAAATATGTCATTCCCCTTATTGAATATTTTGACTCTGTAAATCTGACTATAAGAGTTGGAGATACTCGTCAATTAAGAAAGAAGCAAGTGCATTGAACAATGCACTATTGATATTAATTTAGTGTCTAAACCTAACCACCCCAAAAACTAATTTATTAACCAGAAATTAAAAAAACAGAGGAGAAAAATCGTGGAAGAGAACAAAAACAAAATTATTACAGTCGGTTATCTTGTTTTGATGGTAGCTTTTATCATTATGCTCAATAGTGGTGGCAAACACTCAGATAATTCGCATGGAAAAGCAGCTCATGGAGATGATCCAACTGCATACAAAGAGGCAGTTGAACCTGATGCCCAAACAGCAAAACTTGCATATCTTAATCAAGTTCTTGAGACAATCGCCTCAACAGACAACAGACCAAAAGCAAAATCAGGTGAAGAAGAAGGTGAAAATCCCCTTGCTGGAAAAATATCTCCAGATGTTGCTATAGCAAAACTTCAGCAGGGTAATATCAGGTTTGCAAAAGGAGAATCTACCCACCCAAATCTTGATGCAGAGAGACGCCTTTTAGCTGCTACTGAAAGTCAAGCTGACCATGCTTTTGCAACTGTGCTTGCCTGTTCAGACTCAAGAGTTCCAGTAGAGGCGATATTTGATGCAGGAGTTATGGATATTTTTACAGTTCGTGTGGCTGGCAATGTCTGTGATGTTGATGAGATAGGCTCAATTGAGTATGGAGTTGCACATGTTAATACACCAGTTGTTGTTATTCTTGGACACACCCAGTGTGGTGCAGTAACTGCTGTAAGTCAGGCTGTTCAAGGTCATGCTCATAAACTTGAGACAAATATCCCAAAACTTATTGATAATATTGAGCCTGCTGTTAAAAAAGCTATGGAACTTAACCCTGATGTTAAAGGCGATAATATAATTCCTGCTGCCATTGAGGAGAATGTATGGACAGCAATGGAAGAGCTTTTTATGAAAAGCCCAACAACAAGAGATTTTGTTTCAAAGGGTTATGCAATGGTAGTTGGTGCAGTTTATGATATTGGCACAGGTAATGTTACTTGGCTATCTGAAGATAAAACTTTTGAGATTCTTACAAAGGTTGAAGCCTCTAAAGATAAGGTTGTGATTGGAGCAGATTCAGCAAAAGAGGAGTCAGAACCTACAAAAGCAACTGAAGAAAAAGCTCAAGAAGAAGAGACTGAGGAGCAAGAAGCCCCTCAGGCAGAAGAGCCAAAGGTTGATAAGGCATAAATTAACTTGTATTTCAGTTAAAAAATTATTAATTACTCAGTAACTCTAATCATACAATTTAATTGTAACTCTTTTAATAAAGATTTGACAATAGTTTAAAAGTTGTCAAATCTTTATTTTTTTTAGATACTTATAAACCTACTTATATATTATAGGGTGTTAATTTATAATGAAACAAAATAGTGTTTTAGTGGATGTTTTATTCAACCAAACTGATAAGGGAATAGGCGTAATTGCTGCCAGAGATTTTAAAAAAGGTGAAATAGTTGTTGTTGGAAGACGAGTCGCAGTTCTTCCAGAGAGAACTATCCACTCTCTGCAAATGGATTTTGATCTGCATGTAGAAATTGATAGACCAGGAAAATTGATAAATCACTCATGTAACCCTAATACAGGGGTTAAAAATAATGAGTTCGGAGGATATAATTTTATAGCTATTGTTCACATATCTGAAGGAGATGAAATTACTTTTGATTATGAAACAACAGAGGAAATAACAGAGTATTTTTCTATTGCTGTTCCTGAATGTCTGTGTGGCTGCTCTAATTGTCGAGGAAAAATTCGTGGTTTTCATAGCCTCCCACCTGAGAGAAAAGAGTATTATTCCGAGTTTATAGGGGATTATCTAAAATAATGATTCATCCTTCTACAGAACTTAAAACCATCAATAAAACAATAGGTTACGGTGTTGTTGCTGCTGAATTTATTCCCGAAGGCACGATTATCTGGACGTTATGCGACTTTGACCGTATTTTTACCCCGTTAGAGTTATCTCAATTACCCCCGCACTATCGTGAAATTATTGATAAATATTCATACGTGAACTCGTCAGGCGAAACCATACTGTGCTGGGATTATGGGCGATATATGAATCACTCTTGCTCCGCTAACACCTTTACCCTTGATGAGTTCAACTATATAGCAATCCGCAACATACATGAGGGAGAAGAGATAACTTGCGACTATGCTCAACTCAACTATTCTGTCGAAGAGTTAAACTGTTCATGTGGTCAGCCAACGTGCCGCAAGATTATTCGCAATAAAGATGTTTTTCTATATGCAGACATCTGGGATAATGCGGTTTACAAGGCGTTTGCAAATTTTTCTCATGTAAAACAACCTCTTTTACCTTTTGTTAAAAATAAAAAATATTTATCAGCTCTTCAAAATGGTGTTGAAAAAATCCCAACTACAAAAATTACCTATATTGACAGAAAAGGTCTATTTGCATGAGCAAATGCAATATTAATCAAAAAAAATTACCAGAATTTTTTGAAATTCCAAAACTTTTGCAAGATACTCTTCTTAAAAGTATAGATTCAGAATTAACAACACCTCTGATTATCCTTTGCAAGGATATTATTAAATCTAATCTGTTTTTTTTCTCAGAGACACTCAATATACCAGTTAATGATATTTTTTTTGCAGTTAAGGCAAATAATGATCCTCGTGTATTGCATGTATTAGAAAAATCGGGGTCAAATTTTGAAATTGCCTCCTCAGGTGAACTGGATTTATTAAAGCAATTAAATATTAATCCAACCCGAATTTTATTTAGCAATCCTGTGAAAATTTCCAGTCATATAAAAGCTGCTTACGATTATGGCATCAAACGGTTTGCTTTTGATACTGAAGAGGAGTTGAAAAAAATCTCAATCCATGCCCCTCTAAGCGAGGTTTATCTCAGATTTAACGTAAGCAATCATGGGGCAGGCTGGAAATTAGAGGGCAAATTCGGTGCAGAACCAGAGAATGCAGTTAATCTGTTAAAAAAAGCCGTTCTCTTTAACCTGAAACCATTGGGAATTACTTTTCATGTTGGCTGGGATAACAAAGATATTAAAGCATGGGAAGATGCTGTTGAGCGGGCAGTTCAGATTGTTAAGAGATGTTTACACGATGGGTTATACCTCCAATTTGTTGATTTAGGTGGTGGTTTTCCCGCACATGCTGTATCAGACCAATATTATACTTTGCAGAGTATTGGTAGTGCAATTGCTCCACATATAAACACGTTACGTAATAAATATAATCTTGCTGTTTTTGCAGAACCTGGAAGTTTTATTATCAATAACTGTGCTGCCATGGTAGCTTCTGTTTACAGTATTATAAATCGAGGCAGTGCAAAATGGGTATTTATAGACTCTAGCATTAATCATGGGTTTATCTGGATATATAACGGTATCGAATATCATACTATTTTGCTGAATAACACAGATAAAGCCGATAAGCTGAAAAGAAACAAGATTGAAGAGCCTCTAATGGAAGAGTGTATAATCACAGGACCTACTTGTGATAGTGAAGATGTTTTTGGTAGAGCTGTTCTTTTACCTGATACATTAAAAGAGGGTGATTATATTTGTATTTATCCCGCTGGTGGTTATACTAATTCCAGTAAAAATTATAATGGCTTTGATTTCCCAAAGCTGCACATTGTGTGAATTAATCAGAAGTTTGATAAAAATTTGAATTATCACGATTTAGGAATTTTTTGAACTAACCCAAAAAGGATAGAATATGCTACCAGCTATCTTTGCTGCAGGGACATTGATATACGGAGGTAAGAAGTTACTTGAGTACCTAAAGCCCGCAAATCAAAATAAATCTTTTGAAAACAATCAAGAACATAATGAATATCTAGAAAAAAAAGATAGCGGTGATATTATCAAAAAGACGAATGGCGATATTCTAAAAGAGAATAATAATATTGTTGTTAAAGCTGCCTTAATTAATAAAAATGACCACACTAATAATGACAACCAGAATCTTGCTGAAATAGAGAAGAATCTAAATATTTCCTTAGCTTCAACAGCATTTGCTGGGGCAGGGAAGATATTTTATTCATCTTTTACTCCCATTGGAAGTATAGGACTTGGCTATATAACTCTTTTAGAGATTAATAAGGCTTACAAAATATTGAAAGAAGAAAAAAGACTCAGTGTTG
This sequence comes from Desulfamplus sp., assembly GCA_015231615.1. Lineage (GTDB taxonomy): Bacteria > Desulfobacterota > Desulfobacteria > Desulfobacterales > Desulfobacteraceae > Desulfamplus. Next base: position 1,664 of record JADGBE010000026.1, on the reverse strand, counting down.
AGTTTATTAATTCACTTGTTGCGGCTGGTCTGCTTGCAACGGGATATATTTTCACAGCAGGGTTTACATTCAGTATATATTATGTTGGACAAAAACTTATTCAAAAGGCTCAAAATAATAATAAGAAGGAGCTTACCTCTATTTTTCAAAACAGAAAAACGCATGTATGGTTAGTGGTAGATGGTAATGAAATTGAAATCCCGATTGATTCGCTGAAATATGGCGATATTATATCTGTCAAGGCTGGAGAGACTATTCCAGTTGACGGAGTTGTGAGCAGAGGAAACGGAGTTGCTGATCAGCATATTCTTACAGGAGAATCCAAACCGTCAGAAAAAGGTGTGGGTGATACCGTTTTTGCATCAACAGTTCTGTTATCCGGAAAAATATACGTTAAGGTTGAGAAATCAGGTAAAGAGACTATTGTATCCAATATTGAGCATGTCTTAAAACAGACAGTTGATTTTAAAACAGATGTTCAGTCAAGAGGAGAGGCTTTATCCCAAAATACTATATTGCCTACCTTAGCACTTAGTGCTGCTGCATTGCCAATAGCTGGCACTCTTGCCTCTTTATCTGTTCTCTACTCTTATGTAGGTTATGATATATGTGTTTTTGCCCCTTTGAGCATGGTGAATTTTATGAAAGTTGCATATCAAAACGGCATTTTGATCAAAGATGGACGTGCAATGGAGCTTCTCTACAGCGTAGATACAGTAGTCTTTGATAAAACAGGCACTCTGACACTTGAGCAGCCTCATGTATGGAAGATTCACCCTTGCTCCGGATATGAGGAGAATAAAATATTAGAATATGCTGCAACTGCTGAACATAGACAGACACACCCTGTTGCAAAAGCCATTTTGAGTAAGGCAAAGGAGTATAATTTTTTACACGTCAGCAGTGATGATGTCAGTTATGATATAGGTTATGGTATAACGTTCAAAACAAAAAACGATACTATTCGGGTAGGCAGTGCAAGGTTTATGAAAATGGAAGAGATAAATATTCCGTCTGATATGGAAGAATTAATGCAGTCGTGTAATCATCAGGGGTATTCACTTGTGATGGTTGCAAGGAATAACCATCTTGCAGGGGCAATTGAACTCCATACCTCTGTCCGTCCTGAAGCCAAAGCCATTATCAAATATTTGAAAAAACGGAATAAAGAGATATATATCATTTCAGGAGATGAGACGCGGGTTGCCAAAGAGCTGGCTGATGATCTGGGCATAGAAAACTATTTTGCAGATGCTTTTCCTGAACAAAAATCGGATATTATAGCTCAACTCCAAAAAGAGGGGAAAAAGATATGTTTTATAGGAGATGGAATTAATGATTCAATAGCCATGAAAAGAGCAAATGTCTCTGTTTCAATGAGCGGGGCATCACAAATTGCCACAGACACTGCGGATATTATACTTATGGACGGCTCTTTGAGAAATCTTGATAAACTGTTTGATCTTTCAGACAATATAAATAAAAATCTTAATGTTGCTATAACAGCGGCTGTTGTGCCTGGTGTTTTAAATATCGGTTCTGTATCTTTTGACTCCACTAACAACATGCTCTATTCTCACTCTTATTTTTGAAATACGACGGTTCTCGTCTTTCTGCTCCTGAGTCAACTCTTTACCTTTCGGCTTTTTAGTTGACTGTAAAAT
>JADGBE010000025.1 GCA_015231615.1 Desulfamplus sp. | reverse complement strand
TAATATCGGACTTCAAGGTATCTGCTGTAAAAACTGTGCAATGGGTCCATGCAGACTGCCGCTTCCTAAGGGCGGTATAGTTGGTGAAGATACAAGAAAAGGTCTTTGCGGAGCTACAGCAAACACTATTGCTGCGCGTAACTTTGCCAGAATGGTGGCTGCTGGAGCTGCTGCACACTCTGATCATGGCAGATCAGTTGCAGAAGTATTTATGGCTGCTGCAAAAAAGCAGACAACAGCATACAAAATCAAGGATACTGAAAAACTTATTGCTGTTGCACCTCACTTGAATGTTGCTACAACTGTTGAAGTTGACGGCAAAACTCTTGATAGAGATATTGATGAGATTGCAGTTGAAGTTGCTGAAAAAGCACTCAATGAATGGGGTAAAATGGAAGGCGAACTTCTATATCTGAAACGCGCTCCAAAGCCTCTTTACGAAAAATGGGAAAAATATGGTGTAAAACCAAGAAATATTGACAGAGAGATTGTTGATATAATGCACCGTACTCACATGGGTGTTGATCAAGATTACAAAAATATCGTTAAACAGTGTTCCAGAGCATCTTTAGCAGATGGCTGGGGCGGCTCAATGCTTGCAACCGACCTTCAAGATATTCTATTTGGTACCCCATCTCCACTTCAATCCGAAGCCAATCTTGGTGTAATGAAAAAAGATCATGTCAACATCATAGTTCATGGACATGAACCAGTTCTTTCCGAGATGATTGTTGCAGTCGCTCAGTCTCAGGAGATGATTGATTATGCTAAAAAGAATGGTGCTGTTGGCATTCAGTTAAGCGGTATCTGCTGCACTGCAAATGAAGTTCTTCAACGTCATGGCGTTCCACCAGCAGGTAACTTCCTACAACAAGAGCTTGCAATTATTACTGGCGCTTGTGATGCAATGGTTGTTGACGTTCAGTGCGTATTCCAGAATCTTGCAAATGTTGCAAAATGTTTCCATACAAAACTTATCACAACTCATCCTATGGCAAAGATGGAGCAGGAAAATGTTGTTCATATCCAATTTGATGAACACTATGCTCTTGAAGATGCAACACGCATTGTAAAGATGGCTATTGAAAACTTCAAGAATCGTAAAGCAGACGTTATGATTCCACCTTACAAATCCCCACAGATTGCAGGGTTTAGTGTTGAATCTATTAAATACCATCTTGGTGGAACATTCCGCGGCACATATTACACTTTAAATGATAATATCATTAATGGTCGTATTAGAGGTATTGCAGGTGTTGTTGGATGTAATAATGCCAGAACAAAACACAATGAACACCATATAACCATAATTAAAGAGCTTATCAAAAACGATGTAATCGTTCTCTCAACAGGGTGCAGTGCTATTACTGCTGCTATTCATGGTCTTTTGACTCCTGAATCTGCTGCTGTTTATTGCGGTCCTGGTCTTGCTGAAATCTGTGAGACTGTTGGTATTCCACCAGTTCTCCATCTTGGTTCATGCGTTGATAATAGCCGTATCCTTCTTGCTGCCACAGAGGTTGTAAAGGCTGGTGGTCTTGGTAATGATCTTTGTGATCTGCCTGCTGCTGGAAGTGCTCCTGAGTGGATGAGTGAAAAAGCTATTGCTATTGGTCATTATTTTGTAACATCTGGCGTTTATACAGTATTTGGTGGTAATCTACCAATGTCGGGTGCACCTGTATTCCAGAAATATCTCTTTGAAGAGATGGAAAAGATGTATGGCGGCAAATGGGATGTAACAGAAGACCCAATTGAACATGCACATAAGATGATTGCCCATATCGACAAAAAACGTAAAGAATTGGGAATTGATAAGGCAAGAGAGAGAGTTCTCATGGATATGGCTGATCGTCAGAAACTTGAGGCTTAAATCTTAAGACTTAATAATATGTATGATTTGTCATCAGAAGAGATACAATGATTTTATATAATATATAAACAGGTAAATAGTCTCTTCTGTTTTTGTGCTATATTTTTCATAAAAAATGATAAATCCTCAACGAAGGAGGAAAGTATGTCTAAATTAATAGCATTTGCAGCTATTCAGGGTGGATATAAGGTTGTTTCAGAGGTGGAGGGTCTTTATAGAAATGCTCTTCAAACCTACAATGCAGATACAAAAGTTGAATTTCCTAATACTGGATATTATCTCCCAGTAATTTACTCTCTTACAGGTCTTAAAGTAACTAATCTGGAAAATCTCAAGAAACCTCTTGAATTTGCCAGAGGTCTTTTGCCACCTCATGTAAAGAGCAAAAACCATCTTCCATATCTTGGACCTCTTCTTGATGCAGGTATGGCTGGCATTATTGCTTACGAGGTTAAAGAGGCTATTAGATCAGTAACACATCCTGATTTTTATTATCCACATGAAGATCCTGATCTTGAAGCAGGCAAAATCTGGACAGGTCCTGCTGATGACATTATTTTGAGAAAACGTGGTGTTGAGTTTGTTGATGGCTCTGCCCCTGGTTTTGCAGCTATTGTTGGGGCTGCCCCAACACCTGAAATTGCAAAAATGATTGTTGAAGATTACCAGAAAAAGAATCTCTACATTTTCTGTGCTGCTAACCATAATGGTCAAACTGTAATTCAGCAGTTAATTGAGGCTGGTGTTCAGATTGGCTGGAATACCCGTATTGTTCCATTTGGACCTGATATTTCATCTGCTGTATTTGCCTTAGGTTTTGCAAACAGGGCAGCTATGGCTTTTGGTGGTGTTCAACCCGGAGATTACAGAACCATTCTTAAATATAACAAAGATAGAATTTTTGCCTTTGTAAATGCTCTTGGCGATATTGGAACAGAGTGGGGTGTTGCTGCTGCCGGATGCGTAAACTGGGGTTTCCCAACACTTGCTGATACAGATATTCCTGAGATTCTACCGACTGGTATCTGCACCTACGAGCATGTTGTAACCAACGTTAAACATGATGAGATGTGCCAGAGATCAATTGAAGTCAGAGGTCTTAAAGTTAATGTAACTGAGATTAACATTCCATGTGCATTTGGTCCTGCTTTTGAAGGTGAGCGTGTAAGAGGTGCTGATCTCTATGCACAGTGCGGTGGTGGAAAGACTCAATGCACCGAGCTTGTGAAGATGGCCCAGATGAACGAGATTGAAGATGGAAAGGTAATAGTTGATGGTCCAGATTTGGGCGATCTCAAAGAGGGTGCAACCTTCCCGCTCGGCATTTATGTCCAGATTGCGGGTCGTGAGTTCCAAGAAGATTTTGAGCCAATCATGGAGCGTCAGATTCATCACCTTATCAACTATATTCAAGGCATAATGCACATAGGACAACGTGATATTTCATGGGTTCGTATCAGCAAAGCCGCAATTGATAAGGGCTTTACCCTGAAAGATATTGGTGTTGTTCTCCATGCAAAATTCCATCAGGATTTCAAGAAAATTGTGGACAAGGTTCAGGTAACTCTCTTCACCAAAACCGAAGATGTTGACAAAATGACAGCAAGGGCAAGAGCTGAATACCAGACCCGTGATGCCCGTGTTGACAAGATGACTGATGAAGATGTTGAAACCTACTATTCATGCACCTTGTGCCAGTCATTTGCCCCGAGCCATGTATGTTCCGTAAGCCCAGAGAGAACTGGTCTTTGCGGTGCATATAACTGGATGGATTGCCGTGCATCATTCGAGATCAACCCAACAGGTCCAAACCAGCCAATTGAGAAGGGAGAGTGTATTGATCCTAAACTTGGTCAGTGGAAAGGTGTTAATGAGTTTGTAAAGAAAGCCTCAAGAGGCACAGTTACCCATTACAACTTCTACTCAATGGTGCATGATCCAATGACTACCTGCGGCTGCTGTGAGTGTATCGCTGCAATGCTTCCATCATGCAATGGCGTTATGACCGTTGGTCGTGATTATGCAGGTGATACCCCCTGCGGTATGAAGTTCACAACACTTGCCGGTGTAATGGGCGGTGGTGCATCTTCTCCTGGATTTGTTGGACATTCAAAACACAACATCACCCAAGGCAAATTTATACTTGGTGATGGCGGACTCTTAAGAATGGTCTGGATGCCAAAGATGCTCAAAGAAGAGCTGAAAGACCGTATAATGAAAAGAGGTGCTGCTATGGGTGTTCCCGATCTTTATGACAAGATTGCAGATGAGACGGTTGGAATCACTGAAGAGGAGATTATGCCTTTCCTTCAGGAAAAAGGACATCCTGCATTAAGCATGGATCCTATAATTGGATAATAGCCTCCCTCATCTATTCCCTTGAATGTGGAGTCAGCTACTAAAGATTTGACAACTTTCAAAAAGTTGTCAAATCTATTATAATAATGTTCAATTTTAGACTTATAATAATGTAGTAAATAACTGCAAGAGTTTCATCTACATGAAATAATATATTAAAGAGGAGATAACAATGGCATTAACCGGAATACAGATATTCAAACTCCTTCCTAAGACAAACTGCAAGGAGTGTGGTGTTCCCACCTGTCTTGCCTTTGCCATGAATTTGGCATCTGGAAAGGCTGAATTAGATAGTTGTCCTTATGTTTCTGATGAAGCAAAAGAGAAACTTGCCGAAGCATCAGCACCTCCAATTCGTCCAGTAAAACTTGGAAAAGGTGTTCGTCAAAGAGTAACAGGTGGGGAAACAGTTCTTTACAGACATGAAAAGACCTTTTTCAACCCAACTCTTCTTGCTGCAACAGTTCCTTCAGATATAGACCCATCTGCCCTTGATAAAAAACTTAAAGTATTCAATGCTTTTCAATATGAGCGTGTTGGATTTAATTTAAGACCAGAGCTTATTGTTGTAAAAGATGTTGGAAAAGGTGCTGCTGCTTTTGCGGCAACTGCTAAAAAGATCGCATCAGAGTCTGAGTTCAACGTAGTTTTGATGACAGAAGATGTTGATGTTATGAAGGCTGGTGTTGAGGCTGCTGGCTTTAAGCGTCCTTTGATTTGTGGTGCAACTGCTGCAAATATTGATGGTATGGGTGCAATTGCAAAGGCAAGCGATCTGCCTATTGCAGTTAAAGCAGATTCAGTAGCTGCTCTTATCCCTTTGACAGATAAACTGACTGGAATGGGAATCAAAGATATTGTGATTGACTCTGGCTCAAGAGAGATTAAGCAGGCTCTTGAAGATCAAGTTGCAATTCGCCGTGCTGCTTTAAAAACTGGAAATAAATCACTTGGTTTTCCAACTATCACATTTCCTTGCGAAATGGCTTCCAATATTGATATGGAGACCCTTATTGCTGCTATGTTTGTAGCAAAGTATGGTGGAATTGTTGTTTTATCTGACTTTAGACCAGAATCTATTTTCCCACTTCTTCTTGAAAGACTCAATATATTCACCGATCCACAAAGACCAATGACAGTTACAGAAGGTATTTATCCAATTGGTAATCCAAATGAAAATTCACCTGTGGCTGTAACTACAAACTTTGCCTTGACTTACTTTATCGTATCTGGTGAGATTGAGGGAAGTAAAGTTCCATGCTGGCTGCTTATTAAGGATTCAGAGGGTTTATCTGTTCTTACTGCTTGGGCTGCTGGTAAGTTTGGCGGCGATGATGTGGGCGCGTTTGTCAAAAAATCTGGAATTATGGATAAGGTAAAACATAAAGAGATTATAATTCCGGGTTATGCTGCTGCAATTGCTGGTGATGTTGAAGAAGAACTTCCTGGCTGGACTATTACAGTTGGACCAAGAGAGGCTGCCCATCTGCCTGCATTCCTTAAAACAAAATAGACATAGGTTTTATTTTACGGCATAAACTTAGCCATTTAATGAAATTATACTCAAAACGGGAATAAATTGAGTAGGGGTTAAGTAGGGGTTAAGCATGCTTAACCCCTACCCCTACAACTATATCGCCCTTTTTTTTCATATAAAAATTAAGATAAAAAGGAACAATAATTATGATACTTTTCGGAGAAAGTTTGAATGTAATTTCCACTGTTATTGGAAAACAGTTCAAAGAACCTGATCCAGCAAAACGTAATCCAGAGCCTATTCAGAAAGAAGTTATAGAGCAGAAAGAAAAGGGAATGGATTACATTGACATCAACCTTGGACCTGCAAAAAAATTTGGTAAAGAGCTTATGCCTTGGGTAATTCAGGTTGTTCAAGAAGCAGTTCCAGGAATGCCCCTTCTATTAGATACATCAAATATTGATGCTATTGAAGCTGGTCTCAAAATTATAAAACCAGCCAACAAACCCCATATCATCAACTCAATCATGGCAAGACCTGAAAGATATGAAATTATGGTCCCAATGGCAGTTAAATATGATGCTGACTTTGTAGCTCTAATGTGGGGACCAGAAGGTCTTCCAAGAGATGAGAACGAAAGAGCTGCTCTTGCTGTTGAGCTTCTTTACTATGCAAATGAAGCTGGTATTGCCAATGAGCGTATCTGGGTTGATGGTATTGTAACTCCAGTAAATATTCAACAGCCACAAGCTATAAGTCTCATGACTTTTCAGGGAATGCTTCAAGATATTGCCCCCGGTGTAAAAAGCACTTGTGGTCTTTCTAATATTTCAAATGGTCCTCCAAGTCACTTAAGACCAATTTTGAACCAGACCTATATGGTTATGTTGCAAAAATATGGTATGGAGTCTGTAATTTCTGATCCTCTTGATACTAAGCTCACCGAGATTGCTAAAGGCAAACGTCAAGATATTGTTGATCTTATTTATGGCATTATGGACGGTAATCAGCCAAATATCGTAAGCCTTTCAAAAGAGATGCAAGATTATGCCAAAACTGTAAATGTTATTCTTGGCAATACCCTTTACTCAGATTCATGGCTTGAAGTTTGATTTTTTAACTATTATTGCGAAGCTCGGGTTTAATTAAGCCTTTGAAAATAATATAATTTCATAACAGCGTTTTTAACATCTCATAATTAGAAACCCCTTCCTTAATTTAAAAGGGAGGGGTTTTTGATTTAAGTGTAAACTTTAAATCAAAAAAATTACGCCTTTTGATTTGATTGGAAAAATAATAATGGAAACAGATATAAATATAAAAAAAGAGTGGGTCTATGTAGTTGTGCAAGACCCAGAGACACCATCTGAAGAGTTGATGGGTTTTAATATGCCTTATTACAAAGCGGATAATGTTGATGATGTTAAAACTCCTGATAAGGCTACTCAATCCTTTATTCCAGCTTTTGAAACAAAAGAGGAGGCTCAACAGTGCTTTCTTTTGATGCCAAAAGATTTAATGAAAAGAAAATATGAAATTCAGGCAATTATAAAAGATGACCTTCTCTATCATGCAAAAACAAATGGGTATAAAGTTTTTATGATGGATGAAAAGAGCCATCTTAAGAGAGAGGTTGCTTTTTAGCACCTAATTATTTACAGGAAAATTAGAGGAGTTAATAACAATGGATTTCAAAGAGATGGCAGAAAATATTGGATTGGAAGAGGAAGAGTTTGTTGAGCTATTAGAGATGCTTGTTGATGTCTCTATGACAGATATCGCCAATTTTGAAACAGAATTTTCAGCTGGCAATTATAGCCAAGCAGCTATGGCAGCTCATTCTATCAAAGGAGCATCTGGTAATCTTGGACTGATAGATATTTCTACCACTGCAGCAGAACTTGAAAAAGAAGCAAAGAACAGTAATCAAAGTCTAATAGCAGAAAAAATCTCTTTTTTAAAAAGCCAGTTCAACATAATTAGAGATGATCTAAAAAGATGATTTTCATTCTAAACAAAGAGAAGATAATATTAAATAAAGAGAATTAAAATCAATATTATCAATCATTTTAGAAAAAGCTCTTTACCATTACAAGCTGTTCTTAGAGCTACTTCAGATAGCGAAATGCCAAGAATCTTTGATATGGCAGTTGCAACCATAAAAATATTACAAGGTTCATTTAATCCTATCTGGAACAGTTTTGTAGTCCATTTAGGATTAGGTGAATCAGAGTAAATACTTTTCTGATTTTCAGATTCTAAATCCGGATAATAAGGTAAGATGGCAGGGCTATCTGTTTCAATCAAAAGTCTTTCAGGTGAGACTTTTTTTAATGATTTTTGTACCTTCTTATTGTTAGGATGTGTTACTGAACCTGAAAATGATATATAAAAACCATATTTCTCAAGAATTGGTATCATATCAGCAGAACCAGAATAAGAGTGAATAACTCCACCATCGCAGATTGGTCCTATATGTTTGATAATTTTGATTAATATATCCCATCCTTTACGTATATGTATTGAAACAGGAATGTGTAGCTCCTTTGCCATGCCAAGTTGAGCTTTAAATATTATCTCCTGCTTTTTCTTATCAATATTTTTAAGAACATGATCTAATCCTATTTCACCTATAAAAGGTTTAGAATATTTGTAATAGTTAGATTGTAGATTAATATATTTCTCTAAATCATAGAACCACTTTTCAGAAACATCTTCAACAAACCATGGATGAACTCCAAAGCAAGGGATTATATTATTATATGTTGAAGCAATATGAGCTACAGCTTGCCAATCCGACTCTTTTGTCCCGCAGCATACAATAGTGTTACCACTGTTTTCTTTCCATCTTGATATAATCCCATCAATATCCCATATTATTTCAGGCTCTTGAAGATGACAGTGTGCATCAAAAAAGCTAAATCCTCGATTATTATTAACGCTAAGATTATTGATATTTTTAATTGTGTTCATTAAGATTGGAGTAAAAAGGAAGAAATCAAAGGGTGTTAAGTTTTAGTTGGTTAAAAGTTATAAGAAGTTTTAAGGAAATATTCAAAAAGTTAAATTGTGTAAAAATTAGGTTTACTACTCAAGTTCAATTGTTTCATGTCCAAGACGTCTTGTCATAAGGCGTGCAATTGCGTCTGCTGGAGTACTGTTTTCATACAAAGCCTTGTAAACTTCATTGATAATTGGTAATTCGATATTGAGTTTTTTAGCGAGATTATAAACAGATTTTGTATTTCTTACACCTTCTGCAACAGTGAGTCTTTTATCTTGTATCTCAGAAATTGTCATGCCCTGCCCAAGCTGTTTTCCAACTGTGTAGTTACGGCTTAAATCCCCAGTACAAGTTAAAATAAGATCTCCTACTCCTGAAAGTCCAGCAAATGTATGAGGCTTTGCACCCATCTTCATTCCAAGTCTGCGAATTTCAGCAAGTCCGCGTGTAATTAAGGCGGCTCTCGTGTTTAAGCCCAAATTCATACCATCTACAAATCCTGCGGCAATAGCGATGACATTTTTAACTGCTCCACCAATCTCAAGACCAATTGGATCGTCATTTACATAAACCCTTAGATACTCTGTAGCAAAGATGTGCTGAATACGCGTTGCAATATCAATATCTTTTGAAGCTACGCTTATTGCAGTTGGAACTCTATTTGCAACCTCTTTAGCAAAACTTGGGCCTGAGAGAACTACTATTTGATTTTCATTTAGAACAGGAATTGACTCAAGTATGACTCCCATCATTGTCAGATATGAACAATCTTCTATCCCTTTTGATGCAGTTATTACTATAGAATCACGCAAGATAGATTGACTTATTTGATTCGCAATTTGACGCATAGTATGGGAAGGAACAACAATCAAAAGAATTTTGTTATACTTAACTACTTCGTCAATATCATTTGTGGGAATAATATTGTTGGAAAGTTTTATATTTGGTAAAAACAGTCTGTTTTCACCGTATTTAAGAATATCCTGTCGCACTTCAGGCTCATAAGCCCATAGATAAACTGTATATCCCTTTTCAGCTAAAAGATTAGCAAGAGCTGTTCCCCAACTTCCTGCCCCTATTACACCAATCTTTTGAACCTCGTTTTTTTTATCTTTATTAGAGAGCATGTTTAGTATTATTTATAATGATAGAGGAGTAAGGCATATTGTAAGAAAATTCTCTTCTGGCATTTCTATTCCACTGTTTGTTAAGCATGGCAACATGCTGAAAGAAAATATTTCTGGATTTTTTAGGAAGAGGATTTCCATGAGGTAATTTAAGCTTCCTGTAATCTACATATTGATTATTTACAATAAAACCTAAATGCAAATGTGGACCTGTAGCGTAACCTGTAGCACCTACATAACCTATAATATCTCCCTTTGACACTTTTGTGTTTACTTTCATACTTTTATGAAATTTTGACAAGTGCATATATTCACTGATGCCCGTACCTGGATGTTTAATCTTTAAGTAATTTCCAGCAGATTCTGCATAGCCTTTAAATATAACAACTCCGTCTCCTACGCTTTTTATGGGCGTTCCTGTTGGTGCAGCATAATCAATACCATTATGGGGTTGAAATATCTGTTTTATAGGATGCAATCTTCTTGCAGAAAATCCAGAAGATATCTCTTTATACCTAAGTGGTTCTTTTAAAAAAGATGATTCAAGACTATTACCTTTTTCATCATAATAACCATGTTTGCCATTGTAGGTAAAACGATATGCTTGGTAGCTTTTCTTTTTTGATGTAATTATAGCAGCAGTGATGACCCCAGTTTTAGCTAACTTACCATTTATATATTTTTCTTGATATGCAATCTGAACAATATCACCCTTTTGAATATTTGATAGGGCTGGAGTATTTTTAAATATTGAGGATAAATGGTTAATAAGTTTTTTATTAAGTCCCATCTTAACAAGAGTCTTGCGAAGAGAGCTTTTTACAATTCCAGAAACTTGCTTTATCCTTACGTTTGCTTCTCTATCTGCGATATTTTGCCTTCCAGATGCTTTGCTATCAATTTCAACATTTTTATTTTTATCAAGATTTTTTTTAGCAATAATTGTATTACTCTTTATTCTATTTTTAGATATTTTATCTTTAGAATTACTATTTTTTACTAAACTTTTATTTGTTTTAGATTTTCCTTTATTATTTTTTGATATATTTTTCTCTTTATTAGCTTTATTGTTTTTTGATATATTTTTCTCTTTATTAGCCTTAGCTTTATTGTTTTTTACTACATTTTTATCCGTTTTATTTTTATATTTATTATTCTTTGAAACACATTTGTTTGTCTTTGAACTTATTGATGCACTATTTTTCTTTGCGTCTGCTGAGACATTCTCTGGAAAGAGTGAAGTGATAGAAAAAAATAAGAATATTACTAAAAGTTTTATTATTAATATTTTATGGGTAATGGTGTTTACTTTATTGGCGGCGTTGTAAGGAGATTTAAGGACTTTAAAAGATGGTTTCAATTAATTTCACCTCATTTTTAAGTTTTATATAAAAAATTGACTTCAAAGAATTGCAAAACAAAAAAACATATCATCAGATATGTGTCAATACAATTATCTTCAAAAGTCAGTTTTAACGTTTTATTTGACCTCCTGCAAAACTGTGATTTGACCATTAATTTTACTGGATATAAATTTAGTTGCAGGAAGTCTATTGGTGAAGATATTTTCTATACCAAGTTATTTATAATTACCCATTAAAGTTGTGTCAGTAAAAGCATCTTTTGAATGGGGGGTAACCATAATATCTCCTGGTGTTATATCCTTATATGAATATGTAATCAACGCAGAAGCGGTTTTATCCTCCATGTGTAATACAACGAGTTCTCCTATACGTTCCGTTTTTTCTATAAATTTCTCTGGCTCAATTAATTCACCCCTTGGCTGATTGTAAATATCATAAAACTGACCAGTTTGTAGTCCATCAGCCTTACCCTTATCTATGAACACAATCGCATTTTCTGCAATTTGTTTTTTATGATCCTCAGAAAATAAAATTTTTGCATTCATATTGTCGTTAGACTGCCTTACAAGAATCTTTGAATCAACAGAGTTATAAGGAATAAGAACATCATCTGCAAAGATTGTACGGTATGCTTTAATAATTTTTCCCTCTATTTGAGATACCTGCTCATGACATCTACAAGGTTTTGATTTCAACTTAGTTACCTCAACAACTCCTGTTATGTAATGTTGAACTAATGGGAAGGTTGTTGAATTTTTATCTCTAATATAGAAAGTTCTGAGAATCTGAAATTGATCTCCTACCATAATATTAGATTCGTCATTAACTTGAAGATATACCCCATTGTCAATGTCAATCTCTTTCTGAAATTGTGGCATACATGACATAATCTTTCCAATAGGGTTCACAGCCCTCTCTTTTATATAACCTACACTCTCCATCAACGGATAAAAATAGTAGTAAGGTTGATTAACTTCCATTTTTTCAAATGTTTCGGTAGTAGTAGATACAGGTGGGAGTGAAACTGATCGATTTATATTAGATGAATTTCTATGGTCATAGAGGTATATTGTCTCACCAGGGTATATCCAGTGTGGGTTACGAATATGAGGATTTCGACCCCATAATGCTGGCCATCTATAGGGTGATTGAAGTTTTTTATCTGAAATATCCCATAGTGTATCACGTTTTTTAACATTATAAATTTCGCTGTATTCTGGTTTATTTGTTTGATCTTTATCTGTTTGGTCTAATAATTTTGATGTTTTTTGTTCTAATACCCCTTCTTGCTCTTTTTTGTCAGAGTTTAGTTTGTTTTCGTTGGCAATTGAAATGTTGATGCCGCAAATTGTTAGAGATATAAAAAAAAGAAGAGTAAAGGTATAAAAAGATAGAGGTTTTGTTGTTCTTAAAATATAAGAAAATAATCTCTTTTGTTCTTTGATAGAATATTCTTTATTAATAAACATTGGCAACTCCTTATGTTTTAGATTTTCACATCATTATAATTATACTTCAAACGGGAATAAATTTAACTTTTGCATTCAAAAAATTAACTTATGACCTAAAGCAGGATATCTTTTGCACTATTAATTTAAGATTATCTACCAATATAAATCTCTTGCCCTACCTCAGGCTCTTTTTTAATAGCAGTTTTTTTTGAAATAACCTTAGTAGGACGATTTCCAATTATAATATCATTAGGTTTTAAATCTAATTGGATAAAAGCACTTTCATCAAAAGGAATTTTAAAGACTCTGTTTAGATTATAATCTCCAACCCAAAAATATTTTTCTGCAAGGGTAACGGAAGTTGGCCTTGTAACTGTTTCAGGAAGTTTTGCCTCATGTGTGATATTGCCTGTTTTGACATCTATCCTTAAAAGGCGGGGTGTATAACATCTCTTTTCGCTTGTTCGACAATCATCAATACCAATTACCCATATATACCCATTTCCACTACAATCCCATGTAAGACCTGTAGGACGTTGAATTGGAGAGTAATATACATTTTCAATTGCCTGAGTATCTGGATTAAACTGCACTATTTTATAGCTATATTTTGATACTACCCATAAAGATTTACCATCAAAAGCTATACCATTTGGGGCTGGGACTGGAGAATTGAATTCTGATATAAATGTAAGATCAGGCTTCATTTTAATTATTTTCTCATTTTTCCCATCAGCTATCCACAAAAAACCCTCCCCGCAGCACTCACCCTCCCATGCCATACCACAAACATCCATATCCATACGTTGAGGTCCAGGGAATCGTCCAGAGCTGTAAGAACCTCCATTTAACATGGTATCTTTTTTAGAAAAGCTATAGAAAGGTTCTGTTGTGATATTACGGGCAAAAACTATCTGATTCCCAGTTCCCATGATTACATTTTTGCCATCCCATGCAAGACCTGTGGGACCTACTTGTGTATCTTGTTCCAATGCAGAGAATAGGTCTGTTTTGAATTGCTGAGATGCACAACCTGAAATGAAAATTAATGCAAGGATAAATCCTATTTTTTTTAGCTCCTGACTCTTCATTATCTTTCTCCTAAGTCTTTTAGTCTTATATCTTCATTAGAACCTTGAATACCATATTTTGCAATTCAATATTATTTTTAAATTTTTTTTTCAAGAAACTTATGAGATTTATATAATAAAAAACAATTTTTCTGCAATTATCAATTATTCAGACTTTTTTTGGTTATCCATGACATTAATTCATCACGAGTAACTATTGTGGATATATTTTTTACATGTTGATTAATATTTTCAATACCACCTTCTTGTCTGTCAACAAGAGTTACTACCTGTATAACATCAAGCCCCTGCTCCTTTGCTCTTTGAATAGCCTTGATAGTTGATCCTCCAGTAGTTACTACATCTTCAATAATAACAACTTTTTCACCTACTGACATATCACCTTCAACCCATTTTATCATACCATGATCTTTTTTCTCTTTTCTGATTGAGAATGCTTTGATGGGTTTCTTTTCAAGATAAGATACAAAAGAAGTTGCCACAGAAATGGGATCAGCTCCAAAGGTCAATCCTCCAACACCAGTGCATTCTGAATTACGAATTTCATTGAATACAAGATGCCCTACAATATATATACCCTCTGGGTCAAGGATTACTGGCTTACAGTTAATGTAAAATTGACTCATTCTACCTGACGCTAACTTAAATATTGGCTCTTTGCTATATTTGAACGATTTAGTGCATAGAAGTTCTATTAATCTTTTTTTCATTTGATTTTATCCTTTTATATTAGGTATAACGGCGACATTTTGATATAGAAACATCATACAGAAGTAAAGTATTTATTGTAAGAAGAAGCCTTCACCGATGGAAGAAGCCGTTATGCGGATTCAGTGAAGGCTTGTTGCAAGGAAAACTGTTTTGCAGCACTCCTTGTCAACTTAGGTCTATATATCAATAAATTTTATATGAGTCAAACTATCGTATTTTATCGTAAAAGTTATAAAAAGGGAGTCTAATCATGAAAAACAAATTAACAACTATCTTCAAATATTGGATATTTCTGCTTTTTGTAGAAATTAGCCTAATTATATTTGGATCAATTTATCAACCTACTTTTGCAGAAACTTTGGGAAAAGATGAAGAGACCTATGAATCTCTAAAGCTATTTTCAGATGTTCTTCAGGAGCTTGAAGAAAATTATGTAGATGAGGTAGATAGTAAACTTCTTATCCAAAATGCTATAAAAGGCATGGTTAGCAATCTTGATCCACACTCAAGCTTTATGCCACCAGAATCCTTTGACGAGCTACAAGATGACACTAAAGGTGAATTTGGAGGAGTTGGTATTGTAATTGCTATAAAAAATGGAGTTTTGACGGTAGTCTCTCCAATAGAGGGAACTCCTGCCTACAAAGCTGGTATTAAAACAGGTGATGTTATAATTAAGATTGATGGAGAGGCAACTGCTAATCTTGAGTTATGGCAAAGTGTCAAAAAGATGAGGGGTGAGATTGGGGAGGCTGTTGTGCTTACGATTGTAAGAGATGGTGTTACAGACCCACTTGATTATAGGTTAATTAGAGACATTATTCCAATGACAAGTGTTAGAAGTGCTACTATTGCACCCGGATATGGTTATGTTTGGGTTACCAATTTTAGAGATAAGACTACAGATGAGATAAAAGATGCCCTAAAAAAACTTGAATTAGCTAATAGCCCTTTAAAAGGTCTTATTCTTGATTTAAGAAATAATCCCGGTGGTCTTTTGAGTCAAGCTGCTGGAGTTTCGGATATTTTTCTTGATAAAGGGGTTATTGTATCCATAAAGGGTAGATTTGAACAGCAGACAGAAGTTTTTGAAGCACATGCTGAAAAAGATGATAAAAAATACCCTCTCACAGTTCTTATTAATGGCGGTAGTGCAAGTGCATCAGAGATTGTTGCAGGGGCTTTGCAAGATCATAAAAGAGCATTGATATTAGGTACTACATCCTTTGGCAAAGGGTCTGTTCAGAGTGTAAAACCTCTTCGAGATGGTTTTGGTCTAAAATACACTATTGCCCGCTATTATACTCCAAGCGGAAGATCAATTCAGGCAGAGGGTATTAAACCAGATATTGAAGTTGAATATAATATTGAAGAGCAAGACAATGAAAAAACTCCAGAACAATCCTCAATGGAAAAGAAAATGATTCGGGAAAAGGATTTGCGAAACCATCTTGAACCTACAAAAAAGAACATAGATAATGACAATGGGATAGATAAAAAAAATATAAATATCAATAAGATAAAACAGGATAAACATGATAAAAAAGGCGATGTTTTAGATAGTACCGATAAGAAAGAGAGAGAAAATAGCAATAAAAAACAAGAATCTATTGAGCCTCAACAATCAGCTTCTCTTCTTGATATAGATAAACTTAAAAAAGATCCCCAAATCCAAAGAGCTTTTGATATTTTAGTTGGGTATGGCGTTTTCAGTGGGATAAAATAGAGTAGGATTTCAATTATTTATTATCGGTCAAATCTACCGCCTCTGACACCTTGATAGCCCGACCAACTATTGTTTTACTTGATGAATTACACGATAAATTTAGTGATAAGTTCTGGCAATTTTTAAAAGTTTTCAGAACTTATCACTGTTAGTTTATCCAAGAGTTAGAAATTTTGCTGCAAGTTGTTTAATCTCGTCAGGAATAGTTATAACATCATCAAATGGACGAACTCCTCTTCTATCAGCTTCTGCAACTTCATCAAATTCTGGCAAAAATCCTATAATTTCAAAGTCAGAAAGAGACTCTTTTATTCTATTTTCATCTTCGCTATTTCTTACGCGATTTCCCAGTACTACAATTCTTTTTATTCCAATATCTTGACCAAGCTGCCGTATCCTTTCAGCAGCAATTCTACTTCTTTGACCCGGATTTACCACAGCAACAAGAGCATCTACCGATCTTGAAGTTGCCCTGCCAAGGTGTTCTACCCCAGCCTCCATATCCATAATAACAATATCTTGTCTTGCAAGAACCAAGTGGTTCATCAAGGCTTTAAGTATAGTGCTTTCAGGGCAGATGCAACCAGAACCACCTTTTTGGACAGTTCCCATAACTAACAACTTTACCCCGTCTCTTTCTCGTGAAAACCGCTCTGGTATATCATCAACTTTAGGGTTTAGTGTGAAAAAACCTCCCATAGTTCCGGGTTTTGCCCCCGTTCTTTCTGCAATAAGGTCTGATAGTTCTGAAACAGGAGTGATGGGTGGCACTTCAGATATTCCAAGTGCAGCAGCAAGGTTAGTTACAGGATCAGCGTCAATCGCAATTACTCTATTATTTGGATCAATATTGGCAATACATCTTGCCAAAAGAGAAGTAATTGTTGTTTTTCCCACCCCGCCCTTGCCGCCTATTGCTAATTTTAAGCCCATGATTTTATTTTTCCTTTGCCTCTTTATCTTAAATTTATATAGTTAAATTTCGCTTATATCTAAATGTTATTTCACATAAATGATAAAGAGATATTATAAAAAAATATATATTGCAATTACTATTCAGAAATATGTATATTCAAAAATAGGTGTTAAAACAAAAAAACAGAACAATTCTTTAGTAAACAATATCCATAAATATTATAATTTTTAAATGTTAATACTAATACCAGTTGTTTCTTTAAAATGAGGATTTTATAATGATTGAAAAAAGAATACTTGTAGTTGATGATGACGAATCAATCTGTTTATTGTTAAAATCAGCTCTGGTTACCAGAGGATATGAGGTCTTTACTGCGGATAATCCATCACAAGCTCTTGAGATTCTTGATAATAGTACAGTTTTGGTTATTTTCATTGATCTAAATCTTCCTGAGATGAGCGGCGTTGAGCTGTGCAGAGAGATTATAAAACGTAATCCTTTAACAATTGCATACGCAATTACAGGATATGCGTCCCATTTTGAGTTGGCTGAATGTAAGTCGGCTGGCTTTGAAGATTACTTCAAAAAACCAGCTCGTTTATTAGATATATTTAATGCTGCTGAAAGAGCATTTGAAAAACTTGAAAGATGGAAAAAAAGTTAGTACCTAATCTCAATGAAATTGTTTATCTTTAAATCATAGATTAGAGTTTTTAGAAAGTTAGAGTTTTTGGAAAATTTGAATTGACCCTTGAATTTACTGGATATTAAATATTTTTTGAGGAGGTTAATTCAAATTTGGAATTTTTAGCAACAAAATATTTAGGAGAATTAGAGATGGCAAACCCAAACCCTGAAAAAAAGAGAGCTTACAGCATAGCTTTTAAAACTTCTTTTGCATGTAGTATAATTGTATTACTTCTTCTAACAATAAGCAGTCTTATTGCAATAAATATGCAGCTTTCTATGTCTAAGCTGATTATATCTGATTTTGAGCAATCACAACAAAAAGCTCTTAAAGCAGATTCCGCAAAATTAGATGAATCTTTACTCAATGGTATTCAGGCAAATATGGAGATATGTAGAAGCGTAACTCAAAGTTTTATATATAACTTTGATCAAAGTGGTCTTGCAACGCTTCTTGAAAACTATCTAAAAATAGATGGCATTATTGCAATAAAAGTACTTGATGCAGATGGAGGACCTTTTACATCAGCATGGAAAACTTCAGTTATTACAACAGGTAAAGAGATACCAAATGATGTACAATTAGATGAGTCTCTCTCTATCGTTAACGATGCTATACATGATAATGAAAAAGTTGGAACTGTAAGAATCTATTTTACAAAAGAACTTATAAAGCAAGAAATTGATAAGAGGCAAAAACAGACAGAAAAATCTATTGCCAACTTCAATCAGCTTTTTAGTCAAAACATAAAAAAATCAATAACTTCTCAGATCATAATCTCATCGTTTATTGTAGTTGCATTGATTTGTACGATACTGTTTTGCCTATACATCATTGTTACCAAACCTATTAAACGCACTATCTTAATGATTAAAGATATTGCAGAAGGTGAAGGGGACTTGACAAAGCGTTTAAGGGTTAAACATAATGACGAGATTGGCGAGTTAGCTGTATGGTTCAATATATTTGTAGAAAAGCTACAGATTCTCATTAGAAATATTTCGTTAGATACTGAAGTAGTTGATAGTTCAGCGTGCGATTTGTCAAAAATCTCTGCTGTTATGTCAAATGGTGTTGTTGTTCTTTCTGAAAGATCACAAACAGTTGCAGCAGCAGCAGAAGAGATGAGTGCAAACATGAATTCAGTTGCAGCAGCATGTGAACAGGCTTCAGCTAATATTAATGTGGTAGCAGCAGCAGCAGAGGAGATGACCAACACAATAAACGAGATCGCGGGAAGCTCTGAGCAGGCACGTCAAATTACTGCTGAAGCAGTGAAAAAATCAGCAGATGCGTTAGATAGGGTAAATACCCTTGGACAAGCAGCAAAAGATATTTCAAGAGTTACTGAGGTAATTACCGAAATTTCAGGACAGACAAATCTTCTTGCCTTAAATGCTACAATAGAGGCTGCAAGGGCTGGAGAAGCTGGTAAAGGATTTGCTGTTGTTGCAAATGAGATAAAAGAGTTAGCAAGACAGACTGCAAGTGCAACTCTTGAGATTAAAGAGAAGATCAATAATATCCAAACATCCACAGCGGGAAGTGTTAATGAGATAAGTGCAATTTCCCAAGTTATCGGTAAAGTCAATGATATTGTTAAAAATATTGCCACAGCTATGGACGAGCAATCTTCAGCAACTGGAGAGATAGCTGAAAATATCTCTCAGGCATCAATTGGTATTCAAGAGGTCAACGAAAATGTAGCTACAAGTTCTACTGTTTCTGGAGATATTGCAAAAGATATAGCTGAAGTGAACAGATACACAGCTCAAATATCAAACTCCTCTACCCAACTTGACACAAGCTCTCAAAACCTTTCAGAGCTTTCATCAAAACTTAAATCAATGGTAGGTAAATTCAAAACAGGTAGTGAACAAAGTGATGCTTTTGTCTGCAAATAATATTTAATGTCCCCCATAAATCATTTCCCCTCTATTAATACCTTAGAGGGGAATTTAACCAACTCTTAACTTACATTAGAATTTTTAAGCAATCCGTTACTTTCTCTCCTTCTGAGCATTAATAATCGCAACCTCTTCAAAAGTCTTAATTTCAGCTAAGATACGTGTTGCAGCGTCCATAAGTTGAAATGCAAGTGCCGCCCCGGTCCCTTCACCAAGTCTAAATTTAATATCAAGCAGAGGCCAAAGACCCATTCTTTGGTGCATAAATTTATGTCCAACTTCAACAGAGCGATGACCAGCAAAGAGGTAATCAACTACATTTGGAGCAAGTTCGTAAGCAATCAATGCTCCAGCAGTTGAGATAATTCCATCACAAACGATTGGAATTCCATAAGCTGCCGCCCCAATAACCAATCCAGCAAGACCGCCAATTTCAAATCCCCCGACTTTAGATAGCACATCAATTGGATCAGATGGGTTTGGTTTATGAAGGTCAAGAGCCTTTTCAATTACTCTAATTTTGTTCTTCAACATTTCATCATTAATCCCTGTGCCTCTTCCAGTAAGTTCTGCCACATTTATACCAGAGAATGCCGCAATAATTGCTGATGATGGAGTTGTGTTGCCAATGCCCATATCCCCTGTTCCTATAATGTCAACCCGATCACCATTTACCGAAGCATCGTTGATAAGCTCTTCAACAATGGCTATTCCTCCATAAATAGATTGAATAGCCTCATCTCTGCTCATTGCTGGCTCTTTCGTAAAATTAGATGTAGCTTTTCTCACCTTTTTGTGAAAAATTGGCATATCAGGTTTAAAATCAAAATTGACCCCAAAATCAGCAACTTTTACCTTTGCCCCAGCATGTTTTGCAAGAACATTAATTGATGCCCCGCCATTGACAAAGTTCTCAACCATCTGAGGCGTTACTTCTTGTGGAAAGAGGCTTACCCCCTCCTCAACCACACCGTGATCTCCTGCACAGGTTACTACAAATTTGTTTTTAAGTTTTACGTCAAGAGTATTGCCAATATTTTTGTTGTGAAGACCTGCAATTGATGCAAGCCTTGCCCCTACCTCTTCAAGTATTCCAAGACTGCCTGCTGGTCTTGCCTGATTTGCAAGTCGATCAAGAGCTTTTGCTTTGATTTGTTGATCTGGTTTACTAATTGCCTCTATATATTTAGTAATCTGCTTCATTATTTTATATCCTTCTTAAATTTCGCCGCATATTTGAAAGATTTGACAACTTTTGAAAAGTTGTCAAATCTATAACCCTAAATTGATGCCTTAGATATTTGCAATCAAACTTTAAAACAGCTCTTTATATATCTTGTCATATTTAATATCATTTTTAAAAACCTCCATACCTTTTTTCATGGCACAAAAATCTCCGCACATTGTGCATGTTTTCTCTTCCTGTGGAGATCTTCCGCTACGCATCTTTTTTGCAATTTCAGGAAAGAGCAGATATTTTTCAAGATCATCCCATCTCATATCACGCCTTGCCATTGATGCAAGTTTTTCATTTTCTCTTTTGTGCGGATATTTGGCAATATCTCCAATTCTGACCGCAAGTCTTGTAGCTCTTACCCCTTCCCTGACATCTTGCTCATTTGGCAAAGCAAGATGTTCTGCTGGCGTGATATAGCAGACTAAGTCAGCACCGTGCCATGAAGATGTAGCAGCACCAATTGCAGAAGTTATGTGATCATAACCAGCGCCTGTATCTGCTGGAAGAGGTCCAAGAACATAATATGGGGCATTTCCGCTCATTCTCTTTTCAAGCATTATATTTCCTTGAATTTCGTCCATTGGAACATGACCCGGACCCTCAACCATCATTTGGCAACCCATCTCTCTGCCAATCTCTGCAAGCTCACAATTTATTATCATCTCCGCCATCTGTGCCCTGTCGTGGCTGTCGTGAATTGCACCAGCTCTTATTCCATTTCCAAGAGAGAGGACCGCATCATATTTTTTCATAAGATTACAAACTCTATCAAACTGCTCGTAAAGTGGATTCTCTTTACTATTTGCATCCATCCAAGCAACCATAAAAGTTCCACCTTTTGAGGCAAGCCCCCCATATCTAAATCCCTGTTTTCTCAACCTCTCTATTGTGTATTGATTTATTCCACAATGAATTGCCATAAAACTTAATCCATCTTCAAGCTGCCTTTCAATTAAATCAAACAAAAATTCAGGATCAAGTTTTGCGGGATTGCGATATTTCCGTCCAGTCTCCTTAAAAGCCTGATAAAGAGGCACATTGCCAACTGGAAGATTTACAGCTTTTATAACTTCGCGGCGAATAGCATCAAGATCACCGTCAGCAGACAGCTCCATTAAAGTATCAGCCCCCTCTTCTTGAGCTGCAATCGCTTTTTTGACTTCAGCGTCAATACTGCATATATCAGATGATGTTCCAATAGAAGCATTAACCTTTGTCCTAAGACCTGTGCCAATGCCAACAACTTTTTGAGTTTGTGCTGATTGGGCTTGTCCTGATTGGGTTTGCACTGCTTTAGTTCTTAGTCTTTGTGCAAACGGATTATTGGGAATTACAATCTCACCCTTTGCAACAAGGCTTCTGATTGTTTCTGGAGCGTAACCTTCATCAAGAGCTACCTGATTCATCTGCTCAGAGATTATCCCATCTCTTGCAAGTTCAATCTGTGTTTTCATGGTTTTTTTTGTCCTTTAAAATAACTCTTAAGTTTTTTAAAAATGCTAAGTTTTAGGTTCTGTTGACATCTCTAAGTCTTAACATCTAATTAGCTTTAAGAGTCTAAGTTAAAATTTAGTCAGATTCCGAACAAAAAAATCCCGGAACCGACACTTGTGTCAGCCCACGGGATTTACCATTTCACCTGGGTATTTCATTGATTTTTAGCGTTATCATTCGTTTCGCATCAAATCATTATCTATCTCTTGGTAGGTCTTCTGGCTTACGGATCATCCTAAGTTTTGCGTCTTCCCATAAAATTTGTCTGAAAAATTGAGCTGTTCAAAAGGTTTTACAGTTTCCATAAAACTTATCTTTGAATTTAAGCTATTAACAGGATTTTACAGTGACATATTGCAAAAATGTCCCCGTTTACAGCGGCGGGACCGCTCCAGATTTTAACTGGATTCCCTTTTAAGGCACCAAGTGCCACCTTGAAATAATTAAATGTTTTTTTTTAAATTTAATATAAAATTTTTACTACATTACCAAAAATCTGTAAAGCCTTTTACAAAGTAAGAATTTATAGGTTTTAAGAAAATATGATTGCTCTGGAAAAGATTTTAAAATAAAATTAAAAAATTTTTCATAACTGTTCTTGAAGTTTATATACTATTCAAGGTCATAAATTTAGTTCTGCCTAAACTATAGAGACGCACGGCCGTGCGTCTCTACTTAAACATAAAAGCTCAATTAATGCCCAATTAGAGTATAA
Organism: Desulfamplus sp.; assembly: GCA_015231615.1. Classification (GTDB taxonomy): domain Bacteria; phylum Desulfobacterota; class Desulfobacteria; order Desulfobacterales; family Desulfobacteraceae; genus Desulfamplus. The sequence goes on along the minus strand of JADGBE010000025.1, from coordinate 22,130 downwards.
TTTTGTTAATCTATCTAACTATCTAACGAATACAAATCGGAAATACCAATGAATAAACAAAACTCTATTTTGCCATACATCAGCCTTCTTATGGCAACTCTTATCTGGTCAAGCTCGTTTGTCGCACTTAAAATTGCATTTGAAGGATACCATCCTATGGTAGTTGTTTTTGGAAGAATGTTTATAGGAAGTGTCTCTTTTTTCATACTTGCTACAATTTTCAGAGGAGTATTAAAAGATATTGCTTTAAAAAAAGAAAACCTTATTTCAGATATAAAACTTATACTTGCGATGGTTATATGTGAGCCATGTCTATATTTTATATTTGAAGCTAAGGCTTTAGAACTAACTACTGCTTCGCAGGTTGGTATGATAACAGCTATCATGCCTCTTCTTGTCTCCGTAGTTGCATTTTTTATATTAAAAGAGGAGCTTACGGAAAAAGTATTAGCAGGACTTACTATCTCGGTGTTTGGTGCAGGTTGGCTTAGTTTTAGTGGAGATGTTGCAGTAAATGCACCTAATCCTCCCCTTGGCAATCTTTTTGAATTTATAGCTATGGTATGTGCTGCTGGTTACACGATATGCCTTAAAAAATTGACTCAAAGGGGTTATTCCCCATTTTTTCTTACGGCATTACAAGCGTTTGGCGGGGCAATATTCTACTTTCCTTTTCTATTTTTTCCGTCAACTACCCTACCCTCTTCTTTGCCTCTTTTACCAACTTTATCTGTTATATATCTTGGAGTTGCGGTTACTTTGGGGGCTTATGCCTTGTTTAATTTTGGTGTAAGCAGTATTCCTGCTGGTCAAGCGTCAGCTTTTATAAACCTTATACCTATCTTTTCACTGATTTTGGGAATTGTAGTTTTGGATGAACAGCTTACGATGCAGCAATATGCTGCTTGTGTAGTTATATTTTCTGGAATATTCTTAAGTCAGCATAAGACAAAAAAAGTGGAGTTGTCCCTAAATGATCAAAATTGAGGTTAAACTTATGAGTAATATTAACCTCTTCCCCCACTCCACAAAAGCCTTGCTTTAAGAACATCATAGTAATTATCCTTTGAAAATGAGATCATCTTTAAAGGATAATTACCTTTAGTAACAATAATCCTATCTTTTGAACTAACTGACATTCCTTCTTGCCCATCAAATGTTAGAAAAATATCTGTAGCATCTCTTTCAAGTTTAATCTCAATTTCTGTCTCATCAGGTATTATAAGAGGTCTGTTTGTTAGGGTAAATGGACATATTGGAGTTAAAATTATCCCTTGAACTGTTGGATGAATTACAGGACCGCCAGCAGCAAGTGAATAGGCGGTTGAACCAGTTGGCGTAGAGACAATAAGTCCATCTGCTTTGAATGTTGTCAAGTATGAGCCATTAAGATATACAGCACTGTAAGCAAGTCTTGATAAAGCACCTCTATTAAGAACAAGATCATTTAAAACGCTCGCAGTTGCATTTTCGCCATCTTCTCTGATTACGCAAACTTTAAGTCTCATTCTCTCTTCTATATAAAATCTGTTTTCAAGGAGGGCTTCTAAGGCTTCATAAAGTTTACCTTCAAGTGTTTCAGCTAAAAAACCAACCTCTCCAAATTTTATTCCCATAAGTGGAATATCTCTGTTTCCAATTAATCTTGCTGCACTTAAAAATGTGCCATCGCCGCCAAGAACAACAAGGCAGAACATATTTTCTTTAGGAAGTATTTTAGCAAAACCATCAGCATATACCACATCAATATTTCTCTCTATGAGCCATCGTTCAACTTCAATCGCTTTTTTTCTTGCCCGCTCATCTCTTTTGACTAATAATCCAATACATTTTCTGTTCATAAGCTATTCTATTTTCTGTTTTTGTTAAGTGTTTGTTTTACATTGCTTAAAATTTATATCTCTTTTTTATTCAATTTTGTCAATCTATGCTTTATTCTGGTATAATTGTTCGTGATAATGTTGCCAAAAATATATAATGCGTTATTCTTAGGGCAATTTTAATATTGATGGAGTAACTATTTAATTTAAGTAATAAAAATATTACTAATATATTTAAGGAGCAAGGATGGCAGAAACTGATATTGATGATCTTATAGATATAATTGAAAAAGAGGGAAATCTTGATAATGTTCCCACAAATATTCCTATGATGCCTATAAGAGATGTAGTTATTTTTACAGATATGCTTTTACCTCTTTTTGTGGGGCGTGATAAATCGATCAAAGCAATAGAAGAGGCTGCCAAAACTGACCGATATATATTTCTTTCAGCACAGAAAGATTCTGACCTTGAAACCCCAGGTCAAGATGATGTTTTTCAGATAGGCACGGTAGGTCGAGTGCAAAAGATGCTTAAACTTCCTGATGGTCGTATCAAAGCACTGATTCAAGGAATTGTAAAAGGGCGAATTGAAAAATTTGAGAAAAAACGCTCTTGCTTTAAAGTCAAAGTAGAACTTTTAAAAGAGATTGATCTCAAAGATAAAGAGTTAGGTATTGAGGTTCAGGCTCTTATGCGTAACGTAAGGGAGAGCAGCGAGAAAATTTTAGCACTAAGAGGAGAGTTATCAGGTGATGTGGGTCTTTTGCTTGAGCAGATTGACTCTCCGGGCAAACTTGCTGATCTTGTTGCATCAAATTTACGTTTAAAGGTGCAAGATGCTCAGGATATTCTTGAGACTTTTGACCAGAAAAAAAGGCTTGCAAAGGTAAATGATTTTCTTAGCCGAGAGCTTGATCTATCAACTGTTCAAGCTAAAATCCAGACCCATGTAAAAGATGAAATCTCAAAAACTCAGCGAGACTATTACCTAAGAGAGCAAGTTAAGGCTATTCATAGAGAGCTTGGAGATGGTGATGACAAATTAATTGAAATTGATGAATACAACCAGAAAATTAAAAAGGCAAAAATGCCTGAAGAGAGTGAAAAAGAGGCGTTTAGACAGGTAAAAAGATTAGATCAGATGCACTCTGACTCTTCTGAAGCTGGTATTATAAGAACCTACCTTGATTGCATTATTGAGATGCCTTGGGCAAAATCTACTAAAGATAGCCTTGATATTATTAAAGCCGCACAGATTCTTGATAGTAAGCACTATGGGCTTGATAAAGTAAAGGAGAGAATTCTTGAGTATCTAAGTGTTAGAAAATTAAATCCATCTATGAAAGGGCAGATACTTTGTTTTGCAGGTCCCCCGGGTGTTGGCAAAACCTCGCTTGGAAAGGCAATTGCCAAAGCAATGAGACGAAAATTTGTAAGAATTTCGCTTGGTGGGATAAGAGATGAAGCTGAAATTCGAGGGCATAGACGCACATATATTGGTGCTATGCCAGGGCGAATCCTTCAAAGTCTTCGCCAATGCGGAACAAATAATCCTGTATTTATGCTTGATGAGATTGATAAACTTGGAAATGATTTTAGAGGAGACCCATCATCTGCCCTTCTCGAAGCTCTTGATCCTGAGCAAAATTCAGAATTTAGCGATCATTATCTTAATGTGCCGTTTGATCTATCTAATGTGCTTTTTATCCTTACAGCCAATATGACTGACACCATTCCATCAGCACTTCTTGATCGCATGGAAGTTATTAGAATTACTGGTTATACCCGTGAAGAGAAGATGGTGATTGCTAAAAAGCATCTTTTACCACGTCAGCTCAAAGAGAACGGTTTGATAAGGCGTTCAATTCATATCTCTGATGGTGCGATGGAGTCTATTATTGCTGACTACACAATGGAGGCTGGGCTGCGTGAGTTTGAACGAAAAATTGGTACAATATGCAGAAAAATTGCAAGACAGGTTGCTGAGGGCAAAAAGGGTAAATTTACAGTTACCCAACAAAGTTTAACAAAATTTTTAGGACCTCCAATCTATCTAATAGATATGGATCAAGATGAGAGTCAAGCAGGACTTGTTACTGGTCTTGCATGGACAGAATTTGGTGGCGAACCTCTATATATTGAGGTCTCTTTATGCCATGGCAAGGGTGAGCTTGCTGTTACTGGGCAAATTGGTGATATTATGCAAGAGTCAGCACGGGCAGCTTTCACATACACTAAGGCAAATATGGATAAATTCAAAATTGATAAAGATGATTTTGATAACAAAGATATTCACATTCATGTCCCTTCAGGGGCAATTCCGAAAGATGGTCCATCTGCTGGAATTGCAATGGCAACCGCTCTTATCTCAGCATTTACAGGTAAAGTTGTTGATAATAAGGTTGCCATGACAGGTGAAATATCTTTAAGGGGTAGAGTTCTTCCTATTGGAGGTCTTAAAGAGAAGGCTCTTGGTGCATTACAAGCTGGCATTAAGACAATTATTATCCCTGAAAAGAACAGAAAAGATTTATATGATCTCCCCTCAAGTCTAAAAAAGAAGCTCAATTTTATATGTGTTCAAAATTTAGATCAGGTATTAGAGGTAGCTTTTTTGAAGCAAGAAGATAGCCAGATAGACGATGATAAGCAAGAAGAAAAATATAGCCAAATTGATGGGAATAATTTAGAAGAAAATGAAAAACTTGATAACGATTTAGAGCCTAATAATACTAAAGATAGTGAAAAAGAGTTTACTACAGAATCTGAGATGGAAGATTAATTGAGATGAAAATTCTTACACTTGATACTGCTGAACAGAGTTGCTCCATTGCACTTGTAGAAGATAGGGTTTTGATTTCTGAGACATTTAATCTAAACAAAATGACGCACTCTAAAACAGTTATGGAGATGATTGCTCATACATTTGAAAATAGTGCTGGAATCAAAATAGGTGATTTAGATGGGTTTGTTGTTTCATGCGGTCCGGGTAGTTTTACAGGTTTGCGTATAGGCATAAGCGTCATAAAAGGTCTTGCCTTTGCAACATCAAAGCCATCTGCTGGAATATCAACTCTTGATGCGATTGGCTATCAGTTCATCTTTTCATCTATTCCTGTCTGTGTAATGATGGATGCTAAAAGGGGCGAGGTTTATTCTGCTATTTACAACTTTAACAACGGTAGGTTAATTCAAAAGAGTGAAGAGATTGTTGTTAGCCCAGAAATTGCACTCTCAAATCTTGCTAATATTAATGAGTGCCTATTTATAGGCTCTGGTGCTGTTGTATTCCGTGAGCTTATTAAGAAGAGTATGGGTGATAAAGCTCTGTTTGCTCCACCGTTTCAAAATTGTGTAAAAGCATCTGTTTTGGCAAATATCGTTTTTGATAATACCCAGAGGTTATCTCTTTTGCCAGATGCCATAACTCCTGTCTATCTTAGGCGATCAGATGCCGAGATGGGTAATTCGGTAAATGTCAAAAAAATTGTCGCCTGAACCTTAGAATATCGCGTTTGGTAGAAATTCCATTTCCAACCCTGATTTGGTTAAACGCCTCCATCTGGATGCACCTCTCGATAATAGGGAATTTAAGGTAAAATCAGGGCAAAAACACCTGATAATCAATGGTTAGGCTAACATGAAGCCAGAGTCAGTAATATGAAATACACAATCTTGTTGAGTATCATTTTTTTAATAAGTGGTTGTTCTACACAGCCAAAAGCACTTAAGCCTGTTGATGAAAAACAATCCTGTAGCAATGAACATGAAATTTACATAATAAGTCATGGCTGGCATGTAGGCTTGGCCTTAAAATCCAAAGAGCTTAATGAAGCTATTCCTGAATTATCTGTCCGATTTCCAAATAGTCAATATTATGAAATAGGTTGGGGTGACTCAGGCTTCTATCAATCAAATCAAGTTACAACCGGGTTAGCCTTTCAAGCGATGTTTGGGTCTAGCGGCAGCGTATTACATGTAGTAAGTCTCAATTCAAATCCAAGAGATAGATTCAAAAATAGCGAAGTTATATTATTAAATACAGATAGTAAAAACTACAAAAATCTTATCAAATTTATAAGTGAAAGTTTTGAGCGAGATAAAAATCGTGAAGTGATTTTAGAAAATCATGGCATTTATGGCGATAGCCAATTTTATACTGGTATTGGAAAATATCATATACTCAACACATGCAATAAATGGACAGCCAAAGCATTATATAGTGCAGGTTATGCTATTTCCCCAATGCTTAAATTAACCTCATCAAGTGTTATGAGTGCTGTAGAAAATGCGTGTCCAAATTAAACCAATCGACTAACAAGGCGTTGCAGTGGAAGCCCTACATTGAACTTGGCGTTATGTGCCGAATCAATAATTATGCTGAAATTAACCTTCTGTCCCTGAGATCGCCGTGATGTGTTTTTTTAGGAGAGACTAACATAATATGAGAAATTTAACCCTTGCCTACTCAAGTTGCCCAAACGATACCTTCATTTTTAATGCTATTGCCAACAACTTACTAAAAACAGCGGATTCTAATATTGCGTTTAATATTACAATTGCAGATGTTGAAACCCTTAATCAATACGCTATAAAAAGTGTCTTTGATATTACTAAGCTCTCCTTTGCCACATTTGGAGCTTTAAGAGATAAATATGCACTTTTAAGAACTGGGGCAGCTCTTGGAAGAGGTTGTGGTCCTCTTGTGGTCTCACTTCCCAAGAAAGCAACAATGTTTGAGAAAGAGATTTTAGATAAAAATATATCTTCATTACCTAAAAATTCATCATTGAGAAAAGCTCCGATAAAAAAAACTATAGTTGCTGTTCCAGGAATAGGTACAACCGCATTTGTCCTATTTAGTCTCTTCTTGAAAGAACATTTACCTCAAATTGAGCCTGAGATTGTTCCCATGCCATTTGAAAAGATCATGCCAGCATTAAAAGATGGTTCTGTTGATCTTGGAGTCATCATCCATGAAGGTAGATTTACTTATCAGAATTTTGGTCTTAGCTGTATAGTTGACCTTGGTGAGTGGTGGGAAAAATTTACAGGGCTTCCTATCCCACTTGGTTGCATTGCTATAAAAAGAGATATTTGTGAAATCATAATAAAAGAGAATATTGATGCTGTTGAGCTAAATAGTGATAGTTATGAAGAAAACCGTAAAGAGAGACAGAGACTTGCATCTGTAGTGCAATCATTGATTGGACAAAGTATTCAGTATGCTTTTGAAAATCCAGAAGATAGCAAAGAGTATATAAAAGCCCATGCTCAAGAACTTGACGAGCGGGTAATTTCTCAACATATCAATCTTTATGTCAACGACTTCTCAAAAGATATTGGAACAGAAGGTGAAAAAGCAATTTGCACGTTTTTCCAAAAAGCTGAAGAGGCTGGAATCATAAAGCCAAACAATAAACCTCTTTTTGCATAGTAAATCGTTTGATAATGTGCTAACTACTTTGGAATTTAACATCATTACTAAAATATAGAGGAGGGAAGGGTTAGATGGGCAAAAGAAAATGCGTATTTTTGACGGAATTTATATTGATTGCTTTTGTGGTATTTATCATATCAGGATGCAACACTACCCATGAGGTGCAAGTAGCTCCACTTGAAGTGAAACCTATACACATAACAATTGACATCAATGTTAAAGTTGACAAGGCTCTTGAAAACTACTTTGATGATATTGATAAGGCAGAAGAGAAGATTATAAAAAAATGATAAGATTTCTGATTAGAAAATTAAGATGATATTATAAAATAGAAAAATCATAAACACAGAAAGGTTAGGTTAATATATGAGTTACTTTAATATTTCAAAAAACAATTTTATTATAATTTGTGGATTTCTTTTAGTTTTTATTAATTTTGTTTCTATAAAAAATTGTATGGCAGATGAGATAAAAGATAGAATGAAACAGCGTCTGCCAATCATTGTAGAGATGAAACAGAAAGGTATTATTGGAGAAAACTCAAGAGGTTATCTTGAGTTTGTATCTGGTAATAAGGTTAATCAAGAGATAGTTGAAAGCGAAAACCGAGACAGAAAAGAGGTCTATTCTGCAATTGCAAAAGAGCAAGGTGTGCCAATTGAAAAGGTTGAGCAGCTAAGAGCTTCTCAGATTGTTCAAAAAGCTGTTTCAGGTGAGTTTCTAAAAAAAGAAGATGGCCCATGGTATAAAAAATAGATTGACTACATAAAGACAATCTCTATCTCTGATCTTCTCTCTAAAGATTTTTTGTCAGACATTGGTTTGCCATCAGGTCTGTATTTTCCTGTGGTTGCAATTCTAAATAGAGATGGACTAACTCCATTTTTAACAAGTTCATGCACAACATTTGCTGCACGAGCCGCACCAAGTTCAAAATTTGAAGGGTATTTCTTAGTATTTATATTATTTATATCAGCAAACCCATCTATACGGATTCTAATATTATAAGTTTTAATAATTCCTGCTAATTTTTTCAAAAAGAGCTTGTACTCGTTTGCAAGCCTTGCACTGCCTGATGAATAGAGAATTGGAAGCACATTGTTCAATACACAGCAATTTCCATCTTTACAAAAATCTTTAGCATTACTTGTAAAGTGTATCCAATCATCTAATCCAGCGTCTCTTATCTGCTTGGAAACTTTCTGTTTTAAAGCCTCAGAGCATGAACCATAATGGTAAGATGACGAATAATCATCAGAATGAAAATTGTTATTAATGTTATTCCCCTGGTATTCTCCATGATTTTTGTATCTATCATTTTGAAGTAGCTCATTTAATCTACCATTTTCTCTAAATGCAGCCCGAATCTTTTTATCCTTTATAGAGATAGAGTTTCTCATCTCCCAAGGAACAGGCTGATTCAAATCTTCAAGATGGTAAATCCTGTTTTGTAGCCAATCTTTTTCATTAATAAGATACCTTATCTCATCTTCATTTTCACGGATACGCTCTTGAAATTGACGTATAAGGTAGTTTGTCTGTTCTCTATTAGTGTCTGCAGCTCCAATAGATTGAATCTCTTTTGAAGATTCAGGAAGTGGAAACTCCTTAATTTCAGCAAAAGCAATATTAAATAATAAAACTGCAGATAAGATAACTATCTTAACTGCTTTAAATATTGAAATCATTAACTTCCCTCCTTTTCTGCACATAAGAGCAGGTTAAATATTACTATTAAGTTACTTTTGATTATAGTAATAGTAGCTGCCGCACCAAGGGTATGAATCACACCTTACAGCATCGCCTGAAAAGGGTCGTGCAATATAATTAGTTATTCCAACGCCGACTGATGCTGATGCTCCGATAAAACTTGAAAGATAACCCCGCCGAGATGGAGAAGCAGGCACTACACCTTCTCCAATTCCAGAGGGCCACCAGATCATATCATTTTCTGTAAAATAGATTCTAAGTTCTAATTTCGCATTAAAGATACCATAACCCGCCTCTTTTACCTCAAGAACCTGAACACCGCGAAGCCATGATTGAGTTTTAGTGCGAATTACATCATAATCAATAATTCCGTTAGTTGTCTGGGAATAAGCATCAACATAGACGCCTCTTATTTTTTCAACAAGCTGGCGATATCCATCATTTATGGCAGCTCTTTCAGCCATAAGTCTGCCCTGACCAGTATTAATAGCAGTTTCAGGCATTAATCCTTTTCCAATAACATCAAATGTTACTATTCTCTGATTTGATCCATTTTGATTGTCAGAAAACTGCACGCTGCCGCCTGTTGAAGCGAGACTGCTTGTTTTTGCCTGCCTCTCTACATACATACATCCTGTTAAGAGAAAAGAAACTACAATAAGGGTGATCATCTTTGTTTTCATTTTTTCCATCCTTTCAAATCAAATGTTTAAATAAAACTTTGAACTTGATTCTATATTGCCAAAAAATATAAAATCTCTATAATTAATTAAAAATTTTATCAAAGCTAAACAATTTTTATAGCTTTTTACAGCCGATAATAAAATTTTAAAATATCAGACTGCAATAAAAATACCACTTTAAGAATATTATGAAAAAACAATTTTTATATTTTATGCTTACATCTATATTTTCTTGTTTAATAACAATGGGTTGTAATTCCAGTGTCCACAGTAAAACAACTTTAAGCTGCTGCAAAAATTTATTTTTCCAACGTCAAAATAATGGACAAATTTATTACGTAAGATTTGATATAAAATCTGTAGATAACCGTATAGAACGGTCAAATCTTCTTATGGTTCCAGTTGAAGATGAATTTAGGCAGGAAAATTTTACCTCTTTTGTGATCTCTGGAAGTGCAGATTATTTAGCTAATGGTCAAAAAGGGGTGGATATTCAGACACGGGCTGCCCACAACGCTATTAGAAATTTTCTTGAAGAAAATGGTCTTGAGTCCGTCAAAAATCAATCAACAACCGTTAAAGGTTTGGCACAGGATAAAACATCTACCAATGGTCAAACAATGGTAAATGACCAGACAGTTGTGAGCTTTGAGGGAGCTGTGAAATTGCCGTATAAGATTTTAAGTAGTAAATTTAACAGCAAAACAGGTATTTATTCAGTAACCATTGAGATAACTTTTGCACCGTTAGCTTTTCCTGATAAGTGGGACAAGATGCTTTTAAACCATGAGATAAAAATGTTATTCAATCAATTCAGATCGTTTTTTTAGAAGGTCGCCGTTTAGAATTTGCATAAAGTAGGAAAACACTATGAATTTAAGCGTTGATATTAATGGGGTGAAACTTGCAAACCCTGTAATGACAGCCTCTGGCACATTTGGCTATGCTGCTGAATATAAAGATTTAGTAAATCTTAACGAACTTGGCGGAATTATTGTAAAGGGGCTTTCTCTTGAGCCATCTACAGGCAATCCATCTCCAAGAGTTGTTGAGACAGCCTGTGGGCTTTTAAATGCTGTTGGATTGGAAAATGTTGGGGTAAAGGCATTTATAAGAGATAAACTTCCGTTTTTAAAGACTCTAAAACCCCCAATTTTTGTAAATATCTACGGCAAAAAGATTGAAGAATACGGAGAACTTGCAGCCATACTTAATACATTAGACACAATCGCTGGCATTGAGGTTAATATCTCTTGCCCTAATGTAACGGCTGGAGGGGCAGCATTTGGAGTTGATCCTATTGCAGCAGAAAAGGTTGTTCGTCAGGTTCGTCAATGCACATCAAAGCATGTTATGGTAAAATTATCTCCTAATGTTACTGATATTGTTGAGATTGCAAAGGCTGTGGAGGGGGCAGGTGCTAATTCAGTCTCTCTTATCAACACTTTGACAGGTCTTGCAATTGACAGTGAGACTTTTAAGCCAATGCTTGCCAATGTAACTGGTGGACTCTCTGGACCTGCAATAAAACCAATTGCTTTAAGAATGGTGTGGCAAGTGGCAAAAAATGTAAAAATTCCCGTAATAGGAGTTGGTGGGATTGCAACAGCAACTGATGCTTTAGAGTTTATAATTGCAGGAGCAACTGCTGTTCAAGTTGGGACAGCAGTTCTAATTGATCCAGATTGCCTTAAAAAGATCATAAAAGGGATAGGCTCATTTTTAAAGAGAAAAGGCTTTACATCTATAGATGAGATAAGGGGTTGTCTTGAAACAGCATAAAAGGTTCCATAATAATAGGCTTCATAGAGATAGTAAGAAGTTTAATAATAAAAGATTGCGTAGGAATAGTGGTAATAATGGAGAGTTGACAATCCACAGGGCAGGTCATGTAATGATAAGCCCGTGTCAGATAATTGACAACGGTTTTATCTCGGTTGTTAATAACACAATTGTTGATGTTGGTGCAGTAACAGAAACAAGCATAATAAAATTTTCTGCAACTTCAGGCTATCATTCAGATATTTTAAATTTTGACAAATATTCAAAAGGTTCAAAAATTATTGATCATGGCTCTGGAATTATCATGCCTTCTCTTGTTAATGCCCACACCCATTTTGAGCTTTCTGCCCTTAAAGGAAAAATCCCATTTGATAGAGGTTTTAATCAATGGGTTAGAGAACTTATAAATCAAAGAGAGCAATGTGGAGCAGAACTCCTTAAGTTAGAAGCTAAAAAAGCAATTGAGAGTGCTATATTAACTGGGACATCTTTAGCTGGTGAAATCTCAACACTTGGTATTACAGAGGCTATTTTTGCAAATTCAGATATTTCAGGAGTCTGGTTTCAGGAATACCTTGGAAATGAAATAGAATATCTTGAATCTGAAATAGCATCAAAGGCGATATTATTAGCCCTATCAAAAACAAATTTAGAGTTATCCTTAAAAGGAGTTTTCAAGAAAATTGCACTTGCAGGACACGCACCTCACACCACCTCACCAGCACTTCTAAAATTATTAAAAGAGCAAACTAACAAGTTAAAAATTCCATTTTCAATCCATGTTGCAGAATCAGATGATGAAACAGAGTTTATAACAACAGGTCAAGGCAATTGGGCAAACTTTTTAAAAGAGCGGGGCATTGACTCTTCTTCATGGCAGTTGCTGCCTTCAAGATCACCTGTTCAGTATCTTAACGATATTGGGCTACTCGATCCTCTAACTCTTGCTGTTCATCTTATCAATGTTGACGATAAAGATATTGAGATTATTGCAAAAACAAAAGCCAAACCAATATTTTGCCCAAGAAGCAACTTTAATCTTCATAAAAAATTGCCAGATATTCCACGTTTTTTAAAACATGGGATAAAACCTGCCCTTGGCACTGATAGCCTTGCAAGCACAGATTCAATAAACATGTTTGATGAGATGTTATCTGTGGCAACCCATTTTCCACAGATTGCCCCTTCTGATATACTTGCAATGGCAACTATAAACGGTGCGAATGCTTTGGGTTTTGGAGAAATGGCTGGAACTTTAGAAAAGGGAAAAAAGGCAGATTTTATCTATGTTCCAGAGGTATCTGGTAACAGTGTTTCAGACAAAATAATGAGTATAATCGAATATAAGAGTAAAAAATGACCAAAGCAAAATTTTTAATGGGTAAGATTGACTATATTAACGCCTCCCCTATCTATTACGGATTAGATCATGGACTTGTGCCAAACTGGATTGAGATGATAGAGGGTCCACCAGCAGTTTTAAACAGCATGATAAAAAAAGGCGAGCTTGAAATAAGCCCTATCTCTTCAGCATTTTACGCAATGAACCACAAAGAACTTCTTATCCTTCCTGATCTCTCAATCTCATCTCAAGGTGAGGTTTTAAGTGTCATTCTTATGACAAATTATCCTATAGAAGAGCTTGATGGCAAAACCATTATTTTGACTCAAGATTCCGCTACATCATCTGCTCTTGTCAGACTTATTGCAATCCAGAAGGGAATTAGACCAAATTTTATTACTGGTAAATTAAGGACTCTTCAGGATATTCAAAAAAAGATTGATGCGGCCATGATTATTGGTGACGCGGCTATGACTCAGCCTTGGGAGAAAAAATTTAGATACCGTATTGATCTTGGAAAACTCTGGTATGAGACTACGGGGCTGCCTTTTGTATTTGCTCTTTGGGTGGTGAGAAAAGAGTCTGCAATTTCTCGCTATAATGATGTAAAAGATGCTCTTGAGCTATTCTATGAATCACGCAATCAAGGCTATACTCACATTGATAATGTGATTGAATCCGGGGCAAAAAGGCTTGGGTTAGATAATAGTTATGTTCGCCGATATTTTGAGTTGTTGCATTGCAACTTAGACGAGCTAAAGATTAAAGGGTTGGAATATTTTTTTCTATCTCTTTATGAAAATTCTCTGCTGCCTGAAAAAGTAGATATAAATTTTTGGAGTTGCAATAGGTAAGTATTTTTTAAAACTTTATTGTGTTCTTTTTTAAATACCTCATTTTTCATATCTCTTTTTTATATAAAATGGAAATATGATACCGGGAATTGCAATCAATGTGCAGAAAATGAAGAAAATTGTCCACCCTGTATATTCTGCTATAAAACCAGTTGGGGCAGAGGCAATGACACGAGGAATGCCCATAAGGCTTGATAGAAGTGCATATTGGGTTGCAGTAAAACGGCGGTCTGTCATCGAAGCCATAAATGCAACGTAAGCTGCTGTTCCCATACCGCTTGAGATATTTTCAAATGCAATAACACCAGAAAGCAGCGAAACATTGTGTCCCACTACTGCAAGCCATGCGAAGCAGGCTGTTGAAAGTGCTTGAAGAATACCAAACATCCAAAGACTCGTGTTGATGCCAAGTTTAAGCATCATAACTCCACCCACAAACGATCCTACCAAAGTTGCCCAAAATCCAAATACCTTTACAACCGCACCAATTTCGGTTTTTGTAAATCCAATATCAAGATAAAAAGGGGTAGTCATGGCAGATGCCATAGTATCGCCAATCTTGTAAAAGAGAATAAAAAGAAGAATCAAAATAGCTCCATCTCTTGAAAAATACTCTTTTAACGGCTCAACCACAGCCTCTTTAATTGTCTTTGGTTGTCCTTTTACGGTAAAAGGTTCAGGTGCAAGAGACGCGGCAATCACTGCTGGTATAAGTGATGCTGCCATAATAAGATAGACCATTGAAAAAGGGATATAGTCAGAGAGAATAAGCCCACCACCTGAAGCAAGGAGCATTCCAGCACGATAACCATAAATATACATAGAAGAGCCAAGCCCAAGCTCTTCGTCTCTTAAATCTTCACGCCGATAAGCATCAACAACAATATCTTGAGAAGCACTGAAAAAGGTAACTAAAAATGCGGCCAAGGCAACCATAAAAGGTGCTTTGGCTGGATTTGTAAAACCAAGAAGGGCAATTGAGATAATTAGCAATATTTGAGAAATAAGAAGCCACCCTTTTCGTCTGCCAAAAAACGGAAGGGTGAAACGGTCAAAGATTGGAGACCAGAGAAATTTTAAGGTGTATGGAAGACCAACTAAAGAGAATATGCCGATTGTCCCAAGATCAATTCCCTCTTGTTTCATCCACGCTTGAAGAACAGAGATAGTAAGTAGAAGAGGAACTCCGCACGAAAAACCCATTATGAGAGCAACAACCATCTTTTTGCTTAACACTCCACTTAGAATCTTACTTGTCATAATGTGGCTATACCCATCTTTTAGAGATTAGCTATAAAAAGTATTTTAAAAAAAACAAAGATTTGACAACTTTCAAAAAGCTGTCAAATCTCTAAATTTTAAACAAAATATTATGCTTAGATTTTACTCCAGATTAATTGACATCCTCAATTAAATCTTACTTAAAGCCTGCTCTAAATCCTCAATCAAATCTTTTTGGTCTTCAAGACCAACTGATAAACGGATTAAACCATCATCAATACCAGCAATTTTTCTCTCTTCAGGAGTTAGATGCTCATGTGTGATTGTTGGTGGGTGCATACAGATAGAACGGCTTGTCCCGAACGTTACTGCATGAACAATGGTCTTAAAGCTATTCATTGCAGTTGCCGCCCCTTTCATACCATTGACAACAACAAACGACATCAATCCGCCGTGCTTCCCATTCATCTGGCGACACGCCAATTCATGTTGTGGGTGCGTTTCAAGACCTGAATAGTTGACACGCTCAACTTTTGGGTGGCAACTTAAAAATTTTGCAACTGCTAAAGCATTTGAGCTATGTTTTGCCATTCTCATTGAGAGTGTCTCAATGTATTGAAGAGTCATCCACGCCTCTATTGGCTGAATAATTGAGCCAATAAACTCAGTTGTATTCCAGCGAATATCCTCAACAAGTGGTTCAGGTCCAATAATTGCTCCGCCAATAACTGTGGCATTTCCAGCAATAAATTTAGAAATTGAGAGAAGAACAAAATCTGCCCCAAGTTCCATTGGTCTTTGAAGTGCGGCTGTAGCAGTTGTATTATCAACAAGCACAGGAACACCTCTTGAGTGGGCAACATCAGCAACAGCTTTTATGTCAGTTACAAAGAGACAAGGGTTGCTTGGCGTCTCAATCCAGACAAGTTTTGTCTTTTCATCAATCTCATCAGCCCACGATTTTAGGTCAGATGGCTCTTTTACAAATCTGCACTGAACATTACATTTTTTTGGAAAGATTGCAGTTGCCTGCTTATAACCTTCACCAAAAATATTGAGTGATGTTACAATGTTATCTCCGGGTTCACACATTGTAAAAATAAGTGAAAACAGAGATTGAGAGCCAGAACCAGAGGTTATACACGCTTCCCCACCTTCAAGAGCCGCAAGTCTCTCTTCAAGAACAGTATTTGTTGGCGTTCTTGTGCGTCCATAAACAGGACATGGAATCTCATCAAATGTGTTGTATGGAAATGTGATTGATTGGACAATCGGAGGAGTAAACGAAACAAAGTCGTTTTTGTTCTCAAGTGGATGAAATCCAGCATGTAATGCACGGGTATCAAATCCATGTTTAACGTTTTCTCTTATTGCACGTGGTTTTGTTGGGTCATATACCCAGTGATCTCTTAAAAAAAAGTGTTTGTCGTATTTTTTCATAATTTATTTTTATGCCCCAAAACATTCTATTTAGATTTGACAACTTTCAAAAAGTTGTCAAATCTTGATAAAAATATTTAAAGTGGTAAGCAAATCTGATTACCTATATTATTTTTTTGTGTTAATCCAAGCCTGTTCACGCTCTACAATAGCTTTAATCTTTTGCTGCACATCTTCTGGAAGAGCTTTAGGTGTATATTTTGCAAGAATTTCATCAACCATTTTTGCTGCCCTTGCTTCCATAGTTAGGCTACCTTTTTTCTGCCATTGAGCATATCCGCCTTTATCAAAAAGTTTTGAGTAAAACGGCTCTTTATAGTGCTTGATTGTATGTGGATGCTGAAGATATGAACCAGTTGGACCAAGCTCTTCTGTTACATCAAGGGCAAGAGTCTCATCGTTCACTGTAACGCCTCGTGTTGCAGCTCTAAGAAAACCAATTGTTTCATTTGCAATTACTTGAAGTTGTAAAGAACCCTGAAGGCCAGACTCCATAAACCCAACATCATGCACAATGTTTGCTCCATGTAAAAGTGCGGTCATAAGGCTTATTGTCATCTCAATAGCTGCTTGATTATCTAAGACCTTTGAATCTGTTGAGCCGCCAAGACCAAACACAGGCAGATCATAATATTTGCCCATAGTTGTTGGAATCCCCTGTTCATCTGCAAGAACATAGTTGCCAACCATTGTTTGAAGATTGTATGGTCCTCCATTCCAACCCGGAACCGCAATTGGTGAGCCTTCACGAACAAGTTGAGATAGAACAACGCCAAGCATAATTCCAGCATTCATATTTGCCATACAGCCAGCCGCAGTTGCTGGAGAATTTACACCGCCAGCATTGAGTGGAATCCAAAGTTGTGGAAGCCCTTTACTTGCAAGGTAAATACACTTTTGGAGAGCCTCTTCATTGGCAATCAAACCAGAGGTTACATTGATATAGCAAGTTGCAAACGGATATTTTCTAAATTCCTCTTCACCTCCAGCAACTGCTTCACACATCTCAACAGCAGCTTTACAACCCTCAAAATCAGGGCTTACAAAGACAATTGGTTTTGTGGTGTAGTTGAGCATAACTTCCATTTGATAGCGATCATAAATGCTTTGATCAACATCTTTTGGCAAGAATAGAGACATCACAAAATCGATCTCAGGAAGAGAATCCATAACCTTTGCAGCTTCAATTACATCAGTTAGAACTGGTAATCTTCTCTGACCAGTTCTGTGATCTAAAATATTTAAACAATCTGAACCACCACCATAATATGTGTTATATCCCCATGCTCTAATTGCTGGCTTCTTGTTTCTGTCATAGAGTGTCATTCTTTTAGGAGCTTGGGCAAGGGCACGATTGACCATATATTCTGGGATTCTAACCCTAATTCCATCTACAGTTGCCCCGCCTTTTTTTAGAATCTCCCTTGCCTCTTCATGGTGAACATCAACACCAGTTCTTTCAAGAATTTCGAGCGTTCCTACATGAATATCTTCGCACTCTTTTTCACCCATGCGTGCATAATGGGCAGTTGTCATGCTTTGACCTTGAGTTGAAATCATTTAATTGCCTCCGTTGATATATCAATAATGATTGTTAATATGCTCAGGATATACAGATTAATCTATCAAAAGTCAACAACGTGCTAAAAAATTATAGTAATGGCCTTAAATTAGCATATCTGTAAGGGCTATGTTTAGACTGGTGTTTGATATTTAATTCCAAATTAACAGTGCTGTTCAATCAACTCAATTAGTCTAAGAGTAAGCCCATCTAAATTATCATAATTTACTGGAAATCTAACCATAGTCTCATCAGTTCCCATCATCTTTGCAAGCCTTCCAGATACACCTTTCGACTTGCGATCAATCTCCATATAGACCATGAAACCATTGCTCATGGGTCTGAAAATAAGCTCAATCTCTTCCAGACGTCCTCTAAAATGACCTTCAACTGGTTTTAGTGAAAATTCCTGAACAAACGGTACCATCATATTCATATTAGGCGGAGCTGGCTCACAAACAACCTTATAGACCTCAAGCCCCATATCCATTGCACTTCCGATAACTGCGTCCATTAAAGGGTGGGGTTGAACATGGATATAATCTTTGTCTGCTGGATCAACAGCCGACTTAATATCAAGCCCTGTCTCTACCCATGTTTTGGTTTTACCAACAGTTACTGGTACAAAAATTGGTAATGGAAACTCAAGATCAAATTTTACTGTCTCATTGGCATTGATAGTAAAAGGTTCTGATACCTGAAACTCTCTGATAAGTGCAGTGCGTGTAAGATTTATCTCTTCCTCTTCACCTTCACTATTTTCAAATTCTATCTCATCTTCATAGGTGCTTTTAACTTTAAAGTAGATATTCTCAATATGTTGTTCAACAGAACCACCTTTAACAGTTACTTTTCCTCTTACCTCTTCTCCCGGAATAAACAGCTCATTAAAAAGCTCTGTCTCCACACTTGCCGAGCCTATTCCCATTTTTGATAGCATTTTATTAAAAAAAGACATCTTCTGATTCCCTTTATCCAAAAGTGTTATTTCTAAAATATTATTTTTTATAGCAGTTCATAAATTTTATTTATGAACTGCCTTTTTAAGCTTTTTGTTTTTTTACAATTCCAAGCATTACTCTATAAGGTCCGGGTGTTCCCGGCGGAAGTAAGCCAACCCTATCTCCATCTTGTAAAATAGAATCAAAAGAGGCTATTTTACCATTTACAAAAACACCTTCCACATCTTGTTTCATAAGTTTAAGTTCACGAATTAGGTCATTTACAGTCAGGTTATCTGCTAATTCCATATCTACGTTATAAAACTTGAAGCCATTTTCTGATAATTTTTCTTGTAAAAAAGAAAACGCATTAAATGTTATCTTCACTCTATACCGACCTTTTTAAATTACTTGACCTCCTGTAAAACTGGGATTGCCACTTGATTTTACTGAATATAAATTTAGTTCTGCAGGAAGTATATTATCTAAATTTCACACGCTAACCTTGCCCCTTGTTCAATTGCCCTTTTAGCATCTAACTCTCCAGCTTGATATGCCCCCCCAATTATATGGTATCTTATCTTTTTGTTAGGCTCTTCATAGGTGTTGCAATCTTTTTGCTCTTGAGCATTTATAAAAATTGGCGATGATTGCAGTTCATTGGCAAGAGTCAATAGTGATTCTTGCCCAGCACAAATTACAACATTATCAACATCTAAAACTTCTCTCTTATCGTCCCTAATTATATGAAGCCCATGCTCATCAAATTTTTCGTATCTAACTCCATTTAGCATAATAACTCCACGTTTTTTCAACAATGAACGATGTATCCAACCAGTTGTTTTACCAAGATTTGCCCCAACTTTAGTTGATTTTCTTTGAAGTAAATATACTACTTTGTTTGTGCCATTTGCCTGTTTCGTATCCTCTTCTCTTTCAGAATGAGATTTAAGACCACCTCTCTCTTTGTATTGGTTGTCAATTCCCCACTCTTTTAAGTAAAGCTCTTTATCAAGACTTGAAGATTTACTTTCATGTGTTAATAGTGTAGCAACATCAAAACCAATACCGCCTGCCCCGATTATTGCCACAGATTTCCCAATTATATTGCTGTTCTTAATAACATCACTGTATGAAACTACTTTTGGATTCCTGACACCTTGAAAGTCAAGAACTCTTGGAACAACACCTGTAGCAATTACTATCTCGTCAAATATAGGTTCGTGAGAAGATGTAGATAACATATCTTTAATGGCAACTTTTTTATTTAATACGACATTAATCTTTAAAAGCTCCAATTGAGTTTTAAAATATCGCAATGTTTCATAGAATTCCTCTTTACCCGGAATTTTTACAGCAAGATTGAGAAGCCCTCCAATTTCAGAAGCAGCATCAAATATAGTTATATCATGCCCTTTTTGTGCAGCGTAAATTGAAAATGATAATCCAGCAGGACCTGCCCCAACTACTGCTATTTTTTTGGGATCTCTTGATGGAGTAAAATCAAATTCAGTTTCGCGGCAAGCAGTTGGATTTACAAGGCAAGAGCAGCTCTTCCCTTCAAAAATATGGTCAAGACACGCTTGATTGCATCCAATGCAGGTGTTTATCTCATTGGCTCTGTTTTGACGAGCTTTTTTAACAAAATATGGGTCAGCAAGAAGAGGGCGTGCCATTGAGACCATATCAGCCTCCCCTGATGCTAAAATCTCTTGAGCAACTTCTGGAGTGTTTATTCTATTGCTTGTGATCAAAGGAATTTTTACTTTACCCATCAATCTTGATGTAACCCATGTAAATGCTGCACGAGGCACAATACCAGCAATTGTTGGGACTCTTGCCTCATGCCAACCAATACCAGTATTTATAATGGTAACTCCCGCTGCCTCAACTTTTTGAGCAAGCTCAACCACTTCGTCCCAACTGCTTCCATCTTTGACTAAATCAATCATTGAGAGGCGGTAGATTATTATAAAGTTGTCTCCTGTCTTCTCTCTTACCTTTTTAATAATTTCAATTGGGAGGCGAGTTCTATTTTCAAAAGAGCCTCCCCACATATCATTTCTGTGATTTGTAGCTTTTGCAATGAACTGATTAATAAAATAGCCTTCTGACCCCATGATCTCAACGCCATCATATCCTGCATCTTTTGCAAGGCTTGCACAGTTCGCAAAATCATCAATCTGCTGCCATACCTCATCTGTAGTTAATTCTCGTGGTGTAAAAAAGTTAATCGGTGCTTTAATTGGGGAAGCACTAACAATTTTATCGTGAAATCCATATCTGCCTGTATGGAGAATTTGCATTGCAATTTTACCGCCATTTTCATGCACAGCTTTTGTAATAATTTTATGTTGCTCCATCTCTTCAACAGAGGTGAGTTTAGCAAGATTATCAGCACCACAACCCTGAATATTAGGGGCAAACCCACCTGTTACGATGAGTCCAACTTCGCCTTTTGCTCTAAGACTAAAATAGGCTGCCATCTTCTCAAAACCTTGTTCAGCCTCTTCAAGGCTTGTGTGCATTGAACCCATTAAAATACGGTTTTTGAGTGTTGTAAAGCCCAAATCAAGGGGGGTAAAAAGATCGGGATATTGATTAATATATTTTTGTTGTTCTTGCATTTTATTAATGTCCTTTTTTTGTCAGAAAACTACTTATATTAAAAAACGAGGAATATATACTTCAAAAGGAAAGTGAATAACCTCTACCCTAAAGGGATAGGGGATGTAAGCCATTCTCTTATAAATTTAACTTTCTATATAAACTCAACTTATGAACGAGACAGTATAGTAAAATAGTATTACAAATTGTAGAGTTAAATTAGGAGGCTATAAATGTGTAAAGTAGAAAAAAATGATAAGAGTATAAAGCAGTTACTTTTGGAAGATAGGAAGGTGATTAAATGAGTAGAAGCGGGTTTAAGATATGGGGTGAGTGACGGGACTTGAACCCGCGGCCACCAGGGCCACAACCTGGTGCTCTGCCAACTGAGCTACACCCACCATAGTCAAAGATTTTATAATGAGTGAAATAGATAAAGCCTAATTTGCCTTTTCAATATCAAACTCATTTATAAAAACATATCAAAATTTAATCACAATTGCAATACTTTTCAAAAGCAATCACTGTATGATTTTAGATTTAATTTGTTAGTTTGCTATAAAATTGATGTTTAGATTTAAAATTGACCTCCTGCAAAACTGTTATTCTCATAATTTTTTAAATATTTAAGAAGGTTATTGGCAAATCATACATAAAATTGGATATGTTCTATTTCGCTGTTTATCATTATAATCAATTCGCAACTGTTTAATTTTTAGCTCTTTA
>JADGBE010000024.1 GCA_015231615.1 Desulfamplus sp. | reverse complement strand
AAATCATGGAATACGACACCCTCACAAGCGAAGATCGTTGGAATGAATACGCTGATGTTATCCTTGCAAATCCGCCGTTTATGTCGCCAAAAGGGGGAATCTCACCACACAAAAAGTTTTCAGTGCAAAGCAAACGCAGCGAAGTTCTGTTTGTTGACTATATTGCAGAACATCTGACTCCTTTTGGTCGGGCAGGCGTGATTGTTCCAGAGGGGATTATTTTTCAAGGCGGCAACGCATATAAACAGCTTAGAAAAATGTTGGTTGAAAACTATCTTTATGCGGTTGTTTCGCTGCCTGCTGGTATTTTCAATCCCTATTCTGGCGTGAAAACGTCAATACTTTTGATGGACAGACTACTTGCCAAACGGTGCGACTCAATTCTTTTTGTTAAGATTGAAAATGACGGCTTTGGACTTGGTGCACAACGCCGTGAAATGGCTGGAAGCGATCTTCCTGATGCAGTCAATGTGATTTCTGATTATGTAAAGGCTGTCCGCTCGGATTCTCCCGACACCTTCAAACCAGAAGAAAAACCGTGCGGGGCGTTGGTCGTCAAAAAAGAAAAACTTGCGGAAAATGGGGAATACAACCTTACAGGTGAGAGATACAGAGTAGTTGAGCGGAAAGGAAAGCAGAAGTGGGAGATGGTGCGGTTAGGGGAGGTTGCAAGGATCATTAACGGAAGAGCATATAAACAAGAAGAATTGCTGTCTGATGGTAAATATCCTGTTTTAAGAGTGGGTAATTTCTTTTCAAACTCTAATTGGTATTATTCTGATTTAGAACTTGAAAGAGACAAATATTGTGATAATGGAGATTTACTTTATGCGTGGTCAGCGTCCTTTGGTCCCAAAATTTGGAATGGTGGAAAAGTTATTTATCACTACCATATTTGGAAAATAGAACCATCTGATATTGTTAATAAATTATTTCTTTATCATGTTTTAAATCGTGAAACTGAATCAATAAAATCAGATGGTGGACGTGGAATTGCTATGCTCCATATAACCAAATCTGGAATGGAAGCAAGACAATTCCCCCTCCCACCCCTTGAAGTCCAGCAAGAGATTATTTCAGAAATCGAAGGCTACCAAAAGCTCATTGACGGTGCACGTCAGGTTGTGGATAGCTGGAAACCGCAGATTGAGATTAATCCAGAGTGGGAGATGGTGAGGTTGGGGGAAGTGTGTGAGATAACCTCAAGTAAAAGAATTTTTCAAGAAGAATATGTAACGTCAGGGATTCCATTTTATAGAACAAAAGAAATAGTTGAACTTAGTCATGGAAAAGATATTTCATTAGAGCTATTCATCTCAGAAAATAGATTTAATCAAATTAAAGAGCAATTTGGTTCACCGCAAAAGAACGATATTTTGGTTTCTGCGGTTGGCACTATTGGAGTGTCTTGGGTTGTTTCTGATGATAGACAATTTTATTTTAAAGATGGAAATTTATTATGGTTAAGAAAATTTAAAAATGCTGATGTTCACTTTATTAAAAATATTTTAGATATAAATATTAAATACAATCTACATTTATTAACCAACGGTGCTGCTTATAACGCATTGACTATAGTAAAACTAAAAAATTTATTAATTCCCCTCCCACCTCTTGAAGTCCAACAGGAAATAGTCGCTGAAATCGAAGCCGAACGCAAAGCAGTTGACGGCTGCCGTGAGTTGATAAAAACCTATGAAGAGAAAATAAAGCGTGTGGTTGATAGGGTGTGGGAGGAGTGATGATGCCGATAGTTTTTGAAAAAGATGGTTATAAATTTTTCTTTTACAGTAATGAACATTATCCTATTCATGTGCATGTTCGTCATGGTGGAGGAGAAGCTGTTTTTAATATTGAAAACGAAGTTGAGCTTAGAGAATCTCAAAATATGAAAATAAGCGAATTGAGCAAAGCTCAAAAAATTGTCAAAGGACATATTAATCTAATTGTGGAGAAATGGTATGAGCATCTTGGTTGATTGTGCTGTGAAGGCTTACTATGCCGATGGTCACATTATCATTAAAATGGAGAGCGGCGTAGAGATAAGATTTCCTGTGGCACAAAATAAAAGACTTGCAGAAGGAACTACCGAACAGTTGAATAATATTGAAATATCACCCTATGGGCTTCATTGGTCAGATTTAGATGAAGATTTGTCTTTCAAGGGATTGTTAAGAGGCGATTACGGGCAATATGCAGGCAGGCAGAAAAGTCGTTGCAGGGCAGCTTAAAATAAATAAAAAGCCGTTATCAAAAATAGAACCATTGGAGTAGAATCATTTTTATTCACGTTACACAAGCAAAATATATTGATGAATATAAAGTCTGGCTTTTGTTTAATGACGGTGCAGAAGGTGAGGTTGATTTATCGTCAGAGCTTTATGGTGAAGTCTTTGAGCCATTAAAAGATAAAGCAATTTTTAAGTCATTTAACTTAGAAGGTCATACGCTCTCTTGGAATAATGGGGCTGATTTTGCACCAGAGTTTTTGAGGGAGCAGATAGTTTGATTATTTATGGAGTAAGGGCATGAACACTATTTTGCAAAAAAAGGTTTTCAGCAGTTTACAAATTTCTCAAGAACAGATTCTTGATGAAATAGCCATATTGATGGTTTATCAAAAGAGGTCTGAGTTTATCGCAGAGGTTGATTGGTATAAGCAAAAATATAAGATGGATTTTCCGCTTTTGATAATCAATTCAGGCAGCAACCAGCATCAGAAGAGCTTGAAAATGACTGGCTGGCTTGGAGGTTTGCAGAGGAGGGGGTTCAATATTGGCAGGACACTCTTAACCAATGTAAGTTACGCTGGGATAATGCCCCGCATCACCAGAATACCAATACTTTTCCATTCCATAAACATATTGGAAAAGATGAAAAGATTGAAGACAGAGAAATTATGACCTTAGAAAAGGTAATGGAATATATTAAAAAAAATTCCTATTATGACTATACCGCACAAAGTCAGTTTTCAAAAATTCGTCAAGAATAAAATCAAGTAGTTATGGAGTAAAATCATGAACACTACTTTACTCAAAAAAATATTCAGCGGTTTAGAAATTCCCCCTGAAGAAATTCTTGATGAAGCAGCAATAAGAATGATTTATGAGAAAATGTTCCAATTTGTAGAAGATATTGCATTTTATGAGCAGAAATATCAGACGACTTTTGGAACTTTTAACAGCCGATTCAGACATGAATCAGCTCCAGCAGAACTTATAACAGACTGGATCAATTGGCGGTTTGCAGAGGAAGGAGTTCAATATTGGAACGATATTCTGAAAGAATTAGTATATATCAGAAACTATCAGAAAATGACTTTCTAAGAACAACTTTTAACTGATATTTGATATCTAAATTTATAGAGGATTCGTTTTATAAAATGCAAAGATTAGAACTCAAAATACCACCACTCCTTTTAACCTTTTTATTCAGTTTTTTTATCTGGATAGTAAGCCTCATTACTAATGAGATTAATATTAATAAATGGGTCGTCTATTCATTATCGTTTTTTCCATTTATAGGTGGCTCATTCTTTTGTGTAGCAGGTGTTATAGGCTTTAGAAATGCTAAAACTACTGTAAATCCGCTAAAACCAGATAAAGCAAGCTCGCTTGTAGATAGTGGAATTTATCGTATCTCAAGAAATCCAATGTATGTGGGTCTATTTTTACTGCTGATTTCATGGACATTTATTCTAAAAAACTTCTACTCTTTTGTAGCTGCATTACTATTTGTACCGTATATGAATCAATTTCAAATAAAACCAGAGGAGCGAGCATTAGAAAAGATATTTGGGGCAAGTTACATAGAGTATAAAAATAGAGTCCACCGATGGATATGATATGGATATACCATTTTTATTAAGAGGCATAATAATCGGCTTTTCGATTGCAGCACCAGTTGGACCTATTGGGGTGTTGTGCATACGCCGCACATTAGCTGACGGTCGAGCCTATGGTCTTATTTCTGGTCTTGGGGCAGCCAGTGCTGATGCAATTTATGGGGCTGTCGCTGGATTTGGTCTAACGTTTATATCAAATTTTCTTGTTAGCCAGCAGATGTGGTTACGCCTTATTGGAGGCATATTCTTATGCTACTTAGGAGTTAAAACTTTATGGGCAAAACCTTCTGAACACTCGGCATTAGTAAAAAACAATAAAGGTCTTGTTGGTGCTTATGCTTCGACATTTTTTCTAACTTTAACCAACCCAATGACTATAATATCCTTTGCTGCAATATTTGCTGGTTTAGGTTTGGCAAATAGAGAGGCAAACTATATATCAGCAACAATTTTAATCTCTGGGGTTTTTATTGGCTCTACTGCTTGGTGGCTTATTCTATCTATTGGTGTTGGCTTGTTTAGAGAGAGATTTAATCGTTATGGATTGCATTGGGTCAACAGAATTTCAGGTTTCATAATTACAACTTTTGGACTGTTTGCTCTTGTGAGTGCGTTTTAATATAACGGTTAAAATATCAAAAATTTAAGGATATTATTAAAGATGAAACAGTGGTACGAAGAGTTATTTGAAAATTACGCAGTTCAATATGACAGAGAGGTATTTACTCAAGGAACAATCGGAGAGTGTGATTTTATTGAACAGGAAATTGATAAAAACAGGCAAATCAGAATACTGGATATTGGCTGCGGAACTGGAAGGCACTCAATTGAGATGGCTAAAAGAGGATATGAGGTTGTTGGTATTGATTTGTCAGAATCTCTTTTGCAAAAGGCAAGAGAAAAGGCATCACACCTTGAGATTGAGTTAAGGCAAAAACAACCTCAAAATAAGAACTTAAGCTATTGCAAGAGCCAAAGTTCTTGTCAGAGTCTTAGAGTTTTATTTGAGCAGAGAGATGCAAGAGAGCCTCACTTTATAAATGAGTTTGATTTAGCCATAATGATCTGTGAAGGCGGTTTTCCATTGATGGAAACTGATGAGATGAACTTCTTGATTCTTAAGAGTGCTGCTAATGCTTTAAAATCAGGCGGAAAATTTATTTTTACGACTCTAAATGGGCTGTTTCCGCTATTTCACTCTGTCAAAGATTTCTTAAGTTCACAGGCAAAAGATGACAATGCCACTTACGGCAACCACTCATTTGACCTTATGACCTTTCGAGATAAAAACACTATTTATATTAAAGATGATTCTGAAAACCAAAGAGAACTACAATGCAACGAAAGATATTATGTTCCTTCTGAAATAACATGGCTCCTTAAAAGTTTGGATTTCAAAACTATTGATATTTTTGGAGCTAAACTTGGAGCTTTTAGCAGGAGCGATAAGCTCTCAACTGAAGATTATGAGATGCTTGTGATAGCAAAGAAATAAACAAAAAAGAGATTCTACTTTTAATAGTGCTTCTACTGTTACCAACTTAACTAACCATATTTATATTTAAGGAGAGATTAATGCAAAAAGACGAAAATACACCACACATCAATGTTGATTATTTTGAAGATTTGACAGGAAAAATTGAGAATGGAGAGACAAGCGATGTTGACGATGTTGGCATAAGAATTAAAGAGTTAAGAGAGAAAAAAGGAATCTCTATTGAAGAGCTTGCCAATATGACAGGGTTTGAAAAAGAGAGGCTTGAAGATATTGAAAATGGTGTAATAAAACCTCAGCTTGGCACAGTGATGAGACTTTCAAGAGCATTAGACAGTGCTTTAGGACGTTTAGTATCAGGGGTTGGCTCTCAACTTTACTCAATTACAAGAAAAAATGAGAGAAAAGCAATATCTCGCTCAACATCAAAAAAAGGGGAACAGAATCTCTATTCATACATGAGCCTTGCACCAGAAGTTAAAGGGCGACACATGGAAGCACTTATTGTGCAATTAGAAGAGAATCCTATGAAAGAGGTCTCTGTTCATGATGGCGAAGAGTTTATTTATGTTTTAGATGGAGTTGCAGAGTTACGGATTTCTGATGAAAACTATGATTTAAACCCTGGTGATAGCATATATTATCTATCCACAACACCACATTTGATAAAGGCAAAAGAGGGAAAGGCAACTATTTTGGCAGTTCTTTATCAATAATTTGACCCTGCAACTATTTCCTTATTTATCAGAGGTTGGTGGAAGATAATCTAATGCAATTACAAGGAGGTAAAGTCATGGCAAAATGTTTGTGGAAGCCATCAGAAGATAGAATTAAACAGACCAATATGTATCGGTTCATGCGGACAGTAAATGAAAAGTATGAAAAAAATTTTTCTGATTATGATGCCCTTTATCAGTGGTCTATTGATAATCTTGAAAAATTTTGGGAATTAATGTGGGATTTTGCTCAAATTCGTTCATCTAAAAAATTTGATCGTGCAATTGATGATCCATGCAAAATGCCCGGGGCAAAGTGGTTTGAAGGGGCAAGGCTTAATTTTGCTGAAAATCTATTAAGATTTAGAAATGATAATATTGCCCTTGTTTTCAGAGGCGAAGATCAAATTAGAAGAACTCTGACCTATAATCAGCTTTACGATGAAGTTTCAAGAGTTGCCCAAGCATTAAGAAAACACGGCATAAAGCCGGGAGACAGAGTTGTTGGATTTGTGCCGAATATGCCGGAATCAATTATTGCAATGCTTGCAGCTACAAGTATAGGGGCTGTTTGGTCATCATGCTCCCCAGATTTTGGAATAAAAGGGGTTCTTGACAGATTTGGTCAGACAAAGCCAAGAATATTGTTTACTGCTGATGGTTATTTTTTCAAAGGGAAATCAATGGACAGTCTTGAAAAAATAGCTGGCATTATAAAAGAGCTTCCGTCAATTGAAAAAGTAGTTGTGATTCCTTACACAAAAGAAGACCCATATATCAAATCAATTCCAAATGCTGTTTTGCTTGATAAATTTAAAGAGTCCCGTGCCAATGAGATTGAGTTTGCACAGCTTCCATTTGATCACCCACTTTATATCATGTATTCGTCAGGCACTACAGGACTTCCTAAATGTATGGTTCAAAGTGCTGGCGGAGTTCTTATGCACCAGATAAAAGAACTTATGCTCCATACAGATTTAAAAGAAGGGGATACTATTTTTTATTATACAACCTGTGGTTGGATGATGTGGAACTGGCTTGTAACCTCGCTCTCTGTCGGGGCAACATTAGTTTTGTTTGACGGCAATCCATTTCACCCTGCCCCAGATGCTTTGTGGCAGATGGCACAGGATGAAAAGATAACAGTATTTGGCACAAGTGCTGGCTATATTGCGGCACTTAAAAATGCTGGGGTAAAACCCAAACAGCAATTTGATCTTACCTCTCTTAAAGCTCTTTTATCTACTGGTTCGCCTTTGTCAAAAGAGGATTTTGATTTTATTTATGATGAGGTTAAATCTGACTTACAGCTTGCCTCAATCTCTGGTGGCTCTGATCTTAACGGCTGCTTCGCACTTGGAAATCCAATTGGACCTGTCTATTCAGGTGAGTTGCAGTGTAGAGGGCTTGCAATGAAAGTTTTTGCATATAATGAAGATGCAAGACCAGTGGTTGGACAGCAAGGAGAGCTTGTCTGCACAGCACCATTTCCATCAATGCCTATCTATTTTTGGAATGATGAAGATTACACACGGTATCATTCAGCCTATTTTGACCGTTATCCCAAAATCTGGACACACGGCGACTTTATTGAAGTTACAGAGCGTGGGGGAGTTATTATGTATGGTCGCTCTGATGCTACACTAAATCCCGGAGGAGTTAGAATTGGCACTGCCGAAATTTATCGCAGAATGGAGCAGATGGAGGAAATTTCTGACAGCGTTGTTGTTGGGCAAGAGTGGAATAATGACATTAGAGTTATCTTGTTTGTTACTATGGCTTCGGGATTTGAATTAAACGATGAAATTAGAGACAAAATAAGAAATGATATTCGTAAAAATGCCTCCCCCCGTCATGTTCCAGCAAAAATAATTCAAGTGCCTGATATTCCATACACTTTAAATATGAAAAAAGTTGAGCTTGCCGTCAAAAACATGATTCATGGAAAAGAGGTTAAAAATAAAGATGCTTTGAAAAATCCAGAGGCTCTTGACTTTTTTGCAAATATTGAGGAATTAAAGATTTGAGTAAATAAAATTTACCATAAACTAAAATACTGGTCAGATAGCTCTTTAATACCACTATCTGACCATATAAACAAATGAATAATAGTATCTAATATCTAATTTTGGTGGTATATGATAATGATAATAAAGAGCATTGTAGCAGCCATTCTTCCTCTTATGAGCATCTGCATTTTTATGGTTAACCCTGTTATTGCCAAGACCTATAAAATAGGTGTTGTTTTACCACTTTCAGGAGATAAAGCCAACACAGGGCAGAATCTGCTAAATGCGATAAAACTTTCTGTAAATCAGGTTAAAAAAGAACAAGGTATCAATTTCGAGCTTATTATTAAAGATGATAAGAACGATGCTGATGAAGCTCAAAAAGTAGCCAAAGAGCTTGTTCAGGAGCCAAATTTAATTAGCATTATAGGTCACTACTACTCTTCAACAGCCATTGGGGCAACAAAGATATATGATCAGGCCAAAATTCCAACAATCTGTGTTTATGCAAGCGATCCTAAGGTGGGTGAGAGTAGCCCATACGTATTTAGCATAAACTACTCTAATCAAGAACAGGCTGAATATATGGCTGTTTATATTAAAGAGATTTTCAAAAAAAATAATGTGCTTGTTATTAATAATAATAATGCGTTTGGATTGAGTTTAGCAGAATCTTTTATAAATAAAGCCAACAAACTTGGATTGACTATTTTTAAACAACTGGAATATGACCATGTAAAAAAGTTTGGAAATGAGTTTATAGCTTCTAATTTGCCAGATAAAGAGGCTAATAAAAATATTGGGGCAGTTGTTATTTTTTCCCATTCAGGTTCAGGAATTAAACTGGTTAAACAGGTTCGACAGCATGAAATAGAGGCTACAGTTATAGGTCCAAATCCATGGTCAACCAATAATTTTCTTGATGAAGAGCTGATTGATGAGGAGATGACACGAGATGTCTATGTAACAAGTCCTTTTTTATGGGAAATAGGGAATTATCGTGCTTTTAAGTTTGCTAAAGACTTTAAGGAATCGTATAAAGAAGAGCCAAATATTACAGCCCCAATGTGCTATGATGCAGTTTTGCTCCTTGCAAATGCTATAAAAGAAAACGGTGAAGATAGAGAAAAGATAAAGGATTTTATTGCCTCTCTAACTTGGAAAAGTGCGGTTCCGGGTATAACTGGCAATATTTTCTTTAATAAAAGTAGAATGATGGATCGGGATGTATTTATTAGCGAAATAAAAGATGGACGTTTTAAAGTGGCTTACATTCAACTTCTTAAACCACGAGAGCCTTATGTATTTAAACAAAAAGATATGCGATTAGAAAAAGGGTATCTTATCGAAGTAGATGGGCAATTATATCATTGGGTTGACGTTATTTTTGTTGGAGTCGATTTTTTTAGGGTCAATGATGTCAATACACAGAAAATGAACTTTGATATTGAGTTTTACCTGTGGTTCAAGTGGATGTCTGATAAAATTGATATTTCCCAGGTTGATATTCTTAATGCTTTTTCTGGAACATCTATCCTGATAAAAGAGGATATTAAAAGACCAGTTAAATACAAATGTACGCGTTATAAGGGAAGTTATGTAAATCCTTATGACCTTTCAAAATTCCCGTTTGATACCCAATCTCTGCCCATTACCATTGGACATAAATCAAAAAACAGCTCTCATATTATGATAGTGCCTGATGCAAGACACATGACTAATAATCCTGTTAAGGAGATTTATCCTCAAGAGTGGACATACATTGATAAAAATTTTAACTCAGGTCTGCATAGATTTGACTCTACTTTTGGTGATCCTGATTATAGGATGGGAAAAGGGTATAAAAGTAAAATTTATTTTTCAACATTAACAGTTAGTATTACGCTTAAAAGGATAATTTTTCCCTATATTGTTAATCTATTTATCCCTCTTGCCATTATTTTGATAATAGCTGTGCTGATAACTAAAATACCAGTTGAACAATTTGTCTTACGCTCCAATTTGTCAATGACATCACTGTTAAGCATTTTACTATACCACATGGCACAAAAAAATACCTTACCCAAGGTTGGATATTTAATGAAGGTTGATTATTACTTCATAACTACCTATTTTTTTATTTTATTAATTATTGCAATTAACGTTACATCTACTATATATATCCAGAAAAAAGAAAATGAGACCGCCGTTAAAGTAAATAGAAGGTTTCAATTTGTTGCCATTCCAATAATTTTGAGTATTTATGTTTGTATTAGCATTTTCTTTTAACCATGTTTGCCATAAAAACTCCGAAGCTCCCAATTTTTTGGTCAAATCGAAGAGTTAAAAAGTTAATTATCAAATATAAAAGCTCTGAAATAGTTTTCAGGGCTTGAAATAGCAAATCACATATCAAACAAAATCTTTTTAAGACGTTTTTCGCCAAACTTCATTGGGAGAAATGTCATTAAAATAGAGATAATCAAAGCTGCTAAAAATGAGAGACAAATCCAAGCCATATCAGAAAAAGCTAATGGCTTGGATTTAAACTGAGATGACAAAATCATATATACTGGTCCAGCCTGAAGAACAATTACAGTTCCAATAAATAAAGCACTGAAAATCATAAATAACAATCCTCCGTAGCTTGTAACTGTCTGACTTGGGTTTTCTGACTTAAAAGATGGGAACGCTGCACCAAGCCCAATTCCAAGAGATAGAACACCCGGAACAATGAAAAAGGTGTTTATGCAAGATAGAACCATCATAAATGGCACAACTTTGAGCAAAATATTTGTGCCAATAATCAAAATAAATGTAAGAATGGCCAGAGGAATTAAATAGATAAGATATTTTATCCAGATAAAAGATTTAAGCTCAATTGGACTTGAACGGATAATCCATATCGACTCGCCCTCCATGCTAATTGCTGGAAATGCAAATCTGCCTGTAATTGCGGTAAGGACAAAAAATGCAAGCCCCATATTGAGAAATGCGAGCATGTTTTGAAGGTAGATGGTCTGAATTGGCGATTTCTCTAATGGTAATACCTTGAAATTATAGATATAGATGCAGACTAACGCACCAATTAGAAAAAGCTGAGACCATTGCGTTTGATCTCTAAAAAAAGTTTTAATCTCTTTTATAAAAAGGGCACGCATAGCCCCAGATACGAACTTTTTAAAGAAATATTCTATTCTTAACAATTTTAAGAGCTTATCTATTCTTAATAATTTATAGCCTTTTGATAGACCACCCCAAAGTTTGATTCCTCCAAAAAGACGGGCAGCAGATGTCTGTGCCTTTGAGACTCCACTAAAATAGACAATATCTGCCATCAATACCATTAGAAATCCAATAAACAACACAAAGCTAAAAGCTATAAATATATGGAAAGAGCTAAGTAAAATTTCGCTTTTTAGAGCTGCTGTAATAGCGTCATAACACCATGTGCTTGGCAAAAATGGAGAAGATGGTGTGTTCATAGATTTAAAATAGAAAAGTGTAGCTGAAAAAACTTCAGGATCAACAAGTCGCTCAGGTCTTAAAATTCTAAATGCAATATAGAGAAGTATAAATAGAGATAGACCAAGAAATATAAAAATTGTGCGGATGCGGCTTGCTGGCACAATCACTACAGCCGCCATTACAAGCATAGAGGCAACTGCTGATGCACCAATTGCAAGCAACGTAAGTGAAATTATGATTACAAAATAAAAAAATATTCCGGGCGAATAAATCCAGCCGTATGCAACAAAAACAGGTAAAGTATAAAGAATCACCATCCATGAGCTATCAAGTGTGGTTTCAATCCATCGAGCAAGAAAAATTCTATAGCTATCAACAGGCATGGAGTGGACAAGTTTTAAATCTTTTGCAAGATAGAGTTTTGACAAGGCATTTAAAATATTGCTGAAAATTAGAAGTGAAAATATGGTTATAATAACCATTGAAAGGAGCTTAAAAGCAAGAATATCGCCCATCTCCTCAATCTGACTAAAATATCGAAGCACCCGCAACGATATATATAAAGAACCCACCCAAAATATTATTCCAAGTGTTAAGATTAAAAGATATTTATAAATCCCACCTTTACCTGATGAGATACGCCCTTGATTATATATTGAACGAAAACGGGGTGTTAGAAGTGTAATTATATCTTGCATTATATCAATTTCTCACTCTTTATATACTTCGCACGGTTATAAAAAGACCTTGTTCAGTATAGCGTTAGCTGAAACTATTTTCACAAATGCCTCTTCATCAATAACAGATACTCCAAGCTCACGAGCCTTAGATAGTTTGCTGCCAGCAGATTCACCAGCTACAAGATAGTCTGTTTTTGAACTTACACTACCTGCAACCTTTGCCCCTGCTTTTTCAAGTAGCTCTTTTGCCTCAGTGCGTGTCATGCTCTCTAAAGTTCCTGTTAAAACAAATATTTTTCCTTTTATGGAGTTTGACTCAAGGTTTGGTTCTCTATCTAATTGTAGCACTGTTACGCCACCATCAATTAAGTTTTTGATTAGCAAAATATTATCAGGATTGTGGAGAAAATCAAAAACAGCTCCAGCAGTTTTTGGTCCTATGCCATCAATTATCTCCATCTCTTCCTTTGTTCCAGAGAGAAGATTATCAAGCGTTTTAAATTGGGAAGCCAAAAGAGATGCTGCATTTTCCCCAGTATGATCAACTCCTAAAGCATAAATAAACCTTTTTAGTGTAATTGTGCGTGATTTTTCTAAAGCATTGAGTATGTTTTGGGCTGATTTATCTCCCATTCGCTCCATTGAAGCCAATTGCTCTTTTTCCAACTTAAATAGGTCAGCAAAAGATTTGACCATACCTCTATCTACTAACTGCTCAACAAGTTTTTTTCCAAGACCATCAACATCAAAAGCTGATTTTGATACAAAGTGTTTTATTCGCTCTTTTAATTGAGCATCGCAAGAGGCATTAATACATTTAATTGCAGCCTCATCTTGAACTCTCTTAACTGGACTTTTACAAACAGGGCAGTTAGTCGGCATGAAAAAATTCTTTTCCATGCCTGTTCTTTTTGATTCAATAACCTTTACAACCTTTGGGATAACATCACCTGCACGAACAACAACCACACTATCTCCGATTCTTATATCTTTTCGGTCAATCTCATCTTCATTGTGCAAAGTGGCTCTTGAAACTGTTACGCCGCCAACATTTACAGGCTCAAGCAATGCAACTGGAGTTAGAGTTCCAGTTCGCCCCACCTGAATAGCTATATCTTTGATAACTGTTGTTGCCTCAATTGCCTGAAATTTATATGCAATTGCCCATCTTGGGCTTCTTGATTTAACTCCAAGTATATTTTGCAAGCTAAGATCATCAACTTTAACCACCATGCCGTCAATTTCGTAAGGGAGTGAATCTCTTTTTTGTTCAAGTTCTCTGTAGTATTGAATAGCTTGGTCAATTGTAAGCCTTGTGCGTATAAGAGGATTTATTGGGAAACCATAGCTTTTAAGAACTTTTAAACTCTCACTGTGTGAGGTGAATTGAATGTTGCTTTGATCACCTATTCCATAAACAAAGATTGATAAAGGTCTTGATGCTGTTATCTTAGAGTCTAATTGACGCAATGACCCTGCTGCCGCATTTCTTGGGTTTGCAAATAGAGACTCTCCTTTTTCAAGACGTGCTTTATTTAGATTCTCAAAATCTTTTTTGTTAATAATCACCTCTCCCCTTACTTCCAAAAGTTCTGGTAGTGGGAACTCTTTTTCCAAGAGAGGATCGCGATTATTTATCTTATATCTATTAGATGGTGTAGAAATCCTAAGCGGAACAGAACGGATAGTTCGGACATTTTCTGTAATAACTTCACCTGTAACTCCATCGCCTCTTGTGGTTGCTCTTATCAAAATTCCATTTTCGTATGTAAGCTCAACCGCAATTCCATCAAATTTGGGTTCAACTGTGTAAAGAATCTCGTTTATATTTTTTTGAGCCTCAATAAACTTTAAGGTTCTGTGGTGGAAATCAATAAGCTCATCTTCATTAAAAGCATTGTCAAGCCCAAGCATTGGAATTGAGTGTTTTGCTGTCTCAAACGATTCAAGCGGGGCTGCCCCAACCCGTTTTGTTGGAGAATCTGGCGTTGATAGAGATGGATATGCCTCTTCAATCTCAAGAAGCCGTAACATCATCTTATCATATTCAGCATCAGATATTTCAGGATCATCAAGAAGATGGTATCTGTAGTTGTGGCGTGTAAGTTCCTTTTGAAGGAGTTGAGCCTCTTTGACTATTTTATTATCAAGCGTTGTCATAATGTCACCATATTCTCGTTAATTTCATGACGCCCTAACACATAATGCAACACTTAAATTACTTAGAGGAACAAGTAACCTGCGTTCCAATACCTGAGTCTGTAAAAAGCTCTAAAAGCAGGGCATGTGGTCTTGTGCCGTTAATAATATGAGACTTTGAAACTCCATTGTGCAAAACTTCCAAAGCACACTCCATTTTAGGAATCATGCCTCCTTTTATCTCACCACTTTTGATCATTCTTTTTATAGTCTTTTCATTTACAGACGAGATAAGATTGGAATTTGAATCAAGAAGCCCATCAACATCAGTCATAAGAATCAGACGCTCGGCATTAAGAGCTGATGCGATCTTTGATGCCACAAGATCAGCATTAATGTTATAGGTTTCGCCATGTTCACCAACTCCAACTGGTGCAATTACTGGAATAAAGCCTTTATCTGTAAGAGTGTGGATAATTTCAGGGTTAATTTTTAAAACTTTGCCAACCATACCTGGATCAATAATTTCTGGTGGATTATCTCCTTCACTTTCCTGATATATGGTCATCTTTTCTGCAATGATGAGATTTGCATCTTTTCCTGTAAGACCAACTGTTTTCCCACCTTTTTGGTTGATTCTTGCAACAATCTCTTTATTAACTTTACCGCCAAGAACCATCTCAACAACGTCCATTGTTTCGCCGTCAGTGTATCTCATTCCTCTAACAAAACTTGGCGTGATGTTCATTGCACTAAGCACTTTGTTAATTTGAGGTCCTCCTCCATGCACAACTACAGGGTTTAGACCAACATACTTTAAAAGTGTTATGTCGCTTGCAAAATCCTCTTTAAGGTTATCGTAAACCATTGCATGACCGCCATATTTTACAACAATGGTCTTGCCCGCAAACTTACGTATATAAGGGAGAGCCTCAATTAATATATTTGCTACATTCATAATTTTTTGTCCTTAAATTCTTAAAGATTTGACAACTTTTAAAAAGTTGTCAAATCTACCTTCAACATAAATTATTTCTATCAAAACCAGATGGCATTTTTCTATAAAATATACCTGCTTAAATCTTCATCTTTAACAATTTCAAGTAACTGGTTATCAACAAACACCGCATCAACAACAATTTTATTATCATTGGTGTCTGGAGCTTCAAATAAAATATCTTCCAAAAGTTTCTCCATCAAGGTGTGAAGACGTCTTGCCCCGATATTCTCCGTTCTATCATTAACATCTACAGCAATCGCAGAAATTCTATCAATCGCATCATCAGTAAACTCAATCTCTACACCTTCTGTGCGAAGCAAAGCCATATATTGTAAAATCAACGCATTCTTAGGTTCTGTCAAAATCCTTTTAAATTCATCTTTTCCTAAAGAGTGCAGTTCCACACGAATAGGAAATCTGCCCTGAAGCTCAGGAATAAGATCAGATGGCTTTGATACATGAAAAGCACCAGATGCGATAAATAGAATATGGTCTGTTTTAACAATGCCATATTTAGTTGGGACTGAACTTCCCTCGACAATTGGAAGAAGATCTCGCTGAACACCCTCTCTTGAGACCTCAGGACCGTGTCCTCCACCCTTACTTGCTATTTTATCAATCTCATCTAAAAAAATGATTCCAGATTGCTCCACAAGGTCAACTGCCTCTGAGGTTACTTTCTCCATATCAACAAGATGTGCTGCCTCCTCTTGAGAGAGAATTTTCATTGCCTCTGACACCTTTACCTTACGGCGTTTGGTATTTTTTGGCATCATGCTTCCAAGCATATCTTTCATATTAATGCCCATCTCTTCCATGCCAGCATTTGTAAAAATTTCAATCATCGGCATAGCTCTTGATGGAACGTCCATATCAACAAGACGGTTATCAAGTTTTCCAGCTTTAAGCATCTTTCGCAATTTTTCACGAGTTGAAGAGATATTTTTATCTGACTTTGAGGCAACAATATCAATCTTGTTTTGGCTATCGTTGATATTGATATCCCCCTCTTTGAGAACTCCCATCATTTCAGAAACAATGTTTAAAGGAAAACTATCTGAAGAGTTAGAATCAGCACCATTTTCATCTTTTCCATCAGAACCAGAACCATTTGATTTTGACTCTGATCCCGGAAGCAACATATCAAGAACTCTCTCCTCTGCAATTGATGCTGCCTTATCCTGAACAGCCTCTTGTTGGTTTGCCTTTACCTTATTAACTGTCAACTCCACAAGATCACGGATCATTGACTCAACATCACGCCCAATATACCCAACCTCTGTAAATTTTGACGCCTCTACCTTGTAAAACGGAGAGTTTGTAAGATTTGCAAGTCGCCTTGCAATCTCGGTTTTTCCCACACCTGTTGAGCCAATCAGTATTATGTTTTTAGGTGCTATCTCATCTCGCAAATCTTCAGGTACTTGCTTTCTTCTCCATCGATTTCTCAAAGCAATTGCAACTGACTTTTTGGCATTATTCTGACCAATTATGTATCTATCAAGTCTCTCTACTATCTCTTTTGGTTTTAAATCGTTTAGCATTTATCTATCTTCTCTTTTTATATTAAATTAAATGGTTTTATTTTTTTAATGACAACTACTTAAATATAATTATATCTCTTCAATAGTTATATTAGTATTGGTATAAATACAGATTGATGCCGCAATTGCCATAGCATTCTCAACTATGGTTCTTGCATCAAGTTCAGTATGTCGCATTAAAGCTTGTGCTGCTGCCTGAGCTGCCACACTTCCAGAGCCAATGCTTATAACGCCCTCATCAGGCTCAATTACATCGCCATTACCTGAAAGCAGATATGTAGTTGTCTCATCTGCTGCAATCATCATAGCTTCAAGTTTTCTTAAGTATTTATCCGTTCGCCACTCTCTTGCAAGCTCAACTGCCCCTCTTGTGAGGTTGCCGTTAAAACGCTCAAGTTTCTGCTCTAACTTTTCAGCAAGATGGAGAGCATCAGCGGTCGCTCCTGCAAACCCTGTAATGATCTTGCTATTGTATATACGCCTCACCTTTTTTGCATGGTGTTTTGTAATGGTATTTCCAAGAGTAACCTGACCATCTCCTGCGATAACAACTCTGCCTTTATGCCGTAGAGCAAGTATGGTCGTTCCGTGAAACTGTTCTGTCATAATATTCCTCAATTAAGTAAAGTCAACTAAGTAAGATCAACGTATCATCTTTAAGTTATTATAAATTTATAAAAATATTGCAAATTATCTGTTTCTTATAATTTTTTAATTCTATTTTAGAATCACGATTTGCCACAGATTACAAGATTAAACAAATAAAAAAAACATTTGTCCAATAACGCTGTATATTCCCTAACATTGACAAGCTGGTTGAACTTTGCGACACTACTAAAAAATCAGAGTAATTTTATTCCCGTTTGAAGTATATGGCGATACTTTATAATCCTTATATAATCAGGAGAAAAATAGTGATAATCAAGAGAAAAATATCTATAAAGTTTAATTCTACTTTGATTACTCAAATTGGAAAACCACTTATAATAATTATTTTTTATATTGCTTGTGGATTTTACAGTAAAAATGTCGATAGTATTAATGTTGGTTTTATATTTGCTGACACTGTATTTGCATCTGAAAGAACTATAACAAATAAGTTGGGAATGATTTTTGTTTATATTCCAGCGGGCAAATTCTTAATGGGAAGTCCAGAAAAAGAGATTGGCAGAGATTGGAATGAAAAGTTGCACTTGGTAACTATTTCAAAAGGCTTTTATATTCAAGAGACAGAGGTAACCCAAGGAGAGTGGAAAAAACTTGTTGGTTTTAACCCATCTGCCTTTCCTGAATGTGGAGAAAATTGCCCTGTTGATACAGTATCGTGGGAGCAGTGCGTTGAGTTCATAAGAGTGCTTAATGAGTGGGAAGGAACAACAAAATATAGACTTCCAACGGAAGCAGAGTGGGAGTATGTCTGTCGTGCTGGGACTACAACACCATTTGCCAATGGTGATATTACAGAAGAGTTATGCACCCCTGTTGATCCTCTTCTTAATGAAATCGCATGGTATTGTGGAAATTCGGGTTACAAAAATCCGCCTGATGTATTGAGACCACATCCAGTTAAAACTAAAAAACCAAATGCGTGGGGAGTTTATGATATGCAAGGCAATGTTCAGGAGTGGTGTATTGATTTTTGCGGATGGAAAAGCAGTTGGTTTGGCAGAACGGGCGTTATTACCTCAACTTATAAAGACAACATTGTTGATCCTATTTCAAAAGATGGAGATCACAGGGTGTTGAGAGGAGGTGGGTGGCATCAATCAGCAAGAAATTGCAGAAGTGCTAAAAGAAGTTTTTATAAACCTAAAGCTAAACGTAACAGCCTTGGTTTTAGAATTGTAAGAGAACTTTAAATATTAAATTGAAAGTAAAAGTAGAATGTAAAAATAGATTAGCAAATTTTTAATAGATTACGAATCATCTTTTCAATATTTTGTCAGGCAACTTTGATTGACATTTTAATAATTCAGATATAAACTTGTTATAGTTTATGTCAATATAGTTTCATTTATTCTATTCGAGTTTCGAGTTTAAAATAAAATAAAGAATATTAATAAATTTTAAGGAAAAGAATTTACCCTTTATTATAAAGGAGGAGCTTATGTCTTTTTCAATCAACACAAATACAGTAGGGGCAAGAGCATTGAACTCATTGAATCGCTCAACAACTGATATGAGCAGTTCAATAGAGAAATTTTCAACAGGTAAGAAGATAAACAGTGCTGCTGATGATGCTTCAGGCATGATGATTGCTGATACACTTGGAAGTCAGGCAAGAGGTGCGGGGCAAATGATTATGAATGCCAATGATAGCATAAGTATTGCCCAGATTAAAGATGGTGCCTTAGGTGAGGCAACCTCTATAATACAAGGCATTAGAGAGAAGGTTGTTCAGGCATCATCGTCAGCTTTAAGTTCGTCAGATAGAGGAGTAATTCAACAAGATATTGCAAAATCAATGGAATCTCTTGGAAAGATATATGAAGGTAGCCAATTCAATGGTCAAAAGCTATTTTCTGACTCTTCTCCTGGATTATCTTCCTTGTCAAAGATTGACCTTTCAACCGTTGAGAGTAGTCAATCTTCTATTGAGATGGTAGATGATGCAATAGAGCAGACCTCAAAAATGAGGTCTGACATAGGAGCAAATCAGAGCCAACTTGAATCTACAATTAATAGTTTAAGTATTGGAATGATAAATTCATATCAATCTGAATCCACAATAAAAGATGTTGATATTGCCCAGGAATCTATGAACATGAAACAGATTGAAAACCTACGGACAGCAGGTATTTTTGCATTAGCTCAAGCAAATTCACAACCCAAAAATGTGATCTCTTTGCTTGGTGGTCAGATAGCAGCATGATTTAACTTAGTGTCTTTTTATAGTTTTATATACTGCAAACGGTCATAAATTGAGGTTTGCTAACAAAATGTTCAACTGTAGAGACGCACGGCCGTGCGTCTCTACTAAATATAAAAAGCTCAACCTATGACCGAGAGAAGTATATATTTAGATTTTTTGCTATTAGTTATATAATTTAAAAAATATTTAAGTTTAAGGATAATAATAATAAAACAAAATGGAAAATTATAACTCATTACAAGAAGAGAAAGAACCAGATGATCTCTTAAGAGAAAATATTATTCGTAGAAACAAAAAAAAGATAGCATCTGGGGCAGATTTAACTGGTAAATCAATGCTTAAAAAAAGTGATTTGTCGTTAGTATTTATTGGCGCTGGTATTATTACATTGATTATATTCTTTGTCTTTCTTAGACCTTCAGGTGAGACAGATAATGATATAGAACAGAGTATAAACGCTCAAGAAAATCCTCCAATTGAGGAGACCGTAAAGGTTCTTGAGCAGAAACTCACTACACTTGAAGAGATGTTGCAGGCAATAAATGCAAATCAAGCTGCTAATGCAGAGGGTCAGTCAAAGGGTGATATGCCTGACATTAAGCCTTATGTTGCAAGAATTGAAAGAGTTGAAACAGCTTTGTCTGTTAAGTTTGATGTTTTAACAGCAAGAGTTGATAAGATTGATGATAAGTTATCTGATATTATTAGAGATGTTGAAAAAAATAATAGAATTGTAAACAACATTAAAAACTCAACTGTAGCATCTTTACCCTCTAAAAAGACAGAAGTTGCCCAAGAAGAGTCAACAGAAAATACCATTAAATCTAAACCTGAAGTTAAACAAAAAGAAGATGTAGAGACAAAGTCATCTACAAAAGTTAGTAGTAAGGCACAAGATGAACCAAAGAAAACAACTACTACTCCAAACAAAACCGCTGCAAATACCAAATCTAATAATAAATCTGAAACGCCAGATAAACAGAAACAGCAAAAAACAGAAAACAACGGTGGCCTAACCTATCATACAGTTGCTAAAGGAGATACTTTATACAGCATAAGTAAGCGATACAGTACTACAGTTGAACAATTAAGGGCTATGAATAAACTGACTATTCAAGATTCTATTGTTATTGGTCAGAGGATTGTAGTAAAAAAATAGGTCGTTGTTTTTTCAGGCATTTAGGCCGTTCGGACAAATTTAGAGCCATTTAAATATTCAGGCTTTAAGATTCTAAGGTTTAACAATATCGGTTATTTGATAAAAGGATTTGGCA
The DNA here is from genome assembly GCA_015231615.1 of Desulfamplus sp. Lineage (GTDB taxonomy): Bacteria > Desulfobacterota > Desulfobacteria > Desulfobacterales > Desulfobacteraceae > Desulfamplus. The sequence goes on along the minus strand of JADGBE010000024.1, from coordinate 28,148 downwards.
ACTTTATAGAAGTTGTCAAATCCTTTTTATTTTATTACATCTCCTCCCCTCGCCTTACTTCATCTGCCATAGAACCGTAAATTTGATTCTGAATTTCGTAAATTTTTGCTTTTTTATCACTCTCGCTAAGAGACGAATCATTTAATATAGCACTTTTAGACTCATCGTAGTTTTGATCTCTTTTAGCGTTAGCTTCAATCTCTAATTCTGCTGCTTCTATATTCTCAATATCTTCAATAGGTAGATATTCTTCTCTAAACTCTCTAATTTTTTTCTTTTTTTCAATTTCATCCATCTCTTCAAAATCTCTTTTATAAAGCAGTAACTTCTCTTGATATAAACTTTCACCTGTTTTATCAGATATAGCGACATCAGGTTGATCGCCATATATTTCCGCTGCTAACTGACGCAGTTTTGCCTCTTTTTCGCTGCCATAAAGAGAATTATCATTATAAATCTGGCTGCCCATTATCTTAAATGATGTCATATTGTATTCCTCTCCAAACAGCCTTTGGGCAAGTTCGTCCCCTAAGATGTGTTTTCTAAAGGCAAATATCTCATCTGCCATATTGAGCATATCTTCAGGAGTTTCAGGCTTTTCAAACTGGAGCATCTTTTCTTGAATAGATAGTTCGCAATCAATATAAGTCTCATAGATTTTTATTAACTTTTCTGCTGTTTCAATTGGAAATTCACTTAATAAATCCGCCCTTATTTTATCCATAAACTCATTTCTATCTTTTGCGTCCCTGTATTTGAAATAAAGCGAATGAAAATGCTCTCTTAAAGAGTTATCTACTAAAGTAATATCAAACTCCTCAGATTGTTGTAGGGCATCTATTTTGGATTTTTTCAACTCTGCTTTATTAATCTGTTTACTGTTTTTTGTTAATTGTTCTGTTTTATCTGGTTCTATCTCAGGTGGTGTTGGCAGGTTTAAAATAGGAGTAGTTTTTTTATCAGAAGTAGAGTTGTTTAATTTTTGATTTTGCTCTTTGTCTATAAAGGTAAAAACTATCGCGACGATCAATAAAATAAAAATAATGATAGATATGCCTATTAAGTAAAACCTACCTTTTTTATTGTTATCCATTTATTTTGCCTCCTCCTCTTTTGATATATAAAAAGCGAGAAAAGGTTCGACATTTTACGTCTCCTTATCTCGCTTAGTAAAATAGTTATATTGTAAATTTATAGAAAACTAATATCCCTTTGCCTTTAAATCTTTCACAATGGCTTCAAATTTATCTGGGGCTCTGAAAAAACCAGTCCATCCATAGGGAAGACCAGTTGCATTGCAGTGATCAACTCCAGCTATCTGGAAAAGCCCGCCATCGTCCATGCCGCGATAATTTGCCCATTTGGCACTTTTTTCGCTTACAACACCATCGCTTGGCATGTGAGGACCTTTACTGCTCTTATAACCTATTGTGGCAGCTCCGCACTGAATAGGCATAGAAACAGATAGAAGTTGAATAACTCCAATCTGAGGAACTCCCACGCATAAAAGTGATTTCATTTTGTGCATATAGCTCTGACAATAAATACCCGAAATTCCACTATTTCCACCCAATTTAGTATAAAGGGCGCCACCACCGTCTAATGAAAGATCATAGCCATTTGCCATTGCATCTACATAAACATCAGATTCACTTGAACCAAAAAGAGTTTTAAATATCGTAGTGTATAGAGTATCAACACCAATACCTACAAGTCCGCCTACGAGATCGTTAGCACCTAAAGCAAAATCTGCAACAGGAGTACCCTGATTAGGCGAATCAATCTGGGTTAAACTTGCAACTTTACTTGCTGGAAGACTCCATGTCTTTGTGCCATATTTAGGGCTTTTGTAAGAAGAGAACTTAATTGCGTATTTGGTATAGATACCACCATGTGAATGACCAATGATATTAACCTTTGAATAACCTTTTGGGTAAACCTGAGTATTTAAGTAGTTTGCAAACTGATACGCCTTTGTTCCTGTAGCTGCAATCTTATCAACTTGTGAGATAAAAACTTTTGCACCTTTGGATTCAAGTCTTGTTTTTATGCCGTTGAAATACTCTATAGCATTAGGTATATCGTTCATTGCTATACCGTGTGCAAGAACTATAGGATATTTCGTTTGACAAGATGTGTCTGCTGCAAATGTCTGACTCACATTGATAAGAACAGCTAATGCTACAATAACCATTACTACCAGAAAATTGCCCGTTTTCTTCATTACTTGGTTCCTCCCTTTTGACGATTTAAGAATTGTTGTTACATAGATTGGTATTGGTCTAAACACGGCGTTTGACCTGTCTTTGCAGTATATTTAATATTTCTTATTGTCAAGAACAATTAATTAAGATATGAAAAATTTAAAGTTAAGGCTTCATCAGTACAAATTTTTATTTGATTGCAACGTTTAGTTGTATTTTTCGCAATAACTATTAATATTTTAAAATATGCAAAACGAAAAAAGAACCAGACACAACCCTAACAACCCAGATTATCTATATCGTGTTTTTACAGAAAATCCAGATTAGAATCTTTATGGAAAATTTTATAATACCAGAATTACCACCACCAAAAGATATTGAGACAAAAGAAGTATTATTACCAATAAACCTAATAATTATTAACATCGTAAAAAAAATGGGGGATTAAAAATGAAAAAAGTAGCTTTTAAAATGTTTTTTGTTCTATTTATTTTTCTATCAGCATCATCTGCAATTTGTTCGGAATTAACTCTTTACACAGAAGAGTCTGCAAAGTCCCACTTTACAGACAAAGATGGAAAGCTCACGGGTTATGTTTATGAGTTTGTTTTGGCGATGCAAAAAAAAATGGGCGATAAAACACCTATTGAGATGGTTCCATGGTCAAGGGGATACCACTTTGCGACAACACAGCCTAACGTTGCTATCTTTTCCACAACATTTACAGAAGAGAGACGCTCTCTTTTTAAATGGGTAGGACCTGTATCTGAATCTATATGGGTTCTTTATGCAAAAGCAGGTTCAGGGATTAAAATAAAAACTCTTGACGAGGCAAAAAAATTTAAAGCAATTGGTGCTTACAAAGATGATGTTCGCGAGCAGTTTTTAAAAGAGAAAGGATTTACAAATTTAGATAGTGTAAGAGATGATAAGTTAAATCTTAAAAAGTTGATTGCAAACCGTATTGATTTATGGGCATCAAGTATTGACAGAACTCCTTTTATAGCTCAAGAGCTTGGTGTTTCTATGGATAGCATTGAGCCTGTTCTCACCATGCTTGAAAAAGGATTGTTTATAGCATTTAACAAAGATACTCCTGACGAAATAGTTAATAAATGGGCAAAAGCATACGATGATCTTAAATCTGATGGTACTATGGAGGCTATTTACAAAAAATGGGATATTCCTGTGCCTAAATATCAAATTCCTAATATTAATAATATTAATATAGACGAAGTTGAAGATTAAAATAAAAATAGCAACCAGTGGTTTATTGGCAATTACAATTGCTTATGAACTATTCGTATAACCATAAATAAAGGAGAGTTAAAATGAACAAAGTTGTTGTAAAGAGATTAGTTAGCGTTACTGTAAAAGCACTATGGATAACTATCATCTGTCTATCTTTTACCGTAACCTCTTTTGCAGAGGAAAAAGCAACAAAAGATGAGTGTATTGCCAAAGTCAAAGAGGCAGTGGAAATGGCAAAAGCGTTAGGAGCTGAGGCAACTTTTGCAAAGCTCAATGACCCAAAAGGTCAATTTGTCTGGAAAGATTCTTATGTTTTTTGCATTGATATTGAATCTGGTAAAACCTTAGCCCATCCTATAAAACCAAAATTGGTTGGTCAGATGATGAAAGGGCTTAAAGATGTTAAGGGAAAACTATTTTTTGTAGAGTTTATTAATGTTTCTAAGGAAAAAGGAGAGGGTTGGGTTGATTATATGTGGCCCAAACCCGGAGAAAAAGAGCCTACACCAAAATCAACCTATGTAATGAAAGTTGAGGGGACAACTTTAATGATGGCTGCTGGTGTAAATGAGTAGTTTATAGCTTTCCAGATAATTATTTTGCCCCTCCCGACATCCCCAAGGAGAGGAGTAATTATTATCCCCTCCCATTGGGGAGGGGTAAGGGGTGGGGCAATAGGAATTACCAATTAAAATTTTAAGGAGAAAATTATGCAACAAAGTAACCGTTATAAATCTGCTTTGCTATCAGTTGTTGTTAGTTTGCTTATGCTGATTCTGATTAGCTCATCTGCAATTAGTGCCGAACTTACCATTTACACAGAAGAGTCTCCAACATCTCATTACACTGATAAAGATGGAAAGCTCACAGGTTATGTTTATGAGCTTGTTGTGGAGATGCAAAAAAGAATGGGGGACACAACAAAGATTCAAATGGTTCCATGGGCAAGAGGCTATAATCTTGCTATAACAAAACCTAATATTGCTCTTTTTTCAACCACATTTACAGAAGAGAGAAGAAATCTTTTTAAATGGGTAGGACCTCTTTTTGAGTCAGTATGGATGTTCTATGCAAAAGCAGGCTCAAATATAAAAATGAATACTCTTGATGATGCCAAAACGTTAAAGAGCATTGGCACATACAGAGATGATGTTCGTGAGCAGTTCTTAAAATCAAAGGGCTTTACCAATTTAGATACTGTTACTGATGACTCTTTAAATTTAAAGAAACTTATGGGAGATCGTATATCTATCTGGGTTGCAAGTTCAGACACAGCCCCATCTATAGCTGAAAAACTTGAAATTCCTATGGATAGCATGGAAGTTGTTTTTAAAATACCAGCAGATGGTCTTTTTATAGCCTTTAATAAAGATACATCAGACGAAATAGTTAGTAAGTGGGAAAAAGCATACAATGAGGTTCGTTCTGATGGAACTATGGAGGCTATTTATAAAAAATGGAATGCCTCTATGCCAACCTATAAGATTCCTCCAGCACCATGATAACATCATATTAAAAGTTGTTCCAAATTGATTTAAAAGGTGATGTAGCAATGATAGAAGTTTAAATTGACTACATCACCTTGTTAATTTTTAATTATAAAAGAGGAAAATTATGTTCTTTAATACAAGTATAAAATTTAGGATTATTCTTCTCTCTTTAGTAGGAATATTAGGTATGTGCGTAATCGCTGGATCAGGTAAATATCTAAACTCTGTTAAAGATATTCAAATGAATATTGATAGTAAAAGTAATGATATTGGAAAAATAGTTCTTCAAAATAGCTTGATTGAAGAGAAATTTCGTAATGCACCAGAACAGTCAATTATCTCTGGGCATGAAATTAACCATAAAAAAATAGACGCTACCGTAAAAGAGATTGAAAAAATTTCTTCAAGCAGTGTGGTCAAAGAGATGCTAAAAAAGATTCTTGATATTGAGAAAAAGCATAGCGAAAATTTCAAGAAACTTGCTTCAAATATATTTGAAATGAACGAGGCAAAAAAAGATATATTCAAAAATATACAATCTATAACTCTTATTCTTAATCAGGCTATTTCAAATATTGATAAAGAGGGGGCAATGCTTGCAACTGAGGGCGAGTTACTTGATGGTTCTAAAGCAAATCTTCTTGTAGAGTTTAAAGATTTTATGCGGTATTGGGATAGCAGGCTAATGGTTATTCAGAATCTGCTTTTGACGGGTAACAGTGAGGAGTATAATACTCAAAAAAAGATTAGCGATAGCAATATATCTCTTAAGCATAACAATATTGTTGAGATTATAAAGTCAATTAGCTCAGATGATAGTGGCAAAATAAAGACTATTTGGGAAAATGCAGAAAAACATCTACCTGTTGTTAATAAACTTGAGACTACCTTGTATTCTCTTTGGGAAAATAACCAATCTTTGACTACAGAGCTTGCTCAAACATCTAATGCTATTCAAAAAAATGTAAGCAATATTATATCTACAGTTCAAAAAGAGATAGCAGAACAGAGTCGTAGAGGTGATATATTGAGTATTGCTGTCTCCATAGGCGGTATTGTTATTTTATTTCTTTTCAGCATAATCATGATTAGAGCCATTACTCGACCGATTAACAATACTGTATCTATGCTTAAAGATATTGCAGAAGGTGAAGGCGATTTGACAAAACGGCTCAACGTTATTTCAAAAGATGAAATTGGTGATATGGCAACATGGTTTAATCTGTTTGTTGAGAAAATTCAGAGCATAATATCCGATGTATCTGGCAACGCTAAAGCTCTAAACAAGGCTTCAATAACTCTTTCAAAGATTTCTGATGAGATGGCAAAAGGTGCAAACCAGACAAGCGTAAAGGCAGAATCTGTAGCCGCAGCAGGAGAAGAGATGCACTCAAATATGAGTTCTGTAGCCGCTGCTATGGAAGAGGCATCTACAAATATAAATATAGTTGCATCATCTTCTGAACAGATGTCTATGACAATTGGAGATGTTGCTAAAAACACTGATAATGCAAGAAAAATAACTCAAAATGCTGTATCGCTTGCTAAAAGTGCATCTGATCAGGTAGATAAACTTGGTTTAGCTGCAAAAGAGATTGGCAAAGTTGTTGAATCAATAACCGATATATCGGAGCAGGTAAATCTTCTTGCCCTCAATGCTACAATTGAGGCTGCAAGAGCAGGAGAAGCGGGCAAAGGTTTTGCCGTTGTAGCAAATGAAATAAAAGACCTTGCAAGGCAAACCTCAGAAGCTACTGGACAGATAAAGGTAAGAGTTGAAGGTATCCAAAGCTCAACTGAAACAACAGTCAATCAAATTGTTGATATTTCAAAAATTGTAATGGAGATTAATGATAGTGTATCTGCAATTGCAGCAGCAGTTGATGAGCAATCTATAACAACTAAAGAGATCACGGCTAATATCAGTCAGGCATCAACAGGAATAACAGAGATTAACGAAAATGTTGCCCAGAGTAATACAGTATCGGGTGAGATTGCAAAAGATATATCTGAAGTTACAGAGGCAGCAGACAAAATGGCACAAAGCAGCATAAAGGTTAATTCAAGTGCTGATGAGTTATCTTCATTAGCGAGTAGGTTGACAGCAATGGTTGGAAGGTTTAAGGTGTAAAAAAATAGTGCGTAATAATAGAGTTCCTGCAAAACTGGGATTCACCCATTGAGTTTATTGGATAAAAAATGAGTTCCGCAGGATGTCAAATATGCTAACCATTATTGGAAACCCAATATGATAGAATCTGAACAACGCAACACCTATATTGAGGATAAAAAGTTAGCCCTTCTTGTAAGCAATCTTGCATCTAACATGCCGGGAACTATTATTAATAGTATTATTATCTCTGCTGCGTTGTGGGGAGTTATTCCCGCAAAGAAAATTACAATTTGGGCTTCTGTAAATATTGCTTTTGTTCTTATCCGTTATATAGGTCTTTGGATGTATAGCATCGGCTTTAGATCAGGTGATTTTAAATTCTGGAGACATCTACTTCTTATCTCATTTATGATTTCGGGTCTGCTTTTTGGCTCTTCAGCTATCTTTCTTGTTGATCCAGCAAAACCTGAATATATACTTTTCCTCTATTTTGTATCTGGAGGAATGGTTGCTGGAGCACTTGGGGCATATCATAATTACCTGCCTGTATTTTTTGCATACTCAACTACAGTGTTTTTCATGCCAACTATTGTAATCTACAATCTAAATACCACAATAAGCAGCACAATGTCCCTTCTTGGAGTTATCTTTTATATTCTATCATCTATAAGTGCTAAAAAGATGAATACAGATTTAAGCGAATCTTTAGCCCTTAGATACGATAACTATCAGCTTATGAAAAATCTTAATATTGAAAAAAAGAATACTGAAATACTCAATGCCCAATTAATGAAAACAAATCATGAATTAAAATCACTTACACGTATTGATCCTCTTACAGGGCTTAAAAATAGACGTTACCTATTTGAAGATTTTGCACCTCATAACAACAAAATAATGGAGAGAAAATGGCTCGCACTTGAGGGGAAAAATAAAAGAACCGTATCGTCAGAGTATGGATATGGCATTTTTATGATGGATATTGATAAGTTCAAGTTAGTCAACGACAACTTTGGACACGATTCAGGTGATATGGTTTTAAAACAGTTTAGCGAAAGGCTTATTGAAAAGGTTAGAAATGATGATGTAGCTGCCCGCGTAGGTGGTGAGGAGTTTATCATTATCCTTAAAGATAGTGATGAAAAATATTTAGAACGTTTTGCTGAATTGATCCGCTCTCACATTGAATCTACAACTTTTAATATAACTCAAGATAGAACCATAAATATAACAACATCAATAGGGTTTGTATTTTATCCTTTTTTTGAGAATTTTCCAATGAAGATGACCTTTAACCAGATGATCTCGCTTGCAGATAAAGGACTTTACTATGCCAAACAAAATGGCAGAAACATAAGTGTGAGGGTAAGATGTACGGGGCAGAAGAGCAATGATTTAAAAGTTGTTGAAGAAATTACGTCAGATATTGGAAATGCGATTGAACAAGAAAAAATCTACTTTGAAATATGTTCAGGAAAGAATAGAGAAAGTTCTAAGAAAAAGAGAAAAGTAAAAAAATCGCTTGAATCGACCTATCCACCCCCAGAGGACGTGGCTTTAAAGTTCTAATAAAAATATAAGTATGGTTGGCGAACAATTTCAATATGGATATTGAGATTCTTGAACAATTTTTGAACAATAAGATTACATGGTGAAAATATGGTTTTAAAAAATATAAACAACATAGCATTTATTGGTTCAGATGCCCACTATAACCATTTTTTTAAGCAATCTGATGAGTTTTCTAAACTTCCTGAACATATTGGGTCTAAACTCGACTTAATTATAATTAAGATTCCTGTTGAGCTTAAACTTTACGTTGCAAGTCAATGCCCGCATTGTCCAAATGTAATCCGAACGCTTACTACGCTTGCAGTAGCCTGCCCAAATATATATTTAAAAATTATTGATGGAACTTTTGCAGTTGAAGAGGCATCAGCAGATAAAATTATGTCAGTGCCGTCTCTAATTCTTGATAATGGATTTAGGTGGACAGGTAATATAGATTTAGAGCAACTAATTGATATAGTTATAAATACCATTATAAAGAATAATCCTTCATCTTTAACTACATCATCTCTTAAAACGATATTAGAAGATGGTAAAGCAGATTGGATTATAAATCAGATGCTTGAACATAATACTATATTTGAGGGATTTATAGGGCTTATAACGCACAAAACATGGTCTGTAAGGCTTGGGGCAATGGTTGTGCTTGAAGAGATCGCACAAAAAGCTCCTGAACTTGCACTAACTATTGCCCCTGAGCTTCTTAAATGCTTTAATGAAGAAAATATTTCAGAGCAAGGAGATATTACTACACAAGGCGATATTCTTTATGCGCTCGGCGAAATTGGTAACGCAAATGTCCAAAATGAGATAGTTAAGCTAATCGAGAATTACAAAATAACAAATGAGAATGTTTTGGAAGCGGCACAGGCGGCAATTGAGTCAATTAAGAGTAGATATTAGATAGCTGGTATTTGAGTGTTTTAGGGTAAGAGAAATTCCAGCGGTTAAAGATATTTTATAGCAAATTTAATTTACATTTAACTGCTGGAATGGGGGGGTAATATAAATATTAGTTATGATTTTAATTTATCTTCAATTTTTTCAGGTTCTTTATCTTCCTGATCAATTTCTCTTGTTGCTTTTTTGAAATTTTTTATCCCTTTTCCAATGCCTGCACCTATCTCAGGAAGTTTGCCAGCTCCAAATATAATTAGGATAATGACAAGTATAATCAATAATTCAGGCATTCCAATTCCACCAATCATAGCACCACTCCTTTTTAGCTTTTTTAACAAACACGTAAATGAGAACTTAATTAACACCCTGTTTTGAAAGTGTCAACTATAATTCCCTCCAAAAACTTGGCAATATCAAGGTAATTTATAAAATGATTCGTTCTAAATTAATAATAAAAATATCTATTATTACATCTATCTTCCTTTCAACAGCAGTTATTAGTTTATTCCTATTTACATATAAAAGTATAGAGACTATTCCCTCGCTAATTAACATATTAAATAAAGAGTATAACGAATATAATCTTGGAAAATCAACCAAGAGCGAACCCATCTTTATTACTGATAGAAATGGATATCCTCTTAATACTACATACACAACAAAATGGAATCAAAACGATAGTTTAAATATTTATGAGATACCAGAGCTTATACAAAAAATATTTATCCTTTCAGAAGATCGCAATTTTTATAAACACAATGGTGTAGATTGGATGGCAAGAATAGGAGCTTTATTTCAAAATATTAAGGTTAGAAAAGTTGTAAGAGGGGCAAGCACAATAACAGAACAGGTTGTTCGTATGATACACCCCAGAAAAAGAACGATCTGGGCAAGATGGATTGAGGGTTTTGAAGCCTATCAATTAGAGAGGATAAGCTCAAAAAAAGATATTTTGGAATTTTATCTTAATCAAGTCCCCTTCTCATCTAATAGGCGTGGTATAGCTCAAGCAGCACGTCTCTATTTTGATAGAACACTATCAACTCTTAGCATAAAAGAGATATTGGCCTTGGCGATATTGATTCGGGCACCATCAGCATATAATCTTTACCATTATCCCCTAAAAATAGATAAATCATTAGATAGGCTTGCCCAGCGAGCTATAATCCAAGGAATTATAACAAAATCTCAGTGGGATCAGGCAAAAAATATACCTTTTGAGATAAAAAGCTCTAATCTAAATGTTGAAGCACCACACTTTATCCGACATGTTTATGAAACTATCAATAAATTAAACTCTTTTGAACCACACACTATTAGAACAACACTTGACACAGCATTACAAAGCAAAGTTGAAAAGATACTATTCACAGCACTTAAAAATCAAAAAAAACATAAAGTTCATGATGCAGCTCTTCTTATTACAAAGCACTCTACAGGCGAGATAGTTGCATGGGTATCAACGTCTATTCCTACACATACTACGAATATAGCATTTCAGATAAATAAATTGGCAAATCCTATTAGCCCCACCCCTTCCCCCCTCCCCAATGGAGATGGGAATAATAATTACTCCCTCCCCTTGGGGAGGGTTGGGGAGGGGCAAAATAATTATCTGGAAAGCTATAGATATTCTGTAGCTCAAAATTGCGGAAAAGATATACCATCTGCTAAATTTATTGATGCAGTAAAGGCTCTTCGACAACCTGGTTCTGCACTCAAACCTTTTCTATATGCACTTGCGTTAGAAAAAGGTTGGAGTGCTGCAACCATTATTAATGATGAACCCTTAGACGATGCTGTGGGTTTAGGAGTTCATACATATCACAATTACAGCAATATTCATTATGGACCTGTTACTTTAAGAGATGCTCTTGGCAACTCTCTCAATATTCCAGCAATCAAAACAATTAGATTTACAGGAGTTGAAGAGTATCTAAAAATGCTAAAAAAAGTTGGCATTACAACGCTTAATAACCATCCTGATTTTTATGGAGATGGGCTTGCACTTGGAAATGGAGAGGTATCACTCTATGATATGGTGCAAGCCTACAGCGTGCTTGCTAATGCTGGAAAATTTGTTCCTCTTATCTGTTTCTATCCTTCCAATTTTAATGCTAATGACTCTTACGGCTATGAAAAAATAAATAGTCATAGTTTTAAATATTTAGATAATATTTATCTAAATTCCGAACAGCTCTTGTCAGAAGAAGTTGCTTCAATTATTGGCAATATACTTTCTGATAATGGGGCAAGAACTCTTGAATTTGGTGATAACGATCTTCTCAACTTTCCTGTGCAAACCGCTGTTAAGACAGGTACTTCAAGCGATTATAGAGACTCATGGGCAATGGGGTATAATCGTTATTATACAGCAGGCGTTTGGATGGGCAATCTTGATGGTTCCCCAACTATTGAACTTAGTGGCTCAAGAGGTTCTGCTTTTGTGCTCAGAAGCATATTTGCAGAATTAAACCGAATCAGAGAACAAGGTAGCGTAGCTGTTGTTTCTGATGATAGTATAGCTAATACTTCTAATGCTAATAGTGTCATTGCTGGTGGTAATGATTCTGATAATGGCAATAGTCCATTGTATATGAGTCCTAAATTAGTTCAGGCAGATGTCTTGGTTTTTAAAAGAAACAGTAGCTATGATAACAAATATATTAAAAAAACTGAGTGGTTTACATCTGAAAACCAAGCTCAAAGATTTAATCAGAGTAAGATTACTAATCAGAGACAAAATTTTAAGAAGTTTGAGTTTGTTAATCCTGTGAATGGTCTTGAAATAGCTATGGACCCGCGAATTCCAGATGAACTTGAATATATTGATTTTAAAGTTACGGCCTTGCTTCCAGATTATAGAGTTAGATGGATAATTAATAATAAATATTTTTTAAATAAAAATGATACGTTGCAATGGAAAATAGAGAGAGGAAGACATAAAGTATATGCACAATTAATTGATAAAAAAGATAATATCATAGGAGCAGATAGCGTAGAGTTTTTAGTAAAATAACCTAAGTTTTTTATCCCGAACTCAGGTTAAAATAACAATTTAATTTTGCCTTGACATAAGAGATGGTTGAAAATAGAATACACAACTTCATGCTGGTCTATTTGTAACCAATTGATAACATAAAATTAGAAGGGAAAAAGATATAATGACAGAAATAACAGTATCAGAAAGAGTAAAGTCTAACACTTCTGATGAATATATTGAAAAGTTACGCAGACAACTACAACAAAACACTGAATGCGGAACTACTCACTACAACCTTGCAGTTGCCTTGATGGGAAAACAGGAATATGACGCAGCAGAAAAAGCACTACATGATGCGGTTGAATGTAGTCCGTCTCTTGCTGAAGCATACGTTCTACTTGGTGGTATTTGTCTTCAGAGAAATGATCTTGAAGGGTGTTTGCGATACAATAAATATGCAACTAAGGCAAGAGCTGGTTTTGCCGAAGGTTATGCAAATATAGGGTTTGTCCTTCTACAGCTAATTGACGGCAAAGATGAAAAAGCAGATGAGGAAAAACTTGATCTTGCCATAAAAAATCTTCAAAAAGCGGTTATCCATAATGCTAAATTTGTGCAAGCATATACAACACTTGGTAATGCCTATTTAATGAAAGGGCTTGTTGATGAGTCTATTAAGGCAAATCTTCAGGCTGTTAGAATCCAACCAGAATTTCCAATTAGCCACAACAATCTTGCAGTAGGTTATCTACAGAAAAAAGAGTATGAACTGGCTATATTCCACTGTGATAAAGCACAATCTTTAGGTTTTCAAGTTGCAGACGCTATGAAAGAAGAGTTAGCACCTTATAGAAAGTAAAAAAATCGCTTGAATCGACCTATCCACGCCCATAGGACGTGGTTTTAAAGTTCTAATAAACCCAATAGCATTGAGATATTTAAGAATTATTTAAATGGACAATCCAAATCCGATAGTTAAATACTATATTTCTGGAATATCAGAGCCATTCACAGAAAAATCTTCTCTTTGGGATATGCCGCTATTAGGTAAAGATGCGGGGGGGATTTTGCTCCATGAATACTTTACACTTGCAGAACAATTTATTAGTGCGGATAACTACTATATTTTACAACAAGGATTGGCATTTATCTTAAAAGAAGAGGTTAAGAGCCAAAACATTGGGCAAATTTATATTGAAGAGATTAAACAAATTGATATTTATCTTGAAAAACATGGTGCTTTTTACCATCCAGCAAGAGTTGAAGTAGGAATAAAAATAGGAAATTCTATACAAATAGAATTTCCTATTTGTTTTGTCTTAAATACTGCTGTCTCAGCTCATGGACTTGCCCTGATTAATAATGAATACCGTATTCTTAAGTATCTTAGTAAAATTGATGATAATTTTTTTGTTCCTCAAGTATTTGGTGTTAAGTCCATAACATACAGAGGAATAGAAATCTCTTTTCTACTTGGAACATGGTTTGATGGATATAAAGAGTTCCATTTAACAGATAAGTCAAACTCCGATACTCATAGTTATCCTGATATTAATAACATTGAAGGCTCATCTCTTATCCATATTTGGAACAGTAACGGAACTGTTATACCTATCTATTCACCATCTTATTTTCAAATATATGAAAAAGCCTCTGAAATTCTTACATATTTTTACAATCTTGAAACATCAGAAGCTATTGAGCTTTGGCATCATGCAGCAGGTGATTTTGTTGTAAAACAAACCATAGATGGATTTGATGTGAAACTTATAACTGTTCGGGATTACAGTTCAAATTATGTTCCTGTATCAAGCTCTGATTCATCTGATTCATCTGAGTATGTTGAGCAAGATAATAACTTATCTGAAAATATTGCTCAGGAATCTATTTTATCGAACAATGTTGAACAAGATGTTTATAATGCTCTTTTGCTCTTTTTTCTGAATCTTACACTACGTATGCGTATAGATAGAATTGATGGAATTGGTAGAAGGTCTCTTGTTGATAATGCAGTTATACCTTTTATATTAAGAGGATTTTTTAGAGGGATTAAGAACAAAAAAATACCAGATGTTATCCAAAACTACTTTATTGAAAACTCTCTTGTTAATGGTTTTCAATCATACTTGAGTCAATTTAGTCATGAAAACCTATATCAAATTTATCTTATTATGTTAGGTGATTGCCAAACAGATAGCCCTGAAAGAGATTTTATATTAAAACATCTGCAAGAACATTCTGAAGCACTTTATTGTAATATTAGTGAGGGTATTTTCTCTATATCATAAAATGGAAAAAAACAGCTTTTTTATTGACAATACCGCTCAGAAATCTTATAGGAGCGATGATTATTTAAACTCTTATTATAAAAATTATTATAATTTTATTGAAAAAAATGACGATCTGGGGCTAAAGATCGTCTAAGATGCAGTAGTAAAGTAAAATGAATAAATGACTTGAAGTAGGTTAGAGATTTGAAGTAATGCTCAAGAAATGGTGTTTTCTTTAGGTTCTTATATAAATATTATATAAAATTGTTGTAATGTTTAAGATTGTTGACGTTCAATAGCTCCTATAATTAAACATCAAATAGAAAACGTAATTTAACTTTTAACGGAGGTAGGTAAATGGCAAAACATGAAACTCCTTTATTGGATCAGTTGGAATCTGGCCCATGGCCGAGTTTTGTTTCTGATATGAAGCAACAGGCTGAAGTCAGAGCAAAGAATGAAGCAGGCGTTGAGTTCCAGATTCCACAGGATGCTGTAGAGGATCTTCTTGGCGTTCTTGAACTTTCTTTTAAACATGGAAGAACACACTGGAAACATGGTGGTATTGTTGGTGTTTTTGGTTATGGTGGCGGTGTAATTGGTAGATATTGCGATCAGCCCCAAAGTTTTCCTGGTGTTGCACACTTCCATACAATGCGTGTTGCCCAACCATGCGGTAAATACTACAAAACAGATTATCTCAGAGCATTGACAAAAATTTGGGATATGAGAGGCAGTGGTATTACAAACATGCACGGTGCAACAGGAGATATTATTCTTCTGGGCACAACTACTCCTCAAATTGAGGAGATTTTCTATGAATTGACACACAACATGAATCAGGATCTTGGCGGATCAGGTTCTAACCTTCGTACTCCTGCTGACTGTCTTGGCTCTTCAAGATGTGAGTATGCCTGCTATGACTCTAATGCACTTTGCCACTTCTTGACAAACAACTATCAGGATGAATTACACCGCCCTGCATTCCCCTACAAGTTTAAATTTAAATTTGATGCTTGTCCAAATGGCTGTGTAGCCTCTATTGCACGTTCTGATATGTCATTTATCGGTACATGGAGAGATGCTATTAAGATTGATCAGGATGCTGTAAATAAGTATGTAGCAAATGATTCTGCTTATCCTGCCAATGCTGGTGCTCATAAAGGTAAAGATTGGGGTCCATTTGATATTGAAAAAGAAGTTCTTGGACTTTGTCCCACAAAGTGTATGAAATTTGAAAACAAAACCCTTAAGATTGACAATTCTAACTGTACCCGCTGTATGCATTGCATAAACACAATGCCAAGAGCTTTGAGAATAGGCGATGACAGAGGTTTATCAGTTCTTGTTGGTGCAAAAGCTCCAATTGTTGATGGTGCCCAGATGGGTTCTCTCCTTGCTCCTTTTGTTGAGGTTAATCCAGACAATGATTATGAAGCAATTACCTCAATCATTGAAAATATCTGGGATTGGTGGATGGAAGAGGGTAAAAATCGTGAGAGACTTGGTGAGTTAATAATGCGTCAAGGATTCCAGAAAATGCTTGAAGTTACAGGAATTGATCCACAGCCTCAGCATGTCGCATATCCGAGAACCAATCCATACATCTTCTGGAAAGAGGATGAGGTTACCGGTGGCTGGGAACGTGACGTTGTTGAATACAGAAAACACCATCTGAGATAAGGGGAGAGAATACAATGGCATTTATATCATCTGGTTATAACCCAGACAAACCGATGGACGATAGAATTACAGACATCGGTCCAAGACATTTTGAAGAGTTTTATCCTGAAGTAATCAAGAAAAATAAAGGCAAATGGTCTCACCATGAAATCCTTGAGCCAGGCGTTATGGTTCATGTTGGAGAGTCAGGTGATGAAGTTTATACAGTAAGAGTTGGTGGTGCTCGTCTTATGAGTACAACCCACATTAACGAAATTTGTGATATTGCTGACAAATACTGTGATGGTCATCTTCGCTTTACAACCAGAAACAACATTGAGTTTATGGTTGATTCAAAGGATAAAGTAGAGCCACTCAAGAATGATCTCAAAAGTCGCAAATTTGCAGGTGGAAGTTTCAAGTTCCCAATAGGCGGAACTGGTGCTGGTATCACAAATATTGTTCATACACAGGGCTGGATTCATTGTCATACCCCTGCATCAGATGCCTCTGGTACTGTAAAGGCAACTATGGACGTTCTGTTTGAAGATTTCCAGAAAATGAGAATGCCTGCCCAGCTTCGTGTCTCTATGGCATGTTGCCTCAATATGTGCGGTGCTGTTCACTGTTCTGATATAGCAATTCTTGGTTACCACAGAAAACCACCAATGATTGACCATGAATATCTTGACAGACTTTGCGAAATTCCTCTTGCTATTTCAGCATGTCCAACAGCAGCTATCAAACCTGCCAAAGTTAAATTGGATGACGGAACAGAAGTGAAATCTGTAGAGATCAAGAATGAGCGTTGTATGTTCTGCGGTAACTGCTACACCATGTGTCCATCACTTCCTCTTGCTGATACTGAAGGCGATGGTATTGTTCTCATGGCTGGTGGAAAAGTATCTAACAGAATCAGCGATCCAAAGTTCTCAAAAGTTGTTGTTGCATTTATTCCAAATGAGATGCCAAGATGGCCATCAATGACAGATGCAATTACAAAAATCGTCAATGCTTATTCAAACGATGCTAACAAGTATGAGCGTCTTGGTGATTGGGCAGATAGAATTGGTTGGGAAAAATTCTTCCAGAAATGTGAGCTTGAGTTTACCCACCACTTGATTGATGACTTCCGTCAGCAGGCATATATGTCATGGCGTCAGTCAACACAGTTTAAGTTTTAATTCAGTTTAATATTATAATATATTAACTAACTGAAGATGTTTAAGCCGAAGTTGCCTGCAAATTTAAAGGCACTTCGGCTATTATAGTTAAAAACAAAGTTTTTAATAAAAAAGAGCTTTTAAAAATAAAAAGGGGGAATTTACAATGAGTGAACTTCTTGCCAACAAAGAAGCAGCAACCCAAGCTGTTGTTGATTTTATGACAAAAAAATCCAAAACAAAATCCAAATTTTATTTTAACGACTTTCAAGATATTTTTCCCGATGATAAACTCAGAGAGATCAAAAAAGTTGTCAATCTTCTTGTAACTGATGGCGTTCTTGAATATTGGTCAAGCGGAAGCACCACCATGTATGGACTCAAAGGCGGCGGCAAACAGCATGGCTCTGAGGGCGAGGCTTAATCATTAAAATAATCTTTTTAGTGTGCCTCAATAACTTAAATGCAGTGTAATAATGACAAACCAATCCCAGGAGTTGTAGTTGCCGGACTTAAAGGTGGCACGGGTAAAACTGTTATCTCCCTTGGAATTGCGGCTGCATGGACCAATATCGGTATTAAGGTCGCACCTTTCAAAAAAGGACCAGATTATATTGATGCCGGCTGGCTTGCACAGGCAGCCGGTCGTCCTTGTTATAATCTTGATACTTTCCTCTGTAATCCTCTCCAAGTAAAATACTCTTTTAATAAAAATTCATATCTTGCTGACATTGCCCTTGTAGAGGGAAATCGCGGTCTTTATGATGGCATTGATACAGATGGTCATACAAGCACTGCCGAGATAGCCAAACTGTTAAATTTACCCGTTCTCTTAGTGCTTGATTGCACAAAAAGTACTCGAACAATGGCTGCCTTATTAATGGGCTGTATCCACTTTGACCCTCATGTTCATATTATGGGTGTTATTCTTAATCAAGTTGCGGGCAAACGCCATGAAGGCAAGGTTCGTGATAATATTTGGCGATTTTGTAATATCCCTGTCTTTGGTTCTGTTCCAAAGTTAAGCTCTGATAATTTTCCAGAAAGACACATGGGACTTATTCCATCTGCAGAACACGCCCTTGCAATTCAATCTATTGAATCTGCGGCAAAAGTTGCAAACTCTTGCATTGATTTAGATGCCTTGTATCAGGCATGTATCAGATTTTATGCTGATCACACCACTTTGGCAATTCCTATTAGCCCCACCCCGCCCCTCCCCAATGGAGAGGGGGATAATAAATACTCCCTCCCCTTGGGGAGGGCTGGGGAGGGGCAAAATAATTATTTAGAAAGCTATATTATTCTTAGTGATAACGATAACAAACCACCATCACCCCCCTTCAATCATTACCCCCTATTTAATAGAGATGATAAACCCGTTATTGGTATTATAAAAGATTCCGCATTCCAATTTTATTATCCAGATAACTTAGAAATACTTGAAGAGAAAGGGGCAATTCTAAAATTTATCAGCCCGTTAAGTGAAGAGCATATTCCAGAGGTTGATGCAATTTACATGGGCGGTGGTTTTCCTGAAACCCATGCAGCCCAGCTTGCCGCAAATATCAGCTTTAGAAGTGAACTAAAAAGCCTTGCAGCAAAAGGGTTGCCAATTTATGCCGAATGCGGAGGGCTTATCTTTCTTGGAAAGAGCCTCACTCTTAATAAAAATCTTAACACTGATAGAAACGATAACTTCGATAGAAACGGCAACCCAGATGAAACTCTAATCTATCCAATGGCAGATATTCTCCCTTTGAGTTTTGGTCTTTCACAGCGACCTGTTGGGCATGGTTATACTGAAGTCAAAGTGGTTAATTCGAATCCGTTTTTTAAGATTGGAGAGATTATCAGAGGCCATGAATTTAGATATTCCCACATCATAGATATTGATTATAAAGAAGATGAGATGGCTTTTGCTATGATTCGTGGTAAAGGAATTATTGCTAAAAAAGATGGTTTTTTTAAAAACAATGTCTTTGGAACTTATACCCATATCCTCGCTTCATCCACTCCTGCATGGTCAGAGGCAATTATCAGAAAAGCTCTTGAATATAAAAAACTGCACGCCTCCAACCCGCTAAACACTTTTTCTCTAACCAGCATTAGCACTTGATTTTTTCGTTTTTTTAATTTAATCCATTCAGAACATTTTTGCCCACCCCCTGCCCCCTCCCCGAAAGGGAGGGGGAATGAATATTATAACTCCCTCCCTTTCGGGAGGTCGGTGGGGCAGAATAATTATCTGGAAACCTATAGTTATATTTTTCCCCTATTACTCGTTTCAAACTTAAAACTTATTTTAGGAGGTCTCAATGAACTGGTTCGTTAATATGAAAATTGGTAAAAAACTTATTTTGGTTGCCTTGCTCGCTATATCAGGTCTTGGAGGGCTTGGCGGTTTTCTCATCTTCGAGATGGGACATGTTTACACCAAAGCCAATTACAGCAATGAAGCAGCTGTCCCAAGTATGGAGTTGATGTTTGATATGCTCAATGCCAGCAAGAATTACTACGCCCGCACCTTGCGGCATATTCTCAATACCGATGCTACAAATATTGATATTGAGCAGAGAATTAAAGCTGCCTTGGAAGAAGTCAATAAAGCAATGTCTGACTACGAAAAACATATCGAGGATGATACAGACAGGCAGATGCTTGAAAAAGACCGCGATGCCTTGTCCGCCCTTGTCAGGGCTGTTGAAGAGGTTCTTCCCCTTTCGAATGCAAATAAAAATGAAGAGGCTTGGGACATTATGAACAAAAAAGGTGTACCTGCCCAGCAGTCACTGACAGAAGCCGTAGAAGATCACATGGCATACGTCAAGAAATTAGCTGAGGACAGCAGTAAAGAAGCCCGCGAAACTTATGAAGATGCTCGCTGGCTTGGCATTATCGCCATTATCGGCGTTGGACTATTCTTGTTTGTAATGATAATGCTGATAAGTCGGTTGATTACCAACCCGATACACAAGGCATCCACCCTTGTCGAGACTATGGCAAAAGGAGATTTCACCACTAAAATTGATATAGACCAGACAGATGAGATAGGAATGATGGCGAAATCGCTCAATTCCATGGGTCAACAGTTAGGCCAGATGATCAAAGATATTGTTTCAGGCATCAACAGACTCACCTCATCATCAAACGATTTAGCTGCGGTTTCAAGGCAATTATCTTCATCTGCTACTGGAACTGCACAAAAATCAGGAACGGTCGCCACTGCTGCTGAAGAGATGAGTTCAAATATCCAGTCAGTTTCCGCTGCTATGGAGCAGTCATCAGGCAATGTCAATATGGTTGCCACAGCAACTGAAGAGATAACAGCTACAGTAAACGAGATAGGCCAGAATGCAGGCAATGCAAGAGTTGTTTCAGAAGGGGCGGTCAAGCAATCGCAGATTACCTCAACAAAAATGAATGCTCTTGGTGAATCGGCAAAGAAAATAGGCAGAGTTACCGAAACCATCAACGAGATTTCCCAGCAGACCAATCTTCTTGCCCTGAATGCCACAATTGAAGCAGCTCGGGCAGGTGAAGCAGGCAAAGGCTTTGCAGTTGTTGCCCAGGAGATTAAGACACTTGCCCAGCAGACTGCGGTTGCAACGGTTGAAATTAAAGGTCAAATTGACGAAATGCAGACTACAACCACATCAACAATAGAAGATATTATAAAAATTTCCGATGTAATCGCTGAGATCAACAATGTCATCAATGGAATCGCTACTGCCGTTGAGGAGCTTTCAGCAGCAACCAGCGAGATTTCAGGCAATATTTCCCAAGCATCTCATGGTATTTCAGATGTCAATGAAAGCATGGCACAGAGTAGCTCAGTTGTGGCTGACATGACCCGCAATATCTCCGAAATAAACAAAGATGCGAATCAGGTAGGAACAGGCAGCAAACAGGTTCAGACAAGTGCAAAGGGTCTGTCCGAGCTTGCAATTGAGTTGGAAAAACTGATGAAGAGGTTCAAGGTTTGAAATCTGATTATAATGAACAAGGTCTTAATTTGAGCTTTTAATTTATTTTGCAGCCCAGAGCTAAAGCTCCGGGCTAACTTTATGGAAGTCCTCTTAAGAGGACTTTTAAGGTTTTAGCCGATGGTTTTAACCTACGGCTAAAATATTGGATAAAAACTCAATTTACGACCGTGCTAAGTATGATTAGAGCAAGGTTTAAATAATCCACACAGTCATTTCTCTTGCTGCATGAATAACCTTCCATGTTACACGCCCAATACTGAAATCATTAACATTGGAACGTCCTCTTCTGCCAAGAACAATTGTGTCGCATTTTTCTTCTTCTGCTGCTTTAGTAATAGCCCCAGCCCTTGTGCCTACACCTGTTATAATCTTTCTTTCAATATCAGCAGCTTTGACTCCTGCTTTCTGAAGTATTTGTGCTGCCCGTTTCATGGCTATTTCAACATCTTCAAATACACAATCAACAGAATCTGACACATTTTTTCTGTTCATATCTCCAGTATAAATATCAAAATCTCTAAGCACAGTGCATAGAACAATTCTAGAATTTTTGTTCCCAACAACATTAGCTGTAAATTCAACTGCCTTTTCAGAGCCATCAGAGCCATCAATTCCAATCATAATTGAGTTGAGGATTTTATTTAATCCAGCCAGAAGAATTGGTGTCCCAGAGAGTTTTTCAATAACTTTAGTTGTTGTGCTTCCCATTATCATGTGAAGCAATGCACCATAACCACGCCTTCTTATAAGCAAGGCAAAATATCCTTTTTGTGCCTCTGCAATAATATCGCGGGCAATACCTTTTTGCCTCTCTTGGATAATTATGCTTATATCCTGAGGTTTATAACCAGCAGTAATAAGGATATTTTTTGCCCGACCCATAAATTCGTCCATTGTAAATCGGCGTTGTTCCCCCCAACCTTTTATCTGAGCCGCACCATTTCGACTGAATGATGTATTTCCAAAATCCCAATAAGACTCTGGAACATCACTAAAGATATGATATAAAACAATTTTTTTATCGCGAAATGCTTTAAAATCGTAGAGATATTCAACTGTTTTCATAGACCTTTCAGAACCGTCTAAGGCAATAAGAATAGTATTGCTATTATCTTCTTTTTGATTAACATTATTTTCTGTCATAATACCCCCCATTTATATTTATGTTTGATTGTGGAGTTAATTTATCTTTAAATATTGAAAATTGTTATAGCAAGGCACATGCCAATCCAAATAAGACCACAATATCCTTGTATTACCATGATTCATATTAGATATTGTGTCAATATGTTTTACACTGTGTAAAGCATATCGACAAAAGAGTTATCGCTTTGGTTTAAAATGGTTGAAAGAGTCTTTATGAAGAGGTTTTAGAGCTTCTGGCACTGTTTTTGCTCTATTTATTGAATCATAATTGATTTAATAAATATGAAATTGCATCTGTGAAGGCATGGGTATTGTAAGGACAGGAGTATAACTATAGACTGCAGCGATGGAATCATGAAAAAGGTTTTCCCTTTACATATTCTTGTAACTGATCTTAACCATCATGTGCGAAATCTCCTGCAAAGAGAATTAGCAAAAGCTGGGCATATCATCTATACTGCTGGTAATAGAAAAGAAGCAGATGAAGCTATATCTGGCAAAAAACCGTTAGATTTGATAATACTTGATCCAGAGCTTTTTGAGATATTTGGAGAATCTTTTTTCAGAACTTTAAATGATAAAATGGCAAAAACTAACGTTATTATTCATGCTTTCAGTGATGTTACTCCTGATATTAGCAATGACGCAAATATTAGATTTGTAGAAAAAAATGAAAAAAGCATTCACTCTCTGATAAAAATTATTCAAGATTACGAGTCTTTTATATGAATCTAACAAGTTCTGATGCAATGTCTAAGTTTTTATTAGTTTTTGTCGGCGGAGGTCTTGGTTCAACATGCAGATACGCTGTTACGTTGCTCTCTATCAAACTTTTAGGAATGAATTTCCCCTATGGAACTATGTTTGTGAATTTAACGGGATGTTTTCTAATAGGTGTAGCTTTTCAATTAACAGAGCAAGTTACATGGGTAAGTCTCTCAACAAGGCTCTTTTTTATGACGGGGTTTCTTGGCGGATTGACAACATTCTCAACATTTGGTTTAGAGACAGTCATTGCAGGGCGTAAAGGCAATATATCTATAGCTTTGATAAATTTTTTTGCCAATAATGCTTTGGGTATGTTAATGGTATTAGCAGGAGTGTGGTTAGTTCAATACTTTATAAAAGGACGAACATAAAAATATTGAAATCTCTTTAACTACAACCCTCTTTAACCACTAATCTCTTATAACTCCGCATACTTACAGAAATTTATCAGAATGGAAAAACTCATAGAAAACCATAAAAAACTTCGATTAAGCAAGTTTTTGCCAGAACTTACATCTCTTATATCAGCACAACGAGAGCTACTTGATAATCCTAAAGGTAACCCTTTAAAATATACATTGGCTCTTAACAACCTACCAAATATATTACCATCATACAAAATTCTGGATAAACCAACCATAACGTTGGGAATAGAAGACGATATTTTAGCAGCATCAGAAGATATAAATGCTGCTATAAATGATATTAAATCAAACTTGATGGAACTTGCCCCTTGGCGAAAAGGTCCTTTTGAACTTTTTGGAATTACGATTGATTCGGAATGGAAGTCATGGCTCAAGTGGGATCGTTTTATAGATAAAATCTCTCCTCTTAAAAATAGATGTATTCTTGATATAGGATCAAGTAACGGTTACTATATGTTTAGAATGGCTGCCTATAATCCCACTATGGTTCTTGGTCTTGAGCCTCAATATGCTTTTTATTTTCAGTACCTTGCCTTACAAAAATATCTAAATATTGAAAATATTTTTTCTCTTCCAATACCCTTTGATGAATTTCCCGCGATAAATGGTTATTTTGACACAGTTTTTTGCATGGGAGTTTTATATCATAGGAGATCGCCATTAGATATGCTGAAAAAAATCAACGATTTAATGAAAAAAGGGGGGGAGTTGATTTTAGAGACTCTAATTATAGAGGCTTCTGAAAATGAGCATACATGTCTATTTCCTGAAGATAGATATGCCAAGATGCGAAATGTTTTTTTCATTCCAAGTATTAAAGTTATGGAATCATGGCTAAAACGGACGGGTTTTGAAAATATAAAATGTATTGATATTTCCAAAACAGAAGCACACGAACAGAGAAAAACAGAGTGGATTCAGACAGAATCTTTAACAGATTTCCTTGATCCTGAAAATCCAGCAAAAACTGTAGAGGGTTATCCAGCACCGATTAGAGCTATATTTTCTGCACAGGCAGTTTAAAAGTCTATTTAGGCGAGATTATAAATATAAAATGCTTTTTGTAGGAGTCAGTTGGTCATCAATCAAGGGTTAAATTAATAGGATTAAAAAATTTAACTTTATCAGGGTGGTTGTCAGAGTTGCCAAATAGATTCCAATTAAGCTCTTCAAAAGGAATTAATCGAGAGATTTCTGCAATTGATATGTGAAGATGGGGGGCAATTTTTGACTTTCTTGTAGATGTATCCGCAACTGTTCCTATTATATTTCCCTTTGAAACAGCCATTCCGCATTCTAATTTGTGGTCAGCTTTAATATGAGAATATATTCCTACAATAGTTGATTGTTCGCTTTGTGATTGTCTGACTTTAAAGCTCAATTCCCTTTTATTATTTAAAGGTAAATGTTCAATAACAACTGATTGCCCCAAAAAATCAGTGCAGATATTTAATATCGTGCCATCAGCGATTACTGGCACTTTTGTCTTGGCATCAAACATCTTAACCTTACTACCGCCCCCAATATTTTCAAGATTCTCTCTTTTGAATGTTCTGTAGAAAGTTATATCAACGCCTTCATGTGGGGTATATCTTTCACCCCAATCTGCCCACCATTTTGATTTACTTCCAAACAACATACCTGAATAAAATAGCCACTCAATAGCTTCATCTTTAAAATTAAGGTTGTTGATTTGAGCTGTAAACTTTAGGAAATCATTTAGCATTCTAATTTATAATTACTCGTATTTTGGTCGTTTTTTTATATTAAAAAAGTTTTTAATACAATTCTTGACAATGGATTCTGTTAGATAATATAGATAACAAATAATAATGTTTTGCCACTATTCACTATTTGATATTATATAAAATAAGGTAAATTGCCTATCAATTTCAATAATACTTTTTAATGATATGCCCTGATAATAAATGCTTATACGTGTAATACCTGCAGAGGCAATAAATTCTTGAGAATGGAAAATACAAATCATGTCTAAGAAAAACCAATCAAATAGGTTGACAAATCAACACAAACAGTCTCAAGGCGTAGTTGGAATTTTTGGAGATGATGCAAAATCACACGACCTTACAGTTGGAAAAATTTCAAAAATAGTTATTAAACAACTAGAGAGTGAATATCCTCAATTATCTTTCCGCTATAGAGAGAGCATAAAAAAAGAAGAGATAAATGAAGCACTAAAAAAAAGTCGACCCCGAGTTAGGTCAGACTCTTTTTGTTTCAAACTCTAGCATCAAACCTGACGGTGGAATAATAGAGGTTCGAGACGACAATGGCGACTGGAGAGTCGTATTAGTGGCGGAAGCCAAACATCAAGGAAAAGACGTAGAAAATATAAAGAATGGCATACAGGTTGGCACCAATAACGATCAGGACTTAATGGCCGCTGGAAATGCAATAGAGAGATCCCATAAAAACATATCTGAAATTGCTAATTTCATGCTGTCTGAGTCTCATTTCCCTTATATTTTGTTCCTTGAGGGTTCAAACTTTCTAACAGAAACCATCTCAATTACGAGACCTGACGGAAGGGTAGTAAATCTTGAATACAATTCAGGAATGTTAAACAGATTAGATAGATTGACCGCTGCAAATTATGGGATGCCGATAGATACAAATTTATGTGTAAATAAATTCATTAAGCATAAGAACAAAACTATTATGCTTCAAGCGGCCTCTATATATTCACAGGGTCGTGGCGAAAGGTGGGACACCAAAAAAATGTATGAAATAATGCTAGAGATATCTACAACATCCCTTAAGGTTCTGGGGAGTGATTTATTCACCCAGATTACATCCAATAAATAACTAAATGTCAGCAATCGGGTAATTCAGGATGGGCTTCTAATGGCAAGAAAAGCAAAAAATAAATTGCTAAAGAAAGCAAAAAAATCAAAAAGCGATGAGTTTTATACTCAGCTTTGCGACATTGAAAGCGAATTGAGATATTACAAAACACACTTTAAAGACAAGGTTGTATATTGCAATTGCGACGACCCAAGAATAAGCAAATTCTTTAAATATTTTGCCATTAATTTCGAAGAGCTCGGGATTAAAAAATTATTAACCTCTTGCTATAGAGAGCAGACCGGAGAGCTTTTTGGTGAGCAAAATCAAGATAGCGGGTTTTTCTTTGAATATACCAATACAGATGAAGAGAAAAGTAAGCTAAATTCACCTGAAATAAAGCTATTTAAAGGGGATGGAGATTTTCGCAGCTCCGAGAGTATAGAGTTATTAAAAAAGTCGGATATTGTTGTCACCAATCCACCTTTTTCATTATTCAGAGAGTATGTTGAGCAATTAGTCAGGTACGATAAAAAGTTTTTAATAATAGGAAATGTTAATGCAATTACCTACAAAGAAATATTTAAACTGATTAAGGAAAATAGGGCATGGCTTGGAATAAACCTTGGCAGGGGAGTATCTGGCTTTATCGTCCCTGAACATTATGAGCTTTATGGAACAGAGGCTCGGATTAATGAATTTGGAGATAGAATTGTTTCGCCAAACAACTGCTTATGGCTAACAAATCTTGATACATTTAAACGGCATGAAGACATATTGCTAACAAAGAAATATTTTGGAAACGAGCATCAATATCCAAAATATGATAATTACGATGGTATTAATGTAAATAGGACGGAAGATATACCTTTAGATTATGAGGGGGCTATGGGTGTACCAATAACGTTTCTACACAAATTTAACCCAGATCAGTTTGAGCTAATTAAATTCAGAAAAGGAAATGATGAAAAGGACTTGTCGATCAATGGCAAGTGTCCATATTTTAGAATACTTGTCAAAAATAAGCGTGTAAAAATTCAATCTGAATCAGTGAACACGTATAACAAGTCGTTCAACACCGGCATGCTAAAGCGAGCCAGTTAACTCCAACGTTATTGTTAATGGCCAACTAAACTGATCCAAAAACGGACAACAAAATTGATCCACTTTTCTACACTTTCTTTTTAAAAATTAATTTGAGAGAGTTCCTGAAATTACAATTCAGGAGCGAATATGAAAGGTTGGATTATGATACATAAAGTAAAGGCTTTATACGATAATGGCAATGGAAAGAAGATAAATTAAATGGACAGGCAATTCATTATTATAATAATGGACAGAAGTTTTATGAAGGACAATGGAAAAATGACAAAAAAGACGGTCAGGGAATTACTTATTATGAAAATGGTC
>JADGBE010000023.1 GCA_015231615.1 Desulfamplus sp. | reverse complement strand
ATTTCAAAACCACTTACTCTTGAAACTATCCTAACTATGCAAAAAGCTGCTTAAGGATTTAAGAATCAATAAATGGAACACAAAGAATCTATTTGGAAAAAATTGTAGAACAGTTTAAGCCCACTGCTGAAGGGAAACAGATAATTTATACTGTAGTGCAATAAAATGTCAGATGATTGATTAGTAAAACCGCCAAACCGCTTTTGATAAAGCATTCCCCGCCGCAATGACGGTGGGTTTAAATTAAGAAAAACGATTCACCTGTTTTTGGTAATAGTCTTTTTTGTCTGTGGCATTTTTTAAGGCCTCTTTTGCTGCCTCAAGAGCCTCTGCATAAAGACCATTAAGAAAACATGCCTCTGCATAAGTATCTAAAATATGGGGTGGTATAGCTAAAGCGGGTGAGAACTTTGCTGATTCTAATTTTGCTGCTTCTAAAGCTCTTGTAGCAAGTTCCAATGCTTTTTGAGGATTTTGAAATTCAATATTAGGACAAGTTGCATAGAGCCAAGCAAGATTATTGAGAGCATGGCTGTTATTAGGAGCAAGCGATATAACTTTATTGTAATAATAGACTGCTTTCCCAAATTTTTCTTTATTGTAGTAATAATCTGCTGCTATAAGCAAAATATCAATGTTTTGTGGCCTTTCGTCAAGCTGTTCGCTTATAATCTTCTCTGCAAGATATTCGTTTATCTTATCTTTTCCTTGCCCAAGATTAAAATAATACCCAACTAAGCATATAAAGATTATAACAACAATATAGGTTTGCATCATCAACCTAACTCTTTTGTGATGTTTCTGGATATACTCTGGATTTAATTCGCACAAGTTGAGAAAATCCACCCTCTCTTTTATGCTGTAATGATGCCAATTGGGTTTATCCCAAGAGTGGCGATTTATCCCCGCAATCTTGTAAAAAGTTCTTATAAGAGCAGAGGCATCTGGCAGATAACGATAAACGTGAATATCTGCTTGACGTTCAAAGTTTCTCATAAAAAATCCAAATATATAGCGAAAATAGATCAAAAACATAAAAATCATAATCATGCTTAATATAAGAGTTATACCAGTTTCATGGTTTATACCAACAAATGAGACAGCTTTGATAATTGGCTCAAAGTAGTAGATAAGAAGCATGGGATCGAATAGTGAATAGATAGATGCAATATATCCAGCAAAAAAAAGAAGATAAAAATGGATATGTCTATTTTGGATATGACCAATTTCATGGACAATAACTGCATCTATCTCTTCAGGTAAAAGGCTGTTTATCATTGCAGGAGTTACAAGAATATATCTAAATCTTCCCCAAAGACCCATAACACCAGCAGTGATCATTGAGCCACCAAAAAGCTCCCATTTAAGAATATCTGCATATTTCAGCTTCGCCCTTTTACAAAGCTCTTCTATTCTTGTTCTTATAAAACTATCCTCAAGAGATGTGCAGCCCCATATCTTCTGAATTAAAATTGGTCCAAAACAGGCAACTGCAATCATAAACGTCAGCACGTATAATATTTCACCTTGAGGCGTTGCAAGAAAGCCTTTAGGCTGTTCAAATGGGATAAGTTCAATCAGATCCGCTGTAAAAGAGAGTATAAACCATGGTAACAAGGCAGGTAAAGAAAAGGATATATTAGATAGAACAAAACTCTTTTTTGAGACATAACCAGCAAAATATTTTTTTTGAATATTCCACGCAGAGTTCCAGACAATAACGAGATATAACAAAAAAATAGATAATAAAATTATTGCTTCTATAGTGGGAAATATTTTGAAAAGCCAGATATTATCAAATAAAAGGTTAAGCCTTAAAAAATATAGATCACAGGCAAATATTAGAAGGGCTAAAATTGAGAGTCTTGACAAGCTCTTTTCTAAATGGTTATCTAAATTTGATACATCACCTGAATTAGCAACATGGCGTTCTAATCTTTTGAATGTAATATAACAAACTAACCAAAACATAAGAAAAAGAGCTATAGCTATTGATATAGAAAAAGTAGTTAAAGCCAAAGAGCTATTAGCAGTATGTTCCGCTGTACTTTGAAATTCGCTTGTAGAATATAGGATAAGGGCGACAAGAAGATATATAAAATTAGAAAACATATTGGAATATTTTTACCCGTTAAAATTTCAGATTACTTAAATCTTACCTGTTTGGGCAAATATTGAAAGAACAATCCAAGACTTGACATCAAACTTTATTTCAGGATTTGCAAGCAAAATCTCTGCTTCTTTAGGAGATACCATTATAACTGTAATATCTTCAGACTCTTCATTCCATTTAATAGAAGGTTCCCCTTTGCAAGTTGCGTAAACCAAAGAGATAGATTCATCAGTCATTCCAGAAGATGAATAGATAGTTGGACTTTTTTTTATGATGCTAACAATCTCAAGACCTGTCTCATCTTTAAGCTCTCTTGCTGCTGTCTCTTCAAGTTCTTCTCCTCTATCCATAAGTCCAGCAGGAAAACCGTATTGATAGTTACCAAGAGGCACACGAAACTCTTTTATAATTACTATTTTTTGATAATCTACATGAAATGGGACAATAACAACCGCATTAGGTTTGTAAATTAGCGACATATCAGAAGGAATCAGATTATCAGCTATTGGAGCATTTTCTTCTAAGGTATTGGTTATTTTCATCATAACATTAGGAGAATATGATCTTGATGCAAATATCCATGACTTTATATTGCCTATTTTATCCTTGTATTTGGTTAAAAATAGATTCAGGTGTTTAAAGTCGGTTAATTTATTTACTTCAAGAATTTTCATATTAATTGAACATCTTTCTTAAATAAATACTGTTAATTTGAATATACTATAATCGGGTATTAATTGAGCTTTTATATTTAAGTAGAGACGCATAGCCGTGCGTCTCTACAGTTTAGGTAAAACTAAATTTATGACTTGGATAGTATACTTTCCTTAATACTGGTAGTATAAAAGATTATACTAAATGTCATTAACTTAAGGTATTTCTGAAAAAAATTGAATAAGAGCCTATCAAATAATTAAAGAATCTCCTCGCCCATCATTCGACAACTAATGGCTTAAGTTAATGACATTGCCTCATTACTTACTGAACAACTGTATAAATAACCTGCTTCCCTTCAGCAATTCCAAGTATTCCAGATGTCCACATCTTTAAATCTATAGCACCATCGCCATTGTAGTCTTTAATTTCCCATGCAATCCCATTGGTATCTCTATTGTTTTTAAACCAAGTCTGTTCACTTGTTGCAATAGGCTCTATAAGGTAGCTTGGCTTGAAACGAGAACCCATAACAGTGAAAATACCTGTTGCTTTATCAAGGGTATAACTTCCAGCAGCAAGTGTATCTAACACTTTTACCAACTGTTCAATAGCTGCAATTGATGGTGAAAGGGTCTGTGTTGTGCCATTGCTATAGGTAACCAATACTGAATATGCTTCGCTTGCGGGATCAGTCATTTGAAGTTCAAAACTTGAAGTTCCTGCATCAAACTCTCCCTCTCCCTCTTTTGATGTTCCATATCCAAAAGAGCCTGAAAATTTAGTTCCATCTTTAAATTTGATGGCAAGATTACCAGAATTACTAACCTTTACATCAGAAATCTCTTTTTTGTCAGAACCAAACAAGTTCTCAACATTTAGCAAAGTATCGGCAGACAAAAGAGTATCTACAGCATCTAAAGGGGCGGGGGTGATAATACCCGCAATTCCATTGCGAACCAGAATAAAAGTGTCTTCTGGCATACGATGCAAACCAGATGGAATAATTGAAGATACTACACGAGCATCTTGAATATAAAGTGGTATCTCTATCCCTTTTGCTTCATTTTTCAACATAACCATAAGAGACAGACCTTTTGAAGAGATAACTTCAACAGTTGTACCAGGTAGTTGATATTCTGGATTCTCCAGCTCTTTATTTAAAAGCTCAACAAGGGATAGTGAAGTGCTACCTGATTTTATAATATCTTGATCAAATGCAGGTAATTCAGGCAAACCTTTGATCAATCTTGTCTTTTCTGCTGCTGTAAGAGAGTCATTTTTTCTAATAACCTCTGACATATCATCTTTTGTTATAAGCATTCCAGAAGTTAAATTGACTGATGCAATTTTAACAACTTCATTTAGTAGCTGTGGATATTGACTCATAAGTTTTTGTATATCACTATCGCCACTAATAGCTGCAAATCTGTTTTTAGAAATAAACGCTGGTAATATGTT
Source organism: Desulfamplus sp. (assembly GCA_015231615.1). Classification (GTDB taxonomy): domain Bacteria; phylum Desulfobacterota; class Desulfobacteria; order Desulfobacterales; family Desulfobacteraceae; genus Desulfamplus. Next base: position 47,492 of record JADGBE010000023.1, on the reverse strand, counting down.
TTTAAGTGTTTCACGGCTTAATGATTGCATTGAACCTGAAAGTTTGGAGCCTAAAACAGATTTTGCTTTAATCATGGATGTTGTAAGACCAGAAGCATTATCCATAACATAGCTAAAATCCTTCAGGCTGACACTTCCGCCTGATGATGCAGCAAAAGAGTTCAATACAGGTTTATCTTTGATATTTGAAGCTGTTTGACCAAACATCTCACTTATCTCAACTTGAAGTTGATCTAATGTGTTCTGTACAACTGTCTGTTGATTAGTGCCTGTCTGCAACACATTAACTGAATGGTTAACAATATCCCCAGCACCGCCAACTATTCTTCCTGTATTGAGAACAACATCGGTATCTGAGGCTTGCTCTAAACCTTTGACAACAATGGAACCCAGAGTGTCAACAGTTTGTGATGGATCATTATTACCCGCAATTGAGGAGGATATACCAGCCCCTGCAAGCCCTTTAATAGACCCAAGAATATTCATAACATCATCTGTTATTAAAACAGCTTCCATAATGTCTGGCATATTACCCAACATATTGTTTATATTGCCAGCAATATTGCTCATTTGTTCTTGTGTTGCATTTTGAGAGGCAACTTCAGCAACAATTCCTTCTACAGATTCAATACTTCCAGCAACTTGTTCAATACTTATTGCACCGCCTGCAGCAGCTACTTGTGCACCAAGCTCAATTATACCAGTAAGAAGTTCTACAGGTTTTAATGCTTGCTCTACACTAATAGTTCCATTCTGTAAAAGATTCAAAGAAACATCTACTAAAGTTCCAATATTTTGTGTAGTCGTATTGATTGCTTCTACAAGAGCATCAGAAGGGGGAGTTGTTGTTGAGGTTGGTATGTCATTCTTAATTACATTAATATCGTCAGTCAAAGATTCTACAGCATTGTTTGCATCAGTTGCGTTGTTAACATCACTAATAACATCACTAACATCTTTTATGTCTGTAATATCAGTTGGTTTATTATCTGGCGGAGTTACAGGTGGGTTAGTAGTTCCTCCATTGTCTGGCGGAGTTACAGGTGGGTTAGTAGTTCCTCCATTGTCTGGCGGAGTTACAGGCGGATTTGTTGTGCCTCCGTTGTCTGACGGAGATGTATAAGGTTCGAGTTGGAAATTTTTTCCTGTAACTTGATCATTGGCTATTAGAGTTATTGGCTGCCCACCAGCACATTCAATACTACTTGCAGGTGTTGCCCACCACTCTTTTGTATAGGCATCGCTATAAGTTTGTAGAAAATAGGTACCAGGAGAGAGTCCAGAGATACTATAAGTACCAGAGGATGTTGAATATCCTGATTTAACAAGAGTCATTGAGCCACAAGTCGAGCCTGAATATACATATATCGGAATAATTGTACCAGTAATGGGTGTGATGCCGTCACTATTATAAATAGTGCCGTGTATCGAGGCACTACCTGCAGCACTACCAATCTGAAAATTTTTACCTGTCAAATTCTGACCTTGGGTTAATGTAAGATACTCCGCACCATTGCAAACTGTTGATGTCCATGACGATGCCCACCACCAGTATCCCTGATAGGTTGAGCTATATGCTCTTAGAAACACAGTAGTATTTACAGGAATGCCGCTAATATAATAATTACCGTTTTGGTTATCTACAATGTGCCCTGCTATAGATTGATAATTACCGCAGGGATCACCTGAAAAAACCTCTACAGATGCTGCGGGGTCGCATGTCAAAGGTGTTACACCATCTGGTCCAAACAATGTTCCAGATATTGTAACGGTTGGATCAAGCTGAAAATTCTTATTGCTGAAAATATCTTGGTCTGTAACTGTAACAAACTCAGCGTTAGCACAATTATAGCTGCTTCCTGAAGAAGCCCACCATTCTGAAAGATAGTTATTATATGGTTCTGCTTTTATATAATAATTACCAGGAAGAAGCCCACTTACAGAGTAAGTTCCATTAGATGTATTTATTCCAACAGTTTTAACATGCGATGGAGTGCATGAAGAGCCAGACCATATAGATATCTGACCACTTGTATTAGTTATAGGAGTTGTACCATCAGCCATATATATTGTACCTGATATAGTCCCACCTCTGCTTAAACTAAAGTTTTTAGAGTATGTCTGTCCCTGAACTACTGTAATTGATTCTGCACTGCCACAAGGAAGGCTTGTGCCACTTGATACCCACCAACCATATAAATAATTTCCTGGATAACTAATATTTGTTGTTTTTAAATAATATACACCTGCTGGAATACCTGAAAATGTATATTGTCCGTTGCTCGTATTCAAAAAATATGCAACATTACTCACCTGAGTGACAGATGCACAAGGAGCACCTGATATAAGCTGAACATCAATATTCTGTGGTCCTGTGATAGGTGTTGTGCCGTCTGCCTCAAAAAGAGTGCCACTAATGATTGCTCCCTGATTCAATTTGAAATTTTTATTAGAGTATGTCTGTCCTTGAACTACTGTAATTGATTCTGCACTACCACAAGGAAGGCTTGTACCACTTGATGCCCACCAACCATTAGCATAATTTGCACTCGTATCGTAGAATGTTGTTCTTAAATAGTACTGACCTGGTCCTAAATCAGAGATATAGTATGTACCATCAGTTGTGTTAATCGGTGTTTGTGCAATTATGTTGTAACCCAAACACGGTGTCCCAGCTATAACTTGAACGTATAAATTTTTTCCTGTAATAGGCGTTGAACCATTGGATTCATATAAAGTTCCTGAAATATAAGCTCCTTGACTAAGTGTGAAATCATTACCTGTGATATCTTGCTCAGAAGCTACTGAGATACTTTGTGCATCACCGCAATTATAGCTACCTACAGTGGCAGTCCACCATTGTCCTTTAGTACTAATATAATAACTACCCGCTGGCAATTTATCGAAAGAAAAGGTGCCGTCAGACGAATTAGTATTAGTAGTCATTAGAGGGCTATTACTACAGCTTGCTCCTAAATATATACCTACTGCATAGGCAGTTCCCGTAACTGGAGTTACTCCATCATTCAAATAAAGAGTACCAGATAGAGTTGCACCTCTATTTAGTTGAAAATTAATGCTCGTAAGGTTATCGCCCGAATTAATTTGTAATGGTTGTGCATTATTTTGATTTTGTTGACTTGCATTTGCTGCCCACCACTCTTTGATGTGGTTAGTAGTGTATGGTTCTGCGAGGATGTAGTAACTTCCAGGTGAAATCCCAGTAAAAGTATATGTGCCGTATGATGCGTTGGTTGTAACACTTTGCTGCCACGTTATTGGATTGTTAATATTACAAATATCTCTTTTATAAAGAGATACATTAATAATATTACCTGTAATTGGCGTAGTCCCATCACTTTCATAAACAGTACCTGAGATAGCTCCTGTAGCAGATGCAAATACTGAATTAGCAAAACATGCAAGACAGATAAAAACAATAAAACTTATAAGCCATTTAAAACTGTAAGTAGGGTAATGCATAAATTCTCCTTTAATAATTAATAAATCATTGTATTTGTTTAAACAACACTTTGGTCTTTATATTCCAATTATATCTAAAAACAACTAAAAATTCCACTGTAACGCAATCAATCCATAAGACCCCTGCCACGGAAGCTGAGTGCTTTCTGTAGTGTCAGAAATAAGATAGGTATATTCCTCATCAAAAATATTTTCCCATTTAGCAACAAGAAGCAATTTTTTATCCAATAGAGATTTTTCACCAGATATGCTTGCAATTATAAAATCCTCATCAACAGGATTCAGGTAACCACTCTTTTCTTTCTGATTCATATACCACCATGTATTTTGTAATCTCCAACCAGCAGGGTGAACCCAAGTAAATGTTGCACCAAAATCGTTGTCTATGCGATTTCTATCATCTCCACTCTCTGTATTGTGGTCTGTGAACTGATATGTAAGAGCCATTGCAAGCTGATCTGTTATAAGATATTCAAATGTAAAGCGTGCAATATCCTGTGTCTCTTTGTACCAGAAACGATTTTTCACTTCAGTAGCAATTCCATCATTGCCAGCATGAGATGCGAACATTCCAGGGAATTCTCTATCTCTATGGGAAATTTCAGCTCTTGTAAATAAATTAGAAGACCATTGCCTATCCCAACCTACACCATAAAAATCTGTGAATGTCCCTTGGTCTGAACCAAATATTTTTGAAAAACCAGCCATTTCAACTGGTTGTAATGTTCCTCCTAAATATTCAGGTTCTGATTCCTTAAAGTATCCAGCTCTTATTGTGTCAGATAGTGATATTTGCCACATAAAACCAATATGTGGGAGTAACTCATTTTTATCTTCAAACTTGTTTTGAGTTGTTGTTTCGTAATTTTTATAGTCTTCACTTAAAAATATATTCTCAAGATTACACCAAGCTATACCTACATCAAACTTAAAACCTTCAGAAAATTCCCATATATCCCTTATAAAAATTTTACCCTCTCTTTTTTCAGGATTATCTGAATTAGATTTATCTGAATAATAAGGTTTCAAATCATTTTGATCAAAAAATGATTCATCTTTTAGACTCAATGAAGAGCTATTTATTGATTGAGATATACCAAAAGTAAATGTGTGCTTTCCAAAATTTTGATTTGTGAATTGAAACAACTCGACAATTTCACTTCTAAATATTTCCCCATCTTTACTAGAATTTTTATGGTTAAAAATAGTCCCATATACAGGGTTCATATATTTATATGCAAATTCATCTATACCAGTATCTTTTTTTTCACCTTGCACAAGAGCCATTAAATCACGTCCAGCCCCTTGACGCCAATGATAGCCAATTGAGCCTGAAAAAGTATTATAATCAACATTTATATCTCTTGGTTGAATCAAGCTATCTTGCCACGGAGAATTATCTTCCGTATCTCCTTTTATGGCACGTGCTTCTGCAAGAACCTGATGTCCATAAGCAACCTCTTTTTTTACACTTAACATACCCTGAGAATATGATTTACCTGTTCCTTCAAAAGGTCCGTCTGTAGTTCTATAGCCTCCAGAGCCATTAAACGCAAAAGTTGAATTGCCGCCGTTTAGATTTACTATGCCAGCTCCTGTGTTGTCTGTGCCTCCACTTAGATTAATATTTCCTTTGATTTCAGGAGTTTCAAGAAGATTTTGATAATCGTTGTAGCTTGAGTATGTGTTAGCATTAACAGGCTTTAAAAGGTCAGCCCGCTTCATGTCTCCAATGGTATCTGCATCAACTTGTCCCATAATCTGGGCTCTTGAAGCTCTAAAAATATATGCACTACTATTTGACTCATCGTCCCATACAGCTTGATCACCCTTTGCATCTGCCCATTCGTAAAGCCCCATTGTAGTTAAAGACCATGCAAGAGAGATGTTTTTTGAGGCTCTATCTTGATCAAGCAGATAACGTGAACGGGTCATTAATTTATTATCATTAAGGCTTATGGATTTTTCTAAAGATTTAATGCCTTCTCCGGGTCTGTAGGTGTCTGCAAGAATGGTTGCAAGATACATGTGGGGGGTTGGGTCGTTTGGATCAAGAGTTGCCGCCCGCTTTAACTCAATTTCAGCTTCATATCTTTCTCCAAGCTCGTATTGAGCTTTAGCAAGATAGTTGTGAGGATATGCTGCAAGAGGTTCTAAGAGACACGCTTTTTCCATATTTTGAAGACCTTCGGAAGTTTTTTTCTGATGATATAATGCAAGTCCAAGACCTAAATAAGCAGAAGCTAAATCTCTTTTTTGCTCAATCGCCTCTCTAAATAGCTTTTCAGCCCTTTTTGAATCAAGTCTTATAAGTGAGATATAGCCTTGCAACATAGATATTCTAACATCTTTATCTGCTATCTCTTTATTTGTATTATTATAAGATAACACCAAATTTTCAGCTTGAGTAACTTTATCAAGCCCTAAAAGAAGCTCAACAGTTCTTATCAAAGCTGGGATAGAAATAGGATCAAGAGTTCTGGCTTTTTCTGCATTCTCTAACGCCTCTTCAAATTTTCCTTTTGATTGCAAAATAGTTGCTAATGCCACATGAGTTGAAGCTCTGTTTGGAGCAAGTTTTACTGCATTCCGTGCTGTTTCAAGAGAGCTATCTTCTCCTTGAATAAAAAGCTCCATAGCTTTTTCAGCAGTTTCAATTCCATTTTTTTCAATACTACTGGTTATTTTACCATTTTCATCAGCAGGTCCTCTTATGTCGGGTGTCAAAAGAAGCCATTGGACGCTCTTTTCTGGCTTGAGTAATTTTGTTATTATAGGTGCTTCACCTTTTTTTGATGTAACACCTTCACCTCTTGCAATTATAGCCTCGCCTTGTGAGTTTGTGCATCTTACCTGACCTTCAAGCACTGTAATATTGGAAGAACCGTCATCAGCAACATCTAAAGCCATCTCAGTTCCTCTGATACTTGCTGAAATAACAGGCGTCTCAAACACAGGCTTTGAACCTTTGCGTTTATTTCTGAACCACAATTTACCAGAGAACATCTCAAGAACTCCCGATTTATTAACCTTTTCATCAGGAGCAGAGCCTCGTTTTTTTAAATATAGCACAGAGCCTGCGGAGAGACGTATTTGCGATCTGTCATTTAACATCAAAGCTGCCTGTCCATCAGAACCTACTTTTATGTATGCACCTTCAGGAAACTCCATTTCTGGATTTACATTAGCCCAAGAGTTACCCTTATCAAGAGAAAAAAGAACAGTTCCTTCTGAAAAAACCAACTTTCCAGCATACTCTTCCGCACTACAAGGTATCTCTTTAAAGAGAAAAATAGAGAAAAAAACAGATAAAATCATAATCAAATTTGATAATTGCTTTTTCATAATAAGGCCTCCTGTATCCCTATGTAGTTAAAAAAACATTGTGAATTTACTAAAAAAACAATATTATTAACATATTTTCAAGAAGTTTTAATCTACTCAATGATATTTTTACATTTTATAAGGTTATTATATAATGCCCAAAGAAGAAAACAACAATGAATCTGATTTGTCAGGTGTAAAAGAACTTAGTATATCAAATATAGATGAATTTGGTTTTAATTCAATGAATTTGTCTAAAACAGTATTAAAAGCATTAGATGACATTGGATATGAGACACCAACATCTATTCAATCTTTAATTATTCCTCATGTTATGTCTGGAAAAGATGTTGTGGGTCAAGCTCAAACAGGAACTGGCAAAACTGCTGCATTTGCCCTTCCTCTTTTATCTCGTATTGATCTTAAAAAGAAAAATCCACAGGTGCTTGTAATTACTCCAACAAGAGAGCTTGCAATTCAGGTGGCAGAATCGTTTAAAGGTTATGCTGCCCGTATGAAGGATTTTCATGTTCTCCCTATTTATGGTGGACAATCTTATGATGTCCAGCTTAAACAACTAAAGCGTGGACTCCATGTTGTGGTGGGAACTCCCGGAAGATTGATGGATCACATGAAACGCGGCACATTAGACTTAAGTGAGCTAACCTGTTTGGTTCTTGACGAAGCTGATGAGATGCTCAGAATGGGCTTTATTGATGACGTTAAATGGATACTTGAACAGACACCTCCAAATCGTCAGATGGCACTATTTTCAGCTACAATGCCACCAGCAATCCGCTCTATCGCCCGTCAATATCTGACAAATCCTGAAGAGATTACGATTCAAGTTAAAACCATGACTGCTGACACAATACGTCAGCGTTTCTGGATGGTCAAAGGAACTGACAAACTTGATGCCTTAACGCGAATTCTTGAAGCTGAGGATTTTGATGCCATTCTTGTTTTTGTCCGTACAAAAACTGCAACTGTTGAACTTGCTGAAAAGTTAGAGGCTCGCGGATATGCAACAGAGGCGTTAAATGGCGATATTGCCCAAAAATCAAGAGAGCGGACAATTGAGCGGTTCAAAAATGGAAAAATCGATATTGTCGTAGCAACTGATGTAGCAGCAAGAGGATTAGATGTTGATCGTATAAGCCACGTTATAAATTACGATATTCCAACAGAGGCTGAATCTTATATCCATAGAATTGGAAGAACTGGAAGAGCAGGAAGAAGTGGTGATGCTATTTTATTTGTCTCTCAAAGAGAGATGTGGATGCTAAAGGTTATTGAGAAAACAACGCGTCAGAAAATTGAGATGATGAGTTTGCCAAGCAAAAGAGCAATCACCAATAAACGTATTTCTGCCTTTAAGCAGCGTATTACAGATAAAGTTGCTTCTGAAGAAATATCACAATTCCGCGAACTTATTGAAGAGTATCAGCAAGAGCAAGATATTCCATTGTTGGATATTTCTGCTGCACTTGCCATTTTGGTTAATGGAGGCAAACCCTTATTTCTTCCTGAATCGGAGAAGAAAGGTCTTGATAATGCTATTGATTCAGCAAAAATAGATTACACATCAATAGAAAAATCAGAACCAAAGAAGAAAAAGCAAAGATTGCAAGAAAAATCTTATGACAAAAAAGAGCCTGTTCAAATTGATGCTATTTATTCAGGAGCAATAGATTACACATCAATAGAAAAATCAGAACCAAAAAAGAAAAAGCATAGATTACAAGAAAAATCTTATGACAAAAAAGAGCCTGTTCAAGTAGTTAAGGTTAAAAAAAGAAAATTAGAAGAAGTGAAAGATGAGACAACAGATAAGATAAAGCAAGAGATAGAATATAAAATAAAAGAAGATGTAAAAGATAAGATAAAAAAAGAGGTAAAGAGAGGTAAAACTAATTTAACAAGTGATAAAATGATGCCCCAAGTTGCCAAAGGAATGGAGCGATTTCAGTTAGACGTTGGTAATATTCACAACGTAAAAGCTGGAGATATTGTTGGGGCAATTGCTAATGAAGCTGGTTTAGATGGTAAATTCATTAATAATGTTGTTATTCACGAAAATTATACTACAGTTGATCTTCCAGAAGGTATGCCCGAAACTGTCTTCAAAATACTAAAAAAAGTACGAGTTTTAGGACAGAAGCTAAATATCGGAAAAGTTAAGTAAACTCTTCATACTATTCATAGCCCTCAGAAAATAAAATAAGAGATATTCAAAGTTCAATTACGAATTATAGATAATACGAATATAGATAAATAAAGTTGAAATTAATGAATAATATAAAAACAGTTAAACCTAAAATTCTTGCCCCAGCAGGTGATAAATATTCATTTTTTGCTGCTATTGCTGCTGGGGCAGATGCTATTTACTGCGGGTTAAAAAAATTTTCAGCCAGAATGGAGGCTGAAAATTTTAGTATTGAGGAGCTTTCAAGGCTTAATGCTTTGGCAAGAAGCAAAAATGTCCAACTTTATGTTGCTTTTAACTCACTTGTTAAAAATAACGAGCTTGAACAGGCATCACGAACGATTGCCAAAATCGCCAAATATGTCCGTCCACACGCTCTAATTATACAAGACCCTGGTCTTATCGAGATTGCACGCAATGTTGGCTTTAAAGGCGAGTTCCATCTCTCCACCCTTGGCAACTGCTCATTTTCAATGGGACTTGAATCTGCTTTAGATGCGGGGTTTAACAGAGTTGTCTTACCTCGGGAACTATCTATTGACGAAATAAAGCTCATGGCAGAAAAAAAGCCAGATGGACTTGACCTTGAGGTATTTATTCATGGTGCTCTTTGCTACGCTGTATCAGGAAGATGCTATTGGAGCAGTTGGTTTGGTGGAAGGAGCGGACTTAGGGGACGATGTGTCCAGCCATGCAGAAGACTCTATAAACAATCACAAGAGTTTAAACAAGAACTACAATCTTCTTCAAAACTAAGGAACTTCCAAGAACCTAAAAAAATGACCCCTCCTCAAGAGCAAGATAGACCAAAATCTCTGCTAACAGAGCAAAGATTCTTTTCATGTCTTGATTTTTCCGCTGATGTTCTTGTCAAAGTTCTAAAAACTATTAATGGTGTAACAACATGGAAAATTGAGGGGAGGAAAAAAAGTCCCCATTATGTTTTTTACACAGTAAAAGCATACAAGATGCTAAGAGATCATGGCGATGATCCTACTGAGAAAAAAATAGCCCTATCATTTCTTGAGTATGCCCTTGGACGACCCTCAACCCACTATAATCTCCTTGAACAAAATCCAATTAATCCTCTTAATAAAGATAAAAATGTTGAGACTGGTTCTGGCCTTTTTGCAGGAAGAATAAGATATGGGGGAGAAAATTTAAAGCCTAATGTTCCTAATTTTATAACAAGAGAATTGTTGTTAAAAGATGACCTTATAAGGATAGGATATGAAGATGACAATTTTCACACTATCCAAAAGGTTACAATGTCTGTTCCCAAAAAAGGACGATTTATCCTTCAGCAAATTAAAACCAATAAATTTACACATAACAAACAAACCAAACTAAAATCTAATAACAGTGATTTAGCATTATCTGTTAATGATATACCAATAGTTGATAAAAAAAATAGATATAACAATGATATAAAAATAGGGTTCAAAAAAGGCACTCCTGTATTTATTGTGGATAGACGTGAAAAAGAGGTTTGGCAGCTTATTAATGAGCTTGAGGCGGAATTTGATAAATATAGTTCGCCAGATGTTAGACCACAAGATTTTGATATTAGGTTACAAGATGTTGATGACAGCTTTGATAAAAATTATCCATTAATCATCTATTCAGGAAAAGGAAAAAAAAGGACAAATTTTGAAACAACCATTTCTAAAAATAGCTTAAGATATTCTGAGTTATGTCTTTATGGTCAAGGAGATGAATCCAAGATAAAAAAAATTGGTAGTTCATCTATAAAAGGTGGATTGTGGTTATCTGAAAATTCAATTAAACGGTGTTCCCCTAAAAAACTTAAAGAGATTTGGTGGTTTCTTCCACCAGTTGTCTGGTCATCTAACGAGAATAGTTTTTATGAGACATTGCAGACTGTCCTATTAGCAGGCACTAAGAACTTTGTTCTGAATATTCCTTGGCAAATATCTTGTTTCAATAGATTCTTGCTTTCTCAAAAATCTAATAAACTCAATCAGGAACCATCTGATTCTAAACAAGGCGATATTTTCAATAAACATCAAATTAAAAATAACTTAAATAACCTTAATCTATGGGCAGGTCCATTTTGTAATGTTGGGAATGTTGCCTATATAGAGTTTTTAAAAAAATCTGGATTTTCAGGAGTCTTTGTAGCTCCTGAGCTTGGAAAGGATGACTTTCTATCTCTTCCTGCAAAATCGCCTCTTCCGCTTGGCATTATTGTAAAAGGCAATTTCCCACTTGCAATATCCAGAATAGTATCTGACGAAATCGTTCCAAATCAACTTTTTGTAAGCCCAAGAGGAGAAAGTTCATGGGTTATGAAGAAAGATAAAAATTTTTGGGTTTTCCCAAATTGGCAACTTGATCTCTCAAATAATAGAGAGCTACTTAAAGATGCAGGATACAGGCTATTTTTAAATATTGATGAGCCAATTTCTAACAATCTTAATATGAAACAACGTCCAGGTTTGTGGAATTGGGAGATTGGTCTATTATAAAATAAATTGTTATTACATATAATAAAATACTTGCTTTTTTATTTTTTTTTGAATATGTCAATTATCTAAATTATTTGGTTAATATTTTCTGAACCAAATAATTTAATTTCCTATCCCTTAGTTATACTTCATCAGTCAAAAGCCTTATGGAGAGTTTATATTGAAAACAAAACAACGAATCATCACTTTCTGTATCACCTTTTCCATTCTTTTTCTTTTTTGGGTTATATTTTCCGGAAAATTCGATCTATTTCACCTCTCACTTGGAATATTTTCATGTTTGTTGGTCTCATGGGTTACATCAGATTTTCTTATAGTAACATCAGATATTTCGAGATTTATAAGGCTTTTTATGGGTTTTACTTTATATATCCCGTGGCTTATTTGGCAGATCGTCCTCTCTACTATTCACATGATACCTATTATTTTTAGTCCTGATATCCACAATAAAATTAATCCTAAAATTATAAAGATAAAAAGCAAAATGAGAGATAATGTCGGATTAGTAACCTTTGCTAACTCAATAACCCTTACACCCGGTACCATAACAGTTGTTCTTAATACATATGGTGATATGGCTGTGCATGCTATTGATGATGAGTGTGCAAATTCACTTCCCGGAGATATGGGTAAAAAAGTTGAAGCATTGTTTAGAGATTAATTTTTATATAAATAGGTATAAAATATCATGGATAATTTAATTTTATATTCTTCAATTGTTCTCTCTTTGTTAATGGCTATTCCTCTTTACAGGACAGTCATGGGACCTACAGTTCTTGACCGATTTATGGGTGTAAATTCTATCGGAACACAGACTACAGTACTTCTTATTATGATTGGTTTTTTATACAAACGTGTTGATATGTTTATTGATATTGCCCTTGCATACGCACTGTTAAATTTTATATCAGTTCTTGCTGCATCAAGATATTTCCATAAAAGTAAAGGCTTAACAGAAGATATGGAGTCCCAAGATAGTTAAATCATTGTGAATAATGTGATAGGACAGATTTGATAGAATTTAACAACTTGATTTTAAACAGATTATAAAATTAGCAGATATGATTAAAGAGGGTTTATGATAGTTTATATTTCAGGAATATTGATTGCTGGTGGATTATTTTTCTTTCTTGTTGGCTCTATAGGCATGATACGTCTCCCAGATTTTTACTCAAGACTCCAGGCTGCTGGGATTATTGACACTATGGGACTCTTACTTTCAATGTCTGGTCTTGCTATTTTAGCTCTAAACGAATTTACACTTGGAAACTTTCTCTCAGCATTAAAAATTATATTTATAGTTGTATTTGTATTTCTTACAGGCCCTACAGCAACTCATGCAATTGTTGATGCTGGTATAAGAGCTGGTCTTAAACCGTGGCAAAAGAAATAAATTTTAAGATAAGGTTAGAACACAATGATAATACCAATTGATCTAATTATTTTAGTATTGATTATTATAAGTGCGATTGCTGCTATCACCGTTTCAGATTTATTAAGCTCTGCTATTATTCTCGGAGCATACAGTTTTTTTCTCTGTCTTTTGTGGACTGTTATGGGGGCGGTTGACGTAGCTTTTACTGAGGCAACCGTTGGAGCTGGAGTTAGCACTGTTTTCTGCGTTGCTGCGATTTTTCATACGACAAGAAGAACAAAAGATTAACTATTAATGATTCTAAATTATTTGAAAAAGTTAGGATAGAAACTAATGAAAACGCTTGGACAAATAACTGTTTTATTTTGTGGCGGACTGCTTTTATTTTTTACATCAGATTTTCCTGATTTTGGAGATGCCAACTCTCCTGCTTCTCTACATCTCTCCCCATATTTTATTGAAAACACCTTAAAAGATACCGCAGTTCCAAATGTGGTTACAGCTATCCTTGCTGACTATAGAGGATATGACACAATGTTTGAAACAACGGTTATTCTTACCGCTGGACTTGCCTGCTTTTTACTTTTAAGGATTCCAAAGAGAGAGGTTAAAAGTCGCTATTATTTACATGAACCTACAGGGGTTACACTAAGATTTGAGGGAGATAAATATCCTCAAAAGTCAGATGTTTTCAAACGAATTGACTCAAATTGGGTTCCTTATGATCTTATAATTAACTTCACATGTCGTCTCTTAATACATTTTATTCAGATATTTGCACTCTATGTTGTAGCACACGGACACTATAGCCCTGGAGGTGGATTTCAAGGCGGTGTAGTTTTAGGTGCGTCTGTAATTTTATTTGCCATTTCAGGGAACTTAAGAGCTGCTATCAAGCGTTTTGGAGAAAAAACAGCTGCTTTATTCAGTGCGGCCGGTGTATTTATTTATGCGGGTACCGGAGCTTTATGCATGATGATAGGCGAACATTTTCTAAATTATAATTTTTTATCGCCTTTGCTTGGAACAGATAGAATAATGGCAAGATCGCATGGAATTTTTATTGTTGAAATTGGAGTAGCAGTAACTGTCATGGCTGTAATGATATGGATTTATTACAACCTTTCTTCTGCCGGAAAACAGGACGAAGGATTGTGATATTTGAACCGCTGCCACTATCCTTAATTTAAGGATAGTGGTTTTTATATTGAAGGATATTATATAATATATGGAACAGATACTTTCTTTTATTGCTGCTAAAGCAAACTATTGGGCTTATGTGATTCTTCTTATGGTTGGGCTTTATGCTATGATTGTAAAAAATAACCTTGTTAAAAAGATCGTGGGAATGGTTATTTTTCAAACAGCTGTTATACTTTTCTATGTATCTATAGGTTATAAAACCGGGGGGACAATTCCTATAATAATTTATGGAGATGGGCATAATAGTATTATTGAACCTGCTGCTAAAGCCGTTGATTATATCAATCCGCTTCCACATGTTCTTATGCTGACTGCAATTGTTGTTGGTGTTGCAACACTTGGTGTTGCTCTTGCTCTTGCTATTAAGGTATATCAAGAATATGGCACTCTTGAAGAAGATGAGATTAATAAAAAGATAAGAGCTTAATAAAAAGCAAGAGTTCTATAAAGTTTAAGGAGTTAATAATATTATGACCTTTTTTACTACTATCTTTACATTTCTTCCTGATCTTCCTGCTATAATAATTATCACACCTCTTCTTGCATCTCTTCTTGCGGCAGCGTCTGGTCTATTCAATCGAAAAACCCCTTTTCTAATTGCTGCTGCTGCTCTTTTTATATCTTTTATATCATCTATAATTCTTATTATGCAGGTTGTAGAGACAGGAATAGTTATTGAATATAGAATGGCTGGCTGGGCAGCTCCTATGGGTATAGTTTATATTATTGATCATTTAAGTGCCTTGATTTTACTTGTTATAACATCAGCAGCATTTCTAAATTTTATTTCAAACAGAAAAAATATTGAAACAGAATTTAGAAATAAAGAAGGGGCATTTAATTCACTATATCTTCTTTTCACTTCTGGTTTGATTGGCATGACTGCTACTGGAGATGCTTTTAATCTTTATGTTTTGATGGAAATTGCATCATTGTCAGGTTATGCTCTTATTGGTCTTGGCAGTAACAGATCACCTCTTGCTACTTTAAACTATCTATTTCTTGGAACAATTGGAGCTACTTTCTATCTTCTAGGAGTTGGCTATCTCTATATTGCTACGGGTTCTTTAAATATAGCAGACATTGCATCAATTATTCCTACTATGATGAACTCTTCTATTATTCTTTTTGCATTTATAATCTGTATGGCAGGTCTTTTAATTAAAATGGCTATATTTCCTCTACATGGGTGGCTTCCTAATGCTTATTCAGATTGTTCAAATGTTTCTGCAGGCTTAATAGCACCTCTTACCACTAAAGTAACTATTTATATTATGATTAGAATCTGCCTTACTCTATTTTCACCTGAATATACATTTAATTATCTAAAAATTAGTGAGTTTATGGTCTGGTTAGCAATTATAACAATCTTTTTTGGTTCGTTGTCCGCACTTGCCCAAAAAGATTATAAGCGGATGCTTTGCTATATAATTATTGCTGAAGTAGGATACATGGTAGGCGGATTTTTTCTTGGTAACCGGATCGGTATTTCAGGTGCAATTCTTCATATAGTAAATGATGCTGCTATGACTCTTGCACTATTTATGGCTGCTGGAATATTTTTATGGAAAACAGGAGAAGATTCGCGGGATAGTTTAAAAGGAATGTTTGGAAAAATGCCTTTTACTATGGCAGGCTTCACTCTTGCAGCACTTTCTGTGGTTGGAGTACCTCCAACATGCGGTTTTTTCAGCAAATGGTATTTAATTTCAGGCGGTATTGCTGCTGGACAATATATGTTTGTTGCAGCGTTAATTTTTAGTTCACTTGTTAATGCCGTTCTTTTTTTTAGAATATTAGAGATTGCACATTTTGAGCCTTTTAAAGAACACAATCATGATCACGTTTACCATCACAGCCATAACACTCTTCTCCACCATCATCAGGATCATCATGATGAACATTATGAAACTACAAAACATAACGGGGTAGTTAAAGAGGCACCTCTTGAGATGCTGATACCTTTTATTGCGGTATCTATTATGTTGGTTATTTTAGGACTCTATTCTGGAACAATTGTTGCCAATATTATTGATTTTGTTATCCCGGCAGCTATTATTTAGTATTTTTTTAAAGACTGCTTTAATTGTCAAAAATTTATTTTACATTTTTAAGGAGTTATCAGCTTTTTTAAGGGGTTATATCAGCATATGTTAATGGAAACTGTATTCTCTATAAAACCTGTTTTTGCCGTTCTCATCTCTCTTTTAGCAATTCCCGGTATTATTTCAAGCAGAACTCAAAATATTCGGGAAACATGGACATTAGTTGCAGCAGGAATCAAGCTGTTGATTATTCTCTCAATGTTGCCGCTTATCTTAGACGGAAAAGTAGTAAGTTTTACTCTTTTTCAGGTGTTTCCTGATATTGGAATAAGTTTTAGGGTAGATGCCTTTGGAATGCTCTTTGCTTTAGTTGCATCATCTTTGTGGATTGTAACCTCTATCTATTCAATAGGCTATATGCGTTCATTAGACGAACATAGCCAAACCCGTTATTTCTCCTTTTTTGCAGCAGCTATTTCAGCAACTATTGGAGTTGCTTTTTCTGCAAACCTTCTGACCCTCTATATTTTCTATGAGATTCTCTCTCTTGCAACATTTCCTTTAGTTACCCACCATCAAGATAAAGAGGCAAGAAGCTCTGGTAGAAAATATCTATTTTACATACTTGGCGGTTCAATAGGTTTTGCCCTACCGGCAATGATGATAACCTATCACTTTACTGGTACACTTGATTTTGCTCCTCACGGAGTGATGGCAGGTCATATAAATTCAGGTCTTGCGTTAATGATCTCAATGATGTTTTTGTTTGGCTTTGCTAAGGTTGGAATTATGCCAATGCACTCTTGGCTTCCAGCAGCAATGGTTGCCCCAACTCCAGTAAGTGCCTTGTTACATGCTGTGGCAGTTGTGAAAGTAGGAGCTTTTAGCGTAGTAAGAGTATTTACTGGTATTATAGGAACTTCTGTTCTTGCTGATTTTAATATCAGCACAATAGTATGTGTTATTGCATCATTTACAATTATTATTGCCTCTTTAATTGCTCTGTCTCAAGATGAATTAAAAAGACGGCTTGCTTTTTCAACAATTGGGCAATTATCTTATATTGTGCTTGGGGTAGCTCTATTGTCAAAATCTGGTATGACAGGCGGAATGCTCCATATCGCGATGCACGCATTTGGTAAAATAACGCTCTTTTTCTGTGCTGGGGCAATATTTTGTGCAACTGGAGTTAAGTATATAAGCCAAATGAAGGGCATTGGCAGAAGAATGCCAATTACAATGACAGCGTTTCTTATAGGCTCTTTAAGCGTTGTGGGATTTCCACCATGCGGTGGATTTATTAGTAAATGGTATCTTGTACTTGGTACTATTGAATCAGGAAATCTTATTTTTCTCTTTGTGCTTCTTGGTAGTTCTTTTTTAAACGCTGCTTACTTTTTTCCAGTGTTTTACAATGCTTTTTTCTGTAGTGAAGATCAGATGTTATTTGAAGATAAAGTTGAAGAGGCTCCACTATGGTGTGTTGTTCCTTTAGTTATAACTGCCTCAATTTCTATCTTGCTATTTTTCTATCCGCAGCCTTTTTTAAAACTTGCCTCACTTGCTGTCTCAACAATTATGGGAGGGTAAAAAATAATGAATGAAGAAGAGAAGTATGAAATAATCTCTTATGAAGCTGTTCCAGGGTATAAGACAATCTTTTTTGTCTCTTTTACTGTAAGTCTTATCTATCTTGCAGTCATTTTTATCAGCTCTTTATAACTTATTTTGATTTTAATGGAATTTAAAATTATGGAAAAAGATAAACAGATAACAGATAACAGCAGGACATATATATTTGACAAGCCACAAAATGTTAAAATAGTACTTACATTCTTTTTTAGCTTACTTGTTATACTATTTGTCGCGGATTTTTTTATCCATAAACATGGTCATTTTCCATGGGAAGATTGGCATTCATTTTATGCTGTATTTGGATTTGTTGCCTGTGTAATGGTAATTTTTATTGCCAAACTTTTGAGATTATTTACAAAAAGGGACGAGAGATATTATGATTAACCATATTTTGACCGCGGGTTTTCCACCTGGATTAATTTTTATTATTGGTTCTCTTTTTATTCCCCTGTTAAAAGGCAAATTTAAATCTGCACTTATGTTGAGTCTTCCTCTGCTTGCATTTATAACTTTGCTTCGAGTACCTGAAGGAAATCATTGGGTAATTAGATTTATGGAGTATGATCTTGTTTTTGGGCATGTAGATCGGCTAAGTTTACCTTTTGGATATATTTTCATTATAATATCATTTATTGCAGTTATATTTGCCCTAAAAGTTGAGGATGATCTACAGCATGTTTCTGGATTTATTTATGCAGGAAGTGCATTAGGCGTTACTTTTGCTGGTGATTTACTTACACTTTACATTTTTTGGGAATTTATGGCTGTTGCTTCTACATTCCTTATTCTTGCAAGACGTACAAACGAATCTCAATCTGCTGCATTTCGTTATATATTAATACATGTTATCGGAGGTCTATTTCTATTAGCAGGTATTATACTTTATATTAATGATACTGGCTCAATGACAATAGTTAATATGAGCCTTAGCAGCTTATCAACATGGCTTATATTTATTGGAATTGCAGTGAATGCTGCTATTCCGCCCCTGCACCCTTGGCTTAAAGATGCCTATCCTGAGGCAACTGTAACTGGTGCTGTATTTTTGAGTGCTTTTACTACCAAAAGTGCTGTTTATGTGATGGCAAGAATTTTTCCTGGAGCAGAACTGCTAATATGGTTAGGTGCTTTTATGACTATTTTACCTGTATTTTATGCAGAAATTGAAAATGATATTCGCCGAGTATTAGGCTATAGTCTGATAAATCAGGTAGGATTTATGATGTGTGGAGTAGGCATAGGAACACAACTTGCTATTAATGGCACTGTAGCCCACGCATTTTCTCATATTCTCTACAAGGCTTTGTTATTCATGGCTGCGGGGTCTGTTCTTCATGTTACTGGTAAAATTAAATGTACAGAGATTGGCGGACTATACAGAACTATGCCTTTAACCTGTATATTTTGTTTGATAGGAGCGGCTTCTATATCTGCGTTCCCTCTGTTTAGTGGGTTTGTCAGCAAGTCTTTGATCATAAGTGCTGCTGGTGAGGGGCACATGGCAGCTATTTGGCTGATGCTGCAATTTGCATCTGCAGGTGTTATTGCCCATGCGGGAATTAAAGTCCCTTATTTTACATTTTTTAGCCATGACTCTGGTATACGTGCAAAAGAGCCGCCGTTGAACATGCTTATTGCTATGGGAATTGCTGCATTTTTGTGTGTTTTTATAGGTATATATCCCCAGCCTTTATACAATATTCTGCCTTACCCGGTGGAATATATCCCTTATACGTCAGCCCATGTTGTGGGGCAGTTGCAATTATTAACATTTGGCATTTTAGCGTTTTACCTGCTTCTTAAGTCTGGATATTATCCTGCTGAAATTAGAGCAATAAATATAGATACAGATTGGTTTTACCGTAAACCTATTCGTGTATTGAACTTTGTGATTTCAAGAATTTTTAACGGACTAAATAGTTATCTTGATCAGATTATTGTTAAAGACTTTACTCGAGCTGTGAACAGATTTGCATTAGAGCCAATTACAAATTTAACACGTTTTATATTATATCCTATTTTAAGCAATTTAGATAGAAAGGAGAAATATGAACAGTCTATATCATCTTCTTTTAGAAATGGCACATCTCCTGTAGGTATCTATGCAGCTTTTGCTGGCCTATTTATTGTTGTTTTATATATGTTTTTGTGATCATGCTTAAATTAGAATTATTCTTTTTCTCCTGAATTAAGTGTAGGAGTCGGAGTGTAGATTTATAAAATAATTATAAGGATCAAGTTGAGATGATAAAAAAATCAGATTTGAAAAAAAATGAATTTATGCAGTTTCTCACTGATGAGATGCTTGAAAAAATTATTGCCATAACAGAGGTGCTTCAAGTTGAAAATCGTGAGATCATATTTAATGAAGGGGACCCCGCTGAAAATTTTTATCTTGTCAATTCGGGACAGATTCTTCTTGAACAGAAAATATCAAAGGATATTCTTGTTAATGTAAGTGCTATAGAGGCTGGTGAAGCATTTGGGCTTTCTGTGTTGCTGCATAGAGATGAACGTTCAACGGCGGCTATATGTAATGAGACGGCAACTCTCTTTGTAATACACAGAAATGATCTATTGGATCTGATGGAAAAAGATCACACCATGGGATATCTTATTATGAAACATACAGCAACGGTTCTCCGCAAAAGGTGGGTGAAGAGAACAGAACAATTTTTAAGGGCATTAAAAAGCCACCCAGATATTAATGCACTTGATGTTATGTAGTCATACTATAATTGGAAAATCATCAACTCTTTTATAAAAAAAGCCCCGCATAATATATGCAGGGCTTTTTTATAAAGAAAAAGAACTATATCAGATAAGTGAATGGATCATACACATCCGGTTGGTTTTGGAAGACCAGCCATTTTACAGGCACCTTTACCAGGTCCTGAAGGAAAAAGCTCATATATGTGTTTTAGCTTGAATTTAGTCAATTTAGAAAGAACACGAACCATTGGAGCAATACCATTTTTTTCATAATAGTCTTGCAGAACATTAACTACTGACCAATGCTCATCATTAAGTTCTTCAATACCTTCCTGCTGTCTTACATACTCAACCCAATCATTGGTAAAAGTTTTGTAATCAAGCAAAAATCCATCTTCATCAACTTCAAAAGTGGTCCCATTTATCTCTATGGTTGCCATTATAAAACTACCTCCTGTTTAAAAAAATAATTACCTTGTTAAGGTATCTCTATTAAGTAAGCTTGCCGTCTTATCTTTTAGAATTAATAATTTTTCACATTATCTTAGTCAGATACTCTTGTCAATATGTAGATTTGTTGGTCGAAAAAAAATCTTTTTGCTGTTAATAGTTAGCTTTGTTAAGATATTTATCAAGCCGTTCATATATTAGGGCTACAGTTTAGTTTTCCAAGAAAGATATCTAAGAGATAAGATTTTTAATACCTTGAATAATTCTTGCATCTTCTGCATCTTCGTCCATAACATCCATTCGTATATGATTTGGGTGTTTTTCAAGTAACCCCGATGCCTTTATATAATTTTCTACCTCTGTTGGTTTTGATTTAGAGTAACTATGTTTTGCAACTGTGATACCAATGCGTGATGAGTATGAGATCATCTTCTTTAATTCTTCAACCGCCTCTTTGCCTTGTGTATCCCAATCATCGCCATCAGTGCCGTGAAAAACATAGATATTATAATCTTTTGCAAGCCCCTCTTTTTCAACAAGAGTATTTACCATTTTGTAGGCTGCGGCAACCTTTGTGCCTCCTGCAACTTTATACGAGTAATATTTATAAAAATCATCAACCTCACGGGCATCAGTGTCATGCAGAATAAATCGAGTAATCACCTGTTTATGGTATTGATACAAAAGCCATGAATAAAGCATAACATGCTGAGATACTACAGTTTGAGTAGGTTTACCGCTCATTGAACCCGAATAATCTCTAAGAAAAAAGATAAGTGCTTGAGATTCATACAGTTTTTCTCTTGAAAGTATCCTGTAGATCATATCAGAAGGCGACACAATAAATGAGGCACTGTCAATTTCAGAGACATCAGGAATATTGCCAAGACTTATATTGGTCTCAACAATACGGCGTAACGTGGCTTTTTTATCAAGAATTTGACCAAAACCTCTGTGTTTATCTGTCATCTCATAAGTAAATTTTACAAGAGTTCTTTTTCCGCCTTTATCAACAAGGTTTGGAAGCTCAAAGTCTTGAGAAAGAACTTTACCAAGCTCATAGGCATTTGATTCAAATTCATGTTCACCGCCTGAACCTTGACCAGGTCCCTCTCCATCGCCCTGACCTTGCCCCTCACCTTCTCCTTCTTCAGATGGACGAATTTTCTCTTCTCCTATTATATCACCCTCTTCACCATCACCTGTGCCGCCGTTTGGTTCGCCTTCTCCATCTTCTGTGCCAAGCTGAATTTCATCGTGGACAAACTTCTCCTCAACAGTGGTTGGAACAACTACAATTTTCTCCTTTCCACCACCTCTAATAGGCTTGACAATGCGACCAATACGAATTTTGCGTTTAAATCCATCCTCTTCACGCTTCTTGTCCTTTTCCAAAAGTTCATCAAGAGTTATCATGATTTATCAACCTCCTCACTCGGGTTCTCCAAGTTCGGGGCAAATACAGGATTCACCCCTACGGTCACCCTGAACCGGATTCTCATTATTCGTCCTCTATTTGACTCGGGCGACCATATATTTATTTATCATCTTCCTGACTACAGAAATACTCTATGGTCTTTTGAGCACAGGTGTTGCAGTAACCAAGTTTGTTAATCATGGTGTTTATCATTCTATCATGGAGTTTTTGGTTCTCTTCGTTTGTGCGATTTGCAAGAGCACCTACAAGGCTTCCAGCACCAGCAATGTCAGATTTGAGCCTCACATCAGTGATTGCTTTGACCAACTCAAGATTGTCCATAAAATCATAATTTGGATCAAGAGATAGTTTTTGCCCATATATCTTTCTGATAGTATTTCTAAATGACGATCTTTGCTCTTCAGTCTTAAGCCCAAGTCGATCTTCAACATTTTTAATATATCGTTCATCGATCTTCATAGCTTTTAGTTCACCTGATTGTGGGTCTTTATATTTCCACATCATATCAGCCCCAAGATGTTCTGCATCAATTCCAATAATCATATTAACATAGTTCATAACATCTTTTTTGATTGCAAGAGGTTCGTCCATGTAAGCGTTAAAGATTTCAGTCATAATTCTTTCACGGTAAAGTCCACGGGCTGTTTTTAAATCTTCCATAAACTTTGCCCGATCACCAGAATCAGTAACATAATCAAGAACCACTGTTTCAAGAGTCTTGAAAATATCAAGGGCAAACATACAGTTGCCTTCATTGGTTTCAGAACTTTCAAGCAACAACTGGATTGCTCTTCCAAGATTTCTCTGACCAAGACCTTTTTGTCCAAATCTTCTGGTGATGTCAGTATCTTGATTAAGGGTATCAATCAACTCTCCAAGTGTTTTAAGGCTCTTTTCACCAGCAACTTCACCAGCAGAGAGCTTCATTGTTTCAACTGCGGTCAATTTCTCTGACCTTGGGAGTCGCGTTAGAACAACACCAACTGATGCTGCATAATTCAAATTTGGGTCTTGATGAAGTTTTTCGCGGTTAATTGTGCTTTTTGCATCATTTCCAATAGCATACCCTGTTAGCTCTTTTTGGAGTTTGTAGTCAGTGTTGTGTGCCACATAACATATACGGCAACGGTCAACAATTGGTGCTTCCTCTTTTTCAGCCAAAAATGTATTAAACTCAGAGTTATTACTTGTTGCAATAATCAATGTGTCAATGGGCCACTTATATCCGTCAATCTCAATGGTTCTATTTTGAATTACTCCTAAATAGACCTGCACAAGGTCTTTTTTGTTTTTGTAAATCTCATCGCTAAAATGGATACCGCCGCCAGCAACTCTTGCCAAAGCACCACGCCGCAAATCAAAACGGTAGGGATTATTGGTATCGGTAATGTGCAAGAGCCTCTGAATCGACTCTTCACCCAGCAGATCAACAGCAGATGATGTAATTTTATCTTTTGCAGGATATTTGCCTGTAATTGTTCCAAGACTTTCGGTAAGAGGAACTTGAGTAATTTCAATAAATGATAGCATCTTTTCAATATCATTTTCGCAATACTCTATTATTTGATTCCAAATATACGCTGAACAAGCCCCAAGTGGACGATAAAGGGCAAAAAGGCTATCAATCTCTTTTTCAGAAAATTTAAACTGTTTAGCTAAATACTCCTTTGATTGAGCTTTAGTCTCCATGATATTCATTGCAAGAATCATGGGGTCTTCATAGGTTTGAGATTCAATAATCTTTATCTTGCCGTATCCTTCAAGTTCATCTAATTTCTTGAACCTAAAACTATATTTTCTATTCTCCTGTCTTGAGAGAAAATTTCTGTAGGCATCGCAAAGATAGTCAACAAAAAAGGTTTTACCATTTCCGGGTTCACCAACAAGAACAAAAGCCATCTCTCTTGATGAGCCACCTTCTGAAGCATCTTTAACAAAAGAGACAAAGCTGTTTATCTCATCATACATGCCAACAAGGTGCTTTTTTCCTTTACTAAACAGACCAAATTGGTATGTAGTCCTGCCTTTGACATTGATCTTCTCAACGCCTGATTCAAGGATCATTCTTGCAACACCCTGAAAAGCATCTTCAAAGGTTCTTTTGCCTTTTTTCACAGAATCAATATGGTTTAGAAGCGATTTTGGATCGTGATTTTCACCCATTTGTCCTCCTTGCATCAAAGATGCTACTATTTGTTGTTATTATATATCTTAGCGTTATATTTATTTAAAATAAAAGTATGATTTTAGGGTTATTACTATTTTTTGACTATATTTTTATAATTTAGTTATCTATATCAACCACATATTACAGTGTCAAACGGATAAAAAATTATTTTCCAGAAGTTTTGACTGTATTTATGCTTTTTGATATGAGTTGATGAATAATTCGTCAACAAATAAACATCAAGGGATAAAAATGTTTGCAAATAATTTAATGACTCGATCAATGTTGGCAAAAGAACTAAATATTGGCAGTGCAACTGTCAGGTTCTTGTTAAACAGATTTAATAAATGGCTGCCATATATTGAGAAAGATGGAGAGAAATTATATCAATCAGAGTCTTTGCATACTTTGAAATTTATCTCAGAAAAGATTAACTCAGGTATGCTTCCAACAGAGATTGATGATGCTCTTGATGATAAGGCTAAAAGCGAACAAAGTCAGACTCTCTCACCTTCATTAAACTCTTTTATCCCTTCACTTCAATCTGTTATACAAGATGTTTCAGATTCTTCAAGTTCAATGAGTCAGCCATTACGGGTAAATGATAGCATACAGTTAATTTCTGCTCTTTTTGAGAAATTTTATAACCAACAAGAGAGGATTGTAGCTGCCCAGGAGAGGAAAGCAGCCGCTGAAGAACGTAAAGCCGAAGCTGAAGAGAAAAAAGCTCAGGCTGAAATACAGAAAGCCGAAGCTGAAAAGATACGAGCAGAAGCAGAACAGCAGAAAGCTTACGCCCTTGCAAAGCGTTCTGACGCAGAGCAACATAAAGCCAATGCAATGAATAACCTTGCAGATGCAATTAAAAACATATCAGCAGATTTACTTAAATCTTTACCTCTTGGCAATATCTTCTCTGAATCACAATCTACTACTAAAAGTGCTTCCGAACAAATGCCTAACACGCTTCAAGTTCAAGACGAAGAGATTCCCAATTCACCTTATATTACTAACGATCACGAAGACACCCTAAATAATGAATTAGACGACCTATCTGCACTCATTGAAGATGAAGGAGATTATAAAGATAATGAGATAGACAACCTATCTGCCCTCATTGAAGATGAAGGAGATTATAAAGATAATGAGATAGACGACCTATCCACACTCATTGAGGATGAAGGAGATTATAAAGATAATGAGATAGACGACCTATCCGCCCTTATTGAGGATGAAGGAGATTATAAAGATAATGAGATAGACGACCTATCCGCCCTTATTGAAGATGAAGGAGATTATAAAGATAATGAGATAGACGACCTATCCGCACTCATTGAAGATGAAGGAGATTATAAAGACAATGAGATAGACGACCTATCCACACTCATTGAAGATGAGCTTCAAAATGATGTAAAGCCAGAGATACTTGATAGTGATGTTGATGATCTTATGTCGCTAATTGATGATGACCCACATAGCTCACCTAATGATGTTGTTTTGAATAATAATTTTAAAGAAAACGACATTATGGACGATCTATCAACTCTTATTGATGAAGATGTTGGCAGTCTTAGACCCGCTGTTTTAGACAGCGATGTTGATGATCTCATGTCGCTAATTGTAGATGATAAACAAGATGATATTATGAACGATCTTTCTGCTCTACTTGAATCTGAAAAAGAAGAGCCATTAAAACCAAAAATTGAGAAGCCCAAAGCATCAATTGAGAATAATTTTGAACAATATAAAGCTGAAGTTATCAATATTATTATAAAACTAAGAAAAGATGGACATACTGTAGAGCAGACTACTGAAATTTTGAACAACGAAGAGATAAAACCTCTATCAGGTAAGAGTAGATGGACAACCAAGATGATTGCTAAAATATATACATTTATAGAGGCTGCTAAGAAATAGGGCAACTTTAATTCAGCAAGATGCAGACTTTTAAAAAATTATAAATAATAAAAATATAACAACAACAATAGAAATTTAGGGGAAAAATAAATGGAAAAAAGATTAGAAAAAGAGAAATTAAACATTAGTTCAAATGATAGAGAGGGAAAATATCTTACTTTTTCTTTAGCTGGTGAGGAATATGGAATAGGGATATTGCAGGTAAAAGAGATTATTGGAATGATGCCAATTACATCTGTGCCAAGAACTCCAAATTTTGTTAAAGGCGTTATAAATCTTAGAGGCAAGGTTATTCCTGTAATTGATTTAAGGCTTCGTTTTTCAATACCAGAGAGTGAATATACAGAGAGAACTTGCATTATTGTTGTTGAAATAACAGCCAGTTATGGTGAGATGGTTATTGGAATAGTTGTAGATTCTGTTTCTGAAGTTTTAAATATAAAGGGAGAAAATATTGAAGATTCTCCTTCATTTGGAACAAGTCTTGATTCTGAATATATTCTTGGAATGGCAAAATTAGAAGGAGGAGTTAAAATCCTTCTTGATATTGATAAGGTTCTTACATCAGAAGAGATAAACCTACTTGAACGAAATAAGCAATAGTGGCCAACATAACCAAGTTAGGGGGAAGGGTTACATAGTATTTTAGTTAGCAATCTAACACCCCTGCCAAGTTAGGGTGGCAGTATTTTCAAGTGGTTAATTGCCTTGATCCTTAATATTAATTGTTGACAAAATAGTGAGATAGGTATATTTATTAGAGACTTTTCTGAGCGGGAGTAACTCAGTGGTAGAGTGCGACCTTGCCAAGGTCGAAGTCGCGGGTTCAAATCCCGTTTCCCGCTCCAGATACTAAAAAGGCGGCTTGGCCAAGCGGTAAGGCGACGGCCTGCAAAGCCGTTATTCTCCAGTTCAAATCTGGAAGCCGCCTCCATAATAAAATCAATGAGAAATAAACCCACCTCCCCACTTTTTATTGGCATAAAAAAATCATCTTGCATCACATCACATTTAATCACTACGCAATAAAATATACTCTTGACTTTATTCTTCAACTAGAAAAAAATAAACGGTATGAATAAAATATTGTTTTACCCATGGCTTTTTAGCCTCTAAATATTTGAGGGGCAAGATATCCGATTTTTATGGAAGAAGAGATATTCTTTTAGGAGATAATGTTATGACTCAAATTGATGATACCGATAAGAACATCCTTAATAGGATACAGACCTCTTTCCCTATTGATCCTAACCCATACAAATTAATATCTCAAGAGCTTGGTATTTCTGAAGATGAGTTACTTGAAAGGCTTATAAAAATGAAAAGTGACGGGATTATAAGGCGTATTGGGGGAAACTTTGGACCATACAAACTTGGTTTTTTCAGCACACTCTGTGCAGCATCAGTTCCTGATGAGAAGTTGGAACTATTTACAACCGTAGTTAATAAATATTCTGGCGTTACCCATAACTATATGAGAAGCCATAGATATAATATATGGTTCACGTTTATAGCAGAATCTATGAATATTATCGAAAAAAACCTTAAAGAAATATCAGAAAGAACAGGAGTCGATGATATTTTAAACCTTCCAGCTACAGATGTCTTTAAAATCAGTGCAAATTTTAAAGTAACATAAAAATATCTATTTGCTTCTCTTTTATAGAATAATAAGTAGGCTACTCACTAACCCGTTTTCTTCTCATTTGTATATAAGCATCTTTTAGTGCAACATAAGGGTCTAAAGCAGCTTTTTTAAGTGATTCGTAATCTCCAATTCTAAAAGAGACCCCATTAACCTGCTCTAAAGCTCCGACTCCTGCAGCAAGCTCTGTTGATTCAATATAGCTTGTAGGTGATAGAAAAAAATCTCCAGCAAATCCAACTGTATCTCTCAATGTTGATGGTCCTATTAACGGAAGAACCAGATAAAACCCCTCTTTTAAAGAGTATTGTCCTAATGTCTGCCCCATATCTTCTTCATAACTTTTGATTCCAAATATATAATCCGAAGGTGTTGCAAATCCTAATCCCCCTCCAACTGTATTGATTACAAAACTTTGAGCTTCCAAAAGAGCTTGTTCTCCTTTTCCTTGCAAAATATTATTAACAAACCTAACAGGAAAAAGAGTGTTGTGAAAAAAGTTTTTCAGACCATTTCTAAGTTTAGTAGGTGTTATAAATTTATAACCTTGGGCAACTGGTTTTAATACCCAAAAATATAGTTTATCGTTAAATGAGAACATTGCATAATTAAACCAATATAGCGGATCAGATACAGATTGTGCGTCTGATTTTACATACTCATCTCCATAAAGTTCATCATCTAAAGATTCATTGCCAGCAAAAGAGCTTGTGCAAAATATTGTAATCAAAACGAACGAAATAAAAAGCCAATGTATAGCTAATCTCTGTTTTAAATATCTCATTAGATTACTGTTACCTTGTGAGATCATTTCTCAATTTTCTCCCTAATCTCCTTAATAATTTTATCAGGAGAGTCATTAAATCTTGTTCTGTATTGTTCTCTATAATTGCCAACTAAACTTACACCCTCTATCTTTACATCATAGATTTTCCATTTTTCCCCTTTTTTCTTCATCATTCTATAATGTACAGGAGTAGTGATTTTATTATGAAATACTTCTGATTGAATGTCAGCTCGTTCAATACCAGATTTTGTAGAATCAAGCATATCGGTTTTTAGGTAAGTAATTTTTAAATCCTTAAAATTTTCATCATCAATCTTTGCAAGATATGTATCTGCAATCAGGCGTGCAAAATATTTAGAAAATTCGGTCTGTTGGCTCTTTGAAAAGCGTTGCAAATTAGTTCCAAGTGCCCCTTTAGAAAACTCATTAAAATCAAAAATTGACTCAGCTTTACTAAACACGGCCTCCTTTTTTGCCTCTTTTTGCTCTACTCCCGCAAGTGCTGGATCATTTAGTGTCTCTACAATTGCATTTACTCCATTTCTCAACTCAATTTCTGGTACTAAATCTGCTGATATGATAATTGAAGGGCACAATAGAGTTATCGCTATTGAGATAATACTAAAAGCAGTTAATAGAGAGTTGTTTTTTGATACCTTATTCATTTTTTTTTCTCCTCTTTCTCAAAAATATATTTACTTACTAACGATTCAATATCAATAGCAGATTCAGTATTAAAAATGGTCTCGCCTGATTCAAGCATAGTTTCAGAGCCTCCAGGGGAAAGATTAATATATCTATCTCCGATAACTCCTGAAGTTTTAACTGATGCCATTACATCTTCAGCTAATTTGATATTTTCATGGATTCCAAGTTCAACTTTTGCGAGTAATTTTTCTGTATCCAATGTTATTGAAACAACATTGCCAATTTCGACCCCTGCCATCTCAACGCCAGCCCCTTTTTTTAAACCAGCAACAGAGCTAAAATAGGCATAAAGCCTGTAATCATTAGTATTTATAACTCTTACACCACCAAGTTCAATAATAAGGTAGGAAGAACATACAATACCAATAATCATAAAAATTCCAACATAAAACTCAACCATTCCTTTTTTCATATTATTTTTTCCTAAATGTTTTAAGTTGTATTTTGAGTATTAGCAACCATTAAACCCTCTACAAAGTTAAGGGTAATAGCACTTCTATCTTTCAATATTTTAGAATCAATACTCCATAAAATCTCCGATGCCATTAATAAAGTTGCTTACTTCATTTAAATCAGATTTCATTATTTCCTCAGCAGAACCTTGAAATATTATTTTTCCTTTTTCAATCATAGCAACTCTTTGAGCTATCTGAAATATATCTGGTATCTCATGGCTTACAATCACCGCTGTAAATCCAAACATCTGCTGATATGACTTAATCATTGCGTGAACACCATTTTTTCTTACAGGATCAAGCCCAGTTGTTGGTTCATCAAAAAGAACAATTGATGGTTCAGTTATTAAAGCTCTTGCAAGGGCAACCCTTTTTTTCATACCTCCTGAAAGTTGGGCTGGATATTTGTTTGATGTCCCTTGAATTTCAAGCTGCTCCATTCTCATCTCAACTTTTTTTCTTATCTCTTGCTTGGAGAAACGCGAAGTTTCAGTTAAAGGCAAAGCGATATTTTCATAAATATTCATGGAGTCAAATAGAGCATTTTCCTGAAACATGTAGCTGAAATTGAGTTTAAACTCTTCTCTTTTTTTGCGGGGCATAGAAGATATTTCTTCTCCTTTAAATAGCACCTTTCCTGAGTCATGGTGCATAAGCCCTATAATATGCTTTAAAAGCACACTTTTCCCTGAACCACTTTTGCCAATGACAACAGTTGTTTCATCTTCATATATGGAGAGATTTACCCCTTGCATAACGTGGTTGCTTCCAAAACTTTTTTTAACATCTATAAATTCAATCAAAGGTGATTTCATAAAAACCTATTTATAAAAGAAGATATGTTATTACATAATCAAATACTAAAATCATAACACAGGAGTTTACAACAGCAGTAGTAGTTGAAAAACTTACCCCTTTTGCACCAAATCCCCCCCTTGTCTGAAGATGGGTAAAATAACCCTGAGAGCAGCAAACTGTTGTAACCACAATTGCAAATACAAGAGATTTTAGAAATCCGCCTGTAATATCAGCCATAACTACGCTCTCATTTACACGATAGATATAAATTCCGCCATTAATCCCAAGCATAAGAGAGCCAGTAACATAACCTCCAACAACACCTACTACATCAAACAAGGCGGTTAGAAGCGGAAAACTTATTATAGATGCCACAATTCTTGGGCTAAATATAAATCTAACTGGATTTATGTTCATAGTTTCAAGAGCATCTATCTGTTCTGAAATTCGCATAACTCCAATCTCAGCAGCCATTGCGGAACCCGCCCGTGCTGTAATCATTATTGCTGTAAGCACAGGTCCAAGTTCGCGAATCAACGTCAAAGCAACAGCCGAACCAAGCATCCCTTCAGAGCCAAATTTTATAAGCGTGTAATATCCCTGAAGCCCCAAAACCATTCCTGTAAAGATACCCGTCAACATAATAACAACCATTGATTTAGTGCCAATAAACCATGTGTGTTCAATAATTTTAAATATCTGCAAAGGAAAGGTAAAAATATGAAAAAGCCCAGTAAACAGAAAAATAAAGATTCTGCCAACGTTTTCAATTTGTTGAGTTGTCCAAAAGCCAAAATTTTCAACACTTTTTATTATCATCAATACCACCGTAACTATTTTAGATTCTTAAAATTTTTCTCATAGAAATTTCCAAACAACTCAATTTTTTATAATACCTATGAAAAATTTAAGGTCGTTATATACTATAACTCAAGATTAAATGAAACATGATTTATCTGAAAATTTAACTGTTTTCAGACAAAAGACTGGGAAACATTGCTTGTGGAAATGAATTTAAAAAATATGGGATTGATATTTAAAGATTTTACTAACCTTCTTGACACTACCACTAAAATATAATACGTATTAACTTAATTAACACCTCTTAGAGAATATTGCTACTGATTAAGCATAGAGGTACGGCATACTACATACTCTTAAAAAAAACAGTTATGGAGATAAAAACATGACCCGTAAAATAACCTTAAGCATTCCAGACATGCTTTATGAAAAGATGGAAGAGTGGCGACAATCTTTTAATTTCTCCAAAATGTTTCAAGACGCTTTAGCTGAAGCAATACATAAAAAAGAGGAGTTCCAAAGAAGATTGCAAGAAGATCATGATATGGCAGAGATTATAGATAGATTAAAAAATGAAAAAAAGCGGGCTGAAGGAAATTACTCTGAAAGCGGACATTCCAAAGGGCTGCAATGGGCAAAAAACGCCCATTATAATGACCTTATATATGCACTTGGACTCTCTTCAGCAGTAGAGATGACTAAAGATGATACGCTTGGTAATTATTTTAATAATCTTTTATCTTCTGAAGAGCTTGTTGAAAAAAGCTCAGATGGTGTGAATAAATATGGCAGACTTTTTTTAGATGGCTGGCGTAGAGGTGTTCGTGATTTTTGGAACGAAATAAAGGAAAAAATCTAATGGTTAAAATCCAAATGCAAATAGATAAAACAACAGATAAGCAAATAGGTAAAAAGATAATAAAACAAGTAGTTGTTCTGTTTAGGGAGAGTATCTGAAAATGGAAAAAAGTATAAATATTTTGGGTATTGATGTTGGTTCTGTTTCAGTTTCTGTCGCTGGTATAAAAGATGACGAATTAAAAACTATATTCTGCAAAGGAAGTGCCTTTCATCATGGCAATATAGCAAAAGGTCTTGAGATGGCACTATCTGGAGTTGATTTAAGTGAATTTGACTATATTGCTGCAACCTCTTCAACTCCCCAGACTGTTAAAAGCTGTCAGATATATGATGATCAAGTTGCAATTATAAGGGCTGCCCGCCATTTTCATAAAGATATTGGAGCAATTCTTAATGTTGGCGGTGAAAAATTTAGTTTAAGTCTGTTTGATGAGTTTGGAAAATATTGCGGTTCAAAAAACAACACCTCTTGTGCTGCTGGAACTGGAAGTTTTCTTGACCAGCAATCCAAACGTCTTGGATTGTCGCACCCAGAAGAGTTAAGCAATGCTGCTTCTGAAAACACTCTTAGAATTCCTGATATTGCAACTCGCTGTGCAGTTTTTGCAAAAACTGACCTTATACATGCCCAGCAAGAGGGATTTTCTGTGCCTCAGATATGCGATGGGTTGTGTAAAGGGCTTGCAAGAAATATCTACAACACTTTGTTTACTAATGAAACCATCAATAAGCCCATTATTTTTTGCGGCGGTGTTTCTAAAAATAGGTCAGTTAAAAAGCATCTTGAAGATTTGATTAATAAATCTCAAACAGATCAAGCAAAAAGAGATATTGCAGATTATATTGTAAGTGGTGTTGATGCAGGCGTTGTAAAAAATAACTACAAAACTTACAATTTAGAAAATAAAGAATCACTTGTCTGTGATGACAACTCTCACCTTTATGGAGCAATAGGTGCTGCTCTTTGCATGGCTGATGAAATAAACTCTGCTGCTCCATACAGTAAAATAAATATTAAGAATCTAAATGACCTTTTGATAGAAAAAGAGAAACAGCAAAAATTTTTCTATCCCGAATTGACTCTCACGCTATCTAATTACCCTGATTGTACAGGGTTTAAGAGTGAAATATTTGAAGGGGTTGAGGTTGATATTTATGAAGACCCTACAAATTTCTCTTTTAATTTTTCTGATCCTTCAGTTGGTGTAAATCGCTCAATTGGTTTAAATCGCTGCTACCTTGGACTTGATGTTGGTTCAACAAGCACAAAAGCTGTTATAATTACAGAAAAAGGGACAGTTTTGGCGGGCTTCTACACAAGAACTGCATCAAGACCTGTTCAGGCGGTTCAGGCAATTTTTAAATCTGCTGATAAATTTATATCTGACTATAATCTCAACATAACCATAATTGGGTGTGGAACTACTGGTTCTGGCAGAAAGCTGTCCGCTGGAGTTATTGGTGCTGATTTGGTGCTTGATGAGATAACAGCCCACTCAAGAGCTGCTTATGAACTCAATAACAGTGTTGATACCATAATTGAAATTGGCGGTCAGGACGCAAAATTTACCACAATGAAAAATGGTGTTGTAACATCATCGTTTATGAACACTGTTTGTGCCGCTGGAACTGGAAGTTTTATAGAGGAACAGGCTTTAAAACTTGGCTGCCCTTTGTTTGAATATTCAGCACGGACAGAATCTGTAAAATCACCAATATCAAGTGATAGATGCACAGTTTTCATGGAAAGAGACATGAACCATTTTCTCTCTGAAGGATACAGTGTAAATGAGGTTCTTGCATCTGCCTTACATTCTGTCAGAGATAACTACATGACCAAAGTTGCAACCGAAGCAAAGATTGGGGACAATATTTTATTTCAAGGGGCAACTGCAAAAAATAGAGCATTAGTTGCAGCTTTTGAACAACGCCTTAAAAAGCCGATTCATGTATCTAAGTTCTGCCATCTTACTGGTGCACTTGGTGTTGCTTTGACAATAAAAGATATGCACACTCAAGTTGCATTTGTAAGCAATAATGAGCAGATACAAGAGTCTGCTTATATCAATGGGGAGCAAAAAAATAGTGAAGAGCAGATCAATGGTTATAATAAGATTTATCTCACAGGAGAAGAGCAGTATCCAAAGAGTAAATTTAGAGGTTTTGAGCTGTGGAAAAGAGAGATTCCAGTGCGTCAAGAGACCTGCCAGCTTTGCACAAATAACTGTAAACTCACCGTAGTTGAAATGGATAGTGATACCGTAGCTTTTGGCTTTTTGTGCGGAAGAGATTATGGAACAGGCCACTATGTAGCAAAGGAGAATAATTTCCATCTTCTTAAAGCAAGAAAAAAGGCAGTAACTCTGCCCCACCCATGCAATACTCAATATCCATTTACAGTTGGCATTCCAGCAGCACTTCATCTTGTTGAAGATTTAGATTTTTGGAAAATTTTTTTCAACTACCTTGGGATTAAAACCATTACCAGCGAACGTATGAAATCACCTGTAACGCGTGGCCGCTCCCTTGCTAATGCTGAATTTTGCACACCAGTTACATCAGTTCATGGTCATGTTGACTACCTTATGGAAAAAGCTGATTATGTCTTTCTTCCATACTATTTTGAGAATAAAAATAGAGAAAAGAGCGGTAGAAGGCAATATTGTTACTACACACAATATGTCCCGTCAGTTATTGCAGCTTTACCAAATATAAAAAAAGAGCGTCTGCTGACTCCAGTTGTAAAAGATCTCTACACAAATTTTTATACAAAAATAGAACTTTACCGTGCTTTAAAAAACATTGCCAATTCAGCTATCAATTCTGAGAATAAAATATCTGATGACTATTTTGTAAAATTTTTTGATGACTCTCTTATTAGCTTTTTTGATATAAGTTCTGCTTACGATAAGGCTTTAGAGTGGAAACAAGGGGCAGAAGATCAGCTTAAAGAATTATTTTCTGAACTATTTTATAGTTCTAAAATTTCTTGTTGCAAAGCTGTTCAAAGCGTTGAAGAGGAGTCTCTTGGTGCAAACAGCAGCAATGATATAGCTGTATTACTTGTCGGAAGACCATACACAATTTTATCAGAGTCTTTAAACAGCAAGATTCCAGATATTTTCTCATCTTTGCGTATAAACACATTTTTGCAAGATATGCTTGACTTTGAGAACCACGATTTTGCTGAAATTGAACCTCTCTTAAAAGAGATTCATTGGGAACATGCTGCAACCATTCTTAAAGCAACTTTAATTGCAGCAAAAACAGACAATCTCTTCCCTGTTTATATAACCTCTTTTAAATGCTCACCAGACTCATTTAGCGTTGACTATTTTAAGAAGATAATGGAAGCATACGACAAACCATATCTTGTGCTTGAACTTGATGAACATGACTCAAGTGTTGGATATGAAACACGTATTGAAGCGGCTGTAAGAGCATTTAGGAATTTTAATTTTAGCCAACAAGGAGATATTAAGAGAACTCCAGACCTTAGCCATCTTAACCCAAACCTTGAGATAAGTCTGCCTGCAAAAGAGACATTTACAGACAAAGTAATTGCGTTAAGCAAAAGCAATCAGCCAGAAAAATCCGTTCTTTTAAACAAAACCATTATTATGCCAAATTGGGACTCTATAACCTGCTCATTTTTAGCAGCAACTTTGCGAGGTGAAGGTTATGATGCAATTTTAATGGAAGAGACTGACGACACCATTAAGCAAAGCCTTAAAACAAACACTGGTCAATGTATTCCGTTAAATGCGATTGCAGCGGGTTATATCCAAACCATAATTAATAGAAAACTAAATCCTGAAAATTGCCTTCTGTGGATGAGCAAATCTGAAATATCGTGCAACATAAAACTCTATCCACACCATATTAAATCTATTATCTCTTCTAACAAAGAGATAACAAACTCTAATAGTGAGTCTAATTTTGCAAAAGCAGGCGTTTATAAAGGAGAGCTTTCATTTAGTGAGATCTCTATTCGTGCCTCATTAAATGCCTATTTTTCATATATGTTTGGCGGGCTTTTAAGATCGTTAGGTTGTAAAATCAGACCTTACGAAAAAGTGAAAGGTCAAACTGATGAGGCGATAAAGCAGGCAGTTCGTATTCTTAACATGGCATTTGAAGGAAGAACCACAAGAGAGGATTCTCTTAAAATTGCACTATCTCAATTTGAAACTATAGAGACCTATCCAAGAGAAAGCCGCCCCAAAGTTGGTATTTTTGGTGATTTTTACGTCAGAGATAATGATGTTATGAATCAAGATTTGATTCATTTTATTGAAGAGCATGGCGGAGAGGTGATAACAACCCCATATTATCGTTTTGCTAAAATGATAGCAGAGTCATACTTTAAGAAGTGGTTTAAAGAGGGAAGATATTTAAGCCTTATATCTAACAAGGCTATTCTTACAACCATGGGACAGTTTGAGAAGCGATATTATCGTTACTTTGAACCTTTTTTTAATGAGCCTGACCACACCTACACAGATGATTTTAAGAGTGTGCTTGCAACTTATGGATTATTGCCTGAACATACTGGCGAATCAATGGATAATATCTTAAAGATTCACTACACCATTAAAGAGAATCCTGATCTTGCCCTGTTTATCCAGACAAGCCCATCGTTTTGCTGCCCAGGTTTAGTTACAGAGGCTATGAGTGCTAAAATTGAGAGAATAACGGGAGTCCCTGTAGTTAGTATTACCTATGATGCTTTAGGGGGAAACAAAAACAGAGTCATAATTCCATTTCTACAGTATAGAAGGGCACTTATTGCTTAATATTATCTAAAGGGTGGTTAGGTATTTAAAGATTTGACAACTTTCAAAAAGTTGTCAAATCTTTATTTTAAACGGTCATAAATTTAATTTTTATATATGCAACTCAATTTATGACCAAGAGTAGTATGAATAGGATAATGGCTATTTTTTCTTCCATATATTCATAAAACGTTTTTGGAGAATTGTGGGTAGATATGGTTCAATCTCAGGATTATGAACAAGAAAATTGTGCTGAAACTGCATTCTACCAATATCAATAAGACTATGGCTCTCTAATGCCCTAACATAAGTCATGTAATAACTATCATAGTTTTTAAGATAAACAGGAGTTCTATTGCTTATCTCCTGAAAATTTTCACCTGTATATTTTAAAAGCGATGCAAAACTATCTAAATAGGTGGAAAGATGGTCTAAATATTTAATTACAATAGGTTCGTTGTAATACTCTTCAATCTTAAGCAGCCAGTCAAAGTTCTCCTCAAGTAGTACATTTCTGTAATCATTAACAATAAGTATAAATTTTTTTATCATTCTCTCATTTTCATCAAGTATAGACTTCATAGTATCAACAAGAGTGTATGCCTCATCTATTTTTTTAATACTTGAATCCACGCTTGAAAGATTCTCAAGCTCTAAAGTCATATAGTTAAGTTGTGCTATAGAATATTCAAGTTGCTCCGTTAGCTTTAACACCTCTTTGGCTGTAGATGAATATTGAGAATAGATAATCTTATCCTTAAATCTTGAATATAAGAAAGATTCGCCAATACCCACCAATATAAAGACAAATAGCAATATTGTCAGAGGAATTAGGCTCTTTTTCTGTCTTGTTTTGATTATGTAATATATTACTGTTATTGGAGCAAAAAAGATAACAGCAGCCCACCATCTTGGCATTTGCTCTTTTTCTGAGTCAATATAAACAAATATTGAGAATATAAGTGCAACTGGAAAGTATATAAAAAACAAATTAATTCTCCTTTTAACATTGTATCTGGTAGTTTATAAATATCTCAAAGAAAAGGGCTAATTTCCCATTTAGTTCCATCTGAAGAGAGCATTATAGCTCCGTTCAAATCAGTTCTAAATACTTTAATACCACGTTTTTTATATCTGTTTAACACAATATTTTTAGGAAATCCAAAACGATTTTGCCACCCACAAGATATGACTATATTTTCAGGAGCAACATTATCAAGAAAAAATTCACTGCTTGAACCAGAGCTACCGTGATGCGGAGCGATTAGAATATCGGATTTCAGGTAAGAACTCTTTAGTTCTCCATTTATATCTGAGTTGTCAATTTTATATTTATCAGTTATTTTAGTCTCTGTATCTGCTGTTATATCTCCTGTAAACAAAATGGAGTTATCTTTAAATATAACCTTAAATACCAAAGAGTTATCATTAATATTTTTATTTTCGTCTCCTGATGTTTTTATATTCAATCCATATTTGTCTAACTCTTCTATTTTGCTTGAATTTAAAACTTCTGAATCCTCTTTATTCAAAAAATTTTTAACAATATTTTTACAAGGTTTGAGAGGATGAAAAAATTTAAGTTCTCCCTCTCCAATTTTAATAGTAATTGGGTCTATCTTATCAACTACAAATAGCCGTGATCTACTCTTTTGAATAGCTTCCATAAGATTTTTGTAAGCAATGTTATCTTTTTCATCACAATTTTTAATAAAAGTTTTTACGTTGAAATGTTCAAAAATATAGATAAGCCCATTTAAGTGATCTGAATCAGGGTGAGTTAAAATAACAGCATCAAGAGTTTTTATCTTTTTCTGCCTTAAAAATGGGGCGATAATGTTCTCTCCTGTATCAAATTTGCCTATATAAGAGAAACCACCTCCATCAACAAGAATTGTTTTACCTTTTGGCATCTCAATTAAAGCAGAGTTCCCTTGTCCAACATCTATAACTGTTATCAGAAGGTTTTTATTAAAAAATCTTTTATAAACCCAGATCGATTCATAGATTGAAATTATTAACAATGAAGAGATAGTAGCCACAACTCCACATCTAAAAAGTATCAATTTAAAATTTGAGGTGTCTGAATCTATGTTGTCCTCTATTTTGTGTTTAAAAAGATTCTTTCTATATATCTTCCAAAACTTTGCAACAAAAAACAGAGAGATAATCAATATGTAGTAACAGCTTATCTCTAAAATATCAGGGGTAAATGTCTCAATGTAACTACAAGGTAAGTTGGCAATATTTTTAATAAAAACTATACATGGTGTTAAGATAAAGATTGCACATTTAATAAGTAGCCCTGAGAATGCAACAGAAAATGGATAGAAAAATAGTGAGGCAAGTCCAATTGGTAAAGCTACAAAACCAACAACTGGAATGAGAACTAAATTGGTAATCAACCCTGAAAATGAGAAGATATTAAAATAGTGCATTATAAAAATCTGTGTGCCAGCAGTTGCACAAATTGATATTAGAACAAAACTTATGAATTTTCTTAAAAAAAGATTTTCAAATTGTTTGGGTTGGTATTGATTAATTAGCGATAAACCCATGAGGATAAAAAAAACGGCTGCAAATGAGAGTTGAAAAGAGATTGTAAAAAGCGATAAAGGATCAAATATAAGTATAACAATCCCAGCAGATGCAAGAGAGTTGAAATTATTGCTTTCACGCTCAATCACTTTTGCCGACATAAAAATTATAACCATTATCATCGCTCTTTGAGTTGCGTCAGAAAAACCTGAAATTACTCCGTAAGCCATGAGCGGAAATAGTGTTATAATTGCAGCTACTTTTTTACTCCATCCACGAATCAGTAGCACCCTTGAAAATGAGAAAGAGATATTTAATAGATAAAAAAAGAGCGTTGCTACAATTGATAAATGAAGACCTGATATTGCAAGAATATGACTGCCACCTGTTCTTGAAAAATCTTGCTGTAGCTCTTTTGAAATTAAATCTTTATTTCCTATAGTTAATGCAGAGAGAATGGCTGATGAATCTTTATCATCGCTATTTTTCAATATGTGAGTTGTGAAATGTTCTCTAAAGTTATCAATAGCCAATTTATAGTAATTAAAGTCATGGAGATTAAACCTATGGGAACTAACAGAATTATTTACAGGCTCAAAATTATCAATATTGTGCTTTTGGAGAGTGTTTGAAGAGAGTTTTTTAATATTTTCAATCTCTTTTATGAGGTTAATTTTTTTTCCATCTACATTTACTCTTCCCCATAAATCTCTATTTTGCATATAACTTACATAATCAAAACCTTTGGGGTTATTAAAGTTCCTAAGAGATTTTATTTTTCCTTTAAGCGAAACGATCTCTCCTTGTTTGTATTGTGTTACGGGATTATAAACATTTACCTGAATCATGCCTAAGTAGTTATTGAAAGGGAATTTATTAGTCTTATTTCCACTTTTAATCTCAATGAGCTTTTCCACTAAAAGATCAAATCTTAACCGTTTATCGAACTCTTCGGGCTTAGAAGCTACAACTCCTATAATATCAACAACTCCTGTTTCAACAAACTTAGATATATGATTTTCAGGAAGACGGGGAAAATATTCAAAAAAAGGTTTTCCATTAAAAATAGGAAGGTATTTAGCAAATAGAATGGCTATACATATTATTATAAATAGTGGAATAAGCGGAGGGATTCCATATTTGAGGAGAATTTTCAAATCAATGTTTTTTATTAAAGTTATTGCAAAACTAATTTTTTATCCAATAAATTAGAGGTTCAATTATAGTTTTGCAAAGAGGGCAATTAAAGTTTAAGGTACTCTAACAAACTGCTCACAGATAGCAACAGCAAGAGCAAATATAATATCCAACGCTAAATGTTTAGTGATGGATTTGTCATATAAAAGTTTTGACTCAGGTGGAAATTCAGCATCTCCATCCCAATAAAGAAGGGCTACTGGAATTCGAGGTGTAATTGTGAAAATATATGATGAATCTGCCATTTCAAGCGGAATACCATTGAGTTGGTTACATCTTTTTTTAAACTCCGAAATATTGCCGTTATATTTTGAAGAGATAAGATTAGTAGGAATTTCATGCGGACCACGAAAAAATGTAGAACCTCCGGGTATATCTTTTTCAGATATCCACTCATTAGACAGCTCAATCTCTTTTGCTCTTAATAGATAGTTTATTATAAATAGATATAAATACTCGTGTGTATTGTCAAAATTTTTGCTTAGTCGCTCAATCCTTAACTCATAAGGATATACAGCATAATCATCTCCCCATACAGATAGATAATAACATTTTTTAACATTATCGTATCTGCATAAAGCTCTTTTGCAGGTATCTTCTATGTTCTGCTCTGCTAACTCTTTAAAATATATTGTGTCAATTAGGGTTGCCATGTATTCAATCTTCTTTTATTGTTTGCTATGATTTTGTTTATAATATGATTTTGGTTACCACAAAATCGTTGGTTTCTTACGTTTTAGCGAAAGGGACTTTTCCAGCCTCCATGATGCACGGTAAACCTAAAACCATTTTCATATCCTGCAGTGCCACATTTATTCAGTTTATATGCCATTTTTTCTGCATAACAATTTTTGCAAGCAGGAGATACCTTGGTGCATCCAGTAAAAGGATTCCATGAATGCACATCCAGCTTACGATTATCATTTTTACTCATAAATTCCTTTCACTATGAGAACATGATTTCATATTGACTGATTCGCAGGCTAACAATAAGTTTAGGTGGCAGCCCGAAGGCGACCACAAACAAACGATTGACCACAAACCAACACGCCGTAGGGCTGTCCCCTAAAACGCTTGGTTAGGCACTTTCTGTTGACCAATCTTCTATTTCCAATGATGGTATAATTTTGAAATCTTTATAGTTACGTGTAACTATGACGGCATTGTAAGAAATTCCAATCGAGGCAATTCTCAAATCTTGTGTACCAATACGCAGTTTTTGTTCTCTAAGACTTTTAAAAATTTTCTGGGATTTTAAATCAAAACTGATTATTTTGATACTTTTAAAGAAGCTCAAAGTAGAACTTAGATTTTCATATGCTCTTATAATACCCTCATCTGTCTTTGCTTTGCGTACAATATCTAACCTGCCTCTAATCTGCTCTTCAAAAGTGATAATAGTAGTTGCTAATTTATCGGGAGGAGTTTTTATGATACGTGAGACAACATCAGGATTGTTTCTCTGAAAAAGAGATATGTGGTCAGTATCTAAAATGAACATCATACTATATCTATATTTGAATTTGTTTCTTTACGATATTGACCAATTACTTCTTGAAAAACTTCCCAATCAGAATCATTTGAAAACATACCCGCATATTTAAACCATGGGTGTTCATAGGATTCTGGTTCAATATTGATTTTTACAACCCGTGAGCCTGAGAACAATGTTTTTAATTTGACCCGTGTAGCAGATAATACGGCTTCTTCAGTATCATCTTCAGCCACAATTTCAGGATATTGAAAAACACGGGCAATAAATTTTTTATCTTTCTTGGTTAATAACACATCGCAAATCATTTTTATTATCTCCTAATCTTTAAAATGAAAACTTTAATGAAGGGCGTTGCTAAGTAAAAAAGTTATAATTTATTATGGTCGGTCGATTAATAAGGTGTATTTCCATCAAATTTATTGTCGCAAACCATTCTCTTCTTGACATAAAGAGTACTCTTTATAACTTTCTTAAAAGAACCTTTAAAATCACTTATACTGAACTCTCCGTTTCCGATTCTTTCTTTTATAATATCTCTGGAAGGAGAACCTATTTTATCCAGACAAGGGGCTAAAAATGATTCTATCTCTGACAAATTTTTACGAATTTTGACAATATTAGGTTTTAATATGAGATAATATTTATCACCTAATCTTTCCTTCAGCATACTTTCATCATATTTTATATCTGATTTGTTTATTAAACTGATATTAATAACTTCATTATCAATCCTTGTATTATAAATATTATTTTCAGATTCTGTAAGTAATAATTTTATATGATTACGTAATTCTTCTTTCTCTTTAGTCAGCAATTCCAATTGTGCTTCAATTTCTTTATAGCGTTTTAAAATATTATTAAGTCGTTCATTACGTTCCCTAATATCCATCTCACTGTTAGCCCTCATCTACAAAATCCAATTAACGCAAAATTCAGGGGAAATGCTCAAAAATCTTAGTTTTCTCATTTGACACCTCCAAAATAGCGTTAAATTTAGAGACAATCCTACGGCACCACGAATGCCGATTAGCCACAAAGCAACACGCCGTAGGGCTGTCCGCTGAAATGCTGGGTTAAAACCTTTTTGCCACTAAACGATTTGATTTATAAAACAGGGCTTGGAGTTAGATTAACTAACTGATTTCCAAGCACTATTTGATTAGTCAAGATGTTTTGATACTTTTATCTGTTTTGATTCTTTCAGTTTTTCGTCTTCAGTAATCAGTATAAAGTCATTTTCTATTGCTGTTGCAGCAATGAAACGGTCAGCAGGGTCTTTATGCGGAAATTCAAGAGTTCTGACATTCTTCACCATTTTTGTGCTTTCATATAGTCGGGTAAGCAGGGCATGAGGCTCGGTTACTAATCCTTTATTTGTTATACCGAAACTTTACTACTATCGTTATGTTTTGGGTCAAACCTTGATAGGTGATTATCGCTCTCGGAAAGCCTTTCAAATCAATAATCAAGGTTTGACCCTGTTCCCGTACTTATGACAGGTTGAAGATTTTAGGTGCTTAATAGCCTATAACCCGCAATTTTGCTTTCTAATATTAATAGTCCCAATTAGAACACCATTCTTATCAAAATAGTTGTAATAGTAAGTGACACCCATTTTTAACATTTTGATCGGATTTTCGTTGCTACAATGATTCTTAATAAGACTTTTTTTTATATTATTCAGAAAGGCTTCTTTATCTAATTCGTTTTCTGAAGCATTAATCATCGTGTATTTATAGTGCATTTGTTTTTCAAGGCACATTAGAGTATCAAGACGGGTTTCTTGGTCTACCATAATCGGCAATTGGCTCTTTATCTGTTTCGTGGTTTCAATCAATTCCTCTTCAATTGCTACATCAAACTTTCCTTTATTTTCCCCAATAGCCCCCGTAAAAGCTATGATTGTTAGTAAACCAATTACACCAACTATTTTCCCAAGTGTCTTCATGTGGTAGTCCTCCTGTATGAATAACGCAGAGGTGAGCAGCCGCCAAAAAAATGCTTGCAAAGAACCGCTCACTTTCTTGCGGTCTGCTCTACCGTTTTGTTAGGCCGGATATGCTTCATTACCAACTATTGTTTACTTTTAAGCCAAGAACTAATTAGGCTCTCGACCAAATTTCTAGC
The DNA here is from genome assembly GCA_015231615.1 of Desulfamplus sp. Lineage (GTDB taxonomy): Bacteria > Desulfobacterota > Desulfobacteria > Desulfobacterales > Desulfobacteraceae > Desulfamplus. The sequence continues at coordinate 2,861 of JADGBE010000023.1, read as the reverse complement.
TTCATGCAGATGCATTGGCTGTTGAGGTGGCTGTGATGATTCTTTGCCATGCCTTGCACCATCACCGATAGCACCAGGGCTATTCGATGTGTGCTTAAACAATTTTACTTTGCTTTTTACTGCCCAGCCATTTGAAACGAGAGCATCAAGCCCACCCATATCATTTTCAATTACTTCATAAATTCTATACAACCCTACCCAATCTAACGATTGAGTATATAGCCTGAAAACTTTTGCTACAGATTCGTGCTGTAAACCTAATTCAACCCAATTTGGAACTTCATCAGCAGGCTTTATCTCTTTTACTACGTTACCTTCATCATCAATAATTGCTAAATGAGAGGAATCTCGGACTTGTAGGGTTTCTTGAAGGTGCATAAACACTAATTCTGTACCATCTTCTTTAACTTTAACTGTTTCCGATTGTGCTATGGGAATGTTTCCACCCAACGCAAGCCTTGAAGCACCACTAATAAGACTAATTAATTGCGATGCTTTTTCTGATACATCAATGTCATTCGTATAATCCTGAAAAGCATCTGAAATTAAGTAATACTCATGGATTCCATTCTTTTCTATGAAGATAGCACCACTAGCAAACGATTGGTGTAGGTCATCTAAGTCACGTGGATCTCCGATTATTCTTACTTTCCATGTCATAATGTATCGTTCCTCTATAGACTAACGCCTTGCTAACAGGCAGATTTAAGTTGGCGACGGTTTTGTGCAAGCAAAATTTATGACAATTTTAATACGTCCTGTGCAGCAATTTGTTAGGCATTTCCTAATTCAGCATATTACTATATTGCTGCACATTTTTTTCTCAGTCTTATTTTCACCACTAAGAAAACACCCAGCAAATTTATAGAATTCCGTCAATGTTATTCTGACCTATGAAAATAGTCGACGTAGGAATCCTACACCGATCGATTGCTGAATAAAGGCTTTAGATTGAGGATGTTTGTGTGCACCATACGCAAAACTGATGACAATTATTTGAAACATGCTAAACAAATGATCTTCAGTGGCGGTAACCATATAATTAGCCAGCTTTCTACGAGCAAGATCGCATATTTCTGTGAAGACCTCACCGCAGTCTCTTTGCCAGAAATTGGGATTCTTTCCATATAGTACAATCTCATCAATCCATGATTCTACGCACGGGCGTGCATTTTCAGGTAGTTCTTGAATCGTTCCCTCCAAAGCCAATAATATTGTCTGGTAATCTTGTTTTTTATAATGATGCATAACTAACTCACCGAACTTACGCCCAGCGAGTTGTTGTGAAAAAGAGGTTAAGTCCATATGTCCTCCTCATTCCGAATATTTATTATCAGGTAATTTTGCCCTGATAACCATTGATTATCAGGTCATTCTTACCTGATAATACCTTAAATTCCCTATTATCAAGGAAACATTTCCTTGATAACACCCTAAATCCCAACTTATCAGGTCATTTTCCCTGATAATAACTACAACAGGCTGTTATCAGGGCAATATATACTTTGATAACATACCTAAATTTTGTCCCATAGATTTAGCAATTAATACATTATTCATATCACCTCCTTATTTTTTTACTATCCACGGCTTAACTATGAGTTGGACTCTACAACAGCGGTCTTCGCAGTAAACACTTCTCATTCAAGCCATCAACTTGAACGATTTATTATGCTGCTTTTTTGGATAACTGCAATAATTTTGCTTGGGCAGTTTCTAAAATTGAGTTTCTTAAAAATGCACTTGCTCCAAGAATTTCAATACCTATAAGTTCACCGCTTTCATTTAATTCAGCTGTGATATCAGGACTAATTTCTACACTGTCAAATTCTTTCTCATCTGATATTGATAGATGCAGAATATCTTCTTTCTCAAAATAGGATAATTTGGGAGCATTCATTTTGAAACCTTCCGCTTTTTATTCTGTAGTTTATCTGCTATTATGTTTTGTCTATATTATTTAACATAATCAATTGTCAAGAATTGTATTAAAAATTGTTTTTAATACAAAAACCCCGCCAGAAATCACATGACGGGGTTTCATTGTTTATCTAATTTTCTTCAAAAGGTTTCTTGATAGAGAGATTCGTTAATTTTTGTTCTTGAATTATAATAGGTATAAAAATTACGCTGTCTCAACTTTTGCATCAGCTTCACGCCCCAAATCAGTGGTCGCTTTTTGACGTAGCTTATATTTTTGAATCTTACCGCTCGCAGTTGTAGGATATTCATTTATAAAAAAGAAGAATGCTGGAATCTTATGAAAAGCGATTTTATCCTTACAAAACGCTTTCATATCCTCTTCTGTAGATTTTTCACCCGCTTGCATTTGAATAAACGCAGCAACCTCTTCACCATATTTTATGCTTGGAACACCAACTACCTGCACATCTTTAATCTTAGGATTTGTATAGAGAAACTCTTCAATCTCACGAGGATATATATTTTCGCCGCCTCTAATAATCATATCTTTGATTCGTCCAGTTATCTTACAATAACCCTCTTTGTCCATGATAGCAAGATCGCCTGTGTGCAGCCATTTTTCAGAATCAATTGCTTTAGCAGTTCCTTCTGGGTTTTTGTAATAACCCTTCATTACATGATAGCCTCTGGTACAAAGTTCCCCTTGTATTCCACGTTCAAGCTCCTCATGAGTTGCAGGATCGACAATTTTAACCTCAACATTTGGTAATGCTCTTCCAACAGTGCTTACTCTTCTTTCAAGAGAATCTGTTGTTCTGGTCATGGTGATTCCGGGTTCAACTTTGATATTTGAAGTTGAGTTAATTGGAATAGAGTAAGTTTTATCTATAATAGTTTTAGGTTGAGTTGACATTTCAGCGTAACACCAGATGCAATCT
>JADGBE010000022.1 GCA_015231615.1 Desulfamplus sp. | reverse complement strand
ATCTCTATTTGCATTAATACTTATTATAGATAGATAAGTTGCTGTAAACCACCCGACAGTGCGTGATACGTCAATATCGTCAAATAGTTCAGGGCGACCGTAGCTCTCAAGAGAAATGAGTGCTGAAAATCTAACTATAAAAGAAGAACATTGCGAGGCTGCACCAAAATCGATGCGGTTCTCACTTACATGGATACTTATATCGGTTGCTATAGGAATTGCAATTTATCTTATTCCAACTCCCGACGGTCTTTCTGAACGTGGTCATAAATACCTTGCCCTTCTTATACCAGTGGTAATTCTATGGACAGTTGAAGCACTGCCTATCGGCGTAACTGCTATTGGAGCTGGTGCCTGTATTGCCCTTTTCCAGATACAAACGCCAGCAAATGCGTGGTTACCTTTTGCCAACAAATCTGTTGTGTTTGTTTTTATGATAATTATGATGGGGGTAGTTATCAGCCAGACAACGCTGCCTCAAAGAATTCTCAACGGCGTTATAAAAGTTGGTGGCAGAAATACTACAAAACTTAGCTTTACTCTATGTATGGCAGCTACACTACTCTCCATGTGGACACATGATGCTGCTATAACCATAATTCTTCTATACTCACTTGTACCTCTGTTTACAAGAATGGGGATAACTCCTGGCACATCAAATAACCTTAGTAAACACTTTCTTCTTGTCGTCCCATTAGGTGCTGCCTGCGGAGGAGGAGGAACATTTGTTGGTAGTGGAAGATCACCTGCAGCAGCCGAGATGTTCTTTGCATCCACTGGTTACCAAATAGGTTTTACCGAATATGCCCTATATTGCATAATTCCAAGCATTGTTTACGGCATTGGTACATGGATTGCCCTGATGCTGGTAATGCCTCCTAAATTAAAGGAGCTGCCAGATGAGGCTATGGCAGGAAGATTAGATGCAATGACTAAAAATGAAAAATGGATCGGTTATTTTCTTGCCTTAACGATAGCTATGTATTGTGTCAGTGACTTTACAAAGATTGATGTTTCGGTAATTGGTGCATTTTTTATAGTAGTATGTATGTCACTTAATCTGGTTGACTGGAAAAAATGTATTGTTGAATTCCCATGGAATCCCATGATGGTCTTTGGTGCTGGCTTTGCACTTGGCATAGCGATGCTTGATACTGGTGCTGGTAAATGGATAGCTGAACAGGCATTTGTACTTGTTGATGGTTACTCGTGGCCCGTTGTAAGTTTTGGAGTGGGCTGGATCAGTGCCATTATAACAAGTTTTATGGCAAATGCTGCGGCTACTGCTCTTCTTGTACCGGTTGTCGTGCCTATGGCAGATTTGGCAGGTGTTCCTACATTCCCAATCGCTTTGACAGTTCCTCTTGCAACAACTTTTGTTCTTTTAATCATTGGATGTCCTCCAACACTTATTGCATACGGGCTTGGTTATTTCACTCAGATTGAGGCATTCAAGGTACTGCTTGTAAGAACCATTATCTGCCTAACTTTAGCCTGCCTTATGCAAAGTTTATGGTGGCCTATTGCTGGTATGCCTGGAAATATCGACATGATGCAGACACCGGCAAAACTTACGCCGTTTCATTATGAGTTGATACAGAATCCTTGAGAAATAATACTTGGTAAATGTTAAGGAGGTTAAATGTTTAAAAAAATAGTGTTATCTATACAGTCGTTTTTGATAACTCTCTCCATTCCCTACTGCTTTGCCTTTGCTGGCGAAATGGTAAGAGGTGCAGGTATTAGGGAGGTTGTCAATATCATTGAAAATGTCTCTCGCGATTTTAATGCAAAAAATCCAGAGATAACTATTACTCACAAAGAGCTAAATAACGTTGCAGATGTTATTGAAGCTGTAGGAACACAATCAAGAGAGTATGGGTTGATAAACCGACCATTGAATGAAAAGGAAAAAGAGCTATATCCTGAAATCCAAAGCTATCTGTTTGCCAAAGATGTGATTGTATTTGTCGTTCATTCAGACAACCCTATCAAGACCATAAGCTCTTCACAACTTAAAGATATCCTTCAGGGCAAGATAACTGACTGGTCACAAGTTGGAGGCGATAAAGGGGTTATAAGTATGCTTACTTTGCGGGACAAAAAAGCTGTGGAAAGAATTGCTTTTGAGAAACTTATTCTTGGCAAAGAGAAGATGGCTGTTGGCAAGATAAGAGAGGTTAGCAGTCTTAGAGAGATTCGTTCTGAAGTTGAGCTTGACAAATCAGCAATAGGATATCTTCGTATGAGTAGCACAGGTAAAAAGGTAAAACTGATTGAATTGGATGCTTTGCCGTTCCAAAAGGCAGATGTAAAGGCTGGAACCTATCCTCTGACTGTATCGTTGTCCATAATAACCAATGGAGAACTTTCAAAAAATATGCACAAATTCATGGATTTTTTGTACTCTCCAGAAGGTGGAAAATTTGTTGAAAAAAGCAAGGTAAGCTTTATTTCAAGAGAAAATAAGAATTAACACTCTTTTGAGTAGAAGTTAAGGTTATATAATCTCTTCTGCTCGCTTTAAAGACAGCAAAAGTTATGCTCATTTCGCCCATTTGAGCATAACCTGCTGTCTTTTTTTTAGCATCTAAAAGCCCAATGTCATTAACCAATGATAGGCTTATCAATAGTTATCAACAAAATTGCGGACCTTAACACCAGTTCTTTTTCAGTTATTTCAAATATTTTTCTAAGATTCTGTCATATCTGTCTGCGGATTTTTTTAAATCTTCCACCATGAAAACCCTCATTTTCCAAAATAACCTGTTGAGGAATCTTATATGCGGGCATTTTATCTTTGCAATATTGACGCATTCTTTTACGAAAATCTGACAGGCTTTCATCTGTGCTAAGTTTTACTCTTGCCTGCACCATCTGACCAGTGATTGGGTTAGCCCTTCCAGTAACAGCTACATCTTCTACTCCTGACATGGTTAGTAGAACATTTTCAATCTCAACTGGCCAAACTTTTTCACCACCGACATTGATGATCTCTGATTTTCTTCCTAAAATTTTGATATATTCGCCATCAACTTCCACCTGATCCCCTGTATCAAACCAGCCATCTTCAGTAAATGGACTTTGGGCGTTCAAATAACCAAGCATTGCAGATGGTGTCTTTATGTGGAGTATTCCATCTACAATTCTATATGTAATTCCAGAACCTCCAATTTTAACCCATAAAGAGTCAGGAGATCGTGATTTTGAACTCAATATTCCTATTTCAGATAATCCATAAGTTTGCTGTAATTTGATATTTGGAAAAAGATTGTGAAATCTCTGCAATGTAGCTGGCGGCATAACCTCTGTGCCGTAGGTTACAAGTTTGAGAGAAGAGAGATCAAAATTTTTCCATACTTCTGACAGCAAAAGAAGGTTGATGAAAGTAGGTGATGTGGGCAAAAGCTCAACCTTGTGATCTTGGATTGCCTTGCATACAGCTTCAGGAGAGCGTTCTTTTAATGTTACAGCACAGCCACCATTGGCAAGGGTGTAAAAAAGAGTGTTGATACCTCCAATATGATCAAAGAGTAAAAATGCCAATGTCCGTAAGGTTTTACGTGGTATTTTAAATTTTTCAAGAAGAGGCACAAAATCGTGCAACGCTGCCTTACTTTTGCCTGTAGAGCCAGAAGAAAAAAGAATTAATCCTGGGTGTTTAAGCTCTTTTAATTTTTGATTCAATGGATTGATGACACTTTGATTGGTAACTATAATATTTACCTCATCATCGGCATTGACCGAAATTATCTGTTCAACTTCAGCAATACGGCAAAACTCATTTTTTTGTGATGCCACAGTGCTACTTAAAGGGACAATCACACACCTTCTGTCAATCAGTGCCAGCATCAATGCCAAAGCATTAGGGGAAAAATCAGCCTCAAGAGCCACAACTTGATTTGGACCAACCTTAGCATTTTCTAAATGAGAAGACCAATAATCAAGTGCTGTTAGTAAATCGTTATACTTATATACCTGATTTTGCCACACTAAGGCATCATTATCTATATTGGCTTCAAACGCGTTTCTCAAAAATGTTATCATATATAACTCCTTTAAACCCCACCAAGCATAACAACTTGACCAGTTATAAAACTGCTCTCTTTTTTAAGAAAAAAATCAATTACATTGGCTACATCTTCAAAAGTGCCAAAGCGTGGTATAGCCTGACGATTAAGCAGAGCCTCAATTTTCTCTTCACTTACACCAGCAATAAGATCAGTTTTGATTGGTGTTGGACCTACTGCATTGACTGTAATGCCAAATTCTGCAAATTCACGGGCTGCCACCTGTGTAAGACAGATTACAGCAGCTTTTGAGGCAGCATAAACCGCCTCACCTTCCAATTTAAGCGGCACTGCAACTGTTGAGAAATTAACGATTCGCCCAAAATTGTTCTTTTTCATAAGTCGGGCAGATTCACGGCAGAAGAGAAAAGTGCCAACAACGTTTGTGTTAAAGACCTTCTCAACTACAGAAGTTGGTGTCAGCAAAAAATGGTTCATAGCGGCAATACCTGCGTTGTTAATGAGATTGTCAAGTCTGCCATGATTTGTCCGAACCGCCTTTAGCACCTGCTTGACATCAGATTCTTGTGCAACATCAGCTATATGATGTTCATAATTTGGGTGTATCCAATCTGCTGGTTTACGGCTGCAACCAATAACTTTGTGTCCCTGTTCAAGATAGTGGTTTGCTAAAAAGCGACCAATGCCACGACTCGTGCCTGTGATCAGAGTTACAGGGGCAGAATTGTGAGAAGTTATGCCGTCATTTCCAAACGAAGTTGTCATGATTCCTCCTGCATTCGTTTTTCTATATAGGCAGCCAACGCCCCAATTGTGCGGAACGGGCTTTTCTTCTGACTCATTGCCTTTTCATCAGCTAAGGTGAGAAACACATTAAATTCGTCTTCTACAGCCTGCTCAACTGCAACAATCAAATTGACAAGCTCAATTGATTTTAGAACTCCACCTTCTCCAAAAAGAGCGGCATTTTCACCAGCAGCCACATCTATTTGAATTTTCAACCCCTCATTTAACTCTTCAGCCTGCACAATTATTAACTCTATTAATTTATTATATAATTCAGTTGCCATAATTTTTTCCCTATCTCCTAACATCAGGGATGTTAAATTCTATTTAAAGATTTGATAACTTTCAAAAAGTTGTCAAATCTACGATAATTCATCTAAGCTAATTCAATTGGTTCAAATAAATTCACGTCAGATAAATCAAGAGCTGCTGTTCCGCAAGATAAACCAACACCAAACCCGCAAAGAACTGCTTTATTGAGCATTTTGTCTTGAATCAGGCGATCTTTTTCTTTACACAGCATCAACGGAATTGAAGCAGCAGAGGTGTTGCCTGTATCTTTCATTGCCACTGGCACTTTGTCAGAAGAGACTTTCAACATCTTACGCAGATAATCAACAATAAATTTGTTCGCCTGATGCAGACCAAAAAGCGTTGCATCTTCTTTATTCCAGCCAACTGATTCAAGAGCCTCTGCAACCACTTTTGGCACTTCTCGTAATGAAAAATTCATAACCTCAATGCCATTTATAAAAAGGTCTTCATCTGAACGCATACCGCCATCTTCTCTCATAGATACGTTGGCAGTTTCATCATTTCGAGGATTGCGGCACGCTCCAGCTTTAATTATAAGATGTTCTGCTCCGCTTCCATCAGTGTGGAATGAAAATCCGATCTCATTATCCCCGCGAGTTATAAGAGTTGCACTTCCAGCATCGCCAAATACCATTCTCTCATTTTTATCAAACATATTTACATAACGGCTTAAAACATCACCAGCACACATAAGCACAGAACGGCAGCCTCCAGAAGATACCATCATTGATGCTTGATACAAGCCGTAAATATAACCGCTGCATCCATGATTTATGTCAATCGCAGCACAGCTTTTGGATAAACCAAGCCGATGTTGGATAGTGCAAGATGTAGCTGGTAGAATATAGTCTGGAGTCTGGCTGACAAAGACTATTCCATCAATATTTTCAATAAGTTCAGGATTGAGGAAAACATTGGCTGCTGCTACGCATAAATCAGAGGTGCATAACTCTTCTGGTGCTTTACGGAGACGCTCAATTCCGTTTGTCTTGATAATTCTGCCTGTATCTTCCTCTCCAAATATCATATCAAGTTCGCTTAACTCTTCAATATCAGGCGGTAAGGCTGTTGCGATGCTGTGAATTTTTATGCCTTTAATGGTTGTTTGCATTAATCTATCCTTAAAAAATATATTAACTTTACTCATTCCTCTGTAAAATAATCAGAGTCAATTCTTTTGATTTCATAGTTTGAAATGCTTGTAACACCAATATTATGATCCATCATAAATTGTGCTAATTGCTCTCCATCAATCAACACAATCTTTGTATCTATCTTAGACACGTAATCATGGGCATCTTTGGAAAATCCAGAAGTTGTAATAAATATTCCTTTTTTTGCACGCTGACCCTGTAAAGCACCAGCAAATTTTTGAATTTCTGGTCTGCCAACGGTATTTTCCCATTTTTTTGCTTGAATGTAGATAATATCTAACCCCAAGCGATCTTCCTTAATTATACCGTCTATTCCTTCATCTCTGCTTTTTCCAATGGCTTTTCCCGCATCTTTTCTGCTGCCTCCGTAACCCATACTTACAAGAAGCTCAACTACTATTTTTTCAAAAAGAGTCGAAGAATTTGCTTTAATTTGCAGCAAAATATCTTTTGCTAATGTGTCTCTAAGATGTTGATAGGCGTTTTCAAGTGCCTCAGCAGGAGATGTCTCTGAGGATTCATAAATATTTGACGCTTCTTCAATTTTATATTTTTTTACCACTCTAAAATTTCTAAACTCTTCATATTGTTCAAGAAATTTTATATTTATCTCTTTAGGTTCATGATTAAAAATGTCTAAACCTCTTTGAGTTATTTTAAACTGACCTCGTCTTGTAGATTCTAATAAACATGCTTTTTTAAGATGAGTTCTTGCCCAGCCAACACGATTGTCAAGCACTTGCTGTACTCCGCTTGGTAAAAGCTCTTTACGCTCCTCTTCTGCAAGTTTGAATATATCAGCAATTTTGTCTATAACTTCACGAGATGAGTGTTCCTTTCCATCTTTTAGTAACCTCAAAAGCGGAAGCATTATTAGCTGAAAATCAGGAATCGCCATTTTTTGTTTCCTTTAAATACTATCCCCACCAATCCCATTAAGCACATCATCAAGCTCATCAATTCCCAAACCATCAAAATCAATATCGCTTGGGGTTAGAGTTGTCTCTGCTTTGTTTATGAGATGATCAATAACAGTTTCCAATTCTGACCTGAAATTCTCCAAAAGATTTTCCATAGCTCTTTTTGTTAGTGCTTTTGTGTTGTAAGTCAGAGATATTTCCAAGCCATCTTTTGTTATAATTGAATTTATATCAATATCTTGGGTTATTTCAACATCATCGCCTATGCACTTGCCGGCACTCTCTTTAGCTATGCTGAATCCTTGTGCAATATCAGTGTCAAACTGACCTAAGTAGTTAAAACTTATTGATGGGAGGGTGTTCCACTCAATTTCAGCCTTAGTTGAGGTTATTTCTGTGAGATAACGCAATATTCCATATCCAACGCCATTGTTGGGAACTTTTCTTAAAGTCTCTTTAATATGCTTTACCTGATATGATATGTCGTTATTGTCAGGCAGTTCAAGCACAACAGGATACATACTTGTAAACCAGCCAACAGTTCTATTAATATCAACTCCCTTTAAAATATCTTCGCGTCCATGACCTTCCAAGTTTATTCGTGTGGCAGATTGACCATGCCATGATGACAATGCCCGTGCAAGGGCAGTTAAAAGAAGATCGTTTGTCTGAGTTCTTAATGCTTGATGTGCATTTCCAAGCAGATTATTTGTATGCTCTTTATCAAGGCAGATATTTAAAGACGCTGTATCTTTTTGATAAACTTGTCCTTTGGCTGCGGACTGACCATTAAATGGCAGTTCAGAAATTTGATAACTTTCAACTGATTTCCAATAGTTGATTTCTTCCATAAGATCGGTGCCGCTGTTAGTTGCAAATTGATTTATAGCTTCTGCCCAAGTTTTAAAACTGTGGGTTTTGGCTGGAAGTTTAACTGATTCGCAAGCCTCAATCTGCTTATATGCAGTATTGATGTCTTCTGATAAAATACGCCATGAAATACCGTCAACTATCAGGTGGTGTAAAATCAATAGCAGACGATCACCATTCGGCATTCTGATTAGACGTGATTTCATAAGTGGACCATTTTCAAGATTAATTGTTGATTGGGCAGCTTCTATCTGCTGAGTTAAGGCAACATCAGGAGCTGGACTCTTGCTTAAATCAATAAACTCAAAGTCAAGAGGATGTTCAACACCTTTAATATCACCAAAGATCAGCCCCACCCCGTCCCTCCCCACAGGGGAGAGAGTTATATTCCCCTCTCCTTTGGGGAGGGAGGAGGGGGTGGGGCAATTATAGGTCATTCTCAAAGCATCGTGGTGATGCTGAACAGCAGCAAGAGCTTTTTTAAGTGATTCTGGATTCATAGGCTCTGAAGAGCTGATCAACTGTGCCTGATTAAAATGGTGCAACGATGTTTTGTGATGGGTAAAGAACCACTTTTGAACAGGAGTTAAAGGAACTTCTCCAGTAACAGCAGCCTGATCAATTGCCTTTTTTGCCTGACGAACATGGCGTGATAAGTCAGCTATTGTTGGATTTTGGAAAATATCGCGAACCTCAATCAGCTTATCTTCACGGGCAAGAAGAGATACTATCTGAATTGCTTTTATAGAGTCTCCGCCTACATTAAAGTAGTTGTCATAAATACCTATTTTAGATAATCCAAGAACTTTCTGCCAAACTTCTAAAAGAGTCTTTTCAACTGGAGTTTTCGGAGTGTAGGCATCTGACCCATCTTCTGAACTTGACAACATAGTTTCAGGTGCTGGAAGATTTCTGCGATCAACTTTGCCAGAAGGATTTAAAGGCATCTTTTCCAATCCTACAAAATGGGCAGGTATCATGTAGCCCGGGAGACGTTCCCCGAGAAATGCTCTCAAGGTTTGAGCATTCAATATTTTTAATGCTTCTGGTTTAGAAGTAAAATAGGCAACAAGTTCTTTGTTAAAGCCGTCTGCAAGAGTTCTGACCATAATAATTGTCTGTTGAATATCGGGGTGTTCCATTAATGCGTTTGAAATCTCTCCAAGCTCAATTCTGTAACCTCTCACCTTTACCTGATCATCATTTCGCCCATAATAGCTTATAATTCCATCACTGTCCCAAGAACCCATATCACCAATTCTATACATTCTCTCATTAGGGAAAAGAGGATGTCTGCCAAAATTTTTTTCATTCAAATCTGGTCTATTCAAATATCCGCGTGCAACTCCATCTCCCCATGCACAAAGCTCACCCGGAATACCAATTGGCACTGGCTGATTATTAGCATCTAAAATTGTTATCTTTGAGTTTGCACTTGGTCTGCCGATTGGAATTTCGTTAGTGTAGAACTTCTCAATCTCAAAAAGAGTTGTGAAGACTGAATTTTCAGTAGGTCCATATCCATCAAAAACCCGCATGGTTGGAAATCTCTTTTTAACGCGGTTTATGTGGGGAGTTGAGAGTTTTTCTCCTCCTACAATAAGTTGTTCAACCCCTTCAAGCATTGTAATATCAGCCTCTACAAACTGATTAAAAAGGCTTGTTGTAAGCCACATTGTTTGGAGTTTATGCCCTTGTATATATGATTTCATGCGTGGAGCTTCAACTATTGCAGCTTCAGGAGGAACACAGACGCAGCAGCCATTTATAAGACCTCCCCAAATCTCAAAAACATGAACATCAAAAGAAAAAGCCGTAGTTTGAGACATTCGCCCGCCTCTTTTAAGGATAACGCCGTCCGGCTTGTAAATCAGCCTTAACATTTGGCGATGCTCTAAAAGCGTTCCTTTTGGAAGTCCAGTTGAGCCAGAAGTGTAAATTACAAAACCAAGATCACTGCTTTTGCGTGTAACTTTAGGGTTAGCAATATTATTTTGCCCCTCCCCAACCCTCCCCAAGGGGAGGGAGTAATTATCCCCCTCTCCATTGGGGAGGGGGGCGGGGGTGGGGCTAAACTGGTTATTAGCAAAGCCAGAAAAAAATGCAGGAACATCAATAACTGTGCAGATGTCATCTAAACCAGCAAGTTTATCAGATATTGCATTTTTATCACTAAGAAGAACCTTGCACCCGGCATCTTGTAAGATAAACTTTATGCGGTCAGGCGGGTTTGAAAGATTAACAGGCAGATATGCAGCACCAGATTTTAATATTCCAAGCATAGCTGCAATAACCCAATGGCTCTTTTCCATCAAAATAGGGACAACCTGCTCATTTTTTATATCAAAATCTTTGATAAGTTTATGGGCAAGAATATTACTTAAATTGTTTAACTCTTGATACGATAAAACTTTCTCCTCAAACGCAACTGCTGGATCATCAGGATAACGGGCAGCATGTTCTTCAACAAGCTCTGTTACTGTTTTATCTTTAGGATAAAATACCTCTCTCTTATTAAATCCAAAAAGAACCTTCTCTTTCTCTTCTGAAGTCATTATTTCTAAATGTGATATAGGTTTATTTAAGTCAGAAAGAATAGTTGAGGCTAATGTAGAAAAGTGGTTAGATAGACGTATAATGCGTTCTTTAAAAAACAAGTCTGTATTGTATTCAATCTCAACTGCAAGGGTTTTTCTATCAGAGTCAATATTATTTCCTTTAAAACTATTTGAACTTGTATTTGAACTTGCGACATCTGCACTAAAGGTAAATGTAAGATCATATTTTGCTGTGGGATTTTCAAATTCAACTATTTCAGCAGTAAGACCAGCAACAGAAGGCAGCTCTTGCTCTTGATTGTGAAATACAACCATAACATCAAAACCAACATTACGGCTGAGATCACGCTCTAAAGAGAGTTCTCCAACTAATCTGTCAAAAGGATAAATCTGATATTCAAATGCTTGGCTGCATGTATCACGAACTTTGGAGAGAAATTTATCAAAATTGTCTGACGGTGAAATCTTATCTCGTAAAGCCAGCATATTGATATAAAGCCCTATCTGGTTTTCAAGATCAGTGTGGGTTCTTGCAGCAATCGGCGTTCCTACAATAATATCTTCCTGCCCTGTATATCTGTATAGAATAACTTTAATCATGGCAGTTAATACCATAAAAAGGCTTGCCTGACGATTGCGGCTAAAATCAAGCAAACGGCTGTAAATGTCAGGGTCAAGTTCAAATGTTAAACGATCCCCATGAGCTGTCTGCATCATAGGTCTTGGATTATCAGTTGGAAGGTTAAGAGGCGGCAGATCGCCTGAGAGGCGTTTTTTCCAATACTCTCTTGCCCCCTGCATTTTGCTGCCTTGTTCTTGAATATTATGCCATGCAACATAATCTTTGTAATGTATATTAAGCGGTGGAAGAGGTTCTTTAAATTGCAATCCTTCAAGACAAAGTGCTTCATAATATGTTAAAAGTTCTTTAATGAGAATCTCTTGGGACAAGGCATCACTGATAATATGGTGAATATTCATTGAGATAACATGAGCATCAGCAACTTTGAAAAGACGCACCCTCATAAGCGGACCATTTTCCATATCAAATGAAGTTGCAGCATCTTTTTTTAGTTCAGCTTTTACAGCTTCTAATTCTGAAATATTTTCTACAAAGAGATTAAACTCTAATTCATCAAGTATTACTTGACGTGGTTCGCCATCAATAACTTTAAATACAGTGCGTAAAGATTCATGCCGTCTTATAACCGCCTGAAATGCCTCTGTAAGATTTGCGATATTAAGATCACCCTTAATCAAATATGCCCCGGGAATATTGTATGCAATAAAATTGGGATCTAATTTTTCTAAAATCCAGAGCCTTCTTTGAGCATGTGAAAGTGGGTAGCTATCAGCTAAAGGAACAGGCTCAATCTTTAAAGAGCTGCTGCCTTCAATACTCTTTTTAATCAAGTTATCCAACAACATTGCGAGCTGGCGAATTGATGGATTTTCAAAAAAATCACGAATAGCCACCTCTACTCTAAACTCTGCAAAAATACGCGATATGATTCTGATTGCACTTAAAGAGTTTCCGCCCAAATCAAGAAACGGTGTATTTGCCCCAACTTTATCAATTCCCAAAACTTCGCTAAATATTGCTGCAAGTTTAACTTCCCGCTCATTTTCTGGTGGGGCGTATGGGATTCTGTCGTAAAGCAGGTCTTCTGGTTTAGGAAGTCGTTTACGGTCAACTTTTCCGTTAATATTGAGCGGAAACTCCTTCAACCTTACAAAAAATGATGGAATCATGTAAGGAGGCAGATATTCTGCTAAAAATGTTCGTAACTGTGAAGGATCAAGATCAACACGATTGCCAGAGCCAGAAGTTTTTACAGCTTCATCTGATTTAACAGAGGCTTTGGAATCAACCGAGTTTGCAACATCAGAGCCATCAGAAACAGGCTCTTTTAATGTGTAGTAACAGACAAGCCGAGCTTCATGGTCTGGATTTGTATGAGCTATAATTAGAGGCCGTTCAATAGCGTGATGTGTAAAAAGACGGCTTTCAATCTCAGCAAGTTCAATTCTGATTCCATTAATCTTAACCTGACTGTCAAGACGACCTATAAACTCAATTTTTCGATCAGGCTGATAACGCCCAAGATCACCAGTTTTATAGATAATATCAGTGTCAGGTGTCAGAGGATTTTGAATAAACCATTGAGCTGTAAGTTCTGGGTCTTTATAATATCCATGACTTCTAAAAGGTGTCTTTATATGGATTTCCCCAATTTCCCCAACTTTGCAGAGACGATTATCTTTTAATATCAAAATCGCTGTATTTGTAATAGGTTCGCCAAGCGGCATAATTTTGTTTGCTTCTGCTGGTCTTTCAGTGATTCTGTAGTGAATCTTTGCCAAAGTTGTCTCTGATGGTCCGTA
This sequence comes from Desulfamplus sp., assembly GCA_015231615.1. Classification (GTDB taxonomy): domain Bacteria; phylum Desulfobacterota; class Desulfobacteria; order Desulfobacterales; family Desulfobacteraceae; genus Desulfamplus. Next base: position 39,660 of record JADGBE010000022.1, on the reverse strand, counting down.
GATGTTTGTAAGTTTTATACGATCACCCACTAAATCCATCCAATCAATTACATCAGTGCCGTAAAGAGCTTCTCCAGCAAGAAGAATATTTTGCAAATCAGGTAATGGTTGATATTCAGAATCAGCCATTTTACGGGCTTTTAGCTCTTTTCTAATCAAGCGGAAAAGTGTAGGCACGCAATGGACAAGCGTGAGGCGTGATTTTGTCATCCAGTCAACTAAAAGAGGTATGTTGCGAATAGTTGTGGCTTCTGGAATACAGACAGTTCCACCGCAAAGCAGAGGAACAAAAATATCACGAAATGAGACATCAAAAGTTGTAGGGGCAAAAAGGCTTGTCTTAACATTTTCATCAAGCCCAAAAGTTGTTATTTCCCAATTAATAAAATGGCTCATTGATACCTGTTTGCCTAAAATTGCCTTTGGATCGCCTGTAGAGCCTGATGTAAAGATGATATAATGTGGAGATTGAGGGTCTAAAGTCAGTCCAAGGTTTTGAGTTAAATACAAATTATTATCAGCAGAAGAGTCTTTAAAATAACTATCAGATGAGAGAATCTCTTTAATTTTAAGAAGATCAAGAATAATCTGGGGTTCTGTTTTTTTAATCATGTAAGCAAGACGCTGGGGAGGGGCATCAGCATCTAAAGGCATAAAGATTGCTCCAGCTTTTTGAACCGCAAGATTGCTCATTATATATTCAATGCTGGCTGAAAAGGAGAGACCTACCACAATGCCCTGACCTATTCCCATTTTTACTAAGGCATGGGCAATCTTATTTGCACCAGAATTGAGTTCTTTATATGAGATGCTTCGCGATTCCTCTTCAATTGCAATACGTTCGGGAAACTGTGATGCTATATGTTCAAATACGCTATGCAGAATTTTTTTATCCATCTTTTTCTCCAAAAAAATATAATTTTGTATTCAATTGTCTGAATCACGGATTAACCTGATTACACGGATTGAACTGATTCTTTCCGTGGAATCCCTTAAATCCTCTGCCAATCCCTGATTCAGACCGCCGCAATGCCAGAGCATTAAATTTGATGTTATGTCTCTCTTCAAAACTTTTTTTGCAATCAGAGGTTATAATTTAAAAACTTTTTTTAATATCGTTTTTAGCTGTTCAACCTCATTTAATCTCCCTAACAGTTTTAGAATATGGCATTTTTCTATTGTAGCCATCTTTCCAAGCCGTATATATGACTCTGTCATCAAACCAGATTCTTTCCAATTTTCAATTTTATAATCTGATTCTGTTGTATATTTTTGAGTTGTTATTCTTGCAACAAGAATATCCTTGTCACCTAAATCGTAAAGAATCACAGCGGGTCTTTTTGAAATATTGTGAAAATCAGTGTGAGGAAAGCCAATCAAAATAACATCTCCAAACTTATAAGTTGTCATATATTGCATCTTCCTCAGAGTATCCATTAAGAAATTGGTTCATAGTAAAATCATTCCATTCAGTGTCGTCTTCATCGACCAAAATCATTAACCTTATTCTTGATGGAGCTTTTAACTTGTTTTTTATTTCCGTTGGAATGAATAATTGACCGTCTGCCAAAATAGAGGCATAGCATTCATAGGCTTTCATTATTACACCCTTGATAATTTATTATAAAATTTCATTAATATCTGAATCACGGATGAACCTGATTTCACAAATTCCACTGATTCTTTCCGTGAAATCCCTTAAATCCTTTGTCAATACGTGATTCTAACACACGCCCGAATTATTATTAGAATCAGGATACCCAAGATTAATGGATTTTTAGGATTCTGCTTATCCCGCCTTATCCTTCTATCCTGTTAATCTTGATTCTGAAACTTAACTTATCTGCTCTTAAAGCGTTCACGCTGATAATTTTTCTCTTTCTTCACAAGGTTGATAGCGTAACACCATCAACTGCTCTTCCTTCAGCGTTTCTAAAGCGTATGTCCGTCCTTTCATATCGCTGAATTCAACTTCAAAAATTTGCGGGTCATACTGTTCCACAATTGTTCCTACCTGTCCGCGATATAATTTTAGTTCTGGCAAATCTTTTATTAAGGTTACAATATCAAAGAGTTTCATTTTGCCTCCATATTACAAAACATAGCAAGTTACTAATCGTGGGAAATTTTCTTTTTTTCTTACAATCCATGCACTTCTTATTTTGGCATTTTTTCCTGAATGATTCATTTCAAAATCAATAATGTATTTTTCACCATATTCATTGGGTTTCAAGAAAACAGCCGATTGATTAAAGATTATCTCCAATAAGGCATTTCGTAAAATTTGTGCATCATCTATCCCTAAATTTAGGGCTGATTTGAAAACTTTTGCTTTATGCTGACCATCTTGATGTTCCATATTTAGACAATAATTCAAAAGTTTATCAATATCTACAACTGCTTTATCAGGATTAGGCAGCTTTTGTATGTTACCAACTATTCTATTATTAATTTGTATTCAATCGTCAGAATCAGGATACCCAAGATTAATGGATTTTCAGGATTTTGCTTTATCCTTCTATCCTGCCAATCCTGATTCAGAATATCTGCCTAATTTGGCACTGTTTATATCTGCAATTACATCTGGGGCATCATACCATGTGGAATAATGGCTCTTATTTTCCCAAATCAATCCTGTAACATTATCTTTCACGATTGCCCATGATGCTGCAGTTATGGGAAGGTCATTGCCGTTGTCATCAAGTTTGGTGTAACTAATTGGGTTGATTGAATAGTTGCCGTCTTGTCCGTAAAAGCTCTCTCTTTCTTCCGGGCAGGGGATTTCTTTGGAGTCATCGTAGCATTTGGTTATGCCTGTATCTGGAACGCGTGATGAACTTGTTGGCAGCATAACGGTTGTATCTGTATTATACCAACCAAGCTCATATCTTCCAGACTCAATACTCTTGAGAATGTTTCCGCCATTTTCAGGAGCAACAAACCAGTAAAGCACACATTTACCTGTAATATCTGAGGCAAGGGCAGAGTCAGCAACTGAAAATGATGTATTGACTGCTGATTTTGACCCTGAAATATATGGTAGATAATCAAGTTTCAGCTTGCCGTTTGAATCAGTAAAGATGAGCTTGTTATAAGGAGTGGCTACTGCAAAATAGATATCAACAGGTTCGCAGTAAGCTGGGAAATTGAGTGTAAAAGTGGAGCTGCTGAAAGCTACGGGGGCTTTTGAAACATCACTTAAGGCATCAATTACACTGATTGATGCGGGTAAAAATTTGCAGGCAGAAGGAGTGTCTTGTCCTTCTGTTATCTGATCTGCGTTTGTAATCTGCGTGTTTACAGTAAAACAGACCAGCATAATCAGACATAATGCGATAATTGGGATAGTTCTTCTTTTAATTTGCGACATTGGCGGTTTCTCCTTAATTTGATTTTTTGATTTAAACACCACGTCATTGTGTAGTTTGATTTCCATATCATGCTAACCTTTTTGTGGCTATTTGACATTAAACAACTCTAAAAAAATACCAAAAGTTAATATGATCATCAACAGATCGTTCTCAAAAGTTTGGCTTAATGTAAATCCATCCGCCTTATACATTTTCTTTAAATTTTCAACAGTTGCTGGGTTAAAATATCCCTGACGTTTAATTGTTTCAAAAGAGAGAATATCCTCAATCCACTCTATATTTTGACGCAAGAGATATGGACTTCCAGGGGCAACAAAGGCAAACTTTGTTCGCTGTGTAATAGCTTCTGGTAGATGTTTGCGTGCCATCTGCTTTAGAATATATTTCTCCATTCCACCTTGTATGAGAAGCTCAGGCGGAAGAGTTGTAACTGTATTTATTAAATCTGTATCAAGAAAAGGATAGCGAGCTTCAACTGAATGGGCAAATGCGGGTCTGTCTCCATGATCAGCCAGAAGATGGTCAGCGATACGCAGTTTAAAATCAACGTAAGAGCGTTTATGAACAGGGTGTAACCCTTTTATTTTCTCAGGGTTTACTATGGGATTTTGTGTGCAGTCAAACTTATAAAAAGAATCTGTAAGCGATTCAGCATAAATTGCCTGTTTAATCTCGTTAAATTGATAGAAATTGCGTTCATATAGGAAATCAGGGTCTCCCCAGACCCGTTCTCTTATTTCACGATCAAGCATCTCCTCAACATCTTGAAAAGATGAAGATGAACTTCCAGCTCCACGCTCCATATCAAATCTGTAGCCCACGTAACCCGCAAAAAGCTCATCTGCCCCCTCACCAGTTAGCACAACTTTTATGTGATTGTCTCTTACAAGTTTAGATAAGGCAAGAGAGCAGGTATCATAAGATTCTTTAAGCGGAGTTTCAGCATGATAGATAGCCTGTTTGAGATGATCTGCAATATTGTTCCAATCAAAAAGGGTCTCATGGTGCAATGAGCTAACTTGATTTGCCATAATCTGCTGATAACGGCGTTCATCAATATTTGATTCAGCAAAACCTATTGAAAATGAGTGTCTCTTTTCCTTTTGAATCTGTGAGATAAATGAGGCAATCAATGAGGAATCAAGCCCACCACTTAAATAAAATCCAACTGGCACATCAGCCTGTAAACGGCGTTCAACAGCTTTTAAGAGGGCTTTTTCAATTCTATCAATGCAATCTGCCTCTGTTTGATTAGGATTAATGTCGCCAGATTTAGGATATTTTAAATCCCAATATTCCTTTATCTTTATACAACCATCATTTACACAGCTATTAAAACTTACAGAGCCACTATTGCCTTTTACACCGTAATTCTCAACAAGAACCAAGTGTCCTGCTGGCACAGAGTGTATATCTTCAAACATGGTGTTTGGGCTTAAAGGTCCGGGAAAGGTGAGAATTTGATCAAGAGTTGTCAAATTGACCTTACGAGGAATATTTGGATAGCATAAAATCGCCTTTATCTCTGATGCAAAAATTATAGAGTTGTCAAAAACCGTGTAAAACAGAGGTGCAATACCTACATGATCACGGGCAAGTAGAAGCCTATGTTTATTGTGATCATAAATGGCAAATGCAAATTGCCCAACTAATCGGTTCACCATATCTGCCCCGAGCTCTTCATAAAGATGAGGCACAACCTCAACATCTGTGCGAGTTCTAAATGTGTGTCCTTTAGCCTCAAGCTCTGCACGCAGTTCTTTATAGTTAAAAATTTCACCGTTGCAGACGCAAGCTATAGAGTGGTCTTCATTAAATAGCGGCTGCTGTCCTGTAACTAAATCTATAATTGAAAGTCTTCTAAACCCAAGACCAATAGAGCCTTTAGTATAAATCCCTTCTTCATCAGGTCCACGATGGGCAAGGGAGTCAGACATAGCTTTAATTAATTCAGGTCTAACTTCTCGATCATATTCAAAATGTAAAATACCGTTGATTCCGCACATGGTTGGTTAAAGTTCCTTGATTTTGTTTAAATTTATAGAATTACATTATTGTCTGAATCAGATTACAGTATATCTCTTTACAATTGACTATATTAAAAACTTCTTTACCCAGCCTGAAAACCTTTCAGAGTGGGTTTTGTTATTATAATCAGATTTTTTATCAAGGTGAGAGTTGTTATTTAAAATAGGTAAATGAGAATAATTTTGTTGATCAAGTTTTTCCATCTCCTCCATAATCTTATCTAAACTCTTTTCAAATCCTACCCATTTTGGTTTTTTTGAGTAAAATTTATCGGCAAAACAGATAATCTCCTCTTCAATAGTTACAGGCACCATATCGCGATGTGGCAGAGGTAAAGAGTTTGCTATAATATTTTCAAGAGTGATACCAGCACCAGTATGACGTTCACTCACAAGTCCATGACGAGGAAATCCTATGCTATCAAGAAGTTCTCGCCCCAGAAATCCATGACATATATATGGATATTCACCCATGCAATAAATCGACGGGGAATTGGTCATAAAGATTCCAATATCATGGAGCATTGCCGCCTCTTCAATAAACTTTATATCTGGTTTTATATTTGATGTAGAATTTTGAGTTACATGAGCTATCCGTGAGGCAATATAAACGCTTTTTTCTCTTACTTTATCTGCATGATCGATAAAAATATCATACAGTTTTGTCCCTTTTTTGTAATATTGGTTGATGATATATTCTATATCCATATTTTAGAAAAACTACCCAAATGTAATCAGCAATTATCATAAGACAATTGCTGAAATTAGAGTTGCTGACAATATATTGCTGAAATTAGAGTTGCTGACAATATAATGGTTGTTGAGTCTTATATTTCTGCTCATAAAGCAGACCACTTTCCAGTAATCTCTTCAATATCTATCCTTATAACAGCAACTCCATTAACAACATTATCAGAAAAATCAAAAGAGTTGCCAGAGTATTGCTGCATGATAATATTTAGAGCCTCTTTTTTCTCTTCTATATCGTCAATAAAAACAGCTTTTCCAAAACCAATTACGCTTTTAAATTTCATTCCCCAATTGCATGGATTGTCAGTCTCTTTAACTTCTATATCTGAGTCAAACTCAAAACAGACATTTGGATTTATTTTGAGAATATCAATTTTTCTCCCCTTTAACGAACTGTGAATATAAATAGAGCGTTCTTTAAATCCAAAGCATAGAGGGACAATATAAGGCATATTGCCATCAGATAATCCAAGACGACACACTAAGCTACTGTTAATAATAGCTTCAATTTCAGATTGTTCTTTTATCTCTTTCTCTTTTCTTCTCATTACAATTTCATTTCCTATTATATCTTTTTTGTCTCAATTCATATATTTATATAACACGATACTAAATATAGTTCTTAACTTTTAGTCCCTATTTTTTACTTAAAATCTGCCTATTTACAGTTGACATCTCAATTTTATTGATTCATATAACTACCATCATATAAATAACATACTGTTAATAATTCAGCGGCTATTAAATATTAAAATTAGCTGGTAATTAGAATATGTTACAGAACAAATAAAAATTATTATATCTTAATATAAGGAGCTTTTAAATGAAAGTTGTTTTTCCATCAAACAGTGAGCTTGGGCTTATTGGTTCTGTTTATAACCATTTTGGATCAGCACCGTTTTTTGTATCTGTAGATACTGATAATGGAGCTTGCGAGGTGTTAGCAAATCACGACAAAGACCATTCACATGGTAATTGTCAGCCACTAAAAGCTATGGGTGATATAACCGCAGATGTAGTTGTAGTTGGTGGAATTGGCGATGGTGCATTGAAGAAACTTGTTGATTCAGGCATTAAGGTATTTCGTGCTATTGAAGGGACTGTTCAGACCAATCTTCAATTACTAAAAGATAATAAACTTGAGAAATTTACACCCAAATTGACCTGTATGGCTAACCATCATGGCGGTGGATGTAGTGGTCATAATCACCTCTAAAATTATCAAATCTGAATTATAAATATTTTAAACAAAGATTTGATAATTTTCTGAAAGTCATCAAATCTTTAAATATAGTTTTAAATAGGGCTGTTAGTTATTAATTTTAATAAGTTGTAATAAATGGAGGGATGATGAAAAAAGTTAAAATAATGTTTTTTATACTCTTTAGCCTTGTAGTTATTATGGCTGGGTGTAATGGATCAGATGATGAAATTGGCTCTATGGAGATATGCAATTTTGATAACAGAGGATATTATATTGAAATAATCAGAGACTCTGACGATAGGGTTATGGAATCTTTTTATGTAGATAAATTCTATCACCTTATAGATAATTGCGAGTTAATATACCATATTGATTCGGGAGATTATTACATATCATTTCAAGATGAATATACTGGAGTAATAACTCTTTCTGATACTTTCTATCTCAGAGAAGGAGTATCTGAGGCGTTTGCAATTAACGAAGATGGCTATATTGAGAGATATTGATTCTTATCTACCGTTCATGTATGAGTATAAAAATTGGAATATTCTAATGCTTATCCTAACGTCTTAATTTCTTTGAATATTAGTGTTTTAACTTAACCAAGACGCAACACCTTTTAATAGATCAATTATATCAATATCATGTTTTCGGGGGCTTGAGCGTGAATCAGAAATCGAGTAGTAAGAGAGATCGTTTGTATCTAAATATCCTCTTTTCTCTCGCTCTCTTCTCTCCTGTTCCCGCTCTTTTCTCTCAGTTTTCTCTCTCTCCCTCTGTTCATGTAGAAGCTGCCCACCTGCTTTTTTCCACTCAAATAGATGACGTAACTCTCCCGCATTGAGCCAGATACCATGCTCTTTACACCTATCTACAACTACACCGCTTTTAGTCCCAAAACTTACTCTGTTCATAAAATTGGAGCAGACAGGACATTTAATATAAACAACCTTGTTATTTTTTGGTGTCATTGAAAGATTTATGTTATCTAATTTTTTTAAATTTATTGTGTAAACATTCTTAACTGAAGCATCAATAATAGCTTCAAGTTCTCCGGGATCAAAGAAAAGCCCAAAACACTCCTCGCAACGTTCAATCAAAAATTTTCCACCTATTTTAAGATCAATTGTTTTAAGGCTTATATTGCAATTAGGGCATATACGGTTAGTTTGAGGCTCTTCAGTTGTAAAATCGTGGATACCTCTAAGGTCTGTATCGTTTTTGCTTCCGCAATATTCACACTCTATTGAATTTGATGGCAGAGGGGCTGCACAGTTAATACATTTTGCCATAAAAACCTCTTTTTTAACCCTGAAGAGCTTGTTAAAAGTCAAATACTTATACTATTGCTGACACTATAATCTCATCAAGACTACGTTTAGGGACATGGTGAATTTTATTATTATCTCTCCAATAACGGATATTGCCATCAACTGGAACAGGCTCTAAGACAACCTCTTCAATTGGTTTGCCAATGGCAAGGACCAAAAGAACATCATGGTTTGGATCAATGTTTAGACATGATCTTATATTTCTTTGGTGAATAGAGGCAATCATACATCCACCAAGACCAAGCTCTGTTGCCCCAAGCATAATTGATTGTGCAGCAATCCCATGATCACATCTAAAGTTATCGGTGATATTTTTATCGCCCATTATAATAATATATGCTGATGGTTTTTCCCCCTCTTCTGGACCATCCCAATCTTTAAGGTAAGCTGCCCACCCAAGGCATGAGAATATTCGTTCGTTAGTGGAAGGTGAAACTGAAATAATATATTTAAGAGGTTGGAGATTTGCTGCTGAAGCAGAACAGCGTGCAAGGTCAACTAAATACTTTAATGTGTCCAACTCAACCTTTACAGATTGATCGAACCGTCTAAAACTTCTGTTTTGTTTTATCAAATCAGATAATGACATGGCTTCTATCTCCTAAATTATACCATCTATTTTTATGTTTAATTTTAGCCTTTCAAGGTGTTGTGAGTTTATATATTCAATATTATTGATTACAGAGACCTTGATTTACACTCTACAGGTGCAAACTTGGGCATATTTATCTCTATCCATGCAAGTATCTTATCAAATTCTCTAACAATATCCTGAAAAGCCTTTCCTCTATGGCTTATAAGGCTTTTCTCCTCAAGTGATAGTTCAGCAAAGGTCTTCCCAAACTCGGGATATAAAAATACAGGGTCATATCCAAAACCGTTTTCTCCTTTTGGTGTATCTATAATAATACCTTCGCATCTACCCTCATACGTTAATGCCGCACCAGTTGGCACTGCAATTGAGATAACACACTCAAAAGATGCCTTTCTATTGTTTTTCTTAACCACACTTTGTTCTAAATCATTTTTATTTAGGTATGTTTCCCCCCCATCAAATTCTGACTCAATCTTTTTTAACTCATCTATAAGTTTAACCACATTCATCTCATCAGTGGCATTTTCTCCAGCATAACGTGCTGATCGAACTCCGGGTTTGCCGTTTAATGCTTCAACAACAAGACCTGAATCGTCAGCAATCGCGGGATAGCCAAGAACTCTTGCTGCAAATGAGGCTTTTTTATAGGCATTTTCATCAAATGTTTCACCATCTTCTTCAACTTCAGGAATAGGTCCAAAATCGTCAAAATTTTTGATTTCAACAGGAAAGTCTTTTAGCATCTCCATTATCTCTTTTGTCTTTCCTCTATTTCTCGTTGCAAGAACTAAGATATTTTTCATTAATATTCTCCAAATATTATCGAAAGCAATATTTATACTGAACAAGGTCTTAATTTTAGCTTTTATTCAATTTATAACCGTGCGAAGTATATAAACTATTTCATTAAATCTTTAACTTGACCATCTTTATACTTAATGTAATATCAAAAATAGAGATCAAAACAAATATATTTCTTGAAAAATAACCCTTAAGCAATTAACCTTTATAAACTTATTAAGTTGTAGCGTCAGAAATTATTTAATTTATATTAAACCAGTAGTAGTAATTTTTATTTAGAAAACAAGGAGTTAAAAACAATGAAACAATTTCAATCAAAAAAAATTATTTTTGTAGTTAGTGCATTTATTTGCCTATCTCTTATCTCATGTGCCACCACCACAAATCAGGGGGCAAAGACACAACAAGGTGCGCTTGTCGGAGCTGGCGTGGGTGCAATACTTGGTCAGGTTATTGGCGGAAATACTGAAGGAACACTTATAGGTGCTGGTATAGGTGCTGCATTAGGTGGTCTTGCAGGTAATCAGATAGGGGCATACATGGATAGACAAGAGCAAGCTCTAAGAAACGTAGTTGTTGAATCTGACCAGACTACTATTGTGAGAACAGAAAATGTACTTACAGCAACTTTTCAATCAAGTATGTTTTTTGATACTGGTTCTGATATGCTAAAAGCTGGTGCATATCCAGAGATGGACAGAGTAGCAGGAGTTTTAAGAGATTATCCACAGACAAGAATTAGGGTTGAGGGTCATACAGATTCAAAAGGGTCTGAGGTCTCAAATCAAGTTTTATCTGAAAGAAGAGCAAGGTCTGTAGCCAATGCCCTTATGCAGAGAGGGGTTGAGCCTTCCAGAATTGAAGTTATAGGTTATGGCGAATCCCAGCCAATCTCTTCTGATGATGCTATTAATCGTAGAGTTAATATCGTAATCATTCCAATTCAAGCATCATAGATGATTTTTACTGCAAAACTTAAATTGCCTACTTGAGTTAACTGGATAGCCAATAGGTTTTGCAGGAGCTCAAATAGCATTATAAACAATTTGCCCCAACAGTTACTTACAATTTTAAAACTAAAAAACTCTCTGGTTTGTCGGAGAGTTTTTTAGTTTAATAAATTGGCAAACCCCTTAAAATAAATACATTATATTTTATATATGGTCTTAGGTCTTAAATGGATAAACAATTTGATAAAAAATGGCAAAAGAGAGTTGAATCTGGAGCGTTAACATTTGGGGTCAAACTTTCTCAAGAGCAGCTTGATATTTTGACCTTTCACGCCCAAGAGCTAATAAGATGGAATAAAAAATTCAATATAACCTCAATTGTTGACCCTTTTGATGTTGCTTTAAAACATTTTATTGATTCAATCGCCATTGCCCCATTGATTGTAAGTAGTTCAAATATAAATCCAAAGGTTATTGATCTTGGCTCTGGTGGTGGTTTTCCCGGTATCCCTTTAAAGGTTGTAAACCCTTCAATTGAGCTTGTAATGGTTGATTCATCGGCAAAAAAGGTAAGTTTTTTAAAGTATCTCATAAGCCAAAGTGGTATTCTCAAGACAAATAGTTCAAAGATAAATAGTTCAACAATAAATAGCTTCCAAACAGATAATTCACAGATAAATAGTTCAAGAATAGAAAATATCTCTATCAGCAAAAACTATTCACATTCAAAAGGTGTGGAGGCAATTCATTGCCGTGCTGAAGAGATTTGCAAGATGTCAAATTATGCAAAGCAGTTTGATTTTGTTGTTTCAAGAGCATTTACAGCTTTAGATAGATTTACAGATATGGCAATTCCCTTCTTGAAAAGAGATGGTTGCATTATTGCCATGAAAGGTGAAGTCAAAGAAGATGAACTCGCCCCTCTTAGAAATCGGAAAGATATAAAAATAGATATATCTGAATATTATTTACCATTTGAGCAACATAAGAGATGTGTGATAAAAATCAGCGTAGTTAAATTATAAAAATAGCTATGAAGAAAGGAGTTAAAATGAGAATGATTGAAGCGGAAGTCATAGATGCAAACCACCTTAAATTACTCTACCCAATTCATATACCACCTGATTCAAAAATTATGATTTCTATTCTACCTAATATAAATATTGATGATGAGTATGAAAATTGGGTTGAATTTTCTATTGAACAAGTTGCTAATTTTTATAGTAAAGATGAGCCTGAATATTCAGATAATTTGATAAAAAAGATAAATCCAGAGTTTATACAATGAATGAAGGTGATGTTGTTTTAATTCCGTTACCGCAGGCTGATGGAAAGATCAAGAACCGACCTGCAATAATTCTACGCAAGATGCCCTCATACGGAGACTTTTTAATATGTGGTATAAGCACCCAGTTACACCAAAATATAAAAGGATTTGATGAGTTATTAAGCAATAAAGATGATGATTTTGTTTCAATTGGACTTATATCAGACTCTGTTATTCGATTAGGATTTCTTGCTATATTGCCCAAGAAAAGTATTATGGGTAGCATTTGAGAAATTTCACCTGAAAGACATAAGCGATTACTCACTAAATTAAGTAGATATTTGATAAACAAATTAGATTAACGATTTAGACTTAGAATAGAGTCAATAAAATTAATATTTTATATGGAATAAAATAAAAAATGGATAAAATTGAGATAATAGGCGGAACACCTCTACAAGGAACTGTCCAGATAAGCGGGGCTAAGAATGCGGCTTTGCCTCTACTTGCAGCATCTATTTTAGTTCAGGGTGCGGTAGATTATATAAATATCCCTGATCTTATGGATATTAAAAGCATAAAACTACTTCTTCAAGACCTTGGGGCAACTATAGAGAGCAATGGCTCAACATGTCGTATAGATGCATCTCCACTCAATAAGATTGAAGCTGAATACGATCTTGTAAGAAAAATGAGAGCATCAATTCTTGTTTTAGGACCTTTAGTTGCAAGATTTGGACGGGCAAGAGTATCACTTCCCGGAGGATGTGCAATTGGTGCAAGACCTGTTGATCTTCACCTGAAAGGGCTTGAAGCACTTGGAGCAAAAATATCCATTGAACATGGATATATTGAGGCAACAACTGATGATAAGCTAATCGGCAATGAGTTTTATTTTGATATTCCAACTGTAACTGGAACTGAAAATTTAATGATGGCTGCAACACTTGCAAAAGGGACAACAATTTTGCGAAATTGTGCAAGAGAACCTGAAATAATAGCCCTTGCCGATGCGTTAAATAAAATGGGGGGCGAGGTAATAGGAGCTGGAACTGCTGTTATTAGGATAAATGGAGTTGGCTCTGACTCTTTAAATCCATCTCTTAAATCAGCTTCAATTCATGTTATTCCTGACAGAATCGAAGCTGGAACTTTTATGGTTGCTGCTGCTGCTACAAATGGAGATGTGTTAATACAAGGGGCTGAATCTGAACATATTGGCGGAATAATAAATAAACTTAGACAAAGCGGGGCATCAGTTGAAATTACTCAAGATGGAATACGGGTCAAAGGGGCGGAAAAGATTAAAAGCACAGATATAAAAACGTTGCCATATCCCGGTTTTCCAACTGATATGCAGGCTCAATTTATGGTTCTAATGTCAATTGCTGAAGGAAATAGCGTTGTCCATGAAACTATATTTGAAAATAGGTTTATCCATGTTAATGAGCTACAGAGAATGGGGGCTGACATCTCTATATCTGGTAATTACGCTATGGTTAGGGGAGTAAAAAACTTGTCTGGGGCACAGGTGATGGCATCAGATTTGCGGGCAAGTGCTTCTCTTGTAATTGCTGGGCTTGTTGCAAAAGGCTCTACAACCATAAACAGGGTTTATCATATTGATCGAGGCTATGAGTCAATTGAGAAGAAATTTTCAAGTCTCGGGGCAAATATCAGGCGTTGCTGATAAGCGATTTTAATTTTAGCATTATGTATCATAATGTTTTCATTTTTTTTGGATTCCTGAAATAAATTTCAGGGCTAAAATAACTGAAATCGGCGAAAGCCGACTATTCTATTGAAAGCATTGACCGCTCTTCGTCAAAATCTGCATATTTAAGTGCAATTAATCGGAACTCATTTTCATGCTCAATAAAAGCGTTAGCAACATCAGGATCAAAATGAGTTCCACTTCCTTTAGTTATTATTTCAAGAGCTTTAGCGTGAAGAAAAGGAGCTTTATAGACTCTTTTGGAAATTAAGGCATCATATACATCTGCAATTGCCATTATTCGACCTGAAAGAGGAATCTCATCGCCTTTTGTTCCTTCGGGATAACCTGAACCGTCCCATTTTTCGTGGTGTGTGTAGGCAATCTCACGGGCAAGAGTTAGGAATGACTCTTCACCGAGACTCTTTTCAGATGCTGCAATAATATCTCTGCCGTAAGTAGCGTGTTTCTTCATCTCCTCAAACTCTTCATCTGTTAATCTACCCGGTTTTAAGAGAATACTATCTGGAACACCAACTTTTCCAATATCGTGCAATGGAGCTGATTTAGTTAAAAGATCAATATAGTCGTTAGTTAGAACTGCTCTAAAGCGTTGGTTATTTCTTATGTTTAGTGCTAAAGATTTAACATAATTTTTTGTTCGCTTTATATGCCCTCCAGTCTCCTGATCTCTATACTCTGCAAGATTGCCAAGACTTTCAATGGTTACATCTTGAGTTAGGTTAAGCATTCTTGTCCGTTCAGCGACCATAAGTTCAAGGTTATCTCGATGATATTTTAAGGCAAGATGATTGCTAATTCTCTTCGCCACCAACTTTGGATTAATTGGCTTTACAATGTAATCAACAGCACCTAAATCAAGCCCCTTCATCTCATCTTCCTCTTCGCTTAGGGCGGTTAAAAAGATGACTGGAATATCTTTTGTGTTGCTATTTAATTTAAGTTGACGACACACTTCATATCCATCCATTATGGGCATCATAACATCAAGTAGAATAAGGTCTGGTTTGTCTTGTTGCACTGATTTAAGGGCATCTTTGCCGTTCATTGCAACATTTAGCGTATATTTATCTTTAAATATAGATGCTATAAGATGAATATTAAACTCATTGTCATCAACCACGAGAATTTTACTTTTTCTATTTATATCCATGAGATTCCACTAAAGTCTGTTTAATATTTATAAAAATGGCGTAAAACCTCCCTATCTCTTTAGGGTAGGAGATGTAGCCATCGGTTAGCCTTGAAAGATAAAAATGGATTTTTATCTGCTCTTTCATTCTTTTAGCTCCTGAAAGATTGACTTCTATATAGATAGTTCAAAATATAGCATGTATTATTTTTGATGGCAATAGAACATAAACTTATGTCAATACAGGTAAATTTGCATTGACCTTTAACCATGAAGACTGTTATCAGTTAGGCTAAATTTTTGTTATTTGGCAGCCTATTTTGCTGATGCCAAAATGGATTTATAATTTTCCATTAACAAAATGATAGGATAAATTTGTAAAACAAAAATATAATAATTATGGAGATTTGTAATGGCAAAAAAAGTTATCAAAACAGACAAAGCACCAACTGCAATTGTACCTTATTCTCAAGGGATAGTAACAGGAAATTTTCTATTTACATCAGGTCAATTGCCAATTGATCCTATTACAGGAAAACTTGTTGATGGATCAATTCAAGATAAAGCTCATATAGTTTTTAAAAATCTTGCAGCAATTGCAGAGTCCGCTGGAACAACTCTTGATAAAGCTATCAAGACAACAGTATTTCTTTCTGATATAAATAATTTTAAAGAGGTTAATGGTGTCTATTCTCAATATTTTAAAGAGCCTTTTCCAGCAAGAAGTGCTTTTCAGGTAGCAGCACTTCCACTTGGGGCAGATATTGAAGTTGAGGCTATTTTTGAGATTTAATTGTATAGGAGATCATTTTGTGGCCTTGCGATACAATACGCTTTTTGGAATTTATTTAAGTAGGTAAACTTGATTAATCTTGCTGAAAACATTATCATCATTAGACTTAATTTTTAAGGCTAATTGGTTTGATTATTATATAAATAATACTACTGGCATAACGATTGATGCTTACATTATTCGACAAATTTTTACTAATCTCTTTTTCACTACTCTTAACTATAATAGTTTTTTTTATATTAAGTAGAAAAAGGCGTAAAAGAGAATATGAACTGCTAAACAACATCAATATCGGCATTTTAATTATCCACACATCTGGAAAGATAGTGTTTTATAATACCTTTTTCACCTCTATCTTCAAAAAAATATCAACATGGCTTCCAATAAAGGATTTAAAAGAGCTAACAGCTTATAATTACTTTGATTTTTATCTAAATCCTGAAGAACAAAAAAAGCTATTTCATAATACCCTAAACTTTCCTATAACATCTGTGCTTGATATTGGCAGCGAAATAATTTCTGCCCAAGCTACTCCTATATCTAAGAATTTTTCTAATTTTTATGGGACTGTTTTCTCTTTTATTAAAAAGCTGTTGTCCTATTTTAATATTGATATTTCTCAAGATAGAATTATGGTTACATGGGAATTAATTACAAGAGAGAGAAATCAAAAACGCTGGGAAAAGGTTGTTGAAGACCAAATTGAGAACACATCAGGAGAGCTTACCGCTGCGTCAATGGAGTTGATGACATCTTCGTTCAAAGTTCAGGAGATTGCCCAAGGAACTTCAAGGCAAGCTCAAGATGTTGCCTCTTTCTCAAGAGAAGTTACAGAACTGATTCTAAAACTTGGTGAAGCTGTAAATCAAAGTTCATCAAAATTCAAAGTTATTGCAGAGAATGTTGAAAATAGCAGAGAGATAAGCGAAACAGCTCTTAATGAATCACAATCAACACGAATGCTAATTACAGATTTAAGCTCAATGGCAAGTAGCATCTCAAAAACAACCCAAACAATACAAGAGATTATGGCCCAAACTCATGTGCTTGCGTTAAATGCAAACATTGAAGCTGTAAAAGCTGGAAGTGCTGGCAGAGGCTTTGCAGTTATTGCAAAAGAGGTGGGAAATCTTGCCAAACAGACAGCAACCATGTCTGAGGAGATAACCCATGTAGTTGAGCAGATACTGGATAAAATCCCTTTATCTGTCTCTTCAATTGAAACAGTTGAAGAGGTTGTAAGAAAGATGAATAGCATCACTTTGTCTATAAACGATCTAATGGTTGAGCAGACTCAGATGATGGGAACTATGAACGAACACATGAGCGAAGCTAACCAAAATTCTGAACAGATCACAAAAAGAATGGACGAAGTGGTATCATATAGTTATAGCACACTTGAAGAGATTGAAAAGAGTCAGAATGCTGGTAAAAATATTGAGTCAATTGCAGAGCTATTTAATCTTATTGTGAGCAGATTTGGAGAAGAGCGTATTGTAACTCCAAATGACATCTACCACATGCTCATTATTATACAGCAGCTTATTGATGCGTGGATTAGAATATCTGTCTCATCTCAATTATGGGATCAGACTCAAAAGATTGGATTAGAGCATTTTGATGGGAAAAAACCTGCTAATGTTCTTAAGATAAGTATAGATAACTACCATCTGATTTTAAGTTTAAATCAGATGCCTGTTGAGAATATTCCATTTCCAAAAGGAACTGTAACGCCAACTCAAACATATAATTTTTTATCGCACCTTCTTAATTTAGCCGAAAAAATATTGACTCAAAAATTGAGTTCTACAAGATCAGACTTAAATATAGATCAACTTAAAATTGCAAGACCTGTAACAGGTAAGAATCCAAGTGATGCTTATGCAATTGCTAATAAAATCAGCAAAAAACTTGAACTTGTTTCAAAAAATCTAAAAGTCTAAATTGGTTTTGCAACATCTATAATAGCTTTCAACACTCTCTTGCGTGATTCTTTAAACGCTATCTCTTTGAATCCGGGTTTCCATTCTGTTAAAGATAGAATATCTGAGACAATAAGAACTGCAGCAATATCAATTTTTCGGTATTTAGCAACAGCAAACAGGGCTGAACACTCCATCTCAACAGCAACTGCCCCCATCTCTTGAAAAAAAGCAACTTTCTTTGATGTCTCTCTAAAAATTGCATCTGTTGTCCAAATCTTTCCTGTTTTTAAGTTAGTAGAAGGATATGAATCTCTATTTTCAACCTCTATTGTGTCATTTGGGGATAATTTGGAGTTAAGCAAATTTTTAATTTTTTCAGTGAAAATAGAGCTTGGGGAAACTGTTGGGAAATCTTTATCTGTTGGCATTTCCATATAATTTCGAGAAGTGCCTTCATCACAAATTGCAGAGTCAGGTATTAAAATATCGCCAATTTTAAGTTTATCTGATATTGCACCGCACCACCCAACCACAACTACCTTTGAGACACCCCTTGCAATCAAAGATTCTAAAACCATAACAGCTAATGGAGAACCAAGATACGGTCCCGCAACTGCAAGATTGCTACTCTCCACATTAAAAAGATTACCAAGAAACAAGGGGTTTTTAGGAGTGTTCTTACCACAATTTGATTGAATATACCTAAAATCGAGGTCTGTGCTTACCATTAGAGCAGCAGACCCCAAATCTTTAGTATATCGTCCACCAAGTAGAGGAATCAAAGAGTCATCATTCAGGTCCGACCAAGTCGGAAAGCTCATCTTTTACCTCATCAATTATGCCATAAAACCACATTATATCCTCAATTGTAAGGCGACCAGCTTTGCTTGGACCTCTATCTGTTCCATCTTTTTTCTTCAGAATGCGGGGACCTATTTGCACCTTAGGCTCACCGTCTGCATATTGGTTAATAGATATAAGCAATCCTGTCTCTTCACATCTCCACTCTTTAAGCATTTTATCTTTTTCAGGGTCAAATCCGCCTGTTGCCATTTATTTTATATCCTTTTTATATATTCTTTATGTAGTGTTCCTATTTCACTTATGAAAAAATCAACTTTATGTTTACTACTTGAGGCTTCCTATAGATATTGAATTTTACAAATCATGTAGTAGAGTTATTCCTGTAGTAGGCTATATTTGTGAAAAATCTGCTATATTTTCAAAAATTGCTGCCACTTTTGAAAGAAGGGCAATACGGTTATTTTTTATAGCCTCATCATCAACCATTACCATTACATCATTAAAAAAGTTGTCAACTTCAGGTCGAATTGAAGCAATCTCCTTAAGAGCCGAATCATAATCATTTTCAGCAATTAATTTACCCACACGTTCGGATAACCTTTTTGATGCAGCATAAAGCGATTTTTCAGAATCGCTGTAAAATAGAGATTCATCAACCAAACACTCTTTATCATTACACTGTTTATCATTTGACTTCTTAACCGTATCTTGAACTATATCTGATGATTGAGCCTGCTCTGATTTTTTCAAGATATTTACAACTCGTTTAAATGCAGCAGACAAAGGCTCAAAATCTGGTGCTTGCCTAAGAAGATCAAGAGCTTTTATTCGCAGAATAGCATCAGGCACATTGTCAAATCCAACTGAAAGTGCAGAAGCAACCGCCTCTTTTGAGTGTCCCTGATCCACAAGCATATTTGTCATTCTTGCTTTAATGAAGCTCATAACATTTTGGGTTATGACATTTTGTCTTGAATCAGATTTATCACAAGCTGTTGATTTTGCACAATTACTCTCTTTTTCAGGGTTAGATAGATACAAAGAGACAGATTGCTCAACAAGGTTTCTTAATGAGAATGTGAAATTTGACGCCATCATAATTTGGAGGATTCCAATGCTTTGACGTCTTAAAGCATAAGGGTCAGAAGCACCAGTTGGAATAAGATCAATTGAAAAACAGCCACAAATTGTATCTATCTTGTCCGCAATGGCAAGAATTTTACCAGTCAGCGTATCTGGTAGTTCTGCTCCAGCATGAACTGGTCTGTAGTGCTGCTCAATTGCATTGGCAACCTCTTTGTTTTCTCCGCCTTTTAACGCATAGACTCTACCGATTACTCCTTGAAGTTTGGTAAACTCAATGACCATCTGGCTTACAAGATCAGCTTTGCATATTTGGGCTGCACGTATAGTATTTATCCTAAGCTCTTCAATATCCTCAACAGATATATTAGCGTTAAATGTATTAACCATATAATAAACAAGCTCGGTTAAACGCTCTCTTTTTTGAAACATTGAACCAAGTTGAGCCTGAAAAGTAACCTTTTTAAGTTTGTCTGCAAACTTATCCATAGTTGAGTCAAGATCAACTTTATAGAAAAACTCGGCATCAGAAAGCCTTGCCCTAAGAACTCTCTCATGTCCATTTGCAACAACCGCCATATCTTTTGTAAGAGTGTTATTAACAGCTATAAAACAGGGCTGCAATTTGCCATCTTTATCTACAAGAGAAAAATATTTTTGATGCTCTCTCATGGCTGTAATCAAGGCTTCATCAGGCACTTCAAGGAATTTTTCATCAAATCTGCCAAGAACAGGATAAGGATACTCAACAAGGTTGGTAACAATATCAATCAGCTCTTCATCTTTAAGAATTTCAGCGTTATTTTCCTTTGCAACCTCTTCAATCTTTTCAAGCAAAAGTGCTTTTCTCTCTTTAATATCAACAATTACACCAGCATCTTTTAGGATATTTTTATACTCTGACGGCAAGCTGACTTTAAATTTTTCAGGATACATAAACTGATGACCAAATACAAAATCAGAAGATTTTATATTTTGGCTCAAAGGCGTTGAAATCCCAATCTCAAAATTAAGCACTTTATCACCAAGAAGCCCAAAAATAGAGATAATTGGACGTGCAAAACTTATGGATAAATCGCCCCAACGCATACTTTTTGGAAATGGGGTTGCAAGGATAATTTCAGGAAGAGCCAATTCAAGAATTGATGCTGTAGCTTCGCATTTTTCTTGCTTTGTCGCACTTAGATAGTTTCCCTTTTCTGTCTCAATAACTTTTATCTCTTCTATTGAAACGCCTGCTTTTTCAGCAAATTTATGGGCTGCAATTGTGGGGTTACCCTGTTTGTCAAATCCCGCACTTACAGGAGGTCCTGTTAAAGTTGATGTTTGTGCTTTTTGCATTAAAGCAACATTTTTAACAATAACCGCAAGTCTTCTTGGAGTTCCAAAAATATTAGCTTCCCCATGTTCAATTCTAAATTTATCAAGAGATTTTAGGATATTTTCTCTAAGTGCTTCTAATGCTGGAATAATATAACCTGCTGGTATCTCTTCTGCACCGATCTCTAATAAAAAGTCTTTCATTGTTCACACCTGCCTACAGTTTTTAAAAGTGGATAACCAAGGGATTCACGCTGTGCGACATAAGCCTTTGCACACTCTCTTGCAAGGTTTCTGATTCTTCCAATATATCCTGTCCGTTCAGTTACGCTGATTGCCCCTCTTGCATCTAAAAGATTGAATGTGTGAGAGCATTTCAAGCAAAATTCATAAGCTGGCAGCACAAGCCCCTGCTTTACAATTCGTAAAGATTCAGCTTCATATTTTTGGAAAAAATCAAATAAAACCTCTGTGTTTGCAATCTCAAAGTTATATTTTGACTGCTCAACCTCTTGCTGATGATATACATCTCCATAAGTTACAGTATCATTCCATTTAAGGTCATAGACGCTGTTCACTCCTTGAAGATACATGCAAAGCCTCTCAAGCCCGTAGGTTAGCTCCACAGAGACAGGTTTTAACTCCAAACTTCCAGCCATCTGAAAATAGGTGAATTGAGTAACCTCCATTCCATCAAGCCAAACCTCCCAGCCAAGACCAGAAGCACCAAGAGTTGGGGATTCCCAGTCATCTTCAACAAATCGAATATCGTGTTCTAATGGGTCAATTCCAAGCACCTTTAAGCTCTCAAGGTAAAGTTGCTGGACATCAGGAGGCGATGGTTTTAAAAGCACCTGATATTGATAGTAGTGCTGAAGGCGGTTTGGATTTTCACCGTAACGTCCGTCAGTAGGTCGTCTTGAGGGCTGAACATAAGCCACTTTCCAAGGCTCTGGTCCTAAAGATTTTAAAAGGGTTGCATGATGAAAAGTTCCAGCTCCAACCTCCTCATCATAAGACTGTATAAGTACACACCCTTTTTCTGCCCAAAATTTCTGCAAATTTAAAATTACATCTTGAAAGTTCATTTTTTCTCGCTCTTATCTCTTGTTGTTATTAAAATTTAAAATTTTTTCTAAAACAGACTCTGCAAACCCTAACGCTACTTAAATATAAAAAGCTCAATTCACAACAATCCCCTTAAAATCAATCATAGTATCAAGCAATCTTGCTTCTGGCTCTTTATCTAAAATATTCTTCCAATCAACTTTAAGATTTTTAATAGCAGTTTTTTCTCCAATTGCCCAGAGACAACCGCCTCCTCCAGCACCTGTAAATCTTGCACCACAGTTATTTTTTTTTGCACACTCAAAAAGTAGATTCCCTGTTTTATCAAGCACATCAGGAGTCATACTAAGGCGAATCAAAGTTTCTTGATTCATCAAAGAAGCTGCAAGGTTGAAATCTCTGCTTTTTACTGCATTGGAAAAATTGTGAGTAAGTTTGATTATCTCCCGCCACTTATCGCGATTTTCACCAGCAAGAAAATTTTTAACCCATCTGCCATTTATATCGCTTGAAACATGAGGAATACCACAGTAAGCAACCAAAATATTGCTATTAATATCATCGAAGGAAATATCGCTATCGTCGCCAACAGGAGCTATAAAGGGAGAGGAAGAGATTATCAGGTTTTCTCTTGTAAAGGAGACCCCGCCATTTCCCATTTTCCAATACCAGCAATTGACACCTCCATAAGCTGCTGCAAGCTGATCTTGTAATCCACAAGGCACTCCAGCAACGCTTGATTCAATATAGTGGGCAAGAATAGCTGTTGATGAGGGTTCAATGTTTTCTCCTAAAGCTGACTTGAATGCTGCAACCATAGCCACAGCCGCAGATGATGAGCCTCCAAGGGAACTTCTTGGCGGAGACGATGATTCAATCTTAACATGAACACCATCTCCGTTAAAGAACTTAACTACAGCAAACATAAGACCCATTGGGTGGTTAAAAGGTGCTTTTTCTGTCTCAAATTCTGCACTCTCAAACCCTTTAGACGATATTTTAATATATCCATCTCTCCAAGGTGTTAAGGTTACTGTGGTTCTCATATCAAGGGCAATGTTGAATGTAGAGGGGTTTAAGTGGTTAAGAGGAAGAAAAAAGGTGCTAATATCAAGAGTTCCGCCAAGATCAACACGGCATGGGACAGAGGCTTTTATCTCTTGTTTTTCAAGGATTTGTCTGAAATTCATAATTGTTAAATAATCCGTAGTTTGTTTTAATTCAGCTTTTTATATGTTTGTTTTGATTCGGCTTTTTATATTTCAGTAGAGAATACGCCGTACGTGCATCTCTAAAATTTAAGCATAACTCAATTTATGACATTGGCGTGTATATTTCTAACACGATGCAAAAAATCAAGGCTCTTCATATTTCGTCCAATATGAAATGGTATGAATCCTTCAAGGAAATATTCACCCTCTTTTAATGCAGTTTTAGAAAATTTAAGCCTATCAGCATATTCTATATCTATATTGCTAATCCATGAAAGCTGTTTTAGAGTACCTTTAGAGACAGTTATTCCTTTTTCTGTGTTATTGGCAGTGTAGTGTGATATTGTTTCATTGATTGAAAAAGTCGTTTTTCCAAAAATCTTTAATTTACAGGTTTCGCAGATAAGTTTACCAGCAGCTAAATCAAATCTGATTTTGCTTTGACGTATATCGTCAAGAGCTATGCCACACTGACCACAACCCATCAAATTAGGGGTAAACCCTGAAATTCCCATAAACCGTATCTGGAAAAGAACGCTTAAAACCTCCATTGAAATTTTACCTCTATTAAGGGAGTCAAGAACGTTAAAGATAAGATCATAAATTGCCTCATCTGGCTTTCCCTCTTCCATCCATGAATTTATTATCTCAATCCAATAACTTGCATATCCTGTCTTAACCGTGCTTGTGCGAATGTTAGCAAATGGATTTTCAATATCTACGCTCTCTAAAATAGGGAGCGAACCTCTTCTTTTTGGCAATGAACACTCTATATTCATGGCAATAAACGGGTCTAACGCACCTGCAAATCGTCTGACACTCTTTTTTGCATTTTTAGCTATCACCGATATTCTTCCCATTAAACGGGTAAAGTAGGTAATGATTAAATCGTAATCACCATACTCTGTCCGTCTTAAAAGCACTGCATCAGTTGAAAAAGATTTCATACAAATATACTCTACCGTCTTAATTTAAGCTTTTAACTTTATTTATCGCCTAAGCTAAAGCCATCGGTGAAAGATTTGATAATAACTAAATCATGCCCTCGATAATATTTAGGCCCGCTTAGATTTAATCCAATGTCTATTTTTATACCGCTCATAAACCTTTAGTCCAATATATGTAAATCCTCCAATAACAATCATTGTCAACATAAGGCAGCCGTAGGCAACTTGCCAAGGCACTGCTTGAGTCATCATTGAAAACTCTGACATTCCACCAATACCAGCAAGTATATTTAATGGCATAAATACAACACCAAGAATGGTTAATCTTTTTATATCTTTATTTTGGTTAATATTGATTGTGGAGTCAGTAGCATCAAGCAAAAATTTTATCTTGTTAAATAGAAATGCTGTATGACCATCTAAGGAGTCAATATCTCGTAAAATTTCATTTCCCTCTTCATGTTGCTCCATAGATAGTATTTTACGCCTCATAAGAAAAGAGAGAGCATTGCGAGTGTCAAGAACATTACGTCTTATGCGTCCATTTAAGTCCTCTTCTGAGGCAATCATTGCAAGCATATCTTCTGCTTCATTATCGCTTATTCTTGCCCCTAATACACGTTTGCTGATATTTTCCATTTCATAATAGACATTTTCAAGAGCATTAGCTGAATATTCGACATCAGCAGCATAAAGGTCAAGCAAAATATCTTTTGCTTCAGATACATAACCAGATTCTGCCCTTGCACGAAGCCTCTGGAGTCGAAAGACAGGCAACTCTTCACTACGCACAGAAAAGAGCGTCCCCCTATTTAGAATAAATGCAACTGTAACATTGCGAGACTCCTCCTTACGATCAAGCAAGAAATTGGAGTGTAGATGAATCTCTCCATTATCTTCAACATAAAAACGGGCACTTGTCTCCAAATCTGTCAAATCATTAGGATTAGGAATATCTACACCAAATATCTCTCTTGCCCATGAAAGTTGTTCATCTTCTGGAGTTACCAAGTCAACCCAGATTGGTTTTGCCCCAGCAAGGTCTCTTCTTGACTCTATTGGAATCTGTCTAAGACACCCTTTATGGAGATCAAATACCCTAATCATAGTGCTTTGATCGCGTGGCTTGATCTCAGAAACCAGCTCAACTCTCATGTCATCTGAGATTCCGAGCAGTATCTCTTCCTTTCTCTCATCTCTTATATGCTCCCAGACAAACTGCTGGTCATCTGAAGATAGGGCTTCAATAATATTTCCAATGGATTTAGTAGAGAGCTGCTCAAGTAATTTACGCAATGCTGGTAGGTTCTGTTTATCAACAACCGCTTGAATCAACTTATGTTTTTGCAGTAGCTCAAGCACTTGTGCTAATGCTTCAGGCTCTGGCTCTGCTTGACGAGTAGGATTAGGTTGATTATTGCTCAATGTCTCCATGTTATTTATCCTTAAAATTAAGGGATTAATAGATAGAAAACTAAATCTATGACCGTTGAGAATATACTGTTAAAGGAGATAACTTAAGTAGAGACGCACGACCGTGCGTCTCTACTTAGATATAAAAAGCTCAATTAATGCCTTCTTAGAGTATATCTCTTAAGATTAAAGCATAATTTTAATATGTGATTTTGCTCTCAAAGCGTCTAACCACTCCCTAAATTTTGTTTCAACAATATCGTCATACAGTCTCTTTGAGATAGCCTCAGAAACCTCTTTATCTAATTTAACTGAATCTGCTTTGTTTGAATTTTGATTATCAATATTTTCAACATAAAAAATTTGATAGCCCTGATCAGTCTCTATCACATCAGTATGATCGCCTGCTTTAAGATTTTCAACCGCCTTTTTAATTGTATCAGACAGTGTTTCCCAATCAAAAAAACCAAGGTCGCCCTCCTCTTCTGCATTTGCCCCTTCTGACTCTGCCTTTGCAACTGCCTTAAAATCTTCACCACCATCAAGACGCTTTTTAATATTTTCTATCTTCTTTTTGCTCTCATCTTTGTTCTCTTCTGATTTTACCAAAATATTTCTCAAATAGTATTTTGTTATACCAACAAAATCTTGATTATGTTTTTCATAGTAATTTTTTATATCGCTATCCGTAATAACTACCTTTGATTTAATACTTTGGTTAATAAGTTTTGGTCTTAGTATCTCTTCGCGTATCTTTTCACGATAATCTGCAAATGATAGTCCGTCATCTTTGAGTGCTTTTTCAAGCTCTTCTTGGCTCATTAACTGAGATTGTTTAACTCTCTCAATTGCAGAGTCAACCTCTTTATCCGATACAGTTATCTTAACACGCTTTGCCTCTTGATCTGTGAGTTTACGCTCAATCATACGGTTTAGCATGTCGCCTGTCAACTGAGAGAGAATCTCCTTTTTTTTCTCATCTCCATAACCAGAAGATTCGATCTTCTGTAGATATGGTTGCAAGGCACTATTAAGATCAATAAGCGTAATTACATCGTTATTCACAATTGCTACAATCCTATCAATCAATTTAGCGTTGATCGAGTTAGAAGCTACAAAAACATAAAGCGTAGTTAAGGCAATGATAATTACAAAACATCTTGTTTTCTTTATGATTATATTAACCATTATAACTCCTTATTTATCATAGATTTATTTGGGATTATTTTAACTTAAGAGATGTTTTCTTAAAAAAGGCCAATTTCTAACATGCACTGGCAGCTCTTTCAAGTTATATATGAAAATTTGGAAAATCTAAATTTATTATCTGTTTAATTATACTGTTCAAGCTCAATCTATATTTAAGTAGAGACGCACGGCCGTGCGTCTCTACAGTTTAGACAGAACTAACTTTATGACCTTGAACAGTATATAAGAATTAACGAGGCGAGGAGTTTAAGAGTTTTTATTTGAAAGGTTTTAGAATGTTTAAGAAAGGTTTAAATCTAAAGAGATAATGTTTAAACAACAGGGAATGAAAGTGTAAAAGTGGTACCCTCACCTATTGCGGTAGAACAGTCTATTGTTCCATTATGGCTATTTACAATTTTTTGAACCATGGCAAGTCCAAGACCATTGCCATCTTTTCGTGTTGTGTAGTGTTCCTCAAAGATATGTGGGAGTATATGATCTGGTATTCCATCTCCATTGTCATTAATAGAAAAGAATAGCCGTTCGTTTTCACTCCATGCTCTAATTATTATGCGTCCGTTTTTTTTAGCTTCAACAGCCTGACAGGCATTCATAAAAATATTGAGAACCAACCGTTTGATCTGTGATCCTTTGCATTTGATATAAGGCAGATTTGGGGGTATCTCCTTAATAAGTTTAACTTTAAATGTTCTTTGAAACATATCTAAAGGTTTTAGAAGTGGCGGGAAATTATGAACCATCTCTTCTTCTCCAATATCTTTAAGATAATTGGTAAAACCATGGCATATATCTCTTCCCATTTCTAAACTTTCAATTGCCCTTTTTATATGTTCATCGATCATACTTCTTTCTTGCAGGTCATCTGGAATCAAGTATTGTAGATTTTCTATCATCATGGCAACAAAGAGAATATTGTTAATGTCATGGGCAAGACCAGCCGCAAGCATACCAAGCTCGGCTTTTTGCTGAAGTATTTCTGCTTTGTGATGTAAAATAGAAATACTATTACGCAAACAGTCATGTTGTCTTTTAATTAGCAGATGGTTTTTTACCCTTGCCTTTACAATAGGATGACTAATTGGTTTTGTAATGTAATCAACAGCCCCGAGCTTAAATCCCATCTCTTCATCTTCAACTTCATCTTTTGCAGTGATGAATATAACAGGAATATCAGATGTTTTTGGGTTGTTTTTGATTTGTCGGCATACTTCATAACCATCCATAGATGGCATCATAATATCAAGTAGGATAATATCAGGTAAGTGTTGAGACGTGTTAGTGTTAGGGGGATTGTTGCTATTGTCATTTAAACGGGTTTTAATGTGAGAAATGGCAGCGTCTCCGCTTGTAGCAACTGTAATTAAGTAGTCGTCTCGGAGTATTTGGTTAAGTATCTTTATATTTTCGGGAGAGTCATCAACAATTAGTATTGTCTGTTTTTCAGGAGAGAGCATATTGTCAGGCTGCATAAAACTCCATGTAAAGAGAGCTGAGTTGTTAAAAATCATTGATGTATAGTTGCTATCAATGCAAACCTTTTAATACACTAAAATACATATATCAAGAAATAATTACTTTTACTAAGTAATCATCATTTAGAAACCGCATATCATAATATTCTCTATTAGCCCAAATACTACAAAAACAATATAAAATCTGTTACTTGCATATAATCTCAGCAATCTCTCTTACATCAGCAGATACGCTATCAATATCAATTGTAAGTAGTTTGCGATCCTTCATAACTACCTTACCGTTAATTATACTTACAACAACATCATTGCCAGTGGTGGAATAGACAAGATGTGAATATGGGTTATACATTGGAATCATGTGAAGGGCAGACGTATTTACTACAATAATATCAGCTTGTTTGCCAACTTCAAGAGAGCCTGTGATACTATCAAGCCCTAACGCTCTTGCACCATTGATAGTTGCCATTTTAATGGCAGTTTGGGCATCTAATGCCTCTGGATTCATTGTAAAAACTTTGTGAAGTTTTGCTGCTGTATCCATCTCAATAAACATATCAAGATCATTGTTGCTTGCACAGCCGTCAGTGCCAAGACCAACACAGATTCCTTTTTCTATCATTCGTGGGATAGGTGCTACACCAGAGGCAAGTTTCATATTGCTTTCAGGACAATGGGCAACTTTTACATCAAAGGCTCTATAAAATTCCATATCAGATTCAGTCAAATGGACAGAATGACATGCAACAAGATTCGGTCCAAGCACACCAATATCAGCCAAATATCTTACAGGAGTTACACCATACCTCTCCTTTATCTGTGCAGATTCGCCTAACGTTTCTGCAACATGAATAATCAATGGGCTTAAGTTTTTACAGGCAAGTTCAGCAGCTCTTATAAGAAGTTTTGGTTCGCAAAGGTATGTTGAATGAGGTTCAACTGCAACTGTAATTAAAGAGTTTAAATCTGAATCAGAATTATTATAAGAGTTGCTTTTTATCCCCCATTTTTCAATCATTGCGGCTACATATTCAAAACCCTGTTCTATTTGACCGTAACATGGAGATGGAAAATCGTAAAGAACTTCACCCACAACTGCCCGCATTGAAGAGTCATAGGCAGCTTTTGCAACCTCATCTTCAAACAGATACATATCACAAAAACAGGTTGTGCCAGAGAGTATCATCTCAGCACAAGCAAGTTTTGCACCTGTATATACCCAATGTGGTGTAAGTTTAGCTTCAGCAGGAAAAATATGGTTATTTAGCCAATCCATTAATGGCAGATCATCAGCAATGCCACGAAAAAGGGTCATAGAGGCGTGAGTGTGGCTATTAATAAGACCCGGCATGATAATTCCGCCCTTTGCGTCAATAACCTCTTTTGCTTGAATTGTTGCTAAATCTTTAACTGATCCTATCTCTACAATCTGACTATCTTTAATAGCAACATATCCGTTGTCAATTCGTCTCATTTGAGAGTCTATTGTTAAGACAATCCCGTTTTTTATTAAAATATCCATTAAAAGTCCTCATACGAAAAAATATCAATTGCAATATTCTTTGTTATCTTAATCGTTGTCAAATAGAGAGTATTTTAAAATCTCCCTACTTGCAATCTCACCCTGTCTTAAAATTTTGATAGGGTTACAAGTAAAATCAACAACTGTCGAGCCAATCCCACCTTTAAGAGTTCCAGCATCAAGAACCATATCAACTTTACTTAAAATTTCAGGGTCAAGCGTGGATATTTCTTTACATCCAGCTTGCCCTGAAATATTGGCACTTGTACCTGTGATAGGTTTTCCTACAGCTTTAACTAAAGCCCTTGCAACAGGATGTCCCGGAATTCTTACACCAATTTTGCCAGTTCCAGCAGTTAATGCTTTAGGCAGAGTTGGTGAGGCATTAAATACAAGAGTGATGTTTCCGGGCCAAAATTTGTCAATTAAAGAAAGAGCTTGTTTAGAAATCAGTTGCTTTTCTGAGATTGGTTTTAAAAGAGAGTTCAACTGAATTATATCATCAATAAGAACAAGAAGCGGGTTATTAGTGGGTCTCTGCTTGATACTAAATACACGTTCAACTGCATCTGGATTTAGAGCATCAGCAGCAAGACCATACAGGCATTTTGCAGGAAAAACCACTACACCGCCTGCATGGATAATTTCCGCAGCTTTATTAATGTTACCACCCAAGTGTTTCAGCCTTTTTATTGACCTTATCAGCCATATCTTTTTTATACTTATCAAGTTTTGCAGCAAGCTCACAATCAGATACAGCAAGTATTTGGGCAGCAAGAACCCCTGCATTTAAAGCACCTGATTTTCCAATAGCAAGAGTTCCAACAGGAACACCCGGGGGCATTTGAACAGTTGAAAGAAGAGAGTCCAATCCTTGAAGAGCTGAAGAGTCAATTGGAACACCAAGAACAGGCAAAGTTGTGTGAGCTGCTAAAACTCCAGCAAGGTGGGCTGCATGACCTGCCCCAGCAATAATTACACCCATTCCTTTTTTGCGGGCGTTTTTTGCAAACTCCTCAGCTCTTGCAGGAGTTCTATGGGCTGAAGCAACTGTAACTTCATAAGAAATATCAAATTTTTTGAGAATCTTGAGGGTCTCTTCCATAACAGGCAAATCTGAATCGCTACCCATTATTACACCAACCCTTGGGGGAATAGACAACCTTACAATTGCCCTTGCTCCAATGTCATTGCGATAAAAGCTGCCTTCCCACGAGATTTTATCGCAAGCATCATAGACTTTATCCATAGCATCTTTAATCCCTTCTCCAAGAGCAGTAACTCCAAGGACTCTGCCACCATTAGTTATAACCTCTCCATTATTAAAACTTGTGCCTGCATGAAAAACAACAATATCAGATAGAGCTGCTGCCTTATCAAGTCCTTTAATTATAGCACCTTTTTTGTATGACCCGGGATAGCCACCAGCAGCCATGACAACGCACATTGTGCTTCTTGGATCAATTTCAGTTTTCAATTTATGAAGAGTTCCATCAACGCAAGCCTCCATAAGTGGAACAAGATCGCTTTTAAGCCTCATTAAAATAGGTTGAGTCTCTGGGTCTCCAAGTCTTACATTAAATTCAAGAACCTTTATCTCATCTTTGTGGATCATAAGTCCTGCATAAAGAACTCCTTTAAAGGGAATCCCCTCTGCTGCCATTGCTTTGACCGCTGGAATCATAACCTCATTCATTGCTTTTCGTCTTAACATAAAATCAAGAACAGGGGCTGGAGAGTAGGCACCCATACCACCTGTATTTGGTCCTTGATCATTGTCAAAGACCCTTTTGTGATCTTGAGATGTAGGAAGAGGCAGAACTGTTTTACCATCAGTTAAAGCTATAAATGATGCCTCTTCACCTAATAGACACTCTTCAACCACAACAAGAGAGCCAGCATCACCAAATATTTTATCACTCATTATCTCATCAAGTGCTTTGATAGCTTCATCTTCTGTTTGACAGACAAAAACTCCTTTACCTGCTGCAAGTCCATCTGCTTTTACGACAAGTGGTGAGCCTATCTGTTTCACGTAGCTCTTTGCCTTATCTATCTCTGTGAAAGATTTGCCGCGTGCTGTTGGAATGTTATATTTTTCCATGATATTTTTTGAAAATGTCTTGCTTGCTTCAAGTTGAGCTGCTTTTTTTGATGGACCAAATGCCTTTAGCCCCTTTGACTCAAATAGATCAACAATTCCAGCAGCAAGAGGTGCTTCTGGTCCTACAACAGTAAGGTCAATACTGTTTTCAATAGCAAAAGTTGCCAAAGCTTCAATATCATCAGAGCTTATGGGAACATTTTGGGCAAGATTTGCAATTCCAGCATTTCCTGAGGCACAATAAATCTTTTTTACAAATTCACTTTTAGAAATTTTCCAGATAAGAGCATGTTCTCTGCCCCCATTTCCTACAACTAAAATGTTCATTATTTTTTCTCCTAATCAAGGCAAGAGGTTATTTTGAATTTTTTAATAAAATACGGCGACTTTCGCAGCAAGCAGCAAGCTGCGGGGTATTAAACCCACCGCTACGCAATAATACTTTAAATGAAATAGCATAACATAGAGATTAAATCAATTGTCAGTTCTTTGTGGCAAAATCATGGTTTGGTTCGTGATGTTTGTTCACTAAAAAATATGTCTTTAAAAAATAAATATGATTCAATATTTCATAAAAATAGCTTGTCAATAATAATACAATGATATATTCGTTTTTCTTAAAAAAGTATTTTTTTTTAATCCGCAATCCTAATTTTGAATAGGAAAACTATCTATGAAATTTAAAATTAAATCAAAATTAATTATTGGTGCTTTGGCAATGTCCATTGTTTTGATGTCATCATCTGCTGCAATTGTTGCTATTATTGTTGGTAAACAGACTCGAGCAGGTATTGATATGAATCTTATGAAAACTGATAATATTATCAAAGATGATTTAATTGCCCAACAACTTACAATCATAGACCAATGTAAACGACTTGTATCAAGCAGTGATATGGGTTCTGAAATAAAATTTCTCCATGATTTCCCCGGAAAAAAGGCAGCTTCTACAAACAGAAGCACATTTGTTGGAAATACAGAAAGATTGTTTCAATCACTATCTTCCAATAAATTTAGCAGTATGGCAACCTATGACATTGATGGGAATTTACAAACTTTTGTTTTGGAAAAAGAAGGGGGAAAATACTTTGCAGGGTTTCATCTTATTGAAAAAAATGGCTCAGAATTTGTTGGTGGAGAGGTTGCTGGAAACGATAAATTAGGTGATGACAAGTTCCTTGAAAATGCACAAAAACCAAATATGCCATTTAAAATTGATCTTTCCCAAATAGATGTTACAGCAGAAACTGCTTTATTTACAGTCAACAACAATAGTCTTGCAATAAAAGCTATAATTCCACTTATGAGTAATGATTTTAACCCTAAAACTGAAAAAGTTGAACCTACTTTAATGGGTGTTTTAGTAACATACTACAATGTCTCTGGTGCATTTAGTGAAAAGATGAAAAACATGACTGGAATGGATATAAACATATACCTAAATGGTAAATATGTTGCTGGAACTCTAAAAGCTCATCAAAGTTATGAAAATGAAGAGTCAGAAAAAGAGGGGGATAAGATTCAAAATCGTTTTAAAAGCAGTAAAACTCTTTCAAGTCAGGAAATCTATATTAACGAATTTAAGCTAAACAGTGAAAAATATTTTCAAGCACTTTTGCCTATCTTTGATGGCAAGACACTTGTTGGAACAATTTCAGCTATACAGTCAGGAAAACTTATATCTGAAAATATTAAAAATATGCTTATTCAGCTTGCTCTTGTGAACATAGTTTGTATTCTTTTTATCATGCCTTTTATCTACTTTTATTCTCTGAAACTATCAAATCCCCTCAAAGAGGTTGTAAATAGACTTAAAGATATTGCAGAAGGCGAAGGGGATTTAACTATGCGTCTTAAAGAGAATAGTGATGATGAAATTGGTGATGTTGCCCATTGGTTTAATATATTTATTGATAAACTTCAGGGTATTATAGGGGAAATTGCACAAAATTCTAACCTTCTTAACCTCTCTTCTCAAGATATGGCAAAATTATCAATGCAGATGTCTGAAAACGCATGTGATATGGTTGGGCATCTAAACCAGACAATATCTTCTGTTCAAATTGTAAATGAAAATTTTATATCTGTAGCAACATCAATGGAAGAGTCAAGCACCAATCTTAATATGATTGCGGCAGCGTCAGAAGAGATGACTGTTACTATAAATGAGGTATCTCGTAAGACAGAGAACGCGGGCAACATTTCACATGAAGCTGTTACAAGAGCCGATGCAATTTCAAATAGAATTAAAGAGCTTGGTAGTGCCGCCCAACAAATTGGAAAAGTTACTGATATGATTAATGAAATATCTGCCCAGACAAACCTGCTTGCCTTAAATGCGACCATTGAAGCAGCAAGAGCTGGTGAAGCTGGTAAAGGCTTTACTGTGGTAGCAGGAGAGATTAAAGAGCTTGCAAAACAGACTGCTGTAGCAACAAAAAATATTAAAGATCAGATTGACAATATACAGAAATCAACAGAAAAGACTGCCAAAGATGTTGAGGATATTCTCTCTGTTATCAATAATGTTAATGGAACCGTTATATCAATAGTCTCAGATGTTGGAGAACAGTCATCAGCGACTCAAGAGATTAACGAAAATGTTGCCCATGCCTCTAAGGGAATATCTGAGGTAAATCAGAATATTGCTCAAAACTCAGAATCAGTTACTAAAATTAATGAAAATATCTCAAACATTGATTCTCTTGCAAATAATATAGCTGATCGCAGTTCTGATGTTGCCAATGGTGCAAAATCACTATTTAAACTTTCAGAAAAGTTAGATGATTTGGTTAAAAAATTTAAGATTGCTTAGAAATGAGAATTTAATAATGCCCGAAATTATACCCAACAGGTAGGGAATTATACCCAACAGGTAGGGAACAACGATCGTTGTTCCCTACCTAATTTTTTTGTGTTATTAAATTCCCATTCCTTAATGTAACTATCTCAATAATGGAGATTAAGTAAATATAATGGTTCCACCTTTATCCGCAGTTGTTGAAGATTTTGAAAAGATGCCTTTTGAAGAGTTTGTAGAAAAAGCATACCTTAACTACTCAATGTATGTAATTCTTGACCGTGCGTTACCTCACATTGGAGATGGTTTAAAGCCTGTTCAGAGACGTATTGTATATGCTATGAGCCAGCTTGGGCTATCTGCTGCGGCAAAGTATAAAAAATCTGCAAGAACTGTTGGCGATGTTTTGGGCAAATTTCACCCGCACGGAGACACCGCCTGTTATGAGGCAATGGTTCTTCTTGCCCAACCATTTTCATGTCGATACCCACTTCTTGATGGGCAAGGCAACTGGGGATCGCATGATGATCCCAAATCTTTTGCTGCAATGAGATATACAGAGTCTCGTCTCTCTAAATACGCTGACCTTCTTCTATCTGAATTAAATCTTGGTGCAACTGAATGGAGTCCAAACTTTGACGGAACTTTAAAAGAGCCAACACTTTTGCCAGCAAGAGTTCCAAATCTTCTTTTAAATGGAACAACTGGTATTGCAGTTGGTATGGCAACTGATATTCCTCCTCACAATTTAGTTGAGGTTGCCAATGCCTGTATCTATCTTTTAGATAACCCAAATGTAGGTAGTTATAATTTAGAAAAATCTTCTCACGGGCTTAAAGATGGTTCAACACTACTTAATCAAGATAAGATTGATTTACGAAATAAACTTGATGCAGATATTTGTGCTATTATGGAGTTTATAAAGGGACCTGACTACCCCACTGAAGCAGAGATTATAACTCCGCAAAGTGAGATAAAAGAGATGTATCTAACAGGTAGCGGCAGAATAAAAATGAGGGCTAAATATCATATTGAAGATGGTGAGATTATTGTAACTGCCCTACCCTATCATGCTTCTGGAGAAAAAATTATTGAGCAGATTGCACTTCAAATGGAGGCAAAGCGTCTTCCAATGGTTATTGATCTCAGAGATGAATCTGACCATGAAAACCCTACTCGTGTGGTAATTGTTCCAAAATCAGGTAAAATCGACATCGCCTCACTTATGGATCATCTATTTGCCACAACTGACCTTGAGCGTTCTTATCGAATCAACATGAACATGATAGGTGTTAATGGAAAACCAGAGGTAAAAAACCTTCTCACAATACTTAAGGAGTGGATAAAGTTTAGAGTTAGCGTAGTAACCAAACGGCTTGAGTATCGCCTCAATCAAGTTATTGAGAGACTCCATATCCTTGACGGTCTTTTGATAGCATTCCTTAACATTGATGAGGTAATAAAGATCATAAGAGACGAAGATGAGCCAAAACCAAAATTAATCGAAAAATTTAGATTAAGTGAAATTCAGGCAGATGCAATTCTTGATATAAAACTTCGCCATCTTGCAAAACTTGAAGAGATTAAAATAAAGGCAGAGCGTGATGAGCTTGATAAAGAGCGTGATTTTATTGAAAAAACTCTATCTTCAGAAACACTTCTAAATAACCTAATTAAAAAAGAAATTCGTCAAGATATTAAAACTCATGGTGATGAACGGCGTTCTCCAATAAATGTACGAAAAGAGGCAGAGGCATTTTCAAAAGAAGATATTATCAATGTTGAACCTTTGACTATTATTCTTTCAAAAAATGGTTGGGTGCGTTCTGCTAAAGGTTATGATTTTGAATCTGAGAAGGTTAAATTCAAATCAGGCGATGAACTTCTTGCAGTTGGAAAAACCATGAGTAACCGTCAAACTGTATTTCTTGATTCTGAAGGGAGAAGCTACTCTATTCCATCTCACACATTTCCATCAGCTCGTGGTATGGGTGAACCTTTAAGCGGTCGTCTTATTATCAAACCCGAAGTTTCTATAAAATTTATGCTTAACAGCGAAAATGATGATGCCCTTATTCTGCTTGCTTCTGACATTGGTTTTGGCTTTGTTACTAAAATTTCAAACTTATTTTCAAGGGTAAAAAATGGAAAAACAATTATAAATCTTGCTGAAAATGGGATATTGATGCAACCTCAGTTTATTGCTAACATAGAGAGTGATCTTATTCTTACCATAACTACAACTGGTAGAACTCTTATCTTTCCTGTAAATGAGATGCCAATATTAGAGAAAGGTAAAGGAAATAAAATTGTTGGTATTCCTGCTGAAGAGCTTGCAAAAAAGGACGGAGAGAGAGTCAAAATTTTAAATATATTACAAAGTGATGCCTCAATTGTTATAAATTCAGGAAAACACTCTTTGAAACTAAATCCATCAAATCAGGAAAATTATCATGGGAGACGCGGATACAAGGGCAAAAGATTGCCGCGTGGTTACCAAAATGTAAATAGTATTGAGATAATAAACAACACATTGTCTGAAGTATCGCCCTGAAATAAATTTATAGGCTAAAATAACTGAAGTCGGCTAAAGCCGACTGTTATTACAGTCCACTTTAGTTGACTTCTTTAGAAGTTGCTGCCTCAATAAAACCAACAACTGCACTTGCTATTCTATCTCTATCTTTCCCTCTGAAGACAAAATGGTTATTTACATCAAAAATATAGTACTCTTTTAATTTAGCTGAAATTATCTCAAAAAGTTTTTCTGCCCCATCAGGATTAACAAATGGGTTATCTCTTGACTGCACAATAAGAAGAGATTTTAACATATCGTGATTCAAAGGTTTTAACATATCGTGATTCAAAGGTTTTAACATATCGTGATTCAAAGGTTTTAACATATCGCGATTCAAAGGTTTTAACATATCGCGATTCAAAGGTTTTAATATATCGTAATTTTTAACAGCTCCTGTTAGTTCCCTATTTTGACTCTTGATTTTATCCTTTTTATCTTTTTCTCTTATTTTTTCTAATTGCTTTATCTCATCGTCAACATGCTCAAGAAATATCTCAACCTGCTTAACTGATGAAACAGGATATGTTGAATATCTAAATTCACTAATTTCGGGTAGATATGTAATCCACTCATCTTTATCGCCTTTAGGTAGCATAGCTCGCTTTATCTTTTGACTCCACAATTTAGTAGATGTGATAAATTCACTTGGGTAATCTTTTATTATTCGAGGAGGGGCTATCATAAAAAGAGCGTCAATATCACTTAGTCGTAAATGAAGCTCAAGTCCAAGCATTGCCCCAACTCCAAGCCCACCAACAACCATTGTTTTACACAAACTTTTAAGTAAAACAAACCCCTCTTCTACAGATTCAATCCATTCAATAGATTCAATTTCAGTAAGATTTTCAGGTGCTATCCCATGCCCCGGAAGTCTTGGAATATATACAGTAAAGCCCCTGTTGTGAATATAATTGGCAAAGTATAGTAACTCCCCCGGAGATGATAGATAATCGTGAATAAGTAGAACACCTATCTCGTCTGAATCAGACCTTAAAAGTCGGGGGCTGCCGTTGTTGTAATAGCTATCAGAAACTTCGCCTATCTCATTGAATGGATTAGCAATAGGTAAAATACCAATATATTTTGTAAAATCATCAATATAGCTGTTGTAGTGCTTATCTTCTATACGATAACTCATCATAAGGGCAATTTTAGAAGGTGATTTCATGGCAAGATCAGCAAGATATGCCTGTAATTTCACAAGAGGTTCAACTTCATTAGCAATAACAGAGATAGGATTTTCAACTCTTACTGTATGAAATTCGTATTGCATAGAGTCAGAATATTTGATTCCAAATTTTTCATTGTTAATATAAAGCAACCCATCTCTCTTTTCTATTATACCTGTTTCAATTGCAAGAGTTATGAAATCTTCATATCTGTGAAATCTATCATCAGTAACTATATGTATCTGGCTTGAGTAAAGGCTCTTATGAAAGTTGCAGTGGAGCGACATTTCACATGCAAATGTCGCAAGAAAAGCCCTACAACGTAGATCATATTGGTCAATAGAGCTATATGATTTAGGTCTATTATGGGGGAGATATTTTAAAATTGATGCAAAAATATGGTCATAGTTGAGAGTCGTCATCTCATATACGCTTTTCATATAGCGGTTCATAAGCTCATTAGCATTAGCTTTCATAGAGTGATATGAACTTAATCTATTTGAAAAATTTATTTTCCTCCTTGATGTAAGATCACTTTCAATAAATGAGTTAAAAAAATAATCTTTTGGAAAATCTCTAATATAGATTGGATTTCCAAATCTTATATCAACATCTACACCAGAAAAGATCATTGTTCCTTCTGTGAGAAGTTCATCTATAACCCTTTTAGATGGTTTCTCAATCATAGTAAGAGCCATTTTACTTAAAAAATTTTCCTTTGCTCTTACAGGATAATAAGTAATATTGACAGGCACTATACAAGTCTCTTGATCCATTACATCTTTTGGTGATTTTATCTCATACTCATCAATTAGGCGATCAAACTCCTTTATATTAATTTTTATCATGCGTCTTAAGCGTTCGCGATAAAACTCGGTCTGAAGGGCAAGTGTAGCAGCCCCAGTTCGTGGTCTTTGCACTTGACCATCTTCAAATAGCCTGAAATCACCATCACTTGTAATTTTCTTATTCTTAACCATCATACCTTCAGGAAATATGACACAATCCGCCTGATTATTAATAAGGCTTTTTACAATTAAGAAATCTCGTTGAGGGTCTTTTGTTGAAATAGCACC
>JADGBE010000021.1 GCA_015231615.1 Desulfamplus sp. | reverse complement strand
TCAAGATTCTACCACGTTACCAGCAGATAAGAGCCACTAACAAGACAATAGATAGACTGCAAAAAGAGAATAAAGGCGGTGTTATATGGCATACACAAGGAAGCGGTAAATCCATCACTATGGTTTATCTTGCAACTAAAATGAGACGGAAAGAGACAGGCTTTAAGAACCCCACAATTATTGTTATGACAGATAGAGTTGACCTTGATGACCAGATCAGCAGCACATTTATAAAATGTGGATTCCCCAACCCTATAAGAGCTAATTCAGTAAGACATCTAAAGAAGATTTTAAAAGACAATTACGGTAAAACCATAATGACAACATAGCACAAATTCCAAGAGACTGATGCTGATGGTAATATCGTAAAAGTAACCAATGAAGAGATTGAGGTTATATCTGATAAAGATAATCTATTTGTGATGATAGATGAGGCTCATAGGTCTCAATATGGCTTCTTAGCTGGATTTATGCGTCAAGCTCTTAAAAATGCCAAGTTTATAGCATTTACAGGAACTCCTATAGATACAGAACAAAAATCAACACTCGGTAAGTTCTATGGAGGCAGTTACTTAGATGTCTATAACATAAAACAGTCTGTAGCTGATGGGGCAACACTCCCCATTTTATATGAAGATGGCATACCTGAGCTTTATGTTGAAAAGAGCTTACTTGAGAATCAGTTTAAATACTATTTTGATAACGAGAGTGAGAAGAAGAAGGCTAAACTAAAGCAGGAAGCACTTAGGAGCCGTAAGAAAATAACTTGTGCTAAATAAAAAAAATAATGGCTTAAAATAAACAAAATCTCATCAAGACAGCATAAGTTGTTTCTTTACGACTCCTTAGTAATAGAGAATAGGCAAAGGAGCAAATTATAGCCCCTGATTTTTTACTCAAACTTACCTAAAATTATTTATTATGAATAATATTTATCGGATCAAACAATTTGCAGAAAAAGTTGGAAAATCAACTTCAAAAAGATAATTGAAGAAAAAAAATGATTATTAATTTAGCCCATAAAATAGAGTTGAACCCGAATAACAAACAAGCAAACTTT
This sequence comes from Desulfamplus sp., assembly GCA_015231615.1. GTDB lineage: Bacteria > Desulfobacterota > Desulfobacteria > Desulfobacterales > Desulfobacteraceae > Desulfamplus. The sequence continues at coordinate 53,509 of JADGBE010000021.1, read as the reverse complement.
TTAGCAAGAGCCTGTGGTGTTAGCAGGTTTACTTATAACTGGGGACTTGCGGAATGGAAAAAACAATATGAAGCTGGGTTGAAACCAACAGGTTTTGGACTTAAAAAAGAATTTAATGCCATCAAAAAAGATTTATTTCCATGGATAATGGAATCCCCAAGAGATGCTAACAGTCAACCTTTTGTTGATTTACAGACAGCTTTCAATAACTTTTTTAAAGGTAAATCAGGGTATCCAGTATTTAAGAAAAAGGGTCAAAATGACAGCTTCTACATTGCCAATGACAAATTCGAGATTGATTGCAAAAAAATCAGGATTCCCAAAATAGGCTGGATTCGTTTAAAAGAGAGTCTGAATCTGTCAGGTAAAATTTTATCAGGAACAGTATCACGAATTGCTGATAAATGGTTTGTGTCAATTAACTTATCAATGGAAATTACACCACCGACTTTCAAAAACCAAGTGGTTGTGGGTGTAGATTTAGGTGTAAAGCATTTAGCAGTATTGAGTAATGGAGAGCAGATTGAAGGAACAAAGCCACACAAGAATCTTTTGGATAAATTGAGACGATTAAACAAAGCCTTGTCAAGAAAAGTAAAAGAGTCAAAAAACTGGTTAAAGTCAAAATTTAAGTTATCAAAATTACATGCAAGGATAGCCAATATCCGCAAAGATGCTTTACATAAATTGACAACTAAACTTGTTCAGGAGTTTGATGTAATTGGAATTGAAGACCTTAACGTAAGTGGAATGGTGAAAAATCATAAATTAGCCGGTTCAATTCTTGATATGGGATTTAGTGAATTTAGACGGCAGCTTGAATATAAATCTGTGATAGCAGGTGTAAAAATTGTGGTTACGGATAGATTTTTTCCATCATCAAAGATGTGTAGTAGATGTGGAAACGTAAAGAGCTATTTGACCCTATCAGATAGGGTATATTGCTGTAATAATTGTGGTTTTAGGTTAGACCGTGATTTTAACGCAGCAATTAATTTAAAGAATATAGCCGTAGGTTCTACGGTATCAGCCTGTGGACTGATAAGCTCTGGCACTGCAAAATTGGTTGCAGCGTGAAACTAATCAGGATGAAGCAGGAAATTTTCATTGTTTTTACCAAATAGGTAAGAATGAGTAAGAAAAATGGAGCAGGTTACAGATGGCTATTTCAATAAATCCATATCAAAATAGCGATTACTGGCGTATTAGAGATAACTCTGTAACCTCACCTCTATACAACAAAGCCTCAAAAACTCAGAGTGTTGAAGAGTCACAAATTTCTAAATCCCAACCTCCTAAAGAGTTAAAAGAAGCCAATCAAGGGTCTGAATCATCTCAATCAAAAGATAAAAATAAAAATCAATCTTCTACTCAATATAAAGAAGCTAATTTTTCTGATTCAGACTTAGCATTACTAAAAGAGCTAAAAAAATCCGATACAGAGGTAAGAACGCATGAGATGGCACACATTGCAGCAGGCGGTCAATACGTTACATCAGGTGCAAGGTTAGAATACCAAAAAGGACCTGATGGCGTAAGTTATGCTGTTGCTGGAGAAGTGTCGATTGACACATCTCCAATTGCTGGAGACCCTGAAGCAACTGTTGCAAAAATGCGTCAAGTTCAACGGGCGGCTTTAGCACCAGCGTCTCCTTCAAACCAAGATATAAAAGTTGCAGCAAATGCTGGTGCCCTTGCATCAAAAGCAATGTCAGAGATGATAGTTCTACAATCTAAAGAGCGTATTGAAGCAAATGAAAATAAGGCTTTTGGGTCATTATCTGCTCGTCAAGCTGCTGACAGCTACTCAAAGGTAAACTCAATGACAACTGAACCTCAGACAAGTCAATTTAAGATTGCTGTTTAGATAATTAGGAAAATTTTATGAAATTGAAAGTTATAATTCATCCTGCAGAAGAAGGTGGATTTTGGGCAGAAGTGCCTGCAATTCAGGGTTGTGCAACTCAAGGCAACTCTATGGAAGAGCTTTTAACTAATCTATATGAAGCAGTTGAAGCCTGCCTTTCTGTAGATTTTGTTGCTATATCTTTTCAGTAATTTCCGGTTAGAAAATTGCATCTATACTGTTCAAGGTTATAAATTGAGGTCAGCCTAAATAGTAGAGACGCACAGCCGTGCGTCTCTACTGTTTTTTTTAGCCATTGCAATCTATATTCCATCTGCTTTTATAGCCCCCCACATACCTTAAAGCCCAATTTCCGTATGATAAAAATTCCTGTTTTTGAAAACAATTGGTTTTTGTAATCAACATTCAACTCAAATTAGGAATTACTGAAAAAATTGTTGCCTGTTTTCTCAAAAAACTTTATTGAATTTATCAAACTGCCAGTAATCAATACTGGTGTAACTTAAATTTTTATCAAAAGGAGAAATGTTTATGAAAAAAGTTGTTGTAGTTTGTTGTATTGTTATGGCTGCTGTTTTTAGCGCTGCTTTAAGTTCTTATGCAGACGGTGATTACACAACAGAGGTTACAGTGTATAAGAATGGAGAGCCGCGTAAAGGGATTAAGGTTTCTCTGGAGTTTACAGGCTTGATGGGAGGTTTAACTGACAGCTATTATACAGACTCTTCAGGCACAGCCTATGTGAAACACTCAAGCAAAGGAGAGGTAAAGGTGTATGTTGACGGCAACTGGAGCAAACATCAGACAAAAGGAAAAGCACCGGGACGCATTAATGTCTATATTACAGATTGATAATTTTTTAAGACAAAATAAAATAACGGCAAACAAAATTTTTTATTGGGACAAGGATAATATATGAAAAAATTTCTTTTTAGAAAAAATTGTATAACGTGCAGATTTCTTTGTTTTATGTTTTTTCTTTTTTGTTCTGCTTTGTGCCTAACTGGAACAGATTCAGCTTATGCACAGGATAAAACTTTTACAAACAGCATTGGTATGCAGTTTGTGCTTATTCCTTCAGGCTCTTTTATGATGGGGGCAGATAAAAATTTTGAAGAGTGCGGAGATAATGAAACTCCACGTCATAATGTTGTAATTTCTAAAGCGTTTTATATGGGTAAATATGAAGTTACTCAAGAGCAGTGGGTTTCCATTATGGGAAGCAATCCCAGTAAGTTTAAGGGCAGAACCAATCCTGTTGACACTGTTTCCTGGGATGATGCACAGGCTTTTATTCGCAAACTGAATCAGAAAGAGGGGGTAAATCGATACAGATTGCCCACAGAAGCAGAGTGGGAATATGCGGCAAGGGCTGGAACAACAACAGCTTATTATTTTGGAGATGACAAAAACAGTTTAGGGCAGTATGCTTGGTATGAAGGAAACTCAGGAGAGCAGACACATCCTGTTGGTCAATTGCAGCCCAATAGTTGGGGATTGTATGACATGCACGGCAACGTCTGGGAATGGTGCCAGGATTGGTACGATGGTAAATATTATTCCCGTAGTCCTTCTACAGACCCTGTTGGTGCATCCTCGGGCTCTTACCGTGTTACGGGGCGGGAGCTGGTACGCCTCGGCGGTTCGCTGCCGGTCTGCGTTTCGGAGCCACGTCACGCCCGGCAGCCGCGACGGCAGCAGCGGGTTCCGGCTTGTCCTCTCCCCAGGTCAGCAATAATTGGTCAGGAGGCAGGCAGCAGGTGATAAGGTGGAAAGCGTCCGCACCGAAACGGAACGAAGCGAGGGACGAGCGGAGTGGAGTGAAGGTCGGATGCTTTCCATCTTTGAATGTGTCAGAGAAAAAAATGGGGGGGTCAAGGGGGCCTGCCCCCTTGTTGAGATTCTAAAATCTTAATAAGTTATATTTTTGTTAAGGTTTTAGAATCAATTTAACTAAGCAGCTTAATATTGAGTGTATAAAAATGTCATTACAATTCAAATTTTTTTCTATTCCTGTAAAATATGAGGCAGATGAAGAGAGTGAATTGAACGCTTTTTTAAGAAGTGTTCAAACTATAACTATTCATCGTGAATTGATATGTCAGGATAACAGGTTTTATTGGGCAATTGCTGTAGAATATATGACTGGCAGCAAAAAAGATGTGCGGAAAAGTGAATTGGAGAGCAAAAAAATAGACTACAAAGAGGTGTTGTCCCCTGAAGAGTTTGCCATTTTTGCCAAACTTAGAGATTGGCGTAAAGAAACTGCTGCCCGTGAAGCTGTGCAGCTCTACAATGTATTTATGAATGACCAGATGGCAGCAATGGTTCAGAAAAAAATCACCACAAAAGCAAGATTAAAAGAGATTGAAGGTGTTGGAGACGGCAGGATTGAAAAATATGGCGATGCAGTTCTTGCCATTTTAAAAGAAGCGTTCAGCAAATCGGATAAAAAAGATGAAACGGGCTCAAAACCTATATAATTTGCTTTCAACTCATGAAAATCTTAAGTCAGCATTTATAAAAGCTGTGAAAGGCAAGCAAACAAACAGCGAGGTAATTAAATTTAAGAATAATTTTGATACAAATATACAAAACCTTAGAAAGCAGCTCTTAAATAAAGAACCAGATATCGGGCATTACCATTTTTTTACTGTTCGCGACCCTAAAGTTAGAACAATATGTGCAGCACCTTTTCCAGAAAGAGTTCTTCACCATGCTATTATGAACATTTGCGAGCCATTTTTTGATTCCTACGCCATATACGATTCCTATGCCTGCCGGAAGGGAAAGGGAAACCGTCAAGCTCTGGCGAGAACACAAGAATTTGCCCGCAAGTATTCATGGTATCTTAAACTTGATATTCGTAAATACTTTGATTCCATTGATCATAAAATTGCATTAAATCTTCTTTCAAGACGTTTCAAAGACAGGGATTTACTGATGCTGTTCCATAAAATCCTGAATACATACCACACTCAGTCCGGCAAAGGTGTCCCTATCGGTAATCTTATTTCGCAGCATCTTGCAAATTTATATCTTGGCTCTTTTGACCATTGGTTGAAAGAGAATCGGAAAATAAAAGGATATGTCCGATATATGGATGATTTCATACTGTTTTCTGAAGATAAGTCAGTTCTGAAAACAGAGTTAAGAGAAATTGAATGCTTTTTGAAAGACCATCTTGAGCTGACACTGAAAAAGAATATTCAGTTAAACAAAATCAGTTTGGGCATACCGTTTTTAGGTTTTAGGGTATTTCCAAATCATACCCGTCTTTTACCTCAGAGTATGAAACGTTTTTCAAGAAAGTTAAGAGATTACGAGAAAAATTATTATGAAGGTAAATGGTCTGAAAGAGAACTTATCCGGCATATGGAACCGCTTATTGATTTTACAAACGCTGGAGACAACATTCCTTTCAGGCGGATGATAATAAAACGTTTCGGGGTTTTCTCCTGAGAGGCTCTAACCGTGTTAAACGGGGCGGAAGCTGGAACAACTCGGCGGAAAACTGCCGGTCTGCGAATCGGAACAACAACACGCCCGACAACCGCAACGACAACAACGGGTTCCGGCTTGTCCTCTCCCCAGCTCACCAGATTGGCGGATGCTGATTTTGCTGACCCGCGGAGAAAATCCAGCCCCTGCACTGAATTTACTTTTGCAGGGCAAAAAGTGGTCACCATACAGGAGCTGGTAGTGGGGAAATTGATGACCTCATGAACGTCCCTGTATGGTTCAATTAAAGTATGTTTTTATTCTTTGTTTGCATCTTTAAAATCTTATTTAAAGAATAATCAATAAGGAAAATTTACTATGAAAAAATATGTAGGAGCAGTGGATCAAGGCACCACAAGCACAAGGTTTATAATCTTTAACCATGATGGAAATATTGTTGGAGTTGATCAGAAAGAACATCGTCAGATATTTGAAAAGCCGGGTTGGGTGGAGCATGATCCAATGGAGGTTTGGGGCAACACAGCAGCAGTTATTCAAGGAGCTTTGGCAAAATCAGGAATTTCAGGAGATGAGCTTGCTGCAATTGGCGTTACAAACCAAAGAGAGACTGTTCTTGTTTGGGATAAAAATACAGGCAGACCTTTTCACAATGCCATTGTTTGGCAATGCACAAGAACTGACTCAATATGTCAGGAGCTTATAAAAGATGGTGGACAAGATAGATTTAGGGCAAAGACTGGGCTTCCAATAGCCACCTATTTTTCTGGTCCTAAGATAAAATGGATATTGGATAATGTCCCAGCAGCAAAAGAGGCAGTTTTGAAAGGAGACGCCATGTTTGGCACTATGGATACATGGATAATCTGGAATCTTACTGGTGGCGTTCATGGTGGTTCTCATGTTACTGACGTAACCAATGCAAGCAGAACCATGCTTATGGATATTTCAACATTACAGTGGGATAGCGAAATTCTCAAAATACTTGATATTCCAGCCTCAGGGCTTCCTAAAATTACACCATCATCTGACAGCAAAACATGGGGAAGCTCTAAAATAGACGGTCCTGTTGGTGCAAGAGTTCCTGTATGCGGAAATTTAGGAGATCAACAAGCAGCTCTATTTGGTCAGACATGTTTCCAGCAAGGTGAAGCAAAGAATACCTATGGAACAGGCTGTTTTATGTTACTTAACACAGGCAATAGACCTGTTCAGTCAAATCATGGGCTTTTAACCACCCTTGGCTATCAGATTGGGGAACAAAAACCAGTTTATGCACTTGAAGGTTCAGTTGCTATGGCTGGGGCGTTAGTTCAGTGGGTAAGAGATAATCTTCAGATGATTCGTGAAGCACCTGAAATTGAAACCCTTGCATCAGCAGTAAAAGATAATGGTGATGTTTATTGCGTTCCAGCCTTTTCAGGACTATTTGCACCTTATTGGCGGTCTGATGCAAGAGGCGTTATTGTCGGTTTAACCCGATATGCCAACAGATACCACATTGCAAGGGCAGTTCTTGAAGCAACTGCATATCAGACAAAAGATATTGTTGATGCTATGAATTTAGATTCTGGTGTTGTGCTTACAAGCCTAAAGGTAGATGGTGGAATGGTTGAAAATAAATTATTGATGCAGTTTCAATCTGATATTTTGAATGTGCCTGTTATCCGTCCAAAAGTTGCTGAAACAACTGCACTTGGTGCAGCTTATGCTGCTGGACTTGCTGTTGGTTTTTGGGCAAGCTCTGATGCTCTTAAAGCCAACTGGTCAATCCATACAACATGGAGACCAGATATGAATGAAAAGAAGAGAGCAAAAGGTTATGCTGGTTGGAAAAAAGCTGTTGAAAAGACCCTAAATTGGATCGATTAATTTTCAAATATTAAAAAGCAAACTAATGATACTAATTATTTAAGATTTGACAACTTTACTAAAGTTGTCAAATCTTATTTTCATTATTTTAAACCTTGACAATCTCTTGAAATGTGTATTAAGCAAAGTATCTATGAAGATAAAGCAAAGGAGCTGATATGCAAACATATACCTATGAGCATATTATTGAAAAAATAGGAGTCCTGACATTGAAAAATTTACCTTTTAATGTTGGCGATAAAGTAGAAATTGTAATAATTCCTGAATCAAAAAATAAACAAAATAATCAAGAATATCCATTTTGGGGAATACCCATTGATTATATTAATCCAACTGATCCCGTTCATGTTAAAACCCTCAATGTTTAGCTCGTTCTTTACTTATTTATCAAAATATTAAATCGTTTTTATAAAATAACCAACCACTTAAATCTTAATAAACGGAGAATATAGATACATGGGATTATCCCTTAAGAACATGCTGAAAAAAGTGGACGGAGAAGATCATCTAATAGATATAAATTTAGATTTTGAATCTGGTTCACGAAACGTCATTCTTGGCAGAACATTATCAGGCAAAACCTCTCTGCTTCGGCTCATGGCTGGCTTAGATAAACCAACAAAAGGGCAACTAATGCTTGATGGAAAAGATATAACAGGTATGTCAGTTAGAAAACGAAGCGTTGCTATGGTCTATCAGCAGTTTATCAACTACCCATCTTTTACAGTTTATGACAATATCGCTTCCCCTCTGAAAGTGAGTAAAATGGATAAGAAAGAGATTGATCGCAGAGTTCAGGATGCAGCACAAATGCTCCATCTTGAATCAATGTTAGATCGTCTCCCTTCTGAGCTTTCAGGTGGTCAGCAGCAGAGAACAGCAATAGCAAGGGCAATTGTAAGAGATGCAGACCTTCTTCTTCTTGACGAACCATTGGTCAACTTAGACTACAAGTTGAGAGAAGAGCTTCAGATTGAGCTTCAGGAGATATTTAAAAAACGGGAGTCAATTGTGGTCTATACCACCACTGAACCAGCAGAAGCTCTAATGCTTGGGGGTAATATTGTGGTTATGGACCAAGGAAGAGTGCTACAAACTGGCTCAACACCTGAGGTCTATCATCACCCTGCAACCACAAAAATTGCTGAAGTATTCAGTGATCCCCCAATCAATTATATAAGCTGCAATGTAAAAGATAAGCGTGTCTTTCTTGGTGGAGGTATTGAATTTGCTCTATCTGACCATTTGAAGAATTTAACTGATGCCCACTATAAATTAGGCGTTCGCTCTAACCATTTTTATCTGAGGAAAAGAGGCGAAAACGATATTAGGCTTGCTGTAAAAGTTGAACTTGCTGAAATCAACGGCTCTGAGACATTTATCCATGCAGATTTTAATGGAGAAAGAATAGTTATCCAAGAGGTTGGTATCTACTCTAAAAAAATCGGGTCTGAAATTGAGGTATATGTTAATCCGTCCCGCTTTTTTGTATATTCTGATGCGGGCAAACTTGTAATCGCCCCATCGTAATATCACAATCACAGGCACCAATTTCCATTTATTTATACCTAAACTTATACTTCAAACGGGAATACATCCAGCTCTTTATATATTTAAAACCAAACTTATGACCGAAAGCATTATAAAATCTATAGATTGACCCTTTGGGCATATTTTCTATCATTAAAGTTAAAGGAAATTTATGGCACAGATCAACTTAAATAAAATAGCACACAGTTATATAAAGAACTCCAAAAGCGATGCTGATTATGCTCTCAAACTCATTGATAATATATGGGACGATGGCGGTGCTTATGCTCTTCTTGGACCTTCTGGGTGCGGAAAAACAACGCTTTTAAATATAATTTCAGGTCTTTTAATCCCAAGCAAAGGCAGAATACTGTTTGATGGTAAAGATGTTACAGAGCTTCCGCCAGAAAAACGAAATATTGCCCAAGTGTTCCAATTTCCTGTTCTTTACGACACAATGAGTGTGTTTGATAATTTAGCATTTCCTTTGCGAAATCGCGGATTTGATGAAGATTCAGTTAAAAAAAGAGTTCTTGAGATTGCAGAAGTTCTTGATTTAACCCCATTTCTCGATAAAAAAGCAGCAGGACTTGCAGCAGATGCTAAACAGAAAATATCATTAGGGCGTGGTCTTGTAAGAAGTGATGTTGCAGCGATTCTATTTGATGAGCCACTTACAGTTATTGATCCAAATTTAAAATGGCAGCTTCGCTGTAAACTCAAAGAAATTCACGAGCAGCTAAAACTCACCTTAATCTATGTAACCCACGATCAGGTAGAAGCATTAACTTTTGCAGATAAAGTTGTGGTTATGTATGGCGGCGAAATTGTTCAGATAGGAACGCCGCAAGAGCTTTTTGAAAATCCAAGCCATAAGTTTGTGGGCTATTTTATAGGAAGCCCTGGAATGAACTTTCTTCCATGCAAAGTTGATGGAAACATGGCAGTTATTCAAGATAAAAATGGGGTTATGATAAAAAATAACGCAATTGCCCAAAATGTTGGAATACCATTGGACGACTCTCTATCTAAGCTTGCATCTAAATCATCTGGACACCTTGAGCTTGGAATACGCCCTTTATATCTTAAAGTTCATGCAACTGAAGTTAATGGCAGTTTAAAGGCAAAGGTAAAATCATTGCAAGATCATGGAAATTTTAAGATTCTTACAGCTATTTTAGCAGGTCATACTTTGCGAGCAAGGCTTGACGAGGAGGATAAGGCGATAATTGGTGCTGAAAGTGTGTGGTTAGAGTTTCCAATTGATTGGATAAGGCTATTTTCAAAAGAGCGACTTTTAAAATAGCCCTTCTGAACTCAACGACTCCTATAAATAGAACAAAAATAGGAGATTAATTAAAGGTAAGGAGTATTTAAGTTATGAATAAATGGGAAGATAATAGAGCGTGGTTTCTGGTAATACCTGTATTTATAATTGTCGCCTTTAGTGCCATTATACCCTTAATGACGGTTGTCAATTATTCCCTTCAAGATATATTTGGTCCTGGAGATAGAATATTTGTTGGAGTTGAGTGGTTTCGTGAGGTGCTTGGAGATGAGCGTCTCCATGAAGCTCTTATGAAACAGTTTCTATTTTCAGGGCTTGTGTTGCTAATTGAGATTCCTCTTGGAATTGGAATTGCACTTTTAATGCCCAAAAAAGGTTGGGGATCGTCTTTAAGCTTAGTATTAATGGCCTTACCTCTTTTGATTCCATGGAACGTAATTGGCACAATTTGGATTGTATTTACAAGACCTGATATAGGACTTTTTGGGGCAGCTATAAATGGCATGGGAATTCCGTTTGACCATACTGCAAGCTCTTTACAAGCATGGATAACCCTTATACTTATGGAAGTGTGGCACTGGACACCGCTCGTTGTGCTACTTGCTTATGCGGGATTAAGGGCAATTCCTGAAGCCTATTTTCAAGCTGCAAAGATTGATGGAGCTTCGGCTTGGGCTGTCTTTAAATATATTCAACTTCCTAAGATGAGAGGAGTTCTTACCATCGCCATACTTTTAAGGTTTATGGATAGTTTCCTTATTTATGCTGAACCTTTTGTTTTAACTGGCGGAGGTCCTGGTAATGCAACCACATTCTTGTCAATCTATCTTGTAAAAATAGCTGTTGGGCAATTTGATTTAGGTCCTGCTGCTGCCTTTTCTCTTATCTACTTTTTGATTGTTCTGCTTTTAAGCTGGTTGTTCTATCAAGTGCTTCAAAATGCAGGCAAAGGAGGAGCTTGATGTTTGACATTGAAAATACAAATTGTGAGAAAATGCTAAAAATATCAAAAACGGAGAAATATAATGAAAATTAAAAAAAGAACCATTGCTCTTATCTTTTACTTTTTCCTGCTTATGCTTCCAATATACTGGATGCTCAATATGTCTTTAAGAACCAATGCCGATATTTTGGGCAATTTCTCTCTCTATCCAAAAGATATAACCTTTGCCAACTACATCAAAATTTTCACAGATTCTTCATGGTATTCAGGCTATATAAATTCAATTATTTATGTCTCTATTAATACCCTAATCTCATTACTGACGGCTCTACCTGCAGCTTATGCTTTTTCCCGCTATAAATTTATTGGAGACAGCCAGATGTTTTTCTGGCTTTTAACTAATAGAATGGCACCAGCAGCAGTTTTCCTTCTTCCATTTTTTCAACTCTACTCAACTTTTGGTCTAATTGACACTCACATTGCTGTAGCTCTTGCCCATTGCCTATTTAATGTGCCGTTAGCTGTCTGGATTCTTGAGGGATTTATGTCTGGTATCCCAAGAGAGCTTGATGAAACAGCTTATATTGACGGGTACTCTTTCCCAAGGTTTTTTATATTTGTATTTATGCCTTTAATTAGGGCTGGAGTTGGAGTTACTGCATTTTTTTGCTTTATGTTCTCATGGGTTGAGCTTCTCTTTGCAAGAACTTTGACAACAACCGTTGCAAAACCAATTGCAGCTACAATGACAAGAACAGTAAGTGCAACTGGTCTTGATTGGGGGCTTTTATCAGCGGCTGGAATTTTGACCATTGTTCCTGGTGCTTTAGTAATCTGGTTTGTCAGAAACCACATGGCAAAAGGGTTTGCGATGGGTAGGGTCTAAATAAGGCAGACTTTTAAGCCCATAAATTATTTAGTTCTCCACATTCAAAAAGAGATATCTATGACCGTTCCTGAAAAAATTAAAACTTTAGTCGAGACTTTCCACTCTAATTTAGAGAGCTACAAACATGGAAATTATAACGAAACTCAAGTTCGCCGTGAATTCATAGACCCTTTTTTTGAAGAGCTTGGCTGGGACATCACCAATAAAAATGGCTATTCAGAAGCGTATAAGGATGTAATCCATGAAGACGCGATTAAAATTGGCGGAATCACGAAAGCCCCTGACTACTGCTTCAGAATCGGTGGAGTCCGCAAATTTTTTCTTGAAGCAAAAAAGCCAGCAGTCAACATAAAAGATGATATTCACCCCGCATACCAGTTACGTAGATATGGCTGGAGTGCCAAACTTCCATTGAGCATTCTGACAGATTTTGAAGAACTTGCCGTCTATGACTGCCGCATAAAACCCGTCAAAACTGACAAAGCCTCACATTCCAGAATTATCTACATGAAATATACAGACTATGTGGAGCGTTGGAACGAAATCAAAAATATTTTTTCACGTGAGGCGATTCTCAAAGGCTCTTTTGACAAATATGCTCAATCTCAAAAAACGAAAAGAGGGACAACCGAAGTTGATACAGCATTTTTACAGGAGATCGAACGATGGCGTGACCTTTTAGCTCACAACATTGCCTTGAGAAATCCTGATCTTTCACAGAGAGAGCTTAATTTTTCAGTCCAGCAGACAATTGACAGAATCGTATTTTTGAGAATTTGCGAAGACAGAGGGATTGAGCCTTATGGTAGGTTGATGGAGTTGCAGAAAGAGCAGAAAGGAGAGAAAAGACAGAAAGGTAAATCGGATAAAGAACAAGGTGATAATCATCAAACCATTTACCAACGACTGTTTGAAATTTTCAAGGATGCTGATGATAAATACAACTCAGGTCTGTTTCATTTCAAACCAGAAAAGGAACACGACAACTTTGACAGTCTAACACCCAAACTTAGTATTGATGACAACGTATTAAAAGATATTTTCAAGAATCTTTATTACCCTGACAGCCCCTATGAGTTTGCGGTTCTACCTGCCGACATACTTGGTCAGGTTTATGAGAAGTTTCTGGGTAAGATTATACGTCTGACACCAAATCATCAGGCAGTGGTCGAAGAGAAGCCAGAAGTAAGGAAAGCAGGTGGAGTCTATTATACCCCGACCTATATCGTTGATTACATTGTCAAAAATACGGTGGGCAAACTTCTTGAAGGCAGAAAGCAAAAGGGTAAAAGCAGTGCTAAAGACGAATCAAAAATCGATGGAAAAATTAACTCTGTTAATCTGAAAATTTTGGATCCCGCTTGTGGTTCAGGCTCTTTTCTGATAGGTGCGTATCAGTTTCTGCTTGACTGGCATCTTGAGCAATATCTCAATCACAACCCTGCAAAATGGGCAAAAGGTAAAAAGCCTGTTATCTATCAGACTGATAAAGGTGAGTGGCGTTTAACAACAGACGAACGTAAGCGGATTCTTTTGAATAACATCTATGGCGTTGATATTGATTCTCAGGCAGTTGAAGTTACAAAGCTATCTCTTTTACTCAAAATGCTGGAGGGTGAAAATGATCAGAGCATTAAACTTATGTCAGCATTTCAGAGTCGTAAGACAAGCTGGAGTAACCAAAATGGAGTAAAGAGAGTTGGAAAGCAGATGGCGATGTTTAAGGATCGGGTTCTGCCAGATTTGGAAAACAACATCAAGTGCGGCAATTCTTTGATTGGTCCCGATTTCTACGACACTCATCAGACGATCTTCAATGAAGAGGAGATTTACAGGGTCAATGCGTTTGACTGGAATGGAGAATTTCCTGAAATTATGAAAAACGGTGGATTTGATGCTGTGGTTGGGAATCCTCCGTATATAAGAATACAGACTATTAAAGCATGGGCACCGCTTGAAGTTGAGTTTTACAAAAAAAAATATATATCTGCAAGTAAAGGCAATTATGATATTTACGTGATGTTTGTTGAAAAAGGGTTGAGTTTTCTTAATCAGAAAGGGTTACTTGGTTTTATTTTACCCCACAAATTTTTTAACTCAAACTATGGTGAACCATTAAGAAATTTATTATCTGCTGGAAAACATCTATCACAAATTGTTCACTTCGGAGATAAACAGGTTTTCAGTGGGGCAACAACTTACACCTGCTTACTCTTTCTTGATAAATCAGATAAAGAAAAATTTAAATTTGTAAAAGTTGATGACCTGAAAGAGTGGCATACTACAGAAGGTGTGATTCCTTCATCAAAAATAGGTAAGGCTGAATGGAATTTTATTATTGGGAATGATACTGTTTTATTTGAACGACTTCAAAAAATGGCTGTAAAATTAGGCGATATTGCTGATATTTTTGTTGGTTTGCAAACCAGTGCAGATAATGTCTTTATTATGGATTTGATTGAGGAAACAGACAATGAGATTAGATTAAAGTCAAAATCATTGGATTCGGAATGGATATTTGAAAAAGATTTGCTATTTCCTCTACTTAGTGGAACAGATGTCAATCGTTATAGACCATTGCCAACACGCCAGTATATTCTTTTTCCTTATAAAATTAGTAATCTATCTGAAAAATTGATTGATTTTGAGTTGATTAAAAAATGTTATCCAAAAACTGCACAATATTTGATTAAAAATAAGAAGCAATTAAAAAACCGAGAACAAGGAAAATTCATAGATAATAGCTGGTATCGTTTTGGACGCAATCAAAATATTGCTATTCAAGGAAGAGTTAAACTTTGCGTTCCACGCCTTGTTGACAGACTTTATGCAGCTTATGATAAAACAGGAGAGCATTTTTTAGATAATGTTGATGTTGGAGGGATAACCTACAAAGCTGCCTATCAAAAGCAGGGGTTGCTTTATCTGCTTGGCTTGCTTAACTCAAAATTGCTGCGTTGGTATTTTCCCAATGTTAGTGCACCATTTCGTGGTGGATGGTTATCTGCTAATCGTCAATTTATCTCACAGCTTCCTATCCGCATCATTGATTTTAACAACCCAAACGACAAAACCCACAATGAACTTATGGTCTCTCTGGTTGACCGAATGCTTGAGTTACACAAAAAATTGAAAGAATCTAATTTACCGCGAGAAAGAACCGTAATTGCCCGTCAGATTGAGACGACAGACAGGCAGATAGATCAGTTGGTTTATAAATTGTATGATTTGACTGACGAAGAGATAAAAATCGTAGAAGAATAAAAATATGAGTCGCAGTTTATAATAAGGAGAAAAACTATGAACCTTGAGTGGATGGCATGGACATTGCCGACAGCAATTTTTTTCACAACTATTGTATGTATTTTGATTGCCATGACTATATGGCAAATTGTATCGCCCTGCGTTAAGAGACGTGGTTTTATTCCACTTAGCACGACAAGAGGAGATAGGCTATTTATTGGGCTTCTAAGCAGTGCATACATTCATTTGGCATGGCTTGGCTTGACTAACTTTACAATATGGATAGCCTTTGGAATCTCTCTAATGTGGATGGTTGTGGTTATGCGTTGGGGTTAGATTATAAAAAACCATAACTCTTGATATATACTTCAAACGGTCACAAACTTAGTTTTTATATATCCAACACTCAATTTATGACCGAGAGCGGTATAGAACAAAAATTTAATACGACAACTCAAGTAAAAGGAAAGGCTGTCATGTTTATTAAAAAAATTATTTTTAATGCGATTTGTGTAATTTTCATTGGGGTATTTGCAGGTAATGCTTTTGCTGAAGAGACTTGGAAAATAGCATCTCTTGACTGGCAGCCATACTCTGGTAGCGATATGTCAACCCAAGGAAATTCAATTCAAAAATTGCGAGAACTGCTTAAAAAAGAAGGCATTACACTTCTTGTTGATTTTTTTCCATGGTTAAGGTCAAAGCATAATGCAAAAAAAGAACAATATATTGGTTATTTTCCTGCTTGGCCAGAGGAAGTAGATGAAGGATTTATAGCATCTAAACCAGTTGATTGGTCTGAAATTAGTCTCCTGAAACAAGGAGGTACGGATATAGCTTTTAGCGATATTGATACTTTGTTCAAAACATATAAAGTCGGTATTGTTGGGAGTTATGTCTATCCAAAAGAGATTGAAGATGCAATGAAAAAGTATCCTCATCATGCAGATAAAGCACCTGACGAAATTTCTCTATTGAAAAAATTATCAGGAGGAAGACATCTTGTAGCAATCACAGATCCAAATGTTATGTTGTATTTAGCAACAAAAGAAGGAATATTTAATGTTGAGCTTATGAAAGGTATATCACTAAAAAAGGAATTAGTTATAGCTCTAAGAAACGATGAAGAGAATAAAAAGCGTATAGAGTTATTGGAAAGAATATTAAAAGACGTTAAAGAGTAAAAAGGAGATTTTTACATGAAACAAAAAGGAAATTCTTACATAAAACAAATTACAAAGAGACTCATTCAGACATTGACTATTATGGTGCTATTTTCTTGTAGTATGGCTATTGCTGAAGAGCAACCTCCTCTAAGAGTTGTATTTGCGGAGGGGTTGGAGCCGTTGTGTTGGGAAGAAAATGGTAAACCTATGGGTGAACAACCTGAGATTGCACAATATGTTATAAATAAACTGGGAATTAAGGCAGAGTACATTTTTCTACCATGGGCAAGGGCTCAAATGATGGTAGAAACAGGAAAAGCAGACCTCATGATGACTACTCCAAATAAGACACGATTTGAGATTGCAGTATTTGGAAAGGAGATGACTACTCCAAATTATTGGAATATTTTTGTAGATAAAAAGAAAGGATTAATAATTGAAGCAGCTAAAAAATTTGAGAAACTTGAAGATTTAAAACCCTACAGTATATTAGATTTTTTGGGAAATGGTTGGACAGGTGCATTCCTTAAGGAGTCAGATGGATATAAGATAGATAAAGCTCCAAAAATGGAGCAAGTAGTTATGAAATTGGCTCATGGTAGGGCTGATTTAACCATTAACTCTTCTACTTCAGTGAATTGGTTTCTTGCCAAATTGAATCTCGCCCATGAAGTTGAAGAGATTGATATTGTGGCACCTGGAACAAGATTCCACATGGTTTTTCAGGTGGGAAGAAAATCTCCTTGGGTTGAAAAAGGGCTTGTAAGAGCATTAGATGAGGAGTTGAAGAAAATGAAGGATTCTGGGGAGTGGTTAAAAATTCTACAAAAATATAAAGACCCTTATGCTACAGGTCGCCCTTTTAAATCACTATTAGTTACCGATGAGTTCTATAAAGATTACGACAGTTATCCAATTTACAAACCAGGTGTATAAAGTTGTTAAATTAGGGTGTTCTTTAAGTGTAAATAGCCTTCATGCTTAAAGAGCAGCATCGCAGTCGTTTATAGCGATACCCTTCTTGATAATAAAAAAAGAGGGCTAATAACTAAAATAGATAAGTAAAGGAGAGCGTATGACAGACAATGGTTTAAGTAAGAAATCTTTACAGGTTTCTAAATTTGCACAAATTTGTCTTACAATTGCAGCCGTAGTTCTACTCACACTTGGGTCGGCTAATGCTGGAATCGAAGAGGCAAAAAAATGGATTGATACTGAATTTCAGCCATCAACATTGAGCAAAGAAGATCAGATCAAAGAGATGGAGTGGTTTATCAAAGCTGCTGCCCCATTTAAAGGAATGGAGATTAAAGTAGTTTCTGAGACTATTCCAACACACGAGTATGAATCTAAAGTTTTAACTAAGGCATTTGAGGAGATTACTGGAATTAAAGTTACCCACGATCTTATTCAAGAGGGTGATGTAATTGAGAAACTCCAAATTCAGATGCAGTCTGGCAAAAATGTTTTTGACGCTTATATCAATGACTCTGACTTAATTGGAACTCATTATCGTTACGGTCATGTGGTAAATTTAACTGACTGGATGGCTGGAGAGGGAAAAGATGTAACACTTCCTACTCTTGATGTTGATGATTTCATGGGTAAATCTTTTACAACTGCCCCAGATGGAAAGCTGTATCAGCTTCCAGACCAGCAGTTTGCCAACCTCTATTGGTTCCGTTATGACTGGTTTAAACGTGATGATTTTAAAAAGAAATTTAAAGAGATTTACGGTTATGAGCTTGGTGTTCCTGTAAACTGGTCTGCTTATGAAGATATTGCAGAGTTCTTTAGCAAACATATAAAACAGATTGATGGTAAAGATGTTTATGGACACAACGATTATGGTAAAAAATCACCTGACCTTGGGTGGAGATTTACCGATGCGTGGCTCTCAATGGCTGGTGCTGGCGACAAAGGCTTTCCAAATGGAAAACCAGTTGACGAGTGGGGAATTCGTGTTGATGAGAATAATCGTCCTGTAGGTTCAAGCGTAAGTCGTGGTGGTGATGCAAATGGTCCTGCTGCAAAATATGCTCTGCAAAAATATATGGATTGGTTACGTCTCTATGCACCTCCTGGCGCACTTGGAATGGACTTCTATCAATACCTTCCTTTTCTTGCAAAAGGAAACGTAGCACAGCAGATTTTCTGGTACACAGCTTTTGTTGGAGATATGGTAAAACCTGGACCGACTGTTAATGAAGATGGCACACCAAAATGGAGAATGGCCCCATCTCCTCATGGTTCATATTGGGAAGAGGGTATGAAACTTGGTTATCAAGATTGCGGTTCATGGACACTTATGAAAAGCACTCCAGTTGACAGAAGAAAAGCTGCTTGGTTATTTGCCCAATTCTGCGTTGCAAAGACTACATCTTTGAAAAAAGCTCATTTAGGTCTAACACCAATTCGCGATAGTGATATCCGCCATCAATCTTTCACAGACAGAGCACCAAAACTTGGTGGCCTTGTTGAGTTCTACAGAAGCCCTGCAAGAGTTGCATGGACACCGACTGGAACCAACGTTCCTGATTACCCAAAACTTGCTCAGTTGTGGTGGCAAAATATTGGTGAGGCTGTTGCTGGTGAAGTGGATGTATCCACTGCAATGGATAATCTTGCAAAAGAGCAGGATCGTATCTTAGAGCGTATCGCCCGTTCTGGAGTTCAGGGCGATAAAGGTCCTCTTTTAAATCCTGAAAAAGATGAGCAGTATTGGTTTGATCAGCCAGGAGCTCCTAAAGCAAAACTTGCCAATGAAAAGCCACAAGGCGAAACTGTTGATTATGATGCCTTGCTTGAAGCATGGAAAGCGGGTAAAGCAAAATAGTTGTATTGTCTAACCTTTAAAAGTTAGAGTTCTGCAAACTTGAATAGCTCCTTAAGTTTACTGGATATAAAATGGGTTTTGCAGAAGATCAATAAAATAGAACAATTAAATATTGATACTATCAAGATAAGGTTCACTGATTCATCCTTATAAAAATGAGGAGAAAAAGTGAACCTTTTTTTAACTAATGGAATAAATCAGAAATGGAGGTAAACAATGCCAAGATCAACATATCTTTCAACCCTTATAGTTGTTTTTATTACAATAATGGGGGCTTTTTTAATGACAGGATACTCTTTTGCAGCAGATACTCACAGTGGACAGGCACTTGACGAATCAGGTAAAGCAGGTTCTCATGCAAGTAACAGTGCTGCTCATGCTATTATCAGTACGGGCAAGGTTACCTCAGCCGCTTCTGCAATACCATTAAGCATTGGTGGTTCTGTCGGAGCTGTTAGTAGTGAAATAGCCAATGAACTTATGGACGCAGCAACAGCTCCTGCAGGTACGCCGCTTGAAATTTCAGATGAGTCAGTAAGTGTGGGGTCGCCACCTGATGAGGCACTAAAAACCAGCACAGAGACAAAAGTCGATACTGCAAAAAAGAGCAAATCAGAAACAAAGTCTAATTGACCTTCTGCAAAACTTTGATTCGACACTTAGTTTATTTGGATAAACAATTAGTTATGCAAAAAGTCTAATAGTAAAAAAACTAAAAACTGATATGAGGAAAATTAATGGCACACTTTAAAATTACAGGTAAGATAAGAGCAACCACATACAATATAACAACAGCTTTAAGATTAAGCATTATGCTACTCTGCCTTACTGTGTCGTTGATTTATTCTGATGCTGTAATTGCAGGAAGCAGTCAAGGTGGAGGAGCAATACAGTTTAAACCTGAAGAAATTATTAAATTTGCCAAAAAAGTTGAAAAGAGACTTGCAGAGAAAGGGGCAAAAGTTGCTATCATTGCAAGAGTTGGACGTCCGCGTAATAAACTCCCTGAAGGGATGAGCTTTACCCATACTGCAATAGCCGTTTACTCTCAAATTACAACTGCCGACAATAGAAAGATTCCCGGATATGCCATTTACAATCTTTATCAGAAAGATGATAAGCCTGAATTAAGCGATCTTGTCGTTGATTATCCTGTAGATTTCTTTGCAGGTGTATATCTGCTTGAAGCCGGTGTTATCATACCTTCACCTGAATTACAGAAGAGAATATTGACAACTCTAACATCTGGCATATACAAATCTTTGCATAATCCAAAATACTCTGTCATAGCCAACCCGTTCACACTGGATTTCCAAAATTGCACCGAACATACACTCGATGTTATTTTTGCATCAATTTACAATACAAGTGATATAAATGTAATTAAAGCCAATGAAAAAGCGTACTTTAAACCACAGCCCGTCAAAATAAATCCTTTAAAACTTGCTTTAGGCTCCATGTTTATAGCAGACGTAACTACCTCTGACCATCCAGAGTCTCCAGTAACAGCAACTTTCACGACAATCGGACATTTTTTAACAAAATATGATGCTGCTTCGCAGGACAATAATCATTCAACCTGATAAATGAGTAAAGGATAATTGCCATGAATATAGAATATCAAAAACCAACAGGAGCCTTTATCGGTGCATCATGGACTGCATTGTTAACAGGCATTTGTGCATATTTAATCGGATTATGGAATGCCACAATGGCACTCAATGAGAAGGGTTATTATTTTACCATCTTGCTTTATGGTCTATTTGCTGTTGTATCTTTGCAGAAAACGGTGCGTGATAAAATTGAGGGGATTCCTGTAACAGGGATATATTATGGACTTTGCTGGACTTCTGTTATTGCTGCCATGTTGCTTTTAACTGTGGGATTGTGGAATGCAGAACTTACGTTAAGTGAAAAAGGATTCTATGCAATGTCCTTTATTCTAAGTCTATTTGCGGCAATTACTGTTCAGAAAAATATTCGTGATATGGGAAGAATATCTGACATTGGTAAAATATCCGATGGTGAGAAATTTCACGGAGACCCCAAAAAAGATAGATTATTTACTCCGCAAAATGAAGTGCCTCAGCCACAATCTAAGGATAATATCATGTAGTTGCGATTTTTTATCGGTTAATCATCTCCATAATCTTTATTGTGCTTATACGTAATCTATTCATTGACTGGGAAAGGGCGGCGATCTCTTTAAGTTCTGAGCTTTTTAATTTGTAGTCAAGCTTTCCCATGCTCATAGATTCCGCTGCTTGTGTGAAATCTTGAATGGGATCAACAATATTTATCTTTATCATCACGATACTGAAAATGACGATTATAACTCCAGCACCAATTGCCACAGTCTGAATTTGCGACATAAGTTTAACTTTACGCTCTGCATTATATTGCATAAGAAGAACTGCTTTATCAATCTCTTCAAGTAATGACATATTATTGTTGATAATATAGTTCATTGAATCAATATCGCTAAATTCTGAGTAAATTGCCTTATCAATATTGTTCTTAATAGATATCCAAATAAAAAATACCTTTGCAATCTGGTCAGCAATTTCTTTTGTTGCAGGAGGTGGGCATTCTCTAAATTCAGACATTTGTAAATTAACAGGAACTTTTCCACCATCTTCAAGAGCATACAATATTGATTGAAACAAATTCATTGTAGATAACAGCTGTTTTTTCCATACTTCAAGCTCATCTTGTTTGTTCCTCACAGCAATATTAAAACATATTAGAGCCTCCTTGACCATTTGTTGTGTCAGCATCCTTTGTCGTCCAGATACATTTAGGAGCAAACCGTCATCTTTCTGTTTTTTGATAATAATGTTTGTAGATACAAGAATAGCAGCTAAAAGACATATAAACGCTACAAAACTTCTCATGTTGTATCCAAGAATTGTTCTCATTAATTAAAACCCCTTTAGCAATCTATTTTTTTTATAATAATTTTAATGTGTTATAGTTTTACCCTCCTGCAACATCTGCATTCTGGCTACCACTACCTGTCCTAAAGAGATTCCACCATCTCCTGAAGGAACTTTACTATGACTATACACCTGAAACCCATCTTTTTCAAGAAAATGAATCATACCATTCAAAATTATCAAGTTGTTAAACACTCCACCACTTAATACCACTCTCTTTATTCCTGTTTCAACACTTACCTTTTTAGCTGCGATTACAAAACTTTCAATAATTGTCTGGTGAAATTTAGCGGCTATCTCTTCAATAGATACTCTATTACTAATATCTTCAACAATATTTTTAATACACGGAATAAAATCAATTATAAGAAGTGGTTGGCTATTTATAGTATCTAATATTTTATTGTCTGAATTTTTGTGAATCGCTATTTCGTATCTTTCACTATTTTCATTTTCAATAAAGATACTTTTTCCTTGAAGCTCAATAGCTGCCTGACTCTCAAAAGTTATCTCATGCCTGATTGAGCAAAGTGAGGCAACAGCATCAAAAAGCCTTCCACAACTTGAAGTTAATGGAGTATTTATCTTTTTTTTAATCATCTGAACTATAAAGGCGATTTTATTGCTTGAACTTTGAGCTTTTCCATTATTTAAGAACTCTTTTATAAAAGGAATCTCAAGCAGAAACATATCATCACCAAAAGCTGCGTAAAGATAAGAGACAGCCATTCGCCAAGGTTCTTTTGTAGCAGCATCACCTCCCGGCATAGGAAGATATTTAATATGTGCTTTACGTTCAAAATTTTTCTCATTACAGACAAAAACTTCACCGCCCCATATATTTCCGTCAGCTCCAAGACCTGTTCCATCAAGAGTTATTGCAATAACATCTCCTTGAATACCATTTTCAGCCATGCAAGAGACTGCATGGGCATGATGATGCTGGACTGGAACAAAGATTATTGATGAATTATCTTCATCTTTTTTATGAACTTTTTGACAAATATTGCTTTGCTCTTTAAGAGAGCGGGCAAATTTACTGCTTAGATAGTCAGGGTGAAGATCATAAGCAACAACTGTTGGCTCAATATTAAAAATTTTTTTCAAGTGGTTGATGCTATTTGTGTAAAAATTGAAGACCTTTTCATTTTCAAGGTCTCCAATGTGCTGGCTTAAAAATGCAAAATTGCCAGAAGTTAGGCAAAGGGTATTTTTAAGACCAGCACCGCAACCTAAAATATAATCATAATTATCGGAATTAGAATTATATTTATAGCTTTCCAGATAATTATTTTGCCCCTCCCCAACCCTCCCCAAGGGGAGGGAGTGATTATTCCCCCTCTCAATTGGGGAGGGGGGCGGGGGTGGGGCAATAGGAACTGCCGATTTATTTATCTGAAATACTATAATGTAATTAGGCAAAATTATCGGAAGAGGGGCATATCCGCGAGAGCGTCTAAAAAAGCGGGGTACCTGATTTTGAACCTGAACTATTGAATCATCTGCTCTAAAATATATATCTCTGTTATGCAGAAGAAAATAGTCTGCAATGTTGGAAAAAGCATCCATAGCATCTTCATTATCAATAGAAAGAGGCTCTCCACTCCTATTCCCGCTCGTCATCACAAGTATTGAAGGTCCCTTTTCAAGTAAAAAATAATGTAAAGGTGTATATGGAAGCATTATGCCAAGAAATTGGTTATTTGGGGCAATATAACGTAGAGAACAACGATCGTTGTTCCCTACTTTATCATATACAACTCCCTTTTTTTTTGCCAAAAGAACTATCGGACGGTGATGAGATTCAAGAATTTGCCTCTCATCAGAAGAGATAAAAACTAATTCAGAAGCCGCATCAACTGATTTTGCCATAAGGGCAAAAGGTTTGTGTGGTCTTTTTTTTCTTCTTCTTAACTCAGCTACTGCATTTGGATTCATGGCATCAACTGCTAAATGAAAACCCCCAAGTCCTTTTATTGCAACAATTTTACCCTCTTTAAGTAGCATAGCTGCATATTCTAAAGAGCTAATAGAGCAGAGACCATTTGAGATATTTCCGTTGTAATTGGTATTCTTTATTATTTTATCATCTGCTGGAATCACTCTTTTCAATTTATCATCAAGAACTACTTTTCCAAATTTATCGACAATAAATAGATGAGGACCACAGGTAGGGCAAGCATTTGGCTGTGCATGAAATCGTCTATTAAAAGGATCGTCATACTCTTTTTGGCACTCTTTGCACATTTTAAAAACACTCATCGAGGTTTTAGGTCTATCGTATGGAATATCTTTAATAATAGTGTATCGAGGGCCACAATTTGTGCAGTTAATAAACGGATAACCAAATCTTCTATCATTTGGGTCTTGCATCTCTTTAATGCAGTCATCGCAGACAGAGACATCAGGAGATATTAGAGTAACTTGTGGGCTATTTGACAGACAACTCTTTGGAGAACCAATATTTGAATTTGACCAACAAATATCTGAACTATCATAATAACCATCTGAGCTATTTTTAGATGTTTCATATAATGGTGAGAATTTAGTGCTTTTTGAGATAACAAAATCTTTATAATGTGATGGAGCAATAGATTGGGAATTAATTTCAGAAATAATTGAAAGAGGTGGTTTTTTATCGGTTATATCAATTTTGAATCGTTCGATATTATTCAAGTTATCAGAACTTGTTTCAACAATAACAGTAACACCTTTAGAGGTGTTAAAAACCTCACCTTTTAAACCGTAATGGTGAGCTAATTGGAAAATAAAAGGGCGGAATCCAACGCCTTGAACAACACCTTTAATATTAAATTCTTTTGCAGTAATCTGGCTATTCATCGTTATACTGCTCTCGGTTATAAGTTGAGTATTACATATATAAAAGCTAAATTTATTCCAATTTGAAATATAAAAAGAGCTTAATTGTCGACATCAAGGTTAGTAGAAACAATCATATTCATATTATTATCTGCAAAATTTAGCATATCTCTCATATCCTGAATTGTTTGGCGGGCTGCCTCTTCGTCAACTTTACTTATTGCAAAACCAGCATGGACAATCACATAATCTCCAAGTTTGACATTATCAAGCAACATAATACTTGCATCTCTTCTTACGCCATCAACGTCAACGGTTGCCACATTATTCTTAATCTCAATAATTTTTGATGGAACAGCAAGGCACATTATTTTATACTCCAATATTTTTCTCAAATTAAATAATAATTGTTTCTTTTATTGGCAATTTTGAAAATTTCAATATCTCTTAGGATAATAAAAACCCCACATTTACCTCTGTTTTTAGAGATGAATGTGGGGTCTTGATTCTTTCAAGTTTGATTAAATATTAGCTATTTATCAAATATTCTCTTTATCCCCTAACCTCTTCTTTAACTGTTGCTGCAAGTTTAAAAAGAACAGTCAAAATAAGAAGTCCAGTTGCAAGAACACCAAGACTTATAACAATTTCTTGAACTGTAGGAATATACTCAGTTACATGGTGAAGTGGGTTTGGCACAAATCCACCTGAGATCATGCCAAGACTCTTATCAATCCAAGTTCCTATAAAAATCATAATGCAGGTAAATGGAAGCAGTGTTTCGTTGTTTCTAAATGCTGGAACAATAAGAAGAACAATGCCTGTAAACATAAGAATCATTGATGTCCACATCCAAGGCACTAATGCACCATGTCCATGTAAACCAAAGAACAGATACTTGATATGTGACATGTGTCCCGGAAGCTTGCTGTAAAAAACTACAAAAACTTCACAGAAAAAGAAGAATACATTTGCAATCAAGGCATAGCAGACAATCTTTGAAAGTGTCTGAATTGCTTCCCAGCCCGGATCAAATTTTGTGAATTTACGAACAAGGTAGCAAAGCAGAATCAAGAAAGAAGGACCCGCTGCAAACGCAGATGCAAGAAATCTTGGGGCTAAAATTGCAGTAAGCCAAAAGCCTCTTCCGGGAAGTCCGCAGTAAAGATATGCTGTAACTGTGTGGATACCAATTGCAAATGGAATAGAAAGATAAATAAGAGGTTTTGTCCAAGATGGTGGTTTAACCTGATTTCTTTCAGCTTCAAGAACCTTCCAACCAATTACGATGTTAAGGAATAGATAGCCGTTAAGCACACACATATCCCAAAAAAGCATTGAATTGGGAGTTGGGTATAGAAGAACATTGAGCATTCTTACTGGTTGACCCAAATCTGCTACAATGAACATAAGGCACATGATTAATGATGCTACGGCAAGAAATTCACCAAGAATGGTGATTCTGTGGAATTTCTCGTAATCATGCAGATAATAAGGGATAACAACCATAACACCTCCAGCAGCAACACCAACAAGAAAGGTGAAATTGGCAATATAAAATCCCCATGATACATCACGGCTCATGCCAGTAATCATAAGACCATTCATAAACTGGTCAATATAGAGTGCAAAAGCAACTGCCATGACTGTGAGCAAAGTACCCAGCCATATCCAGTATTTTTTGCTTCCTTTAATAGCTATTTCAAGCATAATTTAGCGTCCCCCCTACATGATATAATAAACAGAAGGCTCGGTTCCAAGCTCCTGTTTACGTCTGATTGCATAGTTTTCTTTTAGAATCGCCCGAACTTCAGATTCAGGGTCTTCCAAATCCCCAACAACAATCGCACCTTCTGATGCCTCAACACATGCAGGCTGTAAACCTCTTTCAAGACGCTCTGCACAAAGATTGCATTTTTCAACAACACCTTTAGAGCGGACAGGAAATTCAGGATTTATCTTTTCAATAAAAGGTCTTGCATCTCTGAAGTTAAAACTTCTTGAACCGTAGGGGCAGGCAGCCATGCAAAAGCGACATCCAATGCAGCGGTGAAAATCCATAATAACAATGCCATCTTCACGTTTAAAAGTTGCCTTTGTTGGACACGCCTGAACGCAAGGTGCATTTTTGCAGTGGTTGCAAGTTACGAGAAATGGTAAAGATTTGAATTTATCAGCAAGAAACTCATCTTCCATCTCTGGAAAAGCGTTGTGATAATGCTCTTCCCATATCCACTCTATCTCCTGCATCTTTTTTGCTGGACGGATATTGGGATATTTCTTCTCATCTGGCTTATGGTCAAAATCAGGAATATTATGGGTATTGCGACATGCTGCCACAACACTCTCAACAACCTCATCTGTGATTTTGCTGGTATCAATTACCATACCCCAACGTTTAGCAGTTAGAGCTTCGATTTTTGCAGTTTTTACAGGAAGATTAGTTGCTTCGCCACCTGAGGCAACAGCAGATACAGCCTTTATTGCTGGAGCTGCACCAATGGCGACTGCAGATATTCCTGCTGCCTTGAGGAAGCCTCTTCTGTTGCTTTTACTCAGAAAATTCTCTCCTTTGTTTATCATTGGGTTACCTCCTTTGGATCTGTATGACACTCCCAGCAAGAGGGAGCAACTGAAACATAATTATGACACTTATCGCAGAATTTCTCTTTATCAACATGACAACCCATACAAGAGTCTTCGCCAGTTGAAAGGCTCATGCCAAAAGTCTTGCCATTAGCAGCTTTATATACTCTTTTGGAATCTCTCACTACTGTATCTCTCCAATCATCAAGAAGAGACATGTGGTTAGCTCTCATGTCATATTTATCAAGAACACATTTTTTAGCAGCTTTTGCTTTTGCTGAAAGCTCTGCCTCTGGTGCTGCATTGGTATTGCCAATATTAAACCAGAAAGGAAACAGGGCAACAATAACAAAAACTGTAAGTCCTGCCACGATTACATTTTTACTCATCTTCTTCCTCCT
The DNA here is from genome assembly GCA_015231615.1 of Desulfamplus sp. Taxonomy (GTDB): domain Bacteria; phylum Desulfobacterota; class Desulfobacteria; order Desulfobacterales; family Desulfobacteraceae; genus Desulfamplus. The sequence continues at coordinate 25,673 of JADGBE010000021.1, read as the reverse complement.
CCATACCGGGCAGTGGATCACAACGAAGGTCGGTCTCTCTCTCTTTCTCACCCTGCAGAATCAGAGCATTACCAACCAGCTCATGGATACCATATACTTTAACATCAGGCACCCAGTATTCCATCAAAGTGGAGAGAGCAGCCCTGTCAATGGCACAGATGGTCCCAAGTGTATTGACACCAAATTTTTCGTGAACGTATTTAACAGCATTTGCACGAGGCAAACCTCCTGCCATTCTCAACTCCATATTCTCACCAGCATTCAGACCAGAACCGCTACCGCAGCAGAAGGTCTGTTCACGAATGGTATTTGAGGGCATCTCAAAGAAGTTATCACAGACATTTTGAAGAACATAACGAGGCTCATCAAGAAGACCCATGCCTCTTGAGGTGTTACAAGAGTCGTGGTAAGTCATAATACGATTTGCATTTCTGCCTTTATCAAGCTCAAGTTTTCCGTGTCTGATAAGGTCTGCTGTAAACTCAGTAATATGAACCATTTTTGTTGATTTGGCATTTTCAAATTTGGTTCCAGTAATAGGGTTTACTGGCTCTTCGAGAAAATCAGCAGGACCATTCATTGTATCCATATACTGATGAATTACACGCCACATGTGTCCGCACTCACCACCAAGAATCCACTTAACTCCAAGACGCTTTGCCTCTGCGTACATCTTAGCATTAAGTCTTTTCATTGTTTCGTGAGAGGTAAAGAAACCAAAGTTTCCACCTTCAGATGCGTAAGTGCTCCATGTAACATCAAGTCCATATTTATCTTTCAAATATTTAAAAAGAATCAAATAACCCTGACAGGTGTATGTTCCGGGATCAGCAAAAACATCGCCAGAAGGGGTGATAAAGAGAATATCAGCACCTTTTTTGTTAAATTGAGGCTCTACATTAACGCCTGTAATCTCTTCAATGTCGTCAGTGAAGAATTCAATCATCTCTTTGAAAGCATGAGGCTGGATTCCAAGATGGTTACCTGTTTTGTAGCAGTTTGAAATTGGCGTTGCAATCCAGTCAATGTTAAGTCCAAGAAGATTGAAAATCTCCCTTGCCATTATGGTAATTTCAGCAGTATCAATTCCATAAGGACAAAATACTGAACAGCGGCGACACTCTGTGCATTGAAAAAAGTAATACCACCACTCTTTTAGCACATCTAAGGTCATTGGTCTGCCGCCAGATAGCTTTTCTCCGCCCGGAATCATTTTAAGAATTTGGGCAGCTTTGGTAAAATCATTTCTATAAACAGAACGCAAAAGTTCAGCTCTTAAAACAGGCATGTTTTTTGGATCACCTGTGCCAAGAAAGAAATGGCATTTATCAGCACAAGCACCGCATCTAACGCATATATCCATGAATATTTTAAAAGTTCTAAATCTTTCTAAACGCTCTTTTATGGCGTTATGAATGATCTCTTTCCAGTTTTCAGGAAGTTTCCAATCATCATCAGTCGGGTTCCATGGTCTTGCATTTGGAAGTCCCAAAGTTTCAACGCTTTCTGCTTTTGCAGCATAACAATACATTCCCGGTCTTATATGGACAGGCGTATCCATCCAGTTTCCACAGGAAGGGGTGTGATCAATTTTGTCCAAAAGTTGATCAGGTTTAAGTTCTTTAGACATCTATTACTCCTCCTTATCCACTGGAAGTCCAGCTTCTATCATTTTTTCTCTGAAGTGATCTTCATACTGCTCATAAGTATGAACATCTACAGCATAGTTCCAAGGATTAATATGTCTTTTTGCACGGGTATTATTTGCCATATTCCTTGTAGGACTTAAGAAAATTCCGCCAGCGTGCATAAGTTTACTCATTGGAAAATAGGCAAACAACACGCTTACCATAAGAACATGGGCATAAAAAAGTCCGCCAACTCCGGGTGGAATTACAGGATGGAATGTAACCAATCCCATTGTAAACTCTTTTACTCCAGTAATGTCAACCTTTGTGAAATATCTCATAGCAATTCCAGTTGCAGCAATTCCAATAATCAGAAAAAGAGGAAAATAGTCTGCTGCAAGAGAGATATAGCTCACCTTTGCATCAAAGATTCTTCGAGCAAGCAAAAACAAGGCTGCTGCAAGAAGGACGATACCAGAGACAAAAACTCCAGGAAGACCGATCTGGACAATACCATCAAGATATTCAAGAAAAGCTAAGCTGGCAGGCACAGGCTCTAAAAAGAATCTTAAATGGCGTAAAGTAACCACTAAGAATCCATAATGGAACGCTAAAGCACCCAACCACAAAAAAATCTCCCATGAATAGGTAAGTTTGTTGTTTTCATCTCTGTTGAACGCGGCTTTTGTATTCCTAAAAAGAGACCTAAATAGAAAAATCTCAAAAAGCATACGGATAAATACTCCGATAGCTGTATCAGGATTATCAATGCGGTTCTGCTTAATCCACGGAAACGATTTCTGCTGTCCGCAGGTTGTAGGAATCCTGAATGGAACCGCCGAGCCTGCCCAACACATCACGCGATTTACAAAGCCATAAATAAAGGCAATAACCGCAAGATATGGAATGACAATCCCGAAGAGCCATTGGAGACCGACTCCTTCAACCCCTGCATAAGCCAGCAGAAAGAGCAGGAATACTCCTGCCAGGGGCAACATGTACTTTTGATTCATATTCCAAACACCTCTCACAATGTTTAGGTTGGCATTAATTTATGTTGGTACTAATACAATAAAAGATTTATGAACAAAAAGATGGTTCTTTTATATATATTTGTCCAACAAACATTAATGGCGACCTGATTTAAGATTTGCTTGAGCCAACAAGTTCGTTCTCATTAAGCTCAGTTACTAAACCCGCCCTTTCAAAAGCACTGTGAATACGCCTTTTAGCCTCAGTTGCCTTTAAAAGGAATATATTTTCCCTACACTTCATAAACCTGTTAAATGCTGCAAGGGCAACAAGATCAACTTTATGTTCAAATAGCTCATAAGACGAGCTTCCTTTAAATTCCTCCAAGCTATTTTGATCATTAAGTTTGCCAATTGTAGATTTAACAATGTTTTTTAGTTCAAATACAAATGCCACAGCTTCAGATGCAGAGAAATTCTGCACAGCTCTTATTCTAATAACTGGATCAAGAGCATTCTCTATTTTATTTTGTTCTACAATATCTTGAGAATATTTATAATTTTTAGAAATATTCATCTCTAAAATAGCTCTAAAAGTATTTTCAAGGCTTTGCAGCGTTGCACTTCCAACAGGATTGTCAAATTGATTTTTGGATTTCTTTAGAAATTTTGCCGTATCTTCAGGATAGGAGTTGATTGTAGATTCAAACCATTTTTTTAAAATTTCTTCTTTTTTGAGCTCAAGTTGCTGATTAATATCCATATTATTTGATTAATATCCATTTAAAATAACTACAATAATTGAGTCTGAACAATATTTTTTTAATCTTAAGCGATATATCTATACTCTCATTTTATGTCAAGGATAAAAGCAGATAAGATATATCCGTAAATAATTGATTTTATAAGTTCCATTTTGACCAATTAGATAATTTATTAGAACTTTAAAACCACGTCCTCTGGGCGTGGATAGGTCGATTCAAGCGATTTTTTTACTTAATATATTTAAGCAAAACCTCAGCAACGCTATGAGACATATTTGGTAAAGCTGCAATCTCTTCTAAAGTTGCATTTTTAATTGCGGTTACACCTTTGAAATGATTTAAAAGCATAACTTTTCTCTTGTTTCCAATTCCCGGAATATTGTCTAAAATTGATGTTTCTCCCCATTTTTCTCGTCTTTGCCTCTGGAAAGTTATTGCAAAACGGTGAGCTTGATCTCTAAGCCTTTGAAGAAGATGCAAAGCCTTGAGCGTATCGCGTGATTGAGTCATATTTAACGGATTACTTCTACCTTGAATATAAACCTTGTCATGGGTTTCTCCTTTATCATTATCTTTTTTAGCAAGACCAATTACTTTTATAGCTTCTATCTTCTCTTTTAGTTCTATTTTCTCTAACTTCAATTCATCTAAAACAGCCAAAGCAATTGAAAGTTGCCCCTTGCCACCATCAACAACCAAAATATTAGGAAAATCATCTCCAGCAAAACGCCTCTTAAGAACTTCTGCCATGTAAGCGTAGTCATCGTGTTTATCAACATTTTTAATGATAAATTTGCGATAAAATGATTTTGCAGGCTCTCCATTTATAAAAACAACCATAGAAGAGACAGGGTCAGTTCCTGAAATGTTAGAATTATCAAAACATTCAATACGTTCAGGATAATTTTCTATTTCAAGAATTTTTTGAAGTGTTAAAAGAGTCTCTCTGTTTTCACTGTTTTTAGAGATGGCATTTACAAGTTCTCTATTTGCATTGTTAATAGCCATCTCAACAATACGCCTCTTTTCGCCCTTTTCTGGCACTAAAATAGTTACCTTTCTACTATTTGCAGTAGAAAGAGTCTCTTCAAGAAGTATTCTATCTTCAAACTCTTCTGCTACAAGAATTTGAGATGGAATAAATGTAGTTAATTTACACTTTGAATTTACAATGGTTTTATGCTCGTTACTTAAATCTATTTGATAATATTGCTTTAAAAAAGCCTCCAATATGTAAGCTGTATCACTCCAACCACTATTATTACTATTTAGTGTGTGTAAATTTAAGTCTAAATCAAATGGATAATGTTCTGTGCCTACAACATATCCTGATCTAACAAAGAGTAGAGTAACAACTGCCCTACCCTCTTTCCCAACACATGCCACAACATCTCTGTCCATCATATCTGTTGAGACCGCAATTTGTTGCTCAAGAGTCTTTTCAATGGCAAATATTGTGTCTCTTATCTTTGCCGCTTTTTCAAACTCTTGATTTCCTGCCTCTTCTGCCATCTCTTGCTTAAGCTGTTTTATAAGGTCTTGAGTTCTTCCCTTGAGAAAGAGCATTACATCGTTTACCATTTTTTTATACAGTTCAACTGGAACATCATTACAGCAAGGTCCTAAACAGGCTTTGATCTGAAATTGGATGCAAGGTCTTGATCTATGTTTAAAGCTGTTATCACGACATTTTCTTAATTGAAATATCCTATTAACCTGCTTTAACACTTTTTTGACACTATCGCCTGAAGAGTATGGTCCAAAATAGGCAGCACCATCATTTTTTATCTTTCTAACAAGTTGTAATAGAGGGTAATTTTGTTTGGTATCAATGCGAAAACAGGGATAATTTTTTCCATCTTTTAAAAACACATTATATTTTGGCTTGTGTTTTTTTATGAGAGTTGCTTCAAGGATAAGGGCTTCGTGTTCAGTTGTAGTAACAATAACGTCAAAATCAACAATGTTTTTAACAAGCAAGGTTGTTTTAAGATCATGCCCAGACTCTCTTACAAAGTATGAAGAGAGGCGTTTTTTAAGGTTTTTAGCTTTGCCCACATAAATAATTTGACCCCGAGTATCCTTCATCAGATAAACTCCGGGGTCAGATGGGGCAAGATCATACTTTTCTTTAATTATATCAAGCATCTTTCAACAACCATAAATCTCTTTAACGCGCTTGCGATCAACTGAGCCATCACTTTTTCGGGGCAAACTCTCAACAAACTCAACAGAACTTGGCTTTTTATATCGAGCAATACGAGAGCCAACAAACTCAATCAGCTCTTTTGCAGTTAAATTAGAGGCAATTTTTTTTACACAAACAGCCTTAACTCCTTCACCAAATTTTGGGTCTGGAACTCCAATAACACAGGTAGCCTCAATATCAGAATGTTCAAGCACAACAGCTTCCACTTCAGCAGGATAGACGTTTTCGCCACCCGGTTTTATAAGCTCTTTTTCAGGCTTTCTACCCTCAAACCAAAGATAACCGTTAGAGTCAATATGGCCAATATCTCCAGTGTGATGCCAGCCATTTCTTATTGTCGATCTATCATATCTAACTATTGATTTATTGTATTGAACTTTTGAGCTATCACATTGCATTCTTGAACTATCGTGTTCAATTGTTGAACTATCGTATTGCAGTTTTGATCTATCGTGTTCAATTGTTGAACCATCAGATTTTTCATCTTTTGAAGAGTCGTTCTTCCAAAACCCCTGAAAAACAAGAGGACCACGAACAGCAATTTCACCACTTTGACCAGAAGGCAAAACCATATCATTTTCATCAACAATTGCCATATTAGATATACAACATTGACGACCAGCAGAACCAATACACTCTGATGAGTCAGATAAAGTTACAAACCCAGATGTTTCACTCTGTCCATAAAGCACCCAAAATTTACTTGATGTTTTTTCGCAAAATTTCGTTACATTTTGGGGTGAATCTATACCCACCGTATTTTTAAGTGATGATATGTCATAGATATTTTTATCAAACTCATCAAGTAAATTGTTAAGAATAGGTGGAAAACTTGCCATCAAAGTAACCTTCTCTTTCTCAATCATTGAAAGAGCATCTTGAACATTGAATTTTTCCATAATCACGTTTTTTCCACCCATCTGCATAACTGCAAGAGATAAATTCATACCTGTTATGTGAAAAAGAGGCAGCATATTCAGGTAACTATCTGATTTCCCAAGATTCATGGTCAGGCAAGTTTGAAGATTAGATGCGATTATGTTGTTGTGAGACAGAGCTGCTCCTCGTGGCTTTCCAGCAACTGCGGCGGTGTAAATAAGTGTAAAAATATCATCAGGATTATGTAGAAACGGTGTAAACTTACAATCTGCTGTTTCATCTCTATTTCTATTGCATCTATTTTCATCGTAATTTTCGTCAAAAGCTACAAGGGTTAAGCTAAATTTTGATGCTGACACTTCTGATAGTTTTTTTAAAGAAAAAGCCTGCTCGCTTTGAGTAGAATCAAAAAATAAAACCTTTGAGCCAGAATCTTTTATAATATATGAAAGTTCATCAAGCGATAAACGCCAATTTAATGGCACAAGCATCGCACCAATTGCAGATGTAGCACCGTAAAGAGCAAGATATTCGGTTTTATTCATTGAAAGAACAGCAACACTTTTGTGTGGCAAAACCCCGTAACCAGAAAGTTTAGAGGCAAACATATTTACTTTTAAAAAAAATTCACTGAAGGTAAGAGATTTCTCACCCTCCACAATTGCTATATCATCGGGAAACAGCAAGGCATTGCGTTTGATCATGTCATAAACTGAGAATGTAGAAGACACTTTTACTCCTCCTGATTAATTTGGTTAGAAACAATTTAATAGTTGAAATAGAGGCAAACAACAACAAATTATATATAATTTAAAAGTTCAATTAAAAACAACTGGAGAAGATTTGAAGAGAATTAGGAAGTAAGAATAATTAGGAGATTTGAAATTTGGATTGGAGCGGGAAACGGGATTTGAACCCGCGACTTCGACCTTGGCAAGGTCGCACTCTACCACTGAGTTACTCCCGCTCTAAAGAGCATCTTTTGAAAAAAGACGTGGACTTTCTACATTGACGATTAATTCTTGTCAAGATTTTTCTAACCATTTGGAGTTGGAGTTTGATTAAAATCAATTATTGAGACATCATTGATGTATTTCTTAGTTTGATATTGCCTGATTTGCTGAATTTTGGACACAATATTCGCGATTCTTCTGGCTGATTTCTCTATATTATTAATGTATTTCAAAATCTCTTCAGGAATATCTTGTGTCATGCCCATCAACTCAATTGTTCCAAGAAGAGTCATAAGAGGCTGATTTAACTCATGGGCAGTTGCCCCTGACATCTCTAAAAGCACCTTCAATCTCTCTTCGTTCATTTTTATCTCTTGATGCTCAATAAGTTTCTTATTAGTTTCTCTTAACTCTTCTTCAGTTTTTTCCCTAAGTTTTACCTCCTCCATTGCCTGATTTCTAAGAGTTCTATATTCAGATACCTTTCTTGACAGTTCAGTTGCATTTTCAATTGTCATAAGAGCAAAGTATTCATCTGGTTTAGCATAAGATGGCATAGATGAAATAACAGTTTTCTGGATCATATAAGAGCCATCAGAGAGTGTGCATGGAATTATGTTTCTATGAAGTTGCGAAGAGAAAAGGACAGGAGGACCACCTTTGAAAACATAGTCAACCCTCTCTTTAAATCCAGGAGAGTTAAGTGTTGAGAATCTCTCTATAATATTTTTACCCACAATATCAGATGGCTCAACATGACTCCATTGAGTAAGGCATTTATTCCAAAAGATAACCTGATAATTTTTATCAAATATAGATATACCAGCAGGCACATAATCAAGAACTCGATAGCCATGAGGACAATGGTTTATAACTCCAGCAAAGTTACTAAAATCTTTTTCCACAATATTTATTTGAGGCATAGTCATCTATTCACCAGCATACTTTTTTAAGCAGACATACCGTTAGAGGTCAAATTTTTTTTCAATAGTTTCAATAAGGATATGAATTGCACCTATTTTCATAAAAAGGGCAATATCTCCATCAATATCAAGTTCATCTATGGAAAAACGGGTTCTTGCAAGAAGTACATGGGAATCTTGCTGGGTAACTGAAGGTTCAGTAATAAAATTTTCTGGATCAGTTTCAATATATTCAGGCACTGAATAGTCAAATGTTAAATCAAGTATATTTGAGATAGAACCCATAACCCCATTAAGCACAATATTGCCAACCTCACAAAAAGTTCCAGCTCTTAAAGCATCCATGTCTAAATCGTCAGCCTCATCAACAAGAACAGCAACTAATGAAGATGCTGTCTCTGTAGGGAACATCAACTGGGCCGAGCCACTTATTTTTCCTTGAAAACCGAGCGAAACAGCCGATATGCTACTCTCTTTGGCAAATAGTTTAAGCTCTTCTGCGAAATCTTTACTTGAGACTATTTTAACATGGGGGACACTCAGAGTTATGTGGCAAGAGAGCATGGTATTTAGAACAGAAGCACCTTTGCCTACACCTATGTTGCACAGCTCTTTTATTGCTTCAAGTTGTTCGTGGGATATAGTTATGTTATCCATCTTAAATTATATCAGCCTTTGATTTTTTGGTAACTTATTAGTATATCAACAAACGGTTTACTTATTTGTAAATATTTAGATTAATTATCAAACAAGCTATTCAAAAGTGAACTAAGTTGTTCAGGGTCAGGTGGCTTGTTAATAAATTGAGTTGCTCCAAGCCCAATACATTTTGTTTTAATTGTGTGTTGAATATCGGCTGTAAGGACAATTACGGGAATTTTAATATTATGCTCATTTAATTTTTCAAGAAACTCTATCCCACTCATTACAGGCATTAGAAGATCCACAATAATTGCATCTATAGGTTTATCTTTTGAAAGGACAATATCTAACGCCTGAAGACCATTTTCCGCCTCAGCAACTGTATAACCTTTTGCTGACACTATTCTTTTTACACCACGCCTTGTCAGCCATGAATCATCAATTATTAATATATTTGGCATATATATAAATCCTAATTTAAGTAACTAAGAAATTAAAAACATATCTAAAGTTTATAATATAAAAGAATTACCATTATTTAGTTTTAGTGGCAACATATTTAATTTGGGTGCATTTCATTATTTAAACCAAGTAATTTGTACTACAAAAACAAAAAATGTTTTGACCTACAATCAGTTTTATGATGCAATTTTGCCAAAGATTGTATAAAGCTATAAGTTAAAAATAGTTCTAAAATTATTTCTTACCCGAATTTTTACCATCTATATTACAGAACATAAATGATTTTTTGAGAAATACTATGCCTGATATAACGATTATACCAGATACAACAGATTCACAAGATAACAGACTCGCTTTAGAGTCTATACTTGAAGATATTTCCCTTGAGTGTGTTCTTGCCGATGTTTCTGATCCTGAAAGTTTTTCAAACCTTTTAGCACTCCTAAAGAAATTTTTTCAAAAGGCAAAAGATTGTAGTTTCTCAGAACTTGCTGAAGATGCAAAAAAGGCTGGCAAGATTGTAAAAACTATCATGGAACAGAAAAGCTCTGATTCATTATCTGATGAGGCATCTGAGAGCATAGTTGATAACAGAGCAGATAGCTCATCTTATAATATTTCAGATATTGAGAGTCAGGTTGAGTCTGTTAACCTTATAATTTCTGAGATGAAATCTTTTTTGCATTTTATAACACGTTCATCAACAAACACTTCTCCTTCAAACACTCCAGAGGTGGTTCAAAATCTTGATTCAAATATCGCGGCTGAAAATGTGATTCAAAATCCTGATTCAAATATTATTGAAAATAGAACTAAAGAATTTGTTTTAGATCAAATTACCTCAAGAGATGAAATTAACCCAAATATAGTTGCTCAAGAGATTAAAGTTGAACAAAAAGAGATAAATTTAAGCCACCCGGGTCAACTTCCAGCTTTTCTAAATATTGAAGATTTTGAAGAATTCCTCTCATTGCAAGGCAATACACTTGAAAAAATGCAAGTCCTTATTTTGGATATTGAAAAAAATAACAACAGAGACTATGCACAAGGGGAGCTTAAACGTCTTTTTCACACAACCAAAGGAGAGGCAGGTTTTTTAGGGCTAAAAGATGTAGAAAAAGTGTGTCATAAGGCAGAAGACCTTATGGATACTCAAAATTTTGGAAATATTGTAGATACACTTCTTGCTGTAAAAGATTGGCTTGAGTCAACTTATAGTGTTTATGCTGGCAATTCTGGTGTAGCACCATCTATTCAAGAGATTCTTTCATTATTTGATGAAGATAAAATCGTACCTAAAAATGAGAATAAACTTAGTGAAAATCAAGATAATGAACAGCAAAGTGGAGATATATTTAATCAAACTGATAAAAACTTAAACTCTTCTGAACTTGAAGAGTTTAGCTCTCTAACTAACACATCGCCAATATTGACTGAATCTATAAATGTAGATGCAGCTCGTTTAGATAGAATGGTCAATATAATCGGAGAACTTGCAATTGCAGAGTCTATGGTTACCCAATCTTCGGAAATCACAACCATAGCATCGTCAAGCCTTTTAAGGGCATTAAGCTCACTTCACAAAATAACAAAAGAGCTTCAAACTCTTGGATTGAGTTTGAGAATGATTCCTCTTAAATCACTTTTTAACAGAATGGATAGGGTAACTCGTGATCTTGCTAAAAAAACTGGTAAACAGATTCATTTCATAATTAAAGGGGAATCTACAGAGCTTGACAAAACTCTTGTTGATAAACTTGGAGATCCTTTGATCCATCTTGTCAGAAATAGCGTAGATCACGGAGTTGAAGATAGTATAGTAAGGCGGATAGATGCTGGCAAATCAGCAACTGCAACTATTGAACTTAGAGCATTTCATAAAGGTGGCTACCTTTTTATTGAGGTTGAAGACGATGGCAGAGGAATCAACAGAAAAAGGCTTTTAGAAAAAGCTATATCTCAAGGAGTTATAAAGCCAACTTCACAAGAGAACGAAAAGATATTTAGTGATAAATTATTGGGTGATGAGATACTAAATTTAGTATTTCACCCGGGACTTACTACAGCAAATAAAATAACCGATGTCTCTGGAAGAGGTGTTGGTATGGACGTTGTCAAAAAGAGTATTGAATCTTGTAGGGGTAAAGTCTCAATATCTTCCATTGAAGGAAAAGGGACAATCTGCACAATAAAAATTCCTCTGACTCTATCTATCATTGATGGTCTTGTTGTTCGTGTTGGAGATGAGATATATGTAATTCCTACCTTATCGGTTGTAACATCACTCAAAGTTGATAAAAAAGATATTTCAAATGTATTTGAGAAAGGTGAGATGATAAATGTGCTTGGAAAACTTATCCCACTTTTTAGGCTCAATAGGCTGTTCAAACTAAATAAAGGCTCAAAAAATTCCTTTTACAACTTAAATTCTAATTCAAAGTATATAGATGATTTAGATGGAGTTGTTGTGGTGGTTGAAGATAATGGATTTAATATAGCACTTTTAGTAGATGAACTGATTGGAAAACAGAACACCGTGATAAAAAACCTTGGAATGGGGATTAATGAAATTAAAGGTGTCTCTGGTGGAACAATAATGCCAGATGGAAGGGTGAGTTTAATCCTTGATATTGCAGGTATTATTGAGCTATCTCACTCTGAGCCATGACTCATTTAATGAGAGTTTGACACATCTTAATTATTCGGGTAAAAGCTGTTGAACGTTTAAAATTGATAACTGATTTAACTATTTTTAACATTTTTATTCAATTATGAACATTTTTGTTAATTCAATTGTTCAGTAGTCTCAACATTATTTTTAGGAAATTAATTTAAGGAGATCATAAATGGCTGGTATTAATAAAGTTATTATTATTGGTAACCTCGGGGCTGATCCAGAACTTAGATATTCACCTCAAGGAATGGCATTTTCCAATTTTTCGGTTGCAACAACCGAATTATGGTCTGATAAAAGTACAGGTGAAAAACAGGAACGGACAGAGTGGCACAAAATTGTAACGTTTGGAAAAACAGCAGAGAACTGTGCTAAATATCTTGCAAAAGGAAGACAAGTTTATGTTGAAGGCAGACTCCAGACAAGTTCTTATGAAAAAGATGGTCAGACTCACTATATAACTAAAATAATGGCAGATACTGTTACTTTCCTTGGAACAAAGCAAGATGGTGCTGGATACAATCAAGGTGGCGGGTATCAACAAGCAGGAGGCTACCAACAACAAGGAGGCGGCTACCAAGGTGGCGGCGGTGGTGGTTATCAACAAGGTGGTGGATACCAACCTCAAAAGCAACAACAACAACCACCTAACCAGAACTTTGGGGGCTATCCAGCACCACCGCAGACTAACCCAAATCCTAACCCTATGCCAAATGATTCAGGAATGGTTAGCAACATTCCACCAGAAGATGATATTCCATTCTGATGCTACATAATATTTAAAGGTATAGTTATAAAATTACTTTAGATTTGACAATTTTTATGAAATTGTCAAATCTAAAATTTATATATGTTTACTTTTTTCCATCCAATTTTCTGTTGGTTTACAATATATGTATAAATATCTTTTTGGACCCGTGCAATCACGCAGACTTGGAGTCTCTCTTGGAGTTGATTTAGTTACACACAAAATATGCTCTTTAGATTGCGTTTACTGTGAATGTGGAAGTACTACAGAACTAACTCTTGAACGAAAAGAGTATGTCCCTTACAACAAGGTAATTGAGGAGCTTCAACACTATTTATCAAACCATCCAGTCCCTAATTACATAACCTTTTCAGGCTCTGGAGAGCCTACTCTAAATTCTCGAATTGGAGATGTAATAGAGTATATAAAAAGTTCAACACCTCAAATCTCTGTTGCAGTGCTTACCAATGGCACACTTTTAGGAGACGAAGCTGTGAGAAATGGGTTGTTAAAAGCAGACCTTGTAATACCTTCACTTGATGCAGCATCTTTAAAATCATTTAAAAATATCAACCGTCCACACAACTCAATAGATTTAGCTTCCTATATTCAAGGGATTGTCGATTTTAGAGATATTTATAAAGGCAAACTTGCTCTTGAAATTCTAATTTTACCAAAATTTAATGACTCAACCGAAGATATCGAGTTGCTAAAAGATGCGTGTTACAGAATCAATCCAGATGTTATACAACTTAACACTCTTGATCGACCCGGAGCTATAGCTAATCTAATCCCTGCATCACAAGATTTACTTGAATCAATCAGAGACTATCTTCAATCTAAAGAATCTGAAAAAATAGCCAACTCAATTGAGTCTCAATCCCAACAAAACTTTACTTTTAAGTCTATTCCTGTGGAAATTATTGCCTCAAGGTTAAAGGGTAAAGACAATATAAAATACCGACAAGATATGAAATCAGCTATTTTAGAGACAATTTACAGAAGACCTTGCACAGTTCAAGATTTAGCCTCAATTCTTGGTTCACCTATCAATGCAGCAAATGAAATAGAAGAGTACCTTTTGACCCTTAAGCAAGAAGGAAAGATTACCTCTGTAGATCAAGAACGAGGTATCTTCTACCAAATAATGAAACAATAATCCTAAACTTTGTCAAACCAAAATCAAATCTTACTCACTATAATCATTATATTCTAATAGAGTTCCTGCAAAACTTGAATTCCCCCCTTGATCTTACTGAATAAAAAATGAGTTGTGCAGGAGGTCAAATAAATTAATCTGACATGCTAATCCAGAATGGAGTTTATTATGGGAAACAATTTAAAAAACAATATTAGCAATATACCCAAATCTAATGCTACAGAACAAAGAATATTTAAAAGATTTAATTATAAAAAAGGTTCTTCTGTAATTGTAAAGGAAGGAGTAAAATATCCTGATTATGGAGTTGAGATAGGAGGATGGAGAGGTCGTATATATGATATTATTAACAGTAATGACTCTGATGAGCAGCTTATAAGTATTGAGTGGGATGATGAAACAAAGAAAAAAATGCCAGTTGCACTAATTAAAGCATGTAAAAAGGATAATATGGATCCTACAGTAATGAGTCTTAGTGCAAGTGAAATTGAATCATTAAATAAAGATGAAGCTCTTCTCACTACAATGACAAAAGAAATATATATGCTTGCAAGAATAAATTATGAGTTGTTTGACAAACAAAAAATACAAAAAATTTTTGCTAAATTAAAATGTATGGAGTTTGATAATACTCAAGGGCGTTGGGTGTGGTTGTATTATGCGGAAACAAAAAAGATAAAGTTTCAGGCTTCTTATAGTGATCTTACCAAAGATGGAAGACCTGTGGTACTTGGGTCATTTTTTTCAAAAACTGATACTACAATGTACCTAAATGTGAATTCTTTTGAACGTGCAAAAAATGCTATTATATTTTTTGATAAACATATCCCAAGAAAAGTAGCTAAAGCTACAGATATATTATTGTTAAATAAAGTTTTTAGTGGTTATTTAAATAAATCGTTACCTAAACATGAATATTATTTTGACAAAGAAGATGTAAAAATTAAAGATTATAAACAATTGTTTGATAAATTAGAGAAAATTACCTCTTCCATTGAAGATACCGTAGAAAAAAAGAGGGTAGCACTAAATTTTTTAGAAAACATATCCATAGAACCTTTTTCCGAAATTGAGAGATTGCCTATTAATTTTTATGAAGAAGGTATAACAAATTTAGCCAATAACCTTCAAATGCGAGAAATTATTGCTATGGAACATTGGAGCGGAAATAAAGATTTCTCATTTAACGATATATTTAATAAAATCGTACCTAAAGCATTATGAATATTTACGCAATAAATGCTTTAAATGACTTACGCTCTGCAATAATGTTCATTACAATCATTCCAGTTGGAAATGCCCCATTTTCTCCAATTGGAATGATTCGCTTTTTTCCAGTTGTTGGGCTAATTCTTGGTCTTTTACTTCTCTGTGTTGATGTTTTTGCCTCTCTGTTCTGGACTGCCCCTGTTGTTGCCCTTATAGATGTTATATTTTTAGTCATTTTAACTGGTGCATTTCATTTAGATGGACTTGGAGATGCTTCTGATGGTCTATTTAGCCATCGTTCTAAAGAACGCTCTCTTGAGATTATGAAAGATAGCAGAACAGGAGTGATGGGGTTAATTGCGATCTTTCTATCTCTTGCTATAAAAATTGCTGGAATCTACTCTGTTAAAATTCTATACAATGGGGATTTGTTAAGCCAAATATTGATTCTAATTATTGTGCCATCATACTCAAGAGCATCAATGCTATTTGGTATCCGATATTTTAAATATGGAAGAGATTCTGGCACAGGTCATAGCCTTTTTGAAAAAAAATTACCACTAAGAGATTTTGTTTTTATATCTGTTCCAGTGATTTTATCCTTAATGCTTGGGTTCAAAGGTTTGATTCTCAACTCTTTCTTTGTGCTAACGGTTTTTCTAATTCTTCTTTTTTATAAAAAAAAGATGGGCTGTATCACAGGCGATATGTTAGGGGCAATGTGCGAAATAACAGAGTCAAGCCTGTTTCTGATTTGTGGTGCTGGCTTGTTTATACTCTAATCGGGTATTAATTGAGCTTTTATATTTAAGTAGGACGCCGGGCAGTCATCTTTACCAATTTCAAGAAATTTATGGGTTATTCCATTCCTTAGGAGTTTAGATTTATGATTAAAGGTCATGGTGGCAATGTTCAGGCTTTAGCTAAACAACATAATTGCTCAATTGATCAAATAATAGATATGAGCAGTAACATCAACCCTTTAGGACCGCCTGAAGGGTTGGAGAAGTTTATTGTAGAAAATATCCATCTTATTCGATCACTTCCCTTGCCTGATGCTGCTGACATGACAGCAGCATTTAGCAAGTATTATAAAGTCCCGTTAAATAGAGGAGTAATGGCTGGTAATGGCACTACATGGTTTATCTACACTCTGCCAATAGCTCTTAAATCTAAAAAAATTTTGATTGTTGGTCCAACATATTCAGATTATCAAGATGGCTGTATAATGAATCAGGTAACATGTGAATTTTGCATGACAAGTGAAGAGAATAATTTTCAGCCAGATATAAACAAGATAAGCGATATGGCAAAAACTTCAGATACAGTAATTATCTGCAACCCTAACAACCCCACTGGCTCACTTATTTCAGTAGATAACATAATTGAACTTCTTAAATGCCACCCCACAAAATATTTTATCATTGACGAATCATATCTTCCTTTTTTAAAAAATGCAGAAAAGATAAGTTTAATCTCACAGACCTCATTTCCAAATCTGATTGTCCTATCTTCCATGTCAAAAATATTTAGGATTCCCGGACTTAGAACTGGCTATCTGTGTGCTGACCCTGATGTCATCGGAAAGTTAATGAGATATTATCAGCCTTGGTCAGTAAATGCTCTCTCTCAAGCCGCAACAGTTCATATCCTTGAGAACTATGAAGTAATAGAGCCTTTTCTTGAGACGACCCGCTCATTTGTTGAGATAGAAAAAGAGATTTTTTTAGATAGGTTTAATTTGTGTAAAAGTATTAAGCTCTATCCATCAAAGAGCTATTTTATACTTGCAAAACTTATGGGAAAAATGAACTCTGATGAGTTTTGTCGCAAAGTTGGAGAAGATAAAATTTTAATTCGCAACTGCTCTAATTTCAAAGGTTTATCAGATAGGTTTGTTAGATTTTCGCTCAGAGACAGAGAGACCAACTTGAAGTTAGCAAAAATTATAGTAAATAGTATTGCCAACTTTATGTGATACAGCAATTCTAATTTTAATGGTATGTATCATAGTTAATTTGATTTTGTATCGCCCTGAAATAAATTTCTGGGCTAAAATAACTGAAGTCGGCTAAAGCCGACTGTTATTATAGTCCACTTTAGTGGACTTCTTTACACCTTAGCCGTGCGATTTATCGCTCGGCTATATGTTGTTTGTGGTAAACAATGGTGATTCAATGTTTAATGATCAGCTTCTCTATATTGTTATAATTGCATACATTCTTGATATGATTCTGGGCGACCCTCGCTGGCTTCCCCACCCTGTAGTCTTTATGGGAAATGCTATCTCTTTTTATGAACCACGTTTTAGGCAATTATTTAAAAGAGAATTTTTTGCAGGTCTTTTTTTTGCTATTTTTCTAATATTTTCAGCATGGCTTTTTGCTTTTTCAATAATTAAACTATCTTCAACCATTCACCCATTTCTAAGCACAATAGTTGAAGTGATATTGCTCTTTTTTTCTCTCTCTACAAAAACTTTGGCAAAAGCAGCATCAGAAGTTGACAAAGCATTTAAAAATGGTGGGCTTGAGTTGGCACGCCTTAAAGTCTCAATGATAGTTGGAAGAGAGGTAAAATATCTTGATGAAACAGGGGTGGTAAAGGCTTCTGTTGAAACAGTTGCCGAAAATTTTGTTGATGGATTCTTATCCCCTTTATTCTTTGCAATTATAGGTGGGATTCCAGCAGCATTTGCATATAAAATGGTCAATACCTTAGATTCAATGGTTGGATACCGAAATGATAAATATATTCTCTTTGGAAGGGCGTCAGCAAGAATTGACGATTTAGCAAATTTTATTCCAGCAAGAATTTCTGTAGTTATAATCTCAATTGCAGCAGCTATTATTTCATTAGAACGGGGAAAACGTGCATTTATAACTGCTTTAAGAGAGGGGCAAGAACATAAAAGCCCAAACTCAGGTTATCCAGAGGCAACATTTGCAGGTGCAATTGGTGTAAAACTTGGAGGACCAAATTACTACCACGGAATACTTGTTCAAAAGCCCTATATAGGTAAGAACTTTGCAGATCCTAATATAAAAGCGATAAAAATGGCTTGTGAACTTATGCTATTGTCATCAGTTATTGCTATTATAATGTCAATAATTGCTATTGCTGCTAAAGTTATTGGTAATAGTGTTGTGGTTATTTAAATTAAGTCAATGATAATAGAAAAAGGAGGCAATAATGGATCAAGAAAACAAATTAAATGAAGAGAATAAACGTGAAGTATTGGTAACTATTTTGTTGAAAAGTGGACGTGAGCTTCAAGGAAAAGTCAATATCCTTGATTATAAACGTTTTTCTGATTTTATTGATGATGATAAATCAGCTCATGTAAAGATGTATAATGCTATAGAGACAGGTCAAATTAAATCTGCCAGACCCAAATTTGTCTTAATACCTAAAAACAGCATTGATTGGTATATTCCTGCTGATCAAAAGTGATGAAGAAAAGGCTATCATCAAGGCTGCATAAATTTACAATTAATCTCCTGCAAAACAAACTTTCTGGTCATTAAATCAAAGGAGAAATTAAAGTTTTGCAGGAACTCTATTGATTCTGAACAATAAATCATTCATCACTTACAAATGCCGAAAAACTTCAGGATACATGTTCAGTCAACTACCCCTTGACAAGTCAAGGGGCTTGAACAGTGATGTTTAACGTAAGAGTTGATTAGGGAGCTTAAAGGAAACTTTATGCAGAAGTTAGATAGGAGAAATACATACATACCTGTGAGTGCTTCACAAGCTTACAGCTCTATGGCTTTGTCTTTAAACAGAGAGCCTGCCTGTCGGACAGACAGGGAAACTCTCAGTGAGCAGAGCTTAAAAACCCTTTCTAACAATCCCGAAGTGAATCAACCTCAATGTAAAGAGGGGCAGAACTTGCGAGTATCTGTCAAAGTTTACATCTTGAATTTACGAGGAAAACCCTTAATGCCTTGTAGCCCAAGAAAAGCAAAAAAATTATTAAGGGAAGGAAAAGCAATAGTTATCAAAAGATTTCCATTTACAATCCAGTTATTAGTTCCAACAGGTGAGACGAAACAGAAAATAACACTCGGAATTGATTCTGGATTTGAAAACATTGGATTCAGTGCTGTATCAGAAACAAAAGAATTAATATCAGGAACAGTTAAGTTAGATGGAAAAACATCAGAGAGATTAACAGAACGTAGAATGTATCGCAGAGGTAGAAGAAACAGATTATGGTATAGAAAACCAAGATTTTTGAATCGTTCTAAACCAGAGGGATGGCTTCCCCCATCAATACAAAGAAGATACGATACTCATCTGAACCTTATCAACAGGCTTAAAAAAATACTTCCTATACAAGAAACAATTGTAGAAATAGCTAATTTTGATATTCAGAAAATTATGAATCCTGATATTTCTGGTACTGATTATCAGCAAGGTTCTTTATATGGTTATCAGAATATGCGGAGCTTCTTAATGGCTCGTGAACACGGCAAATGTCAGTTGTGTGGTAAAGATTTTAAAAAAAAACCATCACATATTCATCATTGTAAACAAAAAAATGAGTCAGGAAGTAACAGGGCAGAGAATTTGGCTATACTTCATCAAAAGTGTCACGAAAAGCTGCATAAGAAAGGATTGAAATTCTCGAATCCTAAAAACTACAAACCAAATACTTTTATGTCTATTATTCATAAGAAATTTAAACAGAACATTCCAGATGTAGAAACAACGTATGGTTATATAACTTTTGTAAATAGGAATAAGTTAGGATTAGAAAAATCACACAGTACGGATTCCTTTGTAATAGCTAATGGGAATATTCAAGAGAGGACAAAAAATACAGATATTAAACAGGTTCATAGAAATAATAGAGTTTTACAGTTGAATCGAAAAGGTTTTGCACCGTCTATCAAAAGAAAAAAATCTAAAGTTAATCCTGAAGATTTATTTTGGATTAATGGAAAACAATACATCTGCAAAGGAATGTTCAACAAAGGGCAATACATTACTTACGGAAGCACAAAAAACAAAGAATATTTCAAGTTTTCACAAGTAGAAAAAACGTATTACCAGGGGAGTTTTGTATGGAATATGTAACAAAGAATCATTCAAAATTTCTGCTTCGGTTATTTTGTTTGCAGCATTGGCAATGTTTCAGAAAAGACAATTAGGAGATATATTGATGAGCAGGGTTAGTTTACTGGTTTCATCCCCTGAACAAGTTCAGGGGTTTTCACCAGCAGTGAAATATAAAGTTAATTTGAATAGATCAATCTGTTCTTCTAACTCTGAAAGCATGGCACAAGCATCATCAATTCGATTCTCTTTTCCATTAAGTTCAATCTGCTGGGCAATAGATGCCACTTTTTTTGCAGATGAATTAAGAGCTATTCCCTTTATTGTATGGGCATGAAATCTTATCTGAACAGTATCTCTATCATTTATCGCAGTTTTTAAATTCTCCATATTTGAGACTAAAGATTGCAGAAGATTTACTATCAGCAGTTTTAAAATCTCTTCATTCCCGCCGAGCCTTTTCAGAAAATCCTGACGATCAAAGATCGAAGATTCATCCACATTAAGTACCGTTTTATTAACATCAGTTGGGCAGGGATCGTCATTTATAAATTTAACATCATCTTCACATGTGCTATCTTCCTTCACATACTTACGAATAACCGCCATAAGTTCTTCAGGCTCAAATGGCTTTGAGATAAAGTGATTCATTCCAGCGTTAAAGCAGTTCTGACGGTCTTCTACTGAGGCATTTGCGGTCATTGCTACAATAGGAACATTTTTGTTTAGAATACTTACATCGCAATTTCTTATAATTTCTGTAGCTTCAATACCATCTAAGTCAGGCATCTGCATATCCATGAATATAAGGTGATAATGTTTCTTGCTTGCTTTTTCTATAGCCTCTTTGCCGTTATTTGCAATATCAGCCGATATGCCCCATTTTCCAAGAATTGCTAATGCTACCTTCTGATTCATAATGTTATCTTCTGCTAACAAAATCCTTGCATGTGATATATTTGATATGTTGTTTATCTGGTTTGCTGTGCTGTAAGTCTGATTCGATGTGCTGTAAGGCTTATTTGCTGTGTTGTAAGTCTTATCTGTTGTGCTGTAAATTTGATTTGATGATTCAGGAATCTCTGCCTTAAAACCATTTGACGAATCCAGCTTGGCAATTTTTTCAAATCTTACTGTAAACCAAAATGTGCTTCCCACACCTTTTTGACTCTCTACACCAACCTTACCACCCATAAGCTCTGCAAGCTGTTTTGAAATTGCCAATCCAAGACCTGTGCCACCGTATTTTCTTGAAATAGATGCCTCTTCCTGTGAAAATGATTGGAACAACTTCTCTTTGTGCTCTTCTGAAATACCGATACCTGTGTCTTTAATCTCGAATCTGACCGTAGTATATCTATTTTTTTCAGAACCATTAATGTTTTCATTTTCCAAATCACTTTCTGTGGATAGATGCAGTATTACACCTCCTTGCTCTGTAAACTTTATAGCATTGTTCAAAAAATTGAGAATGATCTGCCTAATTCTCACAGGGTCTCCAACCAGATATGGATAAACATCAGGTTCAATTCGCTGTTCAAGTAAAAGCCCTTTTTCCTTAGCTTTGAATTCTATTATTTTAATGACAGATTTGGTAATATCAGTCAGATTAAAATCAATGTTCTCAATTTCTAATTTACCCGCCTCTATTTTAGAAAAATCCAGAATGTTGTTAATCAGGGAGAGAAGCATTTCCGAAGATAGCATGGCAGTTTCAGCATAGTCTTTTTGTTCCTCATTAAGAGGCGTATCAAGCAGCAGCCTGTTCATGTTTATAACAGCATTCATGGGGGTGCGGATTTCGTGGCTCATATTGGCAAGAAATGAACTTTTAGCAATATCTGCCATCTGTGCATTTTTAGTCATCTGAGTAGCTATTTCAATTGCCTCTTGAAGCTGCTGGTTTGTTTCTAAAAGAGCTTTTTCTGCTTGATTACGTTCTGTAATGTCATGAATAATTGAGAAGAGCAAAGTTGTGCCTTTGAATGGAATTGGGGAAGAGTGAATCACTACATCTCTGATTTCTCCGTTTTTAAGTTTGTGCTGTGATTCAAATCTATTTTGTTGCCTATCCAGAACCTTTTCCATTAATGAGGTAATTTCTTCTTTAGTTAGCATATTAATATGCTGAATATTTAGATTCGCAAATTCTTCTGCCGTGTAGTCATAGTATTTTTCAGCCCCTTGATTTGCCTTAACAATTTTTCCTGTATCAGGTTCAATAAGCATCATCACCGCATGGTGTTTTTCAAACATTGCCCGAAACTGTTCTTCGCTTGTCCTCAGAGTCTCCTCATTCCTAAGCAATGCTTGATTCTGGGATTCCAGTTCCTTGTTCTGTATTTTCAACTGTTTTCCAAGAGCTTGAGCCTCTTTTGATTGAATTACATATTCTCTGAAAATGATTTCATGGGGTCTAACTATTGATGTTTCTACAATGGCTTTATAAATAGCGTAAAAGGCAAATAACTTGGAATAATGCCCTACAATATTTGATAATCCATAATTACTAATATAAAATGTAAATGAAAGCTCTGAAATAATTGTAAATGAAATCGAATAGACCATGAGCTTGAATACATAGTTCTCAAACTTTTCCCGATACTTAAATAAAATTATTATATCTACAAATAGCACCATACAGATTAGATATTCACTTATTATTTTAAACTGAGTCTGACCTTTGCCTTCAACAAAGCAGATTGGAAATATTTTCCAGTCAAGAATAGAAAGAGTTAAAAGGAAACAGATAAGAGCATAAATAGAAACAATAAGGTTTTTATTTATTTTTTTTTCTTTATTTATAAATAAAAATGCAAATAGAAGAGTTAGGCTTTGTAATGAACGGGCGGCAATCCAGAACTGATTGGCATAGAAGTCATAGCTTGTAAAAATATTCATTCCTTTATAAGAAATGGTATGCAGCAAATCGAGTCCTGCAATAAAGATATACCCGATAGCAATAAAAAGCAGATAGTTATTGTCATTCTGTTCTATGGAATTCCATGCAATTATGAAAATAATTCCAGCTACGATAACAGTGAAAAGTTCAAGAACAGTGTGAAACAACAGATAGCTATGCAGATTTGTTATATATAAACCTATCAGCAGCAATACCTTGAAGATGATAGAGGTAGATTTATTATTGATAGTATTTGTGTTCATTCTCATATTTTTAGTCCTTAATTGTTATTAGACATAATTGCCTGACGCTCCTCTTCAGAATCTGCAAATTTAATTGCCAATTCTCTGAAACTCTCGGCACTCTCCTTGAATGCGACAAGAACATCAGGGTCAAAGTGGCACGGTTCAACTCTGCCATCACCTTCAGTAATAATGGAATAAGCCTTTTTATGGGAAAACGGAGGTTTATATACTCGCTTGGTCACAAGGGCATCGTAGATGTCAGCGATTGCCATGAGCCTGCCAGATATTGGTATTTCATCACCTATTAGCCCATATGGATAGCCCTGGCCGTCATATTTTTCATGGTGGGTTAGGGCAACTTCTTTAGCAGTTGTGAGAAACGAGGAGGATAGCCCTTCGCTAATAGAACTCTGAGCCTTTTCCAAAGCTTGAGCACCATAGATTGCATGGCGTTTTATTTCAGCAAACTCCTCATCTGTCAGTCGTCCCGATTTAAGAAGAATATCGTCTTTTATAGCAACCTTGCCTATATCATGCAAAGGAACAGACTTAAAAAGAAGCTCAATACTCTCATCAGAACCTATAGCATAACTAAAACGGGAATGTTTTTTTAGCTTTTCTGCTAAAATACGGACATAATGCTGTGTTCGGACAATATGCCCGCCTGTTTCGTTGTCTCTGTATTCTGCAAGGATAGCAAGAGAACGGATAGTAATATCTTGAGTGGCATTAAGTTCCTTTGTCCGTTGATATACCTTCTCTTCAAGCAGACGGTTCTGGTTGGATAATGCAAGATGGGTTGCCACCCGTGCCTTGACAATAGGAAGACTGATAGGTTTGGTTATGTAATCTACAGCACCAATAGAAAATCCTTTTGCCTGATCTTCGTCATAATCTTTTGCTGTAATAAAAATTACTGGAATGTGTTTGGTTCGCTTGCTTGATTTGAGTAGAGTACAAACCTCATAGCCGTCCATCTCAGGCATCATTATATCAAGCAGGATAATGTCAGGCAGATTTTCAGAGTGTGCAAGTCCGATTGCCTCCAAGCCGTTTGTGGCAACGATTATCTCATAGGTATCAGCAAGGATTGCTCTCATAAGATCAATATTATAAGGAGTATCATCTACAACCATAACACGCTGTTTTGTTTTATGTTCTTTCATTTTACCGCCTAAATAATTAGAATTGCAAATTACAGCTATTGATATACTGAACAAGGTCTTAAGTTGAGATTTTACAATTAAACCTCTGAAATAACAGCTAAAAGAGCCTCTGTGTCTTTTTCAATATCACTAATAAGAAGCCTCACTCTTTCAATATTTCCATCCTTAGCTGCAAGCTCAATCTTATAAGCCGTATCACTTAGCCTATGGGCAGAGGCGTTTGCCGCAATCCCCTTTATTCCATGTGCCTGCTTCATAACTCCTTGAATATCACCTTTATTTACTAACTCTTTCAGGATTTTTATGTGGTTTGGTAGTGAATCAGAAATAATTTTAAGAAGTTGTCCTATAACAGCCTCATTTCCCCCTACACGATGCGAAAACTCCTCTTTGTCAAATATTTTTCTTAAATCCAAAACTTCACTTTCTGTTTCACTAACTTCACTTTTAATTTCACTTGAACATTGAGTTTCAGGAACACAAATTTTCTTTGATACTTTGATGTGTTTGAGGATTGCAGCACATAGTTTTTCAGGATCAATAGGCTTAGATATATAATCATTCATTCCAGCATCAATACACACTTTACTATCATCTTGTGTTGCATTAGCTGTCATGGCAATAATTGGAATGTTGAAATTTTCACTCCTTATTATCTTTGTTGCTTCAATTCCGTCCATCTCTGGCATTTGGACATCCATCAAAACTATGTCATAGCTATTCTTACGTATTACATCTACAGCCACCTTGCCATTACAGGCAACATCAGCAGAAATTCCCATCTTTTTTAGAACTATCAAGCCAAGACGCTGATTAAACTCATTATCTTCAACCATTAAAACAGTAAGTCCATGAAATTCTGTGCCTGATATTAAGTAAGAACTATTTACCTTATCATCAGAACCATTCACTTTATCAGAGGTTATAGAATAAGTATCAACAACTTCTAACCCTTGCTCAACCTTTACGGTAAATCTGAATGTAGAGCCTTTTCCATACTCGCTTTGAACTGAAATAGTGCCACCCATAAGCTCAACAAGCCTTTTTGAGATCACAAGACCAAGACCAGTTC